>NZ_FNCH01000001.1:137162-724660 GCF_900100705.1 Pedobacter terrae
TTTTCGCTTTGATCAGAAATTTCAAAAGGAATCTCAATATCAAAAAAGAAAACAGATCCTTTCCCGGGCTCACTTACCAAAGTAAGATTACTTCCCATATATTTCAAAATATTATTTGAAATGGTAAGCCCGAGACCGGTTCCTCCATATTGTTTACTGATAGAACTGTTTTCCTGGGTGAAAGCATCAAAGATATCCTGCTGTTTTTCTACAGGAATACCAATTCCTGTATCTCTTACCGAGAATCGCAATGATATATTTTTATCGTCTATATTCAGCTTTTCCACTTTAAGTTCTATCTCGCCCTGTGCTGTAAATTTTACGGCATTCCCAAGCAGATTGATCAGAATCTGCTTCAATCTTGTTTCATCGAGCCAGATTACATCAGGTAATCCCGGTTCAATATTCAAAAGAAGTTCGATATTTTTTTTCTGAGACTGATAAAGAACTGCATTGATGACCTGACTCACCATGTCGTAAACATTGGCCCTCTCTATCAAAAGGTCCATTTTTCCAGATTCAATTTTAGAAAAATCAAGAATGTCATTAATAATGTTCAACAGGTTTTCACCACACTCATTAATGTAATTGAGATACTGTGTTTGTATTGCATTTAACGGAGTTTGAAGCAAAAGATCAGAAAACCCGATGACGCCGTTCAGCGGCGTTCGTATCTCATGGCTCATATTGGCTAGAAACTCTGATTTTGCCTTGCTTGCCGTATCCGCTATTTCTTTTGCATTTTTCAATTCCTCATTGGTTTTTACTGAATCCGTAATGTTTTGTGCAGAAATAATAACTCCTCCCAACACCTCATCCGATAAATACCAGGGGCTAACCGCAATATTATAATGCTGTATTCCCTCTTTATGAGGAACTTCTAAAGCCATATCTCTATTTATGTACGCTTTTCCTTCGAGCGCATCTCTGTATATTTTCTTCCTTTCATCCGGTACATTGGGTGAAACAGTAAACATATTTTTTCCTATAAGATCTGTATCATACATCTGGAACTCATTTTTCCAGCTGCTGCTTACCGAAAGATAGTTGAGATCTTTATCGAACATTGCTATTGCAATAGGAGCATATGCTACAAATGACTGTAACATAGCTTCTTGCGTAGCCAGTTCGATATAAACTTTTTTAAAGGTGTCAATATCCTGAATAATCCCAAACACTTTTGTACAAACCCCATTTTCAAATTCAGGTATTCCCTTCAATCTTATCCATATCATCACTCCATCATTAGGTATAAGCTGCAATTCTTCATCAAATGGTATTCCTTCTTGCACCGCTCGCTCAAATAATGATTTTACTTTTTCTCCGCTTTCTGTACTGTAAAATCCCAATGCATTTTCAAAATCAGGCTGGAATGGTTTGTCTATTTTATGTATTTCTTTGGTAGATTGCGACCAAAAAATAGTATTGGTTTTTAGATTGACTTCCCAACCTCCCACCTGTGCTACCGCACTTGTCTGTTCTAATATTTTCTTAGTGTACAGCAAATCTTTTTCAAGAGACATTCTTTCTGTAACATTTAAAGCTGTACTTACAACATAAGGCATTCCCTGGGTGTCAGTTTCTACCAAATTATGATACATCCATATCATTTTTTCTCCTTCCTTCGATTTTAGGATCATAGTTCCGAGATCTTCTTTATTGTCATTGACCCTTTCAAGATACTGTGCAAGTAAAGGCCAGTTCTGTTCGGGGACGAGGTCTTTTAAATTTAATTTTTGGACTTCCTCTGCCGAATATTGAAGTGTTTTTCTTCCTTTTTCATTAACTGAAATTATATTTCCCTGCATATCATGCATGCTCATCAAGCCAATCGCATTTTCAAAAAAGCTTCTAAAGCGCCGTTCTGAACTTTCGAGTTGTTGTTTTTCTTCGATTTGTTGGGTAATATTGATGCCGAAGCAGAAAATCTCAGAATTGTTTTGGTTCTGATTTAAAGACCACTCTACTATAATAGCTGAACCATCACTGATTTTTGTGGAAGTAGAAAATGTAACTTCCTCCTGAACATCGGGCAGCTTTTTGATGAGTATTTGCAATTCATTATTATGTTCACCTAAAACGTTTAAAAAATTCTGTTCGGGAGTTTCAGTTTTATTAAACCGGAAAACCCTTTCGAAAGTAGGATTAACATCTTTGAGTATAAAGTTATTATCCAGAACACAAATCAGATTATTGGAGATATTGAAGATCTGCTGAAAGTATTTAGCATCAATCTCTTTTCTTTTTCCTGTCAGTAGCTTGGTGACAGCACTTCCAATTTTTTGCAGCGCAGTCACTTTCTCTTCTGTCAATGTTTTAGGCTGATAGTCGATAACGCATAGGGTGCCTAATGCAAATCCTTCATCATCTATCAGCGGGATTCCTGTATAAAAGCGAATTCCTCCTGCCAATATTAGTGGATTCTCGGATGATCTTTCGTCTGCTAATGTATCATTGATTGTTACAACATCACCACTTGCAATTGCATATTGACATAACGTGCTTTTTCTATCTACGGAATCAAAATTAAGACCAATGCAACTTTGGATCACCTGTGATTCACTTTCCATCATCGCGATAAGTGCAGCCGGACAATCAGCAATAAGAGCAGCTGTTTCTGCAAAAATATCAAATTGCGGATCTTTCTTCAACTTTAAAAGGTTAAAAAAATTGAGCTTATTAATTCGTCCGTCTTCGTTAGCAGGAACAGGGTATCTATCCATATAGTAGCGTCATTACGTTAATATTGTGGATACAAATTAAGGAAATTTTGGTTACTACGCTGCTATCATGTGATAAATCCATGCTATTAGGCAAATTATTATCAAAACAGCAGTGAAAGCATTTTGATGAATATCAACTTTTCAAAAAGATTTGAGTAATTCCCAATGTTTGCATGGTCTTTTGGGAGACGCTAAAGTATGCACAGATTTCATTCCAAAATGTGCACCTGGCTTTTTAACCATCCATTCTTGATGGAATATCTGAAAAAACTTTGGGGGACAGCTTCATGAGCCATCCTAAAGGAACATTCAAAGCTAAGCTTGAGTGAATTTTAGGAGCGTAGAATTAAAAGATCGATAAAATTGGTAGCGAAATGTACTGCTACCAATTTTAATATAAAATCAACAATTGCGCATCGTCAATAAGTAGTATCTGGTTTGTGCTTTCGCGTCCTTTTCTAGCCAGCAATTGATGGATGCGCTCACAAACGTGACTTCAAGCTATTACCCAGCTGTTTGGAACATGTAATACGGAGCTTCCAGCCATTGCCTGCCGATAAAACTGCATCCGACTTAAAACATGTACTGAAGAGAGGTGGGCTAGTGCTTAAATTTTAAAGATATAGATTGCCATTCTTTATTTTTTCCCGACTTTTGGAGCCAGTGTCAGAAACATACGCTTGCCTTCCAGTTTTGGCAATAGTTCTACTTTTCCTACTTCTTCCAAACCTTGTGCAAATCTCAACAGTAGGATTTCGCCCTGGTCTTTGTATACGATAGAACGACCTTTAAAATGAACAAAGGCGCGTACCTTTTCACCACTTTCCAAAAACGAAACCGCGTGTTTAAGTTTAAATTGAAAATCGTGATCGTCAGTATTTGGGCCGAAACGGATATCTTTGATAATAGTCTGCTTGGCCTTACTTTTAATCTCCTTTTGTTTCTTTTTCTGTTCGTAAAGAAATTTGCTGTAGTCGATGATCCGGCAAACGGGTGGGACGGCATTTGGTGAGATTTCAACCAGATCTAAATCCAGTTCTTTAGCCATCCTGAGTGCTTCTGCGAGCGGATAAATATTAGTTTCAACATTTTCTCCCGTCAAACGCACCTCTGGTGCGGTTATAAACTCATTTATTTTATGTTCTGCTTCTTTTTTTCTGAAGGGTAAGCGTGGCCCCCTGTAAAATCCTGCTTTTTTTAATGCCAAATTGTAAAAGTTTTAGTGAAAAATTCTATTAATAGAGCGGTTAATTGATATAACAATAGTAATATAGCTTTTTTAGAGGAGAAAGCCAAGCCGATGGCGAAATCATGACGCTGCCCGTACATTTAAGCTAATCTATTCTCTAATCGGGTATCAATAAACTGTATCTCAAGTTTGAGTATAATGCTATCCTTTATTTAGCTTGTAGTCACTTCGTGCGCTGCGTTATCTTCAATCCTTAGCGCTTCGAAGGTAATGAGCATGAAACCTGATATCAACAGCACCAGTGCTAAAAATTGCAACAGTTTTTCGGTGCTTTTGGTGTTTACCATCCTGTCCGTACAGGTGAACTCACTGATTCCAGTTAGTTTTCTCCGTTTGTTTCTTCGCCATATTGCGAACATGAAAATAAATGTTCCGAAAATCAGCGCTAAAGTACCGCTAATAAAAGGCATTGTAGTGAAATTAAAGGTTTCTTGTGTTTCTATCATATAAAATAGACGATTAGAAAGCTAAAAAGTTTAAAAAGATATTATTTAGCGTTTAAATGGGCATTGGTTAAGTGCCGAATGGGAATCGCCCAGGCGTTAACCATTAAGAACTTTTAGTAGTTTTTACCAAACTCAATTAAGTTGATACCGGATGATAAATATTTCTCCCGGCAACAGCTTAAGTTTTTTACGGGTGACTATTCCCTCCGGCTGCACCGTATATCTGTCCGGTTGCATAGCTGGCATTCCTTTTCTGCCCATTGTACGGCTATTGATGCCAGTTCGGCTGATTGATCTGGACACCTAATGAGGGGTGTAAATGCAAGCTTTTGGTTATCCTGTCACTTAGGCAACATTGCTTTCTTACGACTTGTTTAATCAAAGGGACAGCTACAGCAAATCAGTTGGTTTTGGCTTTGAATTTTGATTTGAATGCTCTCATAGCCATATAGGATTTTGTCGATATGCGTTTGCCATATATTAATACGAATCTGGTTAAGTATAAATATATATGGATATTACGGATTTATTTTGCTTCACTAAAACATATTTCTGCTCTCCCTGTTGTATTTAAAAATTATATTAACTATGGAAAATACAGAAAAAACAGTTGAAATTTTAAATGATCTGATTCAGATCAACAACGATAGAGCAGATGGTTTTGATAAAGCAGCAGCAGATCTTAAAGAAGAAAACATTGATTTAAAAGCAATTTTTGATAAACTATCGTCTGATAGTCGCAGCAACGTTATAGAACTGGCCGGGTTAGTTGGCAGAAATGCTGAAACTCCTGATACTGGAAATACAATTTTAGGAACGCTGCACAGAGCCTGGATCGATATTAAAGCAACCTTCGGTGGCGATGACAGGCACAGTATCCTGGCAGAGTGCGAACGCGGTGAAGATGCAATTAAAAAAGCATATCGTGATGCTCTTGCAGAAAATGAGCTTGGGGAAAATGTTAGAACGGTATTGTTAAAACAACAAGAAGGTATTAATGCCAGCCATGATGCGATTAAAGCATTGAGAGATGCTCACGCTTAAGCTATTCATTATTTTAGGTAAAAAGCCATCAGTTATTTGATGGCTTTTTTCGTTGGCTGATATTTTAAAAATTCAGCCTGTATAAGCGATAGTGGGCACCATACTTATATCTCACTTTATGATCTCACATCAACAGTGCGCAAGGCTAATCCTGTCTTTTACGAAAAGTTTTTTAAACCTGCTTTGCACATGCTTTTATGTGATAGCTGTATTCGATTCAATCATCAAAAGTCAGCTAACAACCTGACGATGTCAATAAAAAGGTATTTAAATTTCATAATATTAAAAAATACATTAATTTAGTATTAAAACTACAAAATTAATATTATGAAAAACACAAAATTGTTTATGCTGTTCCTAACAGGATCGCTATTGCTAGCTCAGGCATGTAAAAAAACGAGTAATGATGCACTAAATGTTTCAGAGGAAAAAAAAACTGTAGAACTGAGGCAGGGCTATTATCTGGGATCATTAATCAGTTATGAGCGGATTAATGGTAAAAATATCTTCAATGGCGATATGGTTATCCCAGATGAGCAAATCACCACAAGACTGCCAGAAGTGACAACTGAGGGACACGGACCAGCTGGCGCATACAAGTGGCCAAACCACAAAGTTTCCTATAGATTTGCCGCGGGATTTACCACTTCGCAGACTAATACGATATTAACTGCCATGGCCGATTGGACTGCAAAATCCGGAATCATCTTCGAAGCTGTAACTTCCGGCTACTACCTCACGATACAACCTGGGAGTGTAAATAATTGTACGGTAGGCTATGTTAGCGGAGCCACGATGAATCTTTCAAATCCCGAAGCTAAAGGCATTGTTGTACATGAGCTGGGTCATGCCATTGGGTTACACCACGAGCAGCTACGTGCAGACCGTGACGCTTACATTGCTGTAAAATGGGATAATATAAGTGCATCAGCTCAATCGGGTTATAATAAACTTACCGGTATGAATTATGGGGGGACGACATTTGATATCAGTTCTATTATGCTTTATGGATCATACAATGGTTATGGCGCGATAAACAGTAGTCTTCCAACCACAACCCGATTAGATGGTTCTACCTGGATCGATAATTCCTGGAGTGGTACAAAATCCCCATCCACCAAAGATGCCAGCTGGGTGAAAACTATTTATGGTATTTAATTTTCGGCTCTTCGTTAATCTGCTGAAAAAATGATGTTTGATATCGCAGGTATTAATTACTTGAGAAATGAAAAACGGGCAGCTATCCTAAGATAGCTGCCCGTTTAAATCTAAATTAACGCTCTCGTATATATAAGCGTAATTTTCTAATCTTTATTGTGCCTGGAGGAAAAAAATCTGTTATAAAATATGCCTTATTGTTTAGCTGTGTCCGGCAGCTGCAATATATTCGGGATCCACAGGTGATGACATATCACCGGGCGTATTATCAAGATAAGACTGTTCAAGTTCACTGAGTAAGGTTTTAAGCCTACTAAGGCGAGTGATTACTTCATCTTTTTGGGCTGGACTATGCTCCGGAGCACCGTCCATGGCATTAATCGTGTCGACAGCGTAGTCCATAAACCCTTTTGCATTTTCGGATAATGTTAAGTTTTCCATAGTAGTAATTGTCTGTCTGCATTTGGTGCAGACACTATCATAAGACAAATTTTTTGTCGTTTGGTTTGGAGTAGACTCGAAATTGCTTATTCCTTTGTATTTTCTATTAAAGCAATCCCTTTGACCTCTTTTGGTTCGTTTGTTAACGCCTAAAAATTACAGGCATAATATACCGTGAAAATGTGTTGCTTTAAAGGGTTAATCCAATATCGGTTCAGTTTTCTTCTTATTTTTCTGTTGGTTTTCATAAGCACCGTTTCTGTAATCCTGCTGGAAGGCACCATAGTCTGCACATACCAATGCGGCCTGTTCGGTGGCGATGTTAAGAATTTGCTCCTGCCATCCGGTTTTGATGGCAAAGGCTTTCAGCTCATCTTTTGTAGCAGACCCGTCCATTCCCGAACTTCTGAGCTGAGCGGATGCAGTAAGCATGCCCATGTCATCGATCACCTGGTAAAGTTTACGGTATTCTTCTTTGATGAGTTTAAACTTAAGGGTATCCTTTACAGGCTGCAATTCCTGAACCACGTAATCCTCGCCCTTGAACGTCGCAGTAGAAAGCAGGGATGCAGAAACATGTTGCATGCGCTTCTGTATTGAAACAATACGCTGCGCCTCATTTTCCCATTTGGGTTGGGGAATATCCAAATAGGGTATTATGGAAGATGAATAAGCCTGTTTCATATCCAGCAGCAAGTACCGGTCTTTTTTACGTATGCTTTTCAGCAGGAACAGGTATCGTTTCTGGCCCAGGCTTCCCGTTCCGGCCAGGCGGTAAACTACATCTTTTACGCGGTAATTATATGGGCTATCACTGTTATTTGATAGCCAATTTTCCATGTGGCTGATCAGTTCGCTTTTCAATTCTTTTTTCAGTTTGAAGTGCCGCTCATCGCTGGTATCAAGCAGCAGCTTTCGTCCTTTTCTTAACGTTCTTTTCTGCAATAACTCGTCTGCAGAACTCCTTTCTGCACGTCTTAAAAAATCACCTGTGATACCTCTGGATGTTCTTGGATCCAGATCCATTGCTTTTCCACCGATTAGGGTTGTTCCGTAACTTTTCAGGAATAGCGCAGCCATATTCATAGCCTGTTCCCCGTCGATCTCCAGCGTCTGGAAGGCGATTAAGATACTGGTTACCAAACGCACCACTTCCCATAGCACTGGTGCCTTTACTGCTTCATCGAAATCGTTGAGATCAAAGTACACCAGTTTGTTATCACCCTTATAACTACCGAAATTTTCCAGGTGCAGGTCCCCGCTGATCCATCCGACCGGCGATTTAGGCATTGTTTTCAGGGAAGCGATTCTTTCATAGAAAAGATGGCAGGTGCCGCGGTAAAACCTGAATGCATTTTCACGCATGGCACTGTATTTAAGCCTGATGATTGATGGCAATCGATTTTTATTGAATGCTTTGATTTTATCGGAACGTTCTGACATATGTTTATAACTTATAGCTAGTACAACCTGATGGGCACAATGGTTTTGGGTTCTTGTCTGGATTATTGAAATCCGATAGGATGTTCAATGTACGGTAAATGAACCAATCTAAACCTTTTGGTATCCCAAGGAAGCCTCTATAAATTGATTTAATTATGGTTGCTTCCTATGGGATTAAGATAATTATACCAGATTATATTACCTTATCTAAAAAATTACCAAGGGCATTCCCGGGTTTCAGGATCATGGTCTTCGCTTACAAATGTTCCGGTAGGTATATTTTTATTCAGTATTGTATTCACAATTGTATTTGCAGCTTCGTCAGGTGTCCCTTTTCCTTGATTATTTGTGAGGTCAGTTCTGATAAACCCTGGATCAACCACATTAACCCTGAATTTTGGAAGCTGGTTCGCGAGCGAAATGGAATACATGTTAAGTGCAGCTTTTGACACGGCATACACCATAAAAATATTGGCATTTTCGAAATATTTCCAATTGGTATCGCCATGAAGCGTCAGTGAGCCAATACTCGAACTGATGTTAATAATATGTGGCTCTTCCGATTGTTCCAACAAATCCGTAAACGACTGAATCACTCTTAAAGTGCCGTATAAATTGGTGTTAAACACCTTTTCAAATTCAGAAACGGATGCATTCAGCGCATCTTGTGGCATATTTCCGGTAATGCCCACGTTATTAATTAAGACATCTATTCGATCTGCTTTTTTTCCAAGTTCAATCCGGACATTTTTTACAGACTCATCATTTGTTATATCGATTTGCACAATTTCTGTGTTGGTCAAGCCCTCTGATGCTAACTGTTTCAGTGCCTGTAAGCCCCGTTCAAGATTGCGACAACCCAAATATACATAAAAGCCCTTTTGCAAAAGTTGTTTTGCGGTAGCGAAACCAATTCCTTTGTTGGCCCCTGTAATGAATACTTTTTTCATTTTTTTATTGATTTTAGAATTTAATCTTGCAAATCTGCGCCAACAAAAAATAGATTCTTTTCACATTTGTGAAAAAGCGATCAACGAATGCTTTTTCTCACCCTGCTTAAAGACTGCTGTTTCATTCCCAGGTAGGATGCAACATAGGATAGTGGAATACGGTTGACCATGTTTGGATATTGTTCCAGGAAAGACAAATATCGCGCTGTGGTGTTTTCAGTGATCAAAGGACTTCTTCTTTCCAGCTTTGTTGATTTATGTTTTATAATTATTCTTTGAATGATGTCATTTAATCCAACTACGGCCTGTAGTAAGGCGTTCCAATCTTTTTTTGAGAACGCAACAAAAGAGCATTCTGTAATTGCCTGTAAGTTTGCAACAGGCATTAAAGGTTGATCTGGATTGTCCCAATCTGATAGCCAGTGATTTTCTTCAACAAAATAATGCGTAATCTCATCTCCAAGATCGTTGTTATAGTAAACACGAAGAATTCCGGATGTCATAAAACCCACATGTTTCGAAGCTTTTCCAGTTTCCCAAAAACAATCCCCTTTTTTAAGTTCCAGACCTATTGACTTGCTCTTAATCAAGTCAATTTGAGGCTGGCTTAGGTTTCCGAATTGCAACAGGAAATTTATAAATTCCTTCATGCTACAAAGCTATCAAATTAGATTCAACAAATACTAGCATTTAGACTTGAACCATATAGCTTGGTGGGCAAATACGGAGGTAAATATTAATAATGTCACACAAAATACCTGGAAATGGAACTTAATCGAAAAGTTTATAATAATCTGATTTTCAGATATTTGTATTGATTTAGTTTGTTCTGTTCAGCCTTTTTATTTTCCGATACAAAACTTCGTAAAAATATTCTCCAACAAGTCGTCGGTAGTTACGGTACCGGTAATTTCACCTAGATAATGCAGGGCCTGTTTAATGTCCATGGCTAAGAAATCAGAAGTTACCGGGTTATCTACATTGGTTAAAACCCTTTGCAACGCATGTTCAGTTTGTTTTAATGCTTCTACATGGCGGATGTTGGTAACCAAAGTTTCGCTGGTGTTGATATGGTGTAAGTTCACCTGCTCCAGTAAAGTAGTTTTTAATTCGTCGATACCCTGTTTCGCTTTAGCAGAAACGAAAACGACGTTTAAAGCTTCAAAAGCCTTGCGTTGAGTATCAGTAAGGAGTTCGGCTTTATTGACCAAAATTAAATAGGGGATGCCCAATTGTGCTAAACCGCGGATCTGCTCTTCAATTTCTGCAATGCTTTGAGCGGCGTCGGCCATGTAAATGATCAGTTTGGCCTGTTTCATCTTTTCTAGGGTGCGTTCTACACCCAAAGCTTCAATAATATCAGCGGTATCGCGGATTCCAGCAGTATCAATAAAACGAAAAACAATGCCGCCAATGGTCAGTTCGTCTTCAATAGTATCGCGTGTAGTGCCGGCGATATCCGAAACGATGGCTCGTTCTTCGTTCAGCAGGGCATTTAATAAGGTAGATTTACCCACATTTGGTTTACCCGCAATTACAATGGGTACGCCATTTTTAATTACATTTCCCATTTCGAAAGAGGAGATGAGTCGTTGTAAAACGTAATTGATTTTGTTAACCAGGTTTTTTAGTTGTTCGCGGTTGGCAAACTCTACATCTTCTTCGGCAAAATCGAGCTCAAGTTCAATCATTGAAGCAAAGTGGATCAACTGTTCGCGTAGACCTTTTAGTTCGTTGGCAAAACCACCACGCATCTGCTGCATGGCCACATCATGCGAAGCCTTGGAGTTGGAGGCGATTAAATCGGCAACGGCTTCTGCCTGACTGAGATCGAAAGCACCGTTTAAAAAGGCACGCAAAGTAAATTCGCCTGGTTTGGCCGCCCGGGCACCTTTGCTAATTAGCAGGTTAATAATCTGTTGAATAATGTAGTTGGAACCATGGCAGGAAATTTCGACCACATTCTCTTTGGTATAAGATTTTGGGGCAACAAATAAACTTGCTACCACTTCATCTATAATATGATCACCATCTTTAATCAAGCCAAAGTGTAAAGTGTGTGTGGCCTGCTTTTCTAAATCTTTTCCTGCAAATACGGCATTGGTAAGTGAAATAGCCTCAGGGCCAGATAACCTGATTACGCCAATGGCGCCAGAACCTGAGGGAGTAGATAAAGCAATAATGGTATCTTGATTATTCATGTGTGGTATTAAAGCTGCAAAAATAAGGCTAATCTATGGGTATATGGTGTATGGGAAGTAAATTTTTTAAGTATTGGTTAATCGGTAATTATTTAAGTCGTTTAAGTAACTCCAAACTCCCAGCGCTCAACTCCAAACCAATTCCCGCTGCTAAACCCCATACGCAAAGCAATTATTCAAAACATTTCAACCCCGCCTTGTGTTTAAATCTCAAATCAGAATAAGCTTTTTATGACGAATAATTTACCCCTGACCGTAAAACGATCGATAGAGTTATTGGGGCTGATGGCCATTGCAGCCGTAATGGTTATCGGACGAGATATTATCATGCCGATATTGATGGCATTTTTCATCAGCATTATGCTGTTGCCCGTTTATCGTTTTTTAAAAAAGAAAAAAGTACCCGAATCGCTAGCCATTATTTTACCCATCTTATTGGTAGCCCTATTTGTGGCTTTGATTATCTGGTTTTTTTCGAGCCAGATTGGAATCTTAGTTAAAGATTTTCCACAGATAAAGGCCAATGTAACACAGCATATCAATTCGCTAAGCGATTGGATTAGTCGCATTACCCATTATAACGATAAACAGCAAAAGGCTTTTATTCAGGCCAAAAGCGATGATTTAATGAACATGGGCACCTCGATGGCTGGTGGTGCTGCTGTTACGCTAAGTGGTGTTTTTGTATTTATCGGTTTGTTGCCTATTTATATTTACCTGATGCTGTTCTATAAAGACATCATATTGCGCTTCATCTTCATGTGGTTTAAAGCAGACGACCATCCGAAAGTGAAAGAAGCCATTTATGAAACCGAATCGATTATTAAAAGCTATTTGATAGGCCTGTTAATTCAGATCACTTACATGACCATTTTATTGGGTGGGATATTGATGTTAATTGGTATTAAACATGCCTTATTGATTGGGGTAATCTTTGCCATATTAAACCTGATCCCTTATGTTGGCGCATTAATCGGGAACGTGATAGGGGTGTTGCTAACGCTTACGTCATCGCAGGAGTTATGGCCAGTGCTGACCGTTTTAGGGGTAATTGCTTTTGTTCAGTTTTTGGATAATAATATTTTAATGCCCCGTATTGTGGGCTCTAAAGTGAAAATAAATGCTTTGTTTGCTATCCTTGGGGTATTTATTGGCGGCAGCATAGCTGGAATTTCGGGCATGTTCCTGGCTTTGCCTATCGTGGCTGTACTTAAAATTATCTTCGATCGTACCGAATCATTTAAACAATGGGGCGTATTACTTGGGGATGAACGCCCGGCCAGAAGTCCGATGACCTTCCCTAATTTTAGAAAGAAAAAGCCGGTGGTTATCAAATCGGGCACTGAAAAAGAGTAGCTTTTTAATAATAGAAAGTATATAGAAGCAAAAAATGCAAGGAATCTAATTTTTACAAGATCTCCTTGCGTTTTATGTTATATTTAATAATAAGAAGTATTAAGATTGCTGTTCTGCTTTTCTGCAGCCTCAATAGGGGCATAGTTAGAAAGGATAAGTGCTTCACCTTTTTTAACACATACATCATGCTCAAAATGCACTGAATGACTGCCGTCTGCCGTTCTGATGGTCCAGCCGTCTTCATCCAGAAACACGTCTTTTTTACCCATGTTAATCATCGGTTCAATGGCCATTACCAGATTTTCTTTTAGCAATAAACCAGTGCCTTTCCTGCCATAATTAGGCACTTGCGGATCTTCATGCATCTCTCTACCCAAACCATGACCAACCAGATCTCTTACTACTCCGTAACCCTGCTTTTCATTATGGCTTTGGATGGCTGCGCCAATATCGCCAATGCGTTTGCCTACAACAGCTTCCTTAATTCCAAGAAAAAGCGATTCTTTAGTTGTTTTAACAAGCTTTAATATTTCTGGAGATACTTCGCCTATGATAAAAGTATAGGCATGATCGCCATGAAAACCATTTTTAATTGTACCTACATCCACTGATATAATATCGCCATCCTTCAATTCATCTTTTGTTGGAAAACCATGTACAACCACATCGTTTACCGAGGTGATAATATGAAAAGGAAAACCATTATAATTGTAAAAGGAAGGTACAGCACCATTATCCAAGATAAATTCATTTGCTATTTTATCAATCTCAAGGGTGGTAATGCCCGGCTTTAATATTTTAGCTACTTCTGCAAGGGTATCGCTCACCAAAAGCGCACTAATTTGCATCAGTTCTACTTCTTCGTTGGTTTTATATAAAATCATTGCTGCAAATTTAGCAAAAGAAGCCGAAAGGGAGTAAAGCATGAAAGAATGTGTGTAAAATAGTTGATTCACCTAGTGGCAACATTGCAGATTTTTTGATGTACTACATGATAAAACCTATTTCCACTCAATTTGCTTGTTGATTAGAAGCGATAGGTTGGCAGCTCCGACTGCCAGATTAATCAGATTTGTTAAAAATTAAGAACACAGGCGGTAATCGAGGGTTAAAAACTTGTGTCTGATTCTGCTCAGGGTTTCTAACCGCATGCCAAGATAGCTGGCCAGATAACGCTGCGGTATTCTGTTGATATCCAGTCCGCTTTCCTGAAGTTTACGGTACCTGCCCATGGCTTTTGGTATGCGTGCCAGGATAGCTCTTTCTGACGCCGCATAATGCTGAAGCGCAAACAGCTTTCTGCCGATTAAGTTGGCCTCCGGATAATGGTCATACATTGAATCGATCAGGGTGTATGGAATGCAGATAAGCTGGCACTCTTCCAGGGCATGAAGATACTCGAAAGAATGGCTGGGCCGCTGATGGGGGTGACGTATAGCGCCAATAATTTCGTTGCCGGTGCTAAACCAGGTGCTGATATCGTTTTTACCATCGCGCACAAAACCACGTACAAGTCCGTTTACCAAAAAATATAAATAAACATTCGTATCTATTGGAGAAAGAATATGTTTACTTTTTTTGATATGAATAAGCTTACAGGATTTTTCGAGTTCGACCTTAAAGGCTTCAGCTAATGGGTGGAATTGCTCAAGATAATCGAAAAGCGGACGTAAAAATGATGTTTTGCAGTGCATAATTGAGACCTGTAATAATTCTGGAAAAAGATCTTTGGCATATTCATTTTAAACGCCATTTGCATGATGATCTGAAACCAAAGGTATCTGGTTTTTTATTTTGCACTAACGAATGGGGTATCTGTTATCTCTAACGATACGATAGTTAGACTAAAAAATGGTTGTATTGCAGTTTAATGGCCTAATTCCCGGGCGAAATAGGCTGTTGGCATTAAACCTGTTTCTTTTTTAAATGCATTATAAAATGTAGCCTGGCTCTTAAAGCCAGCTTCTGAAGCAATGGCTTCGATGGTTATTTTATCAGATTTTACAGGATACTGTTTCAAAAAATAATCAACACGGTAACCATTTATCCAATCGCGGAAATTTTTGCCAATCTGTTTATTGATCACGAAAGAACAGTGGTGAATAGGGAGGTTAAGTTTCGCAGCAAGATCGATAATTTGAAAATCGTGAACAAGGTAAAGCTGTTCTTTTTCCATTATTTCTTTAATGGCAAAAGCATAATCAACCAGCTGTGCATCTAAAAGATTAATTTTTTTTACTGCTATAGGGCGCTGTATTGGGTTTTCTGCCATTAAGGGAACTGATACGGTATCAGTATCAGTTTGCTGGCTTGCAGTTTTTTTAGTCCAGTCTACCGCTACCAACAGATAACCATAAAAAATATAGGGTTTGTGAAGCGTATATAATAAAATAATCAGCAGGGCTAGGCAGTTAAGTACGATAAAATAAGAATTGATATACGGGATATGGAAGCTTCTGAAGGTAATGGGTAGCAAGCCAAGCAACTGAAAAAAAGTTGCAACCCGAAGAAAAAAGATAATCCATGTTCTGCCTTCACTTTCGGGTAGAAGTTGTGGTTTTTTCTTGAGGCGCAGTACCACAATCCAGGTGGCGCATAAATAACCAATTACCAATAGTGGTCTAAATATGGAATGCAGATATGGCGGGAAGAGGCCGGTGTTTGCTTTTAAGGAGAAGTAACCGTTTTGGGCTAACTGGGTGCCCACCAAGTTCCAATCGGTTTTTACGGGCAAGTGCCAGGGGATCACATGGATAATGGGCAGCAAAGTAGGGACAAAGTGGAGCCATTCTACTTTTTGTAAATGTTTCTGGTCTTGAAGAAAACCTGTAATGTATAGATAAAAGCAGGCTGGGGCCGCAAAATAAAAGGGAGTAAAAGTTTGATGAAAAAAGGCTAAAGCGTGAGGTTGGCCTGCTTTAAAGAGCAGTGAAGTCAGAATCTGTCCAAATCGTGCAAAAAATATAACAGAAAGCAAGATGTTTAGCAGTTTATTCCCTCTTTTCGCGAAAAAAAGATGCATGGAGAATAAAAGTAAAAATAAACAGGTAGTACTAATAAGAAGATTTAACGACTGCATATTTCCCACCAAGATAAGACATAATTGCAATATTAAAATCCGTGTCTAAATTTTTTTGATAAAATACGTTGCGCTCAACACATTAAAAATGGGTAGTTTTAATTAATTATAACTTATATTGCTAATCGGCTCTTATTTTTTCATCGGTTTTTATCTTATTTGCAATAATGATTTGGCATAAACGTTTGATTAATTTATAAAAAGCAATAGTTTTGCGGCCCGTTTATTGTTAGCGGAAAAGTAATATTATTTAATTAACGGATGTTTACCATCCCTATAAAAGAAAAATTATGGACAAATTTAAAAAAGTGCAAGATCTAATCTCTTCTGTTGAAGCAGACGTAACAAAATTTTATGATGGTGGTAATGCTGCAGCAGGTACACGTGTACGTAAAGCTATGCAAGACTTAAAAGTTTTAGCCCAGGAAATTAGAGCTGAGGTAACTGATAAAAAAAATAGCGCAAAATAATTTGTTTTCGCTTTAAACAAAAAGCCCATCTACACCTAGACGGGCTTTTTTGTTTGTATCTGATGTCTATATTTAAGCCATCTGTAATGTTACTTGCGTTTGCTGGTAACCAATTTATCGGTAAAAAAGTCACGAAAATCATTATAATAAAGATCGCCAACGGTAAAGCTAATGTGGTTAGATAGTGTTAATCTCGTACCTTCAACATGTAAAATATGATTGATGGAGATAATATAACCTCTGTGCAGCTGAATAAATCCTTTATCTATGTTCAGCTGTTCTTTAATATCTTTCAGGCTTAAATAGGCAATAATTACTTTTTCTTTAGTATGAATTTTGATGTAGTTGTGAAAACTTTCAAAAGCAATGATGTCTGCGTATCGTACTAAAACAGCTTTGTGTGCTTCGGATTTATTTTTCACAAAGAAATAATCCTCTTGTGCGGCATCTTCTGTTTCTTGTCCAAAAACCCGGTTTAGTGTGAAGGCAAATTTAGCATACCCGTAAGGTTTGAGTAAATAGGCATCTGCATCTGCTTCAAAAGCTTCAAAGGCATATTCCTCATGCGAAGTAGTAAATATCAGTTTTCGGGTTTTAGAGCGGATTGCTTTAGACAGTTCAATGCCCGAAAGCTGTGGCATTTGAATGTCCATAAATATCACATCTACCAGATCAATATCTTTCAGTTCGTTTAGCGCTGCCATCGGATCGGTGTAACTAGCCAGCAGTTCCATATTCGGAGTGTCCGCAATATATTTTTCAAGACCCGAGATCGAGTTTTGCTGGTCGTCAATGGCTATACACCTAATCATTTGTAAATGTTATTTTTATATAACGAATTTACACCTTTTTGCAATGAAAATAGAATAATTATCACGTTTTACCTTAATTTTTCTCTCTGTAAGCTTATTCAGAATAACAAAAAGAGCTTGATCGTTTATGTAAGGGCAATTAGCAGGTATAATCCAATAAAATTTTATGGTTCATTGATCTGATCGGTAGAAAGATGATACTTTGTGTGCAGTTTGAAAAAATTGTTGGTCATTCTGTGTGTAAGATTGCAATATTTACTTTACGGCGTGGATGATGAGGAGAAAAAGTTACTAGTATTGTAATTATTGATGTCAGAATTTAATTCGTATTTGTACCGATCTGTAACGGAAACAGGCCGATCTGTGTAAGCAAATACCGGAAATGAGAATGAAATGCGATATTAGTAAATGATTTAAAAAATGAATGAATTTAAGATGCGAATCATTTTATTTTGATAAATACTTAACATCTACCTATAGACGCATAGCATCTAAATTATCTCTCTTTCCTATCTAAATTAGCGCTCTTTTTTAGATAGGAATTTTTAATCAGATCAGCTTTAGTTCATTCAGTCTACTCCTTTAAGTATTTCAAAATATCTGACTACAATGTTTAAGTGCGATCAGTTTTTTGAAAAATAAATAAAATTTATCTTTATCAGCTTCAGCGTAGTAGAATACTATTTAAAAGTATTGGTACAGCGCTTTTGCTCAAATCACTGTGATAGCAAAGTACATTTACATTTGCTGGATAAATTTAAACAGGCGCTAAGTTTAAACGGTTTTTATAAAATAGACAGCATTTTTTTTGATCTGTTAAACGATATCGGCCAGGAGTCGGTACCGCTTGCTGCAGCTATTGTATAATATGCTTTCGCCTTATCCCGGTTACCCTGAATAAGCCTGACATAAGCACTTAACTCATAAATAAAGTTCTTTAATTTGGTGTCTATTCCTTTTTCAGCACCTAAATAATCGAATAATGCTGCAGCTGCATTTAAACGTTTATCATTAAAACTTTCTATTTTAAAACCGCCCGGCATTGCAAACCAGTATTCCCAAATTCCACCATTGGCATGCTTGTTATAGGCATCTTTAACCAATTGAATACCCACTTCTAATAAAATGTTGTTGATTGTGTTGTCTTTTTTTTCCGTATTTTTACCCAATTCGAAATAGCGGTTTACAGTGGGCTGTAATCCTTTTTGGTTGATCTCGTCCAATATCATCTCTTTCCGGTACATTGGCTTATCGCTCATTAAAAACTGCTCGTAAGCAAAACTTGTAGGAAAATGATCGCTTATTTTTTCTAACCGATAACCTTTTGCTAATTCTTTCTTTAAATCAATTACATAGGGGTGCTCAAAGTCGTGAAAGTGATACATGGTTATCATCCCACGTTTAAGATCGTAAATATTACTATAAATAGTAGATAACTTTCCTTCTTGGCGGGTACGATTTAATATATCGCGAAAAAAAGGAACGTTTATCGTTTTTGCTTCTGTTAACATCCCTTCAGAGAGGTCGTATCTCCGGCATGAATAGGTTTCGTTTTGTACTTTGCTGATATCAAAATTTGTATTGATCTGATAATATCCTGATTTGGGTAATTTCGTTCCGGCATTGATCACTATTGAATTTCCAAGTGCATCCGCAATTAATACCTGCGAGCTGATCGAGTAATCGTATTTTTCAAGATAAGCCAAAGCTTCCTTCACCGTTTTACATTTGCCAAGAATTTCAAAAAAAAGATCTCCCTGGTAGATATTTTTAGGGTGATATTTAGCAGGATCTATGTTTTGTGCGGTAAAATCATAAAACAGGCCATACTCATTCATGGCGGCCTGTGCTTGCAGATCAGGCAGTCCGAAACAAACCGAACCATATCTTTCTGCAGTTTTAGGGTTAAACCACATCCTCGCAAAGCCCATGTAATCATCTTCGTTCGCTGCAGCAAATACTTCGCCTTTTAGTGCACAGGAAATTACTGTACATGCTTGGCTTTGCCTAAAGAAAATAAATATAGCAATTACCGCAAGTGTTGTTATTTTTTTCATGTTTAAATTTTCTTCAATGGTGCCAAGCTTATACCAATTCGCTTAAACATATATTAGCGCCTACATCGCACACTTTTTAACCGAAATCGGGATCAGCATATTTTCAATACCGTACAATATGCGACCATTACCAAACCATGTAAATATAATAATTCTTATTGTTTATGCCTAGTTAAGACAGTATCGGATTTATTTCATGCTATTAGTCGCAGGTAGAATAGCTAAACAGCGATAAAAATGGATAGACACGGAACAAATCTGCATTTATCTAAAATAGCTGGATGCTGTGTAAAAAATTGCAAACATAAAGGCTATAAGTGAGATAAGTGCCTGTGTGATGCAATGAAACCGATTGTATTTGTATTATCTTTGTATCATCTCTATGCGTATTTACCGTTCATATTCTGATAGCGAATTGGCATACCTGTTAACTCAAGGTGATGAACTGGCTTTTACCGAAATTTACAACCGTTTTTATGGACTACTTTTCATCCACGCCAGTAAACGTTTAAACGATGAAGAAGAAGCGAAAGATGTATTGCATCAATTGTTCGAATCGCTATGGGTTAAACGTTTACAGGTAGCACCCGACGGTAATTTATCCGCTTATTTATATACAGCTGTACGTAACCGTGTGCTGGATGTTTTTGCACATCAAAAAGTAGAAAGCAAATACGTCGATTCTTTGCAGGATTATATAGATCAGGATCATGTACTCACTGATTATTTGGTGCGTGAAAAGCAAATGGCATTATTGATTGAGCAAGAAATCAATGCTTTGCCACCCAAAATGCGCGAAATATTTATTTTAAGTCGCAAAGCGAATAAAACGCATAAGGAAATTGCGTTAGCATTAGGTCTTTCGGAATTAACGGTTAAAACCCAGGTTAAAAAAGCACTACGGATTCTGAAATCGAGGTTGGGTGTAGCTATTTATATAGCTTTCCTCTTTAAAACCTATCAATAAGGTGCTTTCAGGTGCGTAATTAAATCTTTTTCTCCAAATTAGCTACGTCAGAATTATTTTTCAGAAAAAAATAATATTCTGATACCCCCAAGCCTATACCTTAGCCGTATATACATTAATCAACCCGAACAAACTTTCTTTTAATGGAGAAAAATGCGAAAAAGCTTTTAGAAAAGTATATTGCTGGTAATTGTACGCCAGAAGAAATGGCTGTTATAGAAAATTGGTACCTACAATTACCTTTTGAAAAAGATGCACCTCATCATTCCTTAATAGAGGCCAGCAAACAAGAAGTTTGGAACCGGTTAAGTCCTCGTGGTAAATCTGTAAAAATGCTCACCATTAAATGGGTTGCAATCGCTGCAAGCCTGATTTTATGCCTGAGCGTTGGACTTTATTTTGTAATGCTGCGTTACGCTCCTCCTCGCACTGTTAAAACCGAATTAAAAAATATTCTTCCAGGAGGAAATAAAGCCGTGCTTACCCTGGCAGATGGAACTGTTGTGGATCTGGATGATGCCAAAAATGGTCAGATCGCCAATCAAAGTGGCATTGTCATCAGGAAAGCGAAAAATGGTCAGCTCGAATATATCATTAAAGAAACCCCAAATGCAGCTGTGACAGGCTCAAATACTATTGCTACGCCGCGTGGGGGCCAGTATCAGGTGAATCTTCCTGATGGAACAAAAGTTTGGCTTAATGCAGCTACAACTTTAAAATACCCTTATGCTTTTGCAAAAAATGAAAGACTGGTAGAATTAATTGGTGAGGCCTATTTCGAAGTTTCTAAAGATCGTATCCGTCCTTTTAGGGTAAAAACAGGGACACAAACAGTTGAAGTTTTAGGTACGCATTTTAATATTAACGCTTATAAGGATGAAGCTGTGGTGAAAACTACGCTTTTGGAAGGTGCCGTAACAGTAAGTTCCCGGTCGGGTTCGGTAAATCTGCATCCGGGTGAACAATCGATATTGAATGCAACCAGTACCGGGTTATCGCTAAATGATCAGGTAGATATAGATAAAGAAATGGCCTGGAAAAATAATGTTTTCTCTTTCGATAACGACAATTTGCAGAGCATTATGCGCCAGATTTCCCGCTGGTATGATGTAGATGTAGTTTATCAGGGCAAAATTACATCAGAAAAATACGTAGGGGAAATACCGAGAAACAGCAACCTGGCCGAGGTTTTTAAAATATTAGAACTGAACCACGTTCATATTGATGCTAAGGGCAAAGTAATAACTGTAACAGGAAATTAAACAAGAACGGCTTCTTTAAACAGCCACAAAATCAACCAACCAATTACCAACTAACTAAACTTTATGATGAAAAAACTACCGGAAATTTAACTGAATACCTTAAAAAAAACCGAAAGCGTGGCAACGCTTCCGGTAGAAATTTGGACAAGCAGCTTGCTTCGAAACCCAGCTGCTATTTTTTAACCTCATTCATAACAAAGGTATGAAATTAACTACCCTTTACAACCCCGTGTGCGACATGCGGAGGGTAAAGATTAAATTTTTATTGGTCATGAAATTGACTACAATCTTACTATTGGTCGGCGCCTTACATTTGTCCGCGGCCGCATTTTCTCAAACCGTTACGCTCTCTCGAAGAAAAACGTCTCTTAAACAGGTTTTTAAGGAGATAAAAAAGCAAACTGGCTATTTTTTCTTCTATAAGGGGCAATTATTGCAGGATAAAACTGATGTAATAGTGGAATTCAATAATGCATCACTTACAGATGCGCTGAATGCTTCATTAAAAGATCAAAACCTAAGCTATAACATTGTTAATAAAACCATTGTGATTAGCCGTAAGGAGAATTTACCAGCGGTTGCAGCAAGTGTAGCGGTAAAAATCGAGGTGAAAGGTGTTGTTGCCGATAAAGCTACAGGCGAAACCCTTCCCGGCGTTAATGTTTCCGTTAAAAATGGTGCAAGCGTAGGCATTACCAATGAAAAAGGCGAATTCAAAGTCAATGTTGATGATGGAAGCGTTTTGGTTTTCAGTTATGTGGGTTACGAATTGTTTGAAACCAAGGTTACAGGTGCTAAAACGTTAAACGTTAAGCTTACCTCAAAAATGACCCAAATGAATGATGTGGTGGTTACAGGTTATCAAACGATTAAAAAAGATAACTATACCGGTAACGCTGTAACCATATCCGGAGAACAACTGAGAAGGGTAAATCCACAAAATTTGCTGCAAAGCATTGGCACATTCGATCCTTCCTTTAAACTGATCGACAATAATTTGGCAGGTTCAAACCCGAACAGGATTCCCTCCATTAATGTTAGGGGAGCTTCGGCATTACCCAGCGGTGATGGACAGGTGCTGAGAAGAGATGATATTCTTGGAACGGCAAACATGCCTGTGTTTATGCTTGATGGATATGAAGTGAGCGTACAAAAAGTATTTGATTTGGATGTAAACCGCATTGCGTCAGTTACCTCGCTAAAAGATGCAGCTGCAACGGCAATTTATGGTTCTCGCGCCGCCAATGGTGTAATTGTGATTACTACTAAAACACCCTTAGAAGGAAAACTGCGTGTAGAATACAATTACGAACTGAATCTAACTGCTGCTGATCTGAGTGATTACCAGGTTTTAGATGCAGCTCAAAAACTGGATTACGAGGTTTTGGCAGGATTGTACAGTTCTTCAAAACAGCAGGTTCCACAAGATCAGCTGGATGAAATTTATTACCACAAAAAAGCCAATGTGGTAGGTGGGGTTAACAGTTATTGGTTATCACAGCCGCTACGGAATACCATAGGCCATAAACATGCTGTAAATCTTGATGGTGGTTCGCAGGCATTCCGCTACAATGTAAATCTTCGTTACCAGAACAGGCCAGGGGCGATGAAGGGTTCTGAAAGGGATCAATATTCTGGTGGAATGAGTTTTCAGTACAATGTGAAGAAACTTCAGTTCAGAAATGAGTTGTCCATCACACAGGTAGGCGCTAACGAATCTCCATATGGCGATTTTTCTAATTATGTAAGGATGAACCCTTATTACCCGTTAAAAGATGCCAATGGCATGGCGATGCGGATTTCGGATGTATATGAAAAACAAGATCGGTCAAAAGAATATGTTTTTAATCCATTATTTGATGCCAATTTAAGCAGTTTTAATAAATCGAAGTACACCGAAATTATCGATAACCTTTCTGCTGATTTAGAAGTGGCCAAAGACCTGAGATTAAGGGCACAGATGAGTGTAACCACACGATCTAATTCTGATGATGTTTTTACCTCGCCACTGGCCAATAAATATTACCTGTATACCACCGATAAAATAGATGAAAAAGGGGAGTATACCAACAGGGAAATGAAAGAAACCTATTGGGATAGTAACATTAGGTTAACCTGGTTAAAGCAGATTGGCGGTAATTATTTTAATGCTTTGGTCGGGGTAAATGCCCGTACAGAGTTGCGCGATCAGAAAGAATTTACGGCCATTGGCTTTGCTAATGATCGTTTTACCAGCATTGGCTTTGCTAAAGGTTATGCTGAAGATGGAAAACCGCAAAGCAGGCTTGAAAAGGCTCGTTTATTCGGTTCGTTTTTTTCGGTAAACTATTCGTACAAAAACCGGTACCTGATGGATGGAACTGTTCGTATTGATGGTTCTTCAAAATTTGGTGTAAACAATAAACTGGCTCCGTTTTGGTCGTTCGGATTAGGTTGGAATGTGCACCAGGAGGAATTTTTAAAGGGTAACCCCGTAATTAGCCAGCTGAGAATAAAAGCTTCTACAGGTCTTACCGGGTCAGTAGAGTTTGATCCTTATTTATCAAAAACCATTTACAAGTATAACACCGGAAACTGGTATTCATCAGGCATAGGTGCAGGGGTGAACAGTTACGGCAATGAAAACCTAGGCTGGCAAAAAACAAGGATGACGGATATCGGTGTAGACATTGGGCTTTTCAAAGACCGTGTAATGATTACGCCAAGGATATATAAAAAGTTTACCAAAGACATTTTGGCCGATATTACCTTACCTCCGTCAACAGGGTTTTTATCTTATAAAGAAAACCTCGGCGATATGGAAAACAAAGGTGCGGAGCTGGGCATAAACGTAGAAGCTGTAAGAAGCAAAGAATGGTCGGTAAATCTGAATGCCAATTTGGTTACCAATAAAAACAAAGTGGTAAGAATTTCAAACGCCTTAAAGAAATACAACGATAGGGCAGACGAACTCCAATCACTAAAGCCTGGCGACGGAGGTTACAGGGGTATTCCATTGCTTAGGTTTAGCGAAGGACAACCATTTAATGCCATTTACGGCGTGCGCTCTTTAGGCATTGATCCGGAAAATGGACGGGAGTTATACCTTAAAAAAGATGGTACACTAACTTACGATTACGATAAGAGAGATTATGTGGTAATTGGCGATCCTAACCCTAAAGTAAGCGGCTATTTTGGTGGAACAGTAAACTATAAAAGGTTTAGCCTGTACGTGCAGTTTCAAACCTATTTTGGTGGCGACAAATACAACCTCACCCTGGTAGAGCGTGTTGAAAATGCCGACCCAAGATATAATGTTGATAAACGGGTATTTGAGGAGAAGTGGAAGCAACCTGGCGACCTGTCCTTTTATAAAAACATAGCAGATAATGGTGAAACGGACGTTAGCTCCAGGTTTATACAGCCTGATAACCTGATCAACCTGCAATCAGTTAACTTTTCTTACGATATGAATAAAAAAATCGCGTCAAAATTGGCCATGTCGAGCCTTATGTTTCAAGTAACGGCAAATGATGTGGTGCGTTGGTCATCAGTAAAAGAAGAAAGGGGAATAAACTATCCATTTACCAGGAGTTTAACCTTCTCTATCAGAGCCGCTTTCTAAGCTATATTATTAACAGATTTAAAATATAAAAATATGAAGATTAGATTGTTAATCTGCCTCATCGTAATAACAGGAGTATTTAGCTCCTGCAAAAAATGGCTGGAAGTAGAGCCTGAATCAGAAATTGCAGCACCAACTTTATTCAGTACCGAAAATGGTTTTATGGAGGCTATAAACGGTGTTTATAACCGCAGTAGCGAATCGGATTTGTATGGGAAAGAGCTTACTTTTGGTACAACAGAAGTATTGGCGCAAAATTTTTCGATGCGTGAAGATGGACAGAATTATAGGGAAACGTCACTATACAATTATAAACATGGCGAATTTATTAAACGAAAGGATAAAATTTGGGCTGGTTTATACAATGCAATTGTAAACTGTAACCTCATTCTGGAAAATGTAGATGCAAAAAAGAACATCTTTAGCGGTAGCAATTACGCCATTGTGAAGGGAGAGGCGCTTGCCTTAAGAGCATATTTGCATTTCGATCTATTACGTCTTTTTGCACCCTCTTATCTGAGAAATGCCACTGCAAAAGGAATTCCGTATGCAAATAAATACACCAAAGACATTACGCCGGTTTCCAGCGTATCAGAAACGATTGATCTCATTATTAAAGATCTGGAGCAGTCGAAACAGTTGTTAATGGTCGATCCCATCCGCAGTGCCAGTTATGTGGTAAACTATCCCCTGGTTACCGATACACTCAAAAATACTGAAGAACGGAACCCAAGCCTTTTTTTACAGAACAGAAGACACCGTTTAAATTACTATGCGGTATGTGGTACGCTTGCCCGCGTATATCTTTATAAAAACGATAAAGTTAAAGCCTTACAGAATGCAAAAGAGGTAATTGACTCTAAAAAATTTCCATGGACTGCAAAAAGCGATTTTGAAGCTTTTGAAGATTCAAAAAAAGATCGCATTTTATATAAGGAACTTGTTTTTGGCTGGTATATACCCGGCGCTGCAAAAGAGATTAAAGACAACTGGTTTCAAAGTGGCACCCGTGGCTTTTATTTAATTGAGGATGCTGCAGATTATATTTATGAAAAGGCTACGGCGGGTGCGAGTGATTCGCGTTATAAATATTGGTTGTCTGCTACGTCGAGCCAATCATCAAGATCATACGATATTGTTAAATACCGTAGAAACCCTTTAAGCGCTGAGGCAAATGCCAACTTACATTATTTGATGGCTCCTGCCATCAGACTTAGTGAAATGTATTATATCGCTGCAGAGTGTTCATATGCAAGTAATCCCACAACGGCAGTAAATTACCTTACACAAGTCCGCGAGGCGAGGCAGATAGGCGATCCCTTATCCATCAATAGCGAAGAAGACCTGTTAAAAGAATTGCTTAAAGACGCACGTAAGGAATGGTTGGCGGAAGGCCAGCTGTTCTACATGTATAAAAGGTTAAATAGGGGGATTGTAGGGCAAACTGGAGCAATCATCCCCGCATCTGATAACATTTTCGTGCTCCCTCTTCCTAACGACGAGATTGTTTATGGAGGCAGATAAAACAATTTGAAATTTATTAATAGCAAATTATGAAAATATACATATTAATTTTCGCAGTTCTCTGTCTGGCTTCTTGCAAGAAAGCAGAAGAAATGCGTTTTGATCACAGCGCAAATGTTTATTTCGACATTTATAATGGAGATAAAGATAGCATTGTAAGAACCTTTGCCTATAATCCTACACTGGCGCAGGATACGGTATGGCTGCCGGTACGTTTATCAGGAATCAGAACCGATGCTGACCGGAAATTCAGTGCCCGTGTTGATGCTGATTCATCTACAGCTACGCCCGGTTTACATTATGAAGCTTTGAAACCGCAATATTCCATTCTTCCGAATAAGGGAATAGGTTATATCCCGGTAGTGATTTATAATAAAGACCGGCAACTGGAAAACAAATCGGTTTCGATACTGATCAAATTAACCGGAACGCCAGATCTCGGCATCGAAAACCCTTACCTGATCAGGGCAAAAGTTGTATTCTCATCAAAATTGGAAAAACCGAGCTGGTGGGATACCTGGCCATTACCGCCTTACTCAAGAACCAAACATGAATTGTTTATTCTGGTAACTGCGCAGACTTCTCTTACTACCGATGGACTAGATGCACCGAAAAACCTGTATTATATAGGTTTATTAACTACCATGTTAAACAACCCATTTAATTGGGTGGCCAAAAATGCAACAAAAGGTTATGTTATAGAAGAGGTTACTGCGGGAAATACCGATAGTTATTATTTCTACAACAAGAGCAACCCAGCTAAAAAAACGCTTTTGAGAAAGAACATGCAGAATGGTAAATATTATTTTATAGATGAAAATGGCAATGAGGTTATTTAATTCGAAGAACATGAATATTAAAAAATTAATCATATTAATAATTGGCGTGATTTCTTTAGCCGCATGTCATAAAGACCTGGGTAATTACGATATCGATATACCTCTGGAGCCAAAAGTGGCCAACCTCGATTCTGTTTACACCGCCAGTGTAGGAGATAGTTTGATCATCAAACCGAAAATAGAAGGGGCTGATGCCGCCAATGTAGAGCTTCAGTGGAGAATTAGTGTAATTGAGGGGAACGATGTGATATATAATGGCCCTGCATTAAAGATCATTTTCGGATTACAGGCTAAAAGATATCCAGCCCGCCTTACGGTTTACAATAAAGCAAATGGAATGAAATATTTCCATAAGTTTTATATTGAGGGGGCGACCGAATTTGCCAAAGGCACAACAGTATTAAGTGTTGAAAATGGTATCACTCAGTTTTCGTTTGTAAAGCCAGATGGCAGTGTGCAGGCCCGTTTGTACCGCGCCATGCAAGCGAAAGATTTACCCGCAAACCCCACCAACTTGTTCCTGTTAAGTAATACGTTTACCGGGGGCACCTTGCTGGGCTATTGGATCATTACCAAAAATGGTGGCATCAGGCTGGAGCCCAATACCATGCAGGAAGATCCAAAATATCCCAATATGCTGAAAGATAACTTTTTTACGTCGCCAGATAATTTGGAGGTGGGTTCACTGATTTCGCAT
This sequence comes from Pedobacter terrae, assembly GCF_900100705.1. Taxonomy (GTDB): domain Bacteria; phylum Bacteroidota; class Bacteroidia; order Sphingobacteriales; family Sphingobacteriaceae; genus Pedobacter; species Pedobacter terrae. The sequence continues at coordinate 165,485 of NZ_FNCH01000001.1, forward strand.
CCGCAAGGGGTTATGATGGGCGTTGTAAACGGTAAATTTTATGGCGGCACAACCAGTACCTGGGATCAGGCAGCTACTTACGGCATGTTCGGTTTACCTGCTGATGGTGATTATGAACTCGCGCCGTCTTTTGTAATGAGTTTCACACAATCTGCCACCTATTTTATCGGATTTGACCGAAACAGAAAACAATTCGTGCGGATTAACCTGTATGGTGCCCCTGTTTACTTTGGTACCCAATATTCGGTTACTGCCAATGTTTTTGATCCGCTAAATGTTGGGATGGATCTTGTTCATATGGAGCAACTTAACAACGCAGATTGTTTTGCTTATTGCAAAGGAACCGATGGCAAAATTTATGAACTCAAGTTTAATGTTCAGTTTAATGGACCATTTACCTTTACGCCACAACATAAACGCTTATTTGTACGCCAGGAGTTAATTAATGAAAATACCAAATGGAGCGGTGCTAAAAATGGGGTAATCTACATGGCCAATGGCAGTAAGCTTTATCGCTATAACCCGGTAAATGAAGAGTTGAGGGAACTGGCGACCAGTTTTGCCGGAAAAACAATTTCGATGTTAAAACTTAGCGAAGATGAAGAAACGCTAATGGTAGGAACAGAAGAAACCGTTACTTTTTTGAATATAGCAACAGGAATGAATGGTGCATTCATTAAAAAGATTGAAGGTATTCCGGGAGCTCCTGTGGATATTGCAATTAGAAAATAATTGGATGAGACTTATTAAGACAATTTCGCGCTGAGCTTGTCGAGTTGAGCCTGTCGAAACATTACAAAAAGTGTTTAACGAGGTTCTTCAACAAGATCAGTATAACAAACCCATATCGCTTAACCATAAAAAAAAATACAAATGAAAAATATAAAATTAGTTTTATTGGCTCTTTTACTCCCAGCTTTAAGCTGGGCACAAACGCCAAATTTTAGTTTAACAGGTAAAATAGGAACGCTGGGTGCTCCGGCAAAAGCCTATATCGATTACATGGATAACGGCGTAAGTCACGAAGATTCCGTGGCTTTGGTTAACGGAAGTTTCAAATTTACCGGACATATTTCTGGTAATGCCTATGCCCGTATGGCACTTGATCATACAGGTGGCGGTAAAAACAAGGCCGTTTATACAGGTGATGTCATTTACTTTTACTTTGGGAAAGAACAGGTTACCATTAGTTCAAAAGATTCTTTAGATAATGCTGTTTTTACCGGTTCAAAGGTATATCAGGAATACGATGCCTATAACAAAGCCATTGGGGGTACCATTATGGCGCTTACCAAAGCGGTTAATATCGATTTTAACAAAGGAACACCAGAACAAAAGAAAGATACAGTTTATATGAAAGCGGTAGATCTGCGCTTCAGAAAAAACATCCAGAACAGAACAGACAAACAGTTTCAATTTGCTAAAGAACATCCAACTTCCTATTTCGCTTTGGTGGCGCTTTCAGAAGCAGCAGGAAGCAAGGTAGATGTGGCTAAAGTGCAGCCGATTTTCAATGCCCTAAACAAAGAATACCGGGAAACCGATATGGGGAAAGAACTGGCACAACGTATTGCGGCAAGCGGGATTACGGCTATTGGAAACCCAGCACCGCTTTTCACCCAGAACAATGTGGTTGGCAAGCCTGTTTCATTGGCCAGTTTTAAAGGAAAAGTGGTACTGGTTGAGTTTTGGGCAAGCTGGTGCAGCCCATGCAGGGCAGAAAATCCGAACCTGGTAAAGCAATATCAAACTTATAAAGATAAAGGTTTCGAAATTATTTCAGTTTCATTGGATCATGTAAAAGAGAATTGGCTGGAAGCGATAGAAAAAGACGGTTTAGACTGGATTCACGTATCTGATCTAAAAGGTTGGAACAACGAAGTAGGTCGTTTATATGGTGTTCGTGCGGTGCCTGCCAGTTTTCTGGTAGATGCGCAGGGAAAAATTATTGGAAACGGCCTTCGTGGCGAACCGCTAAACAAAAAGCTTGCTGAAATTTTCAACTAACTATTGGTCAAACAGATTTGGATAATGACAAGATACTAACTATATGTCTGTTGTAGGTTTAGCTACATTAGAAATGTCTGATAGCTCGATGTAACTGTGGAGGGCGGAAACAGTTAAGCTTCGCCAAAAAATCATAAACAATAATGAATAACTACATAAAGGCCATAACAGCAACCCTGGTGTTGCTGTTTGGCCTAAATGCTACTGCGCAGAAAAAGCAGGTTGCAAAATTTCAATACACCATTAGCCAGGCGGTTAAAAAAGCGTACCCGGCAAGTGTGCGGATGTGGGGTTTCGATGTACAGCAGCAGCAAAGAACTAGTGCGCAGTTTAGTGGCGTGGTGATAAGTGCAGACGGTTATATTTTAACTGCTGCACATACCATTTTACCCGGAAAAAATTATAAGGTTTTTTTTCCAGACGGACGCGAATGTATTGCTGTGGCGCTAGGGAAAATAGAAAATAAAGAAACCCCGGGTATCCCAGATGTTGGCATGATGAAAATTACCGATAAGGGCACCTATCCATTTGCAGAGATGGGCTATTCGGCCAGTTTGCTAAAAGATGAACCTTGCATCAGTATTTCTTATCCGGAAAGCCTGAATCAAACCCTGCCCACTTTAAGGTTGGGTAGTATTGCGGAAGTGAAAAATGAATATGGATTTATCCGTTCAACCTGTAAAATGGAACCTGGTGACTCTGGTGGACCTTTATTTGACTATCGCGGCCGGGTGATTGGACTGCACAGCGCCATAGATGTTTCAGAGGAAATGAATTTTGAAATTCCTGTTGATCTTTATCGCCGTTATTGGACAGCCTTGAACAGTGAAATCCTTTATACAGCTTTTCCAGAAAAAACGGATCGTGTTGAGGTCGATCCCTTGTTGTTGCTATTACAAAAAGAAAGCAAACAAAAGGCGTTACATCCTGATTTTGGTGTTCCAGTAGTCAACAATAGTTTCGCTATTACAAGCACAATAAAAGAACAACAACAGAAAATTGATGCCTGTTTATTAAATATTAAAACATCAAGTGGTGTTAAAAAACAGTTTTTATTAAGCAAAAATACCATGGTTGGCGAAAATGCACAAGGTGTTATTAATGGCGTTAACGTACCGCTTAAGGTCGTAGGAAAAGATCAGGAGAATGACCTGGCTTTATTTTCGCTTGAACAGCACATAACTGGTGGGATTGATTTAAATATTGCTGAAACCGACACCGTTAAAATAGAAATGGGTAAACTGTTGTACAGTATAAACCCTGCAGGTAAAGTAATACGCAGTGTGTTAGGTAGCTCGTTATTTAACTTGCCAAAAATAAATAGTCAGCCGTATTTAGGTGCCATGGTGGTATACAATGCTAGCCCTGTTCAATTTTCCTTAATTAAAGAAGGCAGCCCGGCAGAAAAAGCAGGGATAAAAGTTGGCGATGAGCTGATCAGTATTAATAGGAATGCCATCAAAAAAGCAAGTGAGTTTGCACCTGAAATGATGAAATATTGGGCAGATGACGAGGTTACTTTTGAATGGGCGAATGCTTCTGGTAAGGTGAAGAAAACTTTCAAGCTGAATGGTAGGGGGCAATCGGTCTCTAATCACCCTGCGGATAAATTTGAGGGTGGGAAATCTGAGCGAAGGGATGGTTTAAATGCTGTTTTTGCACATGATGCCGCCATTAAAGCTAGCGATTGCGGATCGCCTGTTTTTGATTGGGAAGGTCATTTTTATGGGATCAATATTGCCAGATTCAGCCGGACTAGCACAGTTGTGATTCCAAAGAAAACAATTGTTGATTTTTTTTTAAAGCATGTGAGATAGCCTGACATAGCCTGTATTGAATTAACTGAAAACTGTCAATCCTGAGGGATAATTTATGATAAAAAATCAATATGATTGACAGTTAAAATTTAATTAGGTAATATCCATCAAGAAATAGTCATTCCCAACTTGATCCGATGGCTCTATCGGATGGGAATCTTAAAACGTGCATTAAGATTCCCGCATGCGTGAGATCCGACAGCTATCGGATGACGACCGAACTAGTGGATTCGGTCAATGGTAGCCTGTCGAAGGACCTTCATCTAAATTTGCTATTGGTTGGTGTCTCGCCGACCAATGTTCAATAGCGTATCAATTTCTGTATTAAATTCTTTTACAAATTCATCATAAAATTTACCTGTGGCAGGGCCGTTAAAACCAGTATGAATCTGGGCTACATTTCCCTGTTTATCGATTATTATTGTGGTTGGAAACGATAAAAAAGAATCAAGTGCAGGCAATGATTCAGATACTGCCTGTTTATCTGCTGTGCCTGCCAATACTTGGTCGTATGTTATACCAAAACGATCGCGGAAACGGGTCATTACTTTTTTCGCGTATTCGGGCTCAGTAGAACGCTCATAATGTAAAGCAATAATTTCTACACCCCGGTTTTTGTTCTTTTTATACCATGGTGCCATAAAAGTAGCTTCGTCAACACAGTTAGGACACCAGCTTCCAGTAATGGTTAAAATCACTACCCTATTCTTGTATTTTTCATCTTTTAAGGAAATCTTTTTGCCATTTATATCAGAAAAACTGAAATCGAGTGTTTTGTATCCTTTTTTCAAGTAGGTAAGTTGATAAGGATCAGGCAGGGCCGCATCTTTATTTTTGTTTCCGGTAAAAGGCTGACTTCCTCTTGCGCTTAAAACTTCACCTTTCAGCGTACCGTCTGTTTGAAAAGTACCTTTGTAATAAGCAGGAGAGGAGCCGATAAAACTCGAAAGTTGAAATTCATTGCCCTCCACAACACCTTCCAGATAACGCGAATCGCCGGTTACACGCAAGAAAGTTCCCGTCAGTTTGTTTCCTGCTTGTTTAAATAAACCTACTGTTTTTTCTTCTTTCCCATTTGGTGATGTAAAAGTCACATCATAACTTCCGGAATAGTCTGCTGCGGCAGGTTTGTCCGTTTTAAAACGATAGTTTTCGTGCGCCGCAACAATGATTAAGGGTTTGCCGGTTTTGTCCTGTTTTCTTAAAGTTCCTGTTAATTGATCGCCGTTTATAGCAAATGCAAATTCATTGTCAAACTGATCCAGTTTAACAAAAAGTGAATCGGACGTTTGTCTGACCAGACCACCTTCGAAACTTTCTTCGGCATTGCGGAAATACAATTTCTGTTGACCACTTTTTTCATTGATCTCAAAATTGAAAGGTATTTCGAGTCCCTCTCTTACTTTAGCCACCCCACGCCATTTGCCCAATGCGATAAAAGCCTTTGTTTTTATAGGTTTAAGTGTTACCCCTTGATTGGCCACGGTACTGTTTTGTGCATAACTTAAAGATGTTAATATGACCAATATGGCGGTTAGGAAGGACTTTAATTTCATTGGGGTGTTTTTAATCTACTAATTTAGTCGACAAATATACGGACGGAAAGACCAAAGAAAAAATATTTTAATAAAAATCTATAAAAACTATAGGATAAATGGAATTAGTTATACCTTTGCCCCAGTTATTTTAAAATACTTATCAAGAAAGGCGGAGGGAATGGCCCTGTGAAGCCTTAGCAACCATCTAATTTTTAGAAATGGTGCTAATTCCATCCCAGATGAATCTGGGGTAGTTAAGTCAGTTGTTTGTTATCCTTATCTAAAATATATGGAGCACTTCTGATTTTAAGGGGTGCTTTTTTTTGCCCTGGCTGCTTTCTTGAAATTAAATTATGCATTAAAAAAAAATCATTCAAATGAAGAAAACAGACGAGCTAAAATCATTTTATCTAAACCTTTATGCATCCTTCCGAATGCGCCAGCCCTGTTAGGATGGTTTCATTTTAACAGGCGTTTTTGATCTAACCATTCCATTTTTTTTTAATAAAACACGGTTTTTAGCCGTTAGGAATCGTTTTGCCCAAATTTTATCTTTTAACTCATCAGAACATACACATGATCAAACTTTTTAAATCAATAGCACTCATCATACTGCTCTTTATTGTGCAGGCGGGATTTGCTCAAACTGTAACCATCACCGGAACGGTAAAATCGGCCGATGGAGAAACCTTACCAGGTGTTTCAATATTTATAAAAGAAACCAAACAAACTGCCATCTCTGACGCCAAGGGTGCTTTTTCGATAAATACGCCTGAAAAAGGCACATTAGTATTTTCATACATTGGTTTTAAAAGCCAGGAAATACCAACCAATAAAAATGCTGGCCCTATTTCGGTCATTCTTCAATCGAGCGATAATGCGCTGGATGAGGTAGTGGTTACGGCATTGGGAATTTCGAGACAGAAAAAATCGCTTGGTTATGCTGTGCAGGAATTAAAGGGGCAGGATTTGGCTGAAGCGAAAGAATCTAACCTGGTAAATGCGTTGGCTGGAAAAATAGCCGGAGTTAGGGTAACCAATAGTCAGGGGAGCATGGGCTCATCACGTGTGGTAATCAGAGGGGAAACGTCTATCGCCGGAAATAACCAGCCTTTATTTGTGGTTGATGGAATTCCGGTAGATAACTCGCAGTTAAATTCTGCAGGGGCGAGAGATTATGCAAATGCTATTTCAGATATCAATCCAGAGGATATTGAATCAATTAGTGTATTAAAAGGGCCAAACGCAGCAGCATTATATGGCTCGAGGGCTGCCGCAGGGGTAATTTTAATTAAAACCAAAACAGGTAAATCAAAAAAAGGATTGGGCATTGAGGTTAATTCTAATGCCGTATTAGAAACCTTGCTTACCCTGCCAGTATATCAAAATGCTTTCGGACAGGGATCAGAAGGTAAGTTCAGTTATGTGGATGGCGCCGGTAAAGGCCTTAATGATGGGGTGGATGAAAGCTGGGGACCAAAAATGGACGGCAGGTTAATTCCACAGTTTTTTTCAAAAGGAGTGCCGGTTCCATTTGTAGCCCACCCAGATAATGTACGTGATTTTTTTCAAACAGGATATTCGTTAAATAATGGGGTTTCTGTGGCCGATGCAGGCGAAAAATATGATTACCGGATCTCTTACAATAACCTGAAACAGGTTGGAATTGTGCCTAACTCCGGACAGGGGAAAAATTCATTTGTATTAAATACTTCGCTAAAGATAACGCCAAAACTAACTTTAACGGCTAATGCGAATTACAGCAAACTAAGTTCTGATAATTTGCCTGGTACAGGTGGCTCAAGATCAACCAGTACGATGTTACAATTTACCTGGTTTGGCCGTCAGGTAGATATTAACCAATTGAAAAATTATCTGGATGAAAATGGAAAAACATTTAACTGGAATAATAGCTATTACAGCAATCCATATTGGGTAGCTTACGAAAATACCGTGTCGCAAAACCGTAGCCGGATTATTGGAAGTTTAGCCCTTAATTATAAAATTATTGACGGACTTGATTTTAATTTCAGATCAGGAACAGATTATTACAACGATAGGCGTAAAGTTAGAATCGCTTATGGTACCAATGGAACACCTTTTGGCTCTTACACAGAAAGTGCCTTTACAGTAAGCGAAAATAATACCGATGTCACCCTAAACTTTAACAAACAGTTAAACGATGATTTTAGCTTAGAATTATTGGGTGGTGGTAACATCCGCAGGCAGTATATTGAGCAAAATGACCAGAGCGCACCTAAACTGGCCATTGCAGGGCTTTACAACCTTAAAAACTCCCGCGATCCCCTCGTTTCATCCAATAATTTATCACGTTTAAAATCTTACAGTGTTTATGCATCCGGACAGATCGGTTTCAGAAATTACCTTTTTGCCAACATTACGGCACGTAACGATTGGTCGTCTACCTTGCCAGCGCAGAACAGATCTTATTTTTACCCGTCATTTAACGGAAGTTTTGTGGCTACGGAAGCTTTTGATATTAAAAGTGAAGCCCTTAACTATTTAAAAATACGCGGTGGTTGGTCTAAAGTAGGTAAAGATGCAGACCCTTACCGCTTAATCAATACTTATGTGTTTAGTGCGCCGTTTTATGGCAATCCTCAGCTTACCACAGGTTCTATCGACCTGAATCCTAACTTAAAGCCAGAAACCACTACTTCCACAGAAATTGGGCTTGAAGCGGTTTTCTTTAATAAAAGATTACGATTTGATTTAAGTGCGTATAACACCAATAGTTACAACCAGATTTTAGCAGCCGATGTGAGCCAGAGTACAGGTTTCAGCTCGAAATTATTGAATGCCGGAAAAATAAACAACAAAGGGATTGAAGCACAATTGGGCATCACCCCAGTTAAAAAAGCCTTTACCTGGGATGTAGACTTCAATTTTGCAGCAAACAGGAGTCGTGTAATTGAGCTGGATGCCGAAAAATTGCTGACCAATTATGTGGTGGCTACCAACTCGGCACAGATGATTGCAACGGTAGGTCAACCTTATGGATCACTGTTCGGTACAGCTTTTTTAAGGGATGGTAACGGGAACATCATTGTTAACGCTACGGGTGCACCAGCTACAAACCCAACCAAACAGGTATTGGGAAAATATACACCAGATTGGATTGGCGGAGTTTATAATACTTTTAGTTATAAAGGCATCAGTTTAGGTGTATTGGTTGATGCCAGTTTTGGTGGTTCTATTTACAATGGAACTTACGCAACAGGAACTTATACCGGTGTTTTAGCTTCCACACTTCCTGGAAGGGCGGCTGAATATGGCGGTATTTCTTATTATTATCCAGGTAACGATAAAGCCAATGGAACAGTTCGTGTAAATGGAACTGCCCCTACGGGCGTTACCGTGTATGATGATGGGATTATTTTTGATGGGGTAACGGCTGATGGCAAACGCAACGAGAAGATATTACCTGCTCAGCAGTATTACAAAACCTTTAGAAATATTGATGAAGCAAATATTTTTGATGCTTCATATGTAAAACTCCGTGAGGTGAAATTAAGCTATAATTTACCTGCCAAATGGCTCCGGCCGTTAAATTTACAAGGAGTTTCGGTATCGCTCGTTGGCCGTAACCTGTGGATTATTCACCGCAACACGGTTGATATCGATCCGGAAGTGGCTTTTAATACCGGTAATGGTCAAGGTTTAGAAAGTTTATCTAATCCCAGTACCCGTAGTTATGGTATCAACCTGAATGTTAAATTTTAACTATTTCCATCATGAAAAATAAAAAACTATATATACTGGCTATTTTGGCAATTGCATTTTCATCATGCAAAAAAGAATTGGATGAGGTAAATATCAACCCCAACGCACCAGAAATTGCACAGCCCGATTATTTACTTACCGGAACAACCAAGGCTACAGTAGATACTTATTGGGGCGTAACCAATAACATGAACTCCAGTTTGCTATTTGCGCAGCAATGGGCAAAAGTGCAATACACAGAAGAAGACCGGTTTATTTATTCGAACAGTAGTTTTACCACATTATGGTCAACAGGCTACGCCCAGAGTATTGCGGGTTTTAATAAAATCATCGAACTGGGCGAGGCGCAGGGTAATACGAACTATAAAGGTGTTGCACTCGTACTAAGATCATGGACATTTTTACTACTTACAGATGCTTATGGCGATATTCCTTATTCGCAGGCAGGGAAGATCAAACAGTTTGTTACCCCGGTTTACGATAAGCAAAAGGATGTTTATTACGGTATTTTAAGCGATTTGAAATCAGCACAGGCCGCTTTAGATCCTGCAGGAAAAGTTATTGCTGGAGACGTAATTTATAGTAATAATATTACCTCATGGAAAAAGTTTGCCAATGCGCTTCGTCTTCGGATTGCCTTACGCATTGCAGATAAAGATCCGGCAAAAGCTAAACAGACAATTGATGAAATACAGGCAGAAGGTGGTGCCTATATCAGCAGTAATTCAGAAAATGCTGTTCTAAAATATGATGTATCGCCTCAGCAAAACCCGGTAGCGGCTTCATTTGAAACCAGAAATGATTACCGGATCAGTAAAACTATTGTGGATAAACTTAATTCTTTAAGTGATCCACGGTTGCCGGTTTATGCCAGTAAAACCGAAAACCAACCACAAGGTTATGTCGGGATCCCCAATGGTTCAACAAACTCTGAGGCCAGTGCGATAGGTTTGGCAAATTCTTCTAAACCTGGCGTTTACTTTTTAGATGCCAAGGCACCGGCTGTAATTTTTAATTATGCAGAATTACTTTTCGATAGGGCAGAGGCAGCCGCAAGAGGTTTTACGACTGAGGATGCTGAAGATTTATACAGGCAGGCCATCAGGGCATCTTTTCTACAATATAATATTAGTGGAACTGTCGTTGAAGATTACATCAAACAATCCGGAATAGCTTATCATACAGTTAATTATAAAAAATCAATTGGTGAGCAAAAATGGATCGCCTTATTTGGGCAGGGGTTAGAAGCCTGGGCAGAGCAAAGAAGGTTAGACTATCCGCAGTTAACGGCCTCTGTAAATACTGTTTTAAATGGTAAAATTCCCGTGCGCTTTATTTATCCCGGAACCGAGCAGTCCTTAAACGGGCAGAATTATAAAAATGCAGTCAGCAGTCAGGGAGCAGATTTATTAACCACCAAACTTTGGTTTGATGTTTTTTAATCTGTGGTGTTGGATGTTACTATCTGACACTGAAACAAAAAAAGTCCCGGTTTAAATCGGGACTTTTTTGTTGATCAGAGAAATAAATATTTAGCCTCTTCAGGTTCTTTATTTTCTCCGGGTATTCATTTCGCCAAATCTTCGGCGGCGTTGCTCACCCTACTTTTCAGGTCTTCTGTATAACCTTTTGCTTTATCGGCCCATTCTGGTGCACGATCTAATAATTCGTCAACGATCGATTGTCCTGTAATCGGATCTTTCTTCGTAATATATTTTACGCCTGCATATACTGCTGCGCCAATAATGGCTGTTCTTAAAATTCCCATGTTCTTTTCTGTTTTTTAAAATTAACATTTTGAGGTCGTTAAAAGTTTTAGACAATACCAAATAACTGTTGTTACAAATGATGTGTTGCCAGATCTTACCATCTGGAAGATCGGTGATTTTAGTGTTGGATTAATAATTTTAGTCGGTGAGATCTGTCGACTCTGCTGAGGATGACAAAACGAATGAGAATGTTTCTTAGGTTTTCTTTGTCTCTGTGGCAAATTATGCATGTGTATAATGGCCATCATTCTTAATTTTTACCAATTATCTCTATTAAATTTATATATTTCGGATAATTAACCACTAATAAATCGATTAAACCAAATATTGCTCCATGAATAAGGAAAGCTGTTCCAGAAATTAAAGAATTTGAGCATCATAAATTAAAATTACTTCTTGCAAAATAGCTTTAAAGTGCCACAAATGGTAAAAGTTAAATTGGACGGAAAATTGAGCAGCATCACTTCGGTCAAACTTTAGAAAACATATGATTGGTAGATTCTTATTCTGGCATCTGGTACACCTCATTTTAGGTATTCTATTCCTTTTTCCTACAAAGGTTTCGGCAGTTATTATCCTGTATGGTAAAAGTGGTAAAATAGATTATAATCTTAAAACCGGGACCTTCAATGTGTCAGAAAGTGCTAAGCAGCTGTTGTTAAAAGGTTTCTCGCAAGCCGAATATCAAAAAAAAATGTTCGGATCTAAGGATTATAAAGTAATTACCTATAGTAAAAAAACTATTCATGATGGATTTGGAAATGGGTTTAAACACGTTTTTTTGCTAAAAAGGGCTGGCTTACCAACCATGCAACAAATATTTTATACTTACAGTGGTAAAAATTATTTCATCATCAGCGTGGTATTAAATGGTGTTGATTTATCGATTAACCATATGGTCCCCTTAAACGGCAACCTGATCGATCGGGAATATGCTGACCTGCCTACCAGTTTATTTGTACCTTTTGATAACGATACTTTCATTGCTTACAATACTATCCCTTTAACAGCTAATATTGCCAATCCTAGTGCAGAGGTTACCGCTTTATATCATAATCAGTCGCGGAAAGGTTTTGTGATTGGGTCTATTGAACATGGCAACTGGAAAACGGGTGTTATCACGGCAATGGATAATACTAAAAAAATCATCGTACAGGCCATCTGCGGTTTTACGGATGAAAATATTACCCGTGATAAAATTCCACATGGTTATTTAAAGGGCAATTCGGTGAGTTCTTCAAAAGTATTTTTCGGTGCTTTTGATGATTGGCGTTTGGGCATGGAGACTTATGCCAAACTGAACAGGATATCAGAACCACCCATTGCTTTTAAGTGGAATAAAGCCACGCCTGTAGGCTGGAACAGCTGGGGAGCCATGCAGGAAAAAATCACACTCGAAAAAGCGAATCAGGTAACAGATTTTTTTGCCGATAGTTTAAAGTCTTTCAGGAGTGGCGGCGTAGCTTACATCGATCTCGATTCGTATTGGGACAATCTGTTAAATGGCGGTTTAACGGGCGATTACTCCAGACTAAAAGCCTTTGCCGATCACGCCAAATCTAAAGGATTAAAACCAGGCATCTATTGGGCGCCATTTGTGGATTGGGGTTTTGCAGGCGGTGGTAACCGCAAAGCTGAAGGAACAGCTTATACTTTTGCCGAAATGTGGACAAAAGTTGGTCATGGTTACTATGATATAGATGGCGCAAGGGCATTAGATCCAACACATCCGGGTACACAGCAGCGTTTCGCATCCGTAATTAAGAAATTTAGAGAATGTGGTTTCGAAATGATCAAGATTGATTTTTTAGGTCATGCGGCCATCGAATCTGATCATTTTTACGATCCCAAAATCACCACTGGTATGCAAGCCTATAAAACCGGAATGGAGTTTTTGCTAAAGCAGCTCGATAGTAAAATGATGGTGTATGCTGCGATCTCTCCGAATTTGGCTTCTGGCCGGTACGTACATGTACGCCGCATTGCCTGCGATGCTTTTAAATCTATAAAAGATACCGAGTACACTTTAAATAGTGTAAGTAATGGTTGGTGGCAAACTTACCTATATGATTATATCGACGCCGATCATGTGGTTTTTTCTGATCAATCAGATGGTGAAAATAAGGCAAGGTTTTTATCTGCCATAGTTACCGGTACCTGCATTACAGGCGATGATTTTTCTCTTCAGGGCAAATGGACAGGTACTGCAAAACGGTTATTGAACAATACCGATATACTAAAGGTTTTAGAAGACGGAAAGGCATTTGTTCCGGTAGAAGGCAACAGGGGAAAATCGGCATCACCATTATTTGTAAAATTGGTTGGAAATGTGAAATATCTGGCTGTATTTAATTACAGCGATGAGGCAAAAGTTTTTAATATCGATTTTTCGAGAATGGGGTTGAAAATAAACGCGACTTATAAAACTGAAAATCTAGTTAATCAAAAAACAGCAGATCTTAAAAATAACCAAATGCTCAGTTTAGCAGGTAAAGATGCTGCGATCTTTAAAATCACGCTCAAACCATAACCAATAATCAACCCTTTATCTATAAAAATTAGCAATACTATTGAAGACACCAATGAATAAACCAAATCAATTTACAGGTTACATTAGGCATGGCGCGTTGGCCATTGCCTTTTCCATCTTTGCGCTTACCAAGCTTAATGCACAAACCATTATACCCATCGAAACCGCACACAATGCACTGGTGTTGGAAGCCAATGCTAAAAAAGAGGTAAACACGATATTTTTTGGCAGAAAGCTTACCGATAAGCAGGAATATACGCAGGTTAGTAGCCAATACAAACAAACAGAAGATTATACCGGACAGTTAAATTCGGCATATACGCCATCAGGTTCAAGGAACCTGGTTGAGCCGGCCATTAGCGTTACCCATGCCGATGGCAATAATTCGCTCGATATGAAATATGTTGATCATACGGTCGCCAAAGTAGATGATAATGTAAGCCTCTTAAAAATCAGGTTAAAAGATCCCGTTTACAATTTCGAAGTCACGCTATTTTATAAATCATTTTACAAACAGGATGTAATAGAGCAATGGACCGAAATTAAGCATAACGAAAAAGGAACAGTTATATTAAATAAATATGCTTCGGCAAACCTGCACTTAAAATCGCCACATTTCTGGTTAAACCAATACCATGGCGATTGGGCCAAAGAAATGCAGCCCGAGCAGAGTGAAATTACCCATGGTATTAAAACTCTGGATAGCAAACTAGGCACAAGGGCCAATCTTTTTCAGCCTTCGGTTTTCATGATTTCGATGGATAAACCAGCGGAGGAGAATGCAGGTAACGTTTTATACGGTGCTTTGGAATGGAGTGGTAATTTTAGGATCGATCTGGAACTCGATTATCAAAATAACCTGCGCATTATTGCAGGAATGAATAATTATGCTTCACCTTATAACCTTAAACCGGGCGAAGTTTTTGCAACGCCAGCATTTTTATATACTTTTTCTGACCAGGGGAAAGGCGATGCGAGCAGAAAACTGCAGAACTGGGCACGCAACTATAAAATATTAGATGGCAAAGGCACACGTTTAACGCTTTTAAACAATTGGGAAGCTACTTATTTCGATTTTAATGAACAAAAACTGGCTGAATTGTTAAAAGATACCAAAAAACTGGGGGTCGATTTCTTTTTGCTGGATGATGGTTGGTTTGGCAATAAATATCCGCGTAACAGCGATAACGCAGCGCTTGGCGACTGGCAGGAAAACAAAAAGAAACTCCCTAATGGTATTGCCTCATTGGTAAAAGAAGCCGATAATATTGGTACCCGGTTCGGGATCTGGATAGAACCTGAAATGGTGAGCCCCAAAAGTGAACTGTATGAAAAACATCCTGATTGGGTGGTGAAACAGCCAAACCGCCCTGAGTATTATTTCAGGAACCAGCTCGAGCTTGATCTGTCGAACCCTAAGGTTCAGGATTTTGTTTTCGGGGTAGTGGATAGGTTATTTACCAAAAATCCAAAACTGGCCTATATTAAATGGGATTGTAATGCGGTAATTTATAATGCTTACTCAGCACACCAGAAAAATCAATCACATTTTTACATCGATTATGTTAAGGGATTGTATAATGTATTACAGCGCATCCGTGCCAAATATCCTACTGTGCCGATGATGTTATGTTCTGGCGGCGGTGGCAGGGTAGATTATGCCGCACTCCAGTATTTTACGGAGTTTTGGCCCAGCGACAATACCGACCCACTGGAAAGAATCTTCATACAATGGGAATACTCTTATTTTTATCCAGCCATCAGCACATCCAACCACGTTACTGATTGGGGCAAACAACCAATAAAATTCCGTACTGATGTAGCCATGATGGGGAAACTGGGTTTTGATATTGTGGTAAGCAAACTGCCCGAAAAAGAACTTCAGTTCTGTCAGGAGGCAATTAAAAACTATAATGAACTGAAAGCGATTATCTGGCAGGGCGAACAATATCGTTTAGCCGATCCTCGTAATGGTAGTGTAGCCTCGATGTTATATGTAAATGAGCAGAAAACGGAAGGCGTAATTTTTAATTACCTGGTTAATTACCGTTATGGCGAAGGCAGCAAATATCCGGTTAAATTAAATGGATTGGATGCAGCTAAGAAATATCAGATCAGGGAAATCAACTTGTTTCCTGATACGAAATCGCCAATTGATGGCAACAAAACCTACACAGGAGATTTTTTGATGAATATTGGGTTTAACCCGGTTTTAACTACAGATAGAACGAGTGTAGTGCTGAAGTTTGAGGAAGTAAAATAATAAAATATGTCGCCGTGGTTCGTGTCGCTGTCGCCACGAACCATTTATAAGAGGGGGCATTTTGGTTTAGTAAGTTGTATTTTTTTGAACTTCTACGGAGGGCACCATTCAGGCCTTTGCTTTGGCCCATTGGCATTAAGACTTCCGCCGGGAAGGGATCATTAAACCAAACCACTGAACTCACCGAGAAAATTCACTGAGTGCATGGAGTTGGCCTTTCTGTTGCCATGGTTCGTGTCATCACGAACCACTTAGACGAAATTACCGACTTCACTGAGGAAAGTCACCGTGTACGTCAAGTTGGATGATTGCGGCAAACTAGCGTCCGTGTCCTGATACAATTGCATTATCTCAACCGAACAACGCGGAATGGGGTATGCCGATATAGTTTGATCTTCGGGTCGCTAAACTTAATATTGATTTAAAACTGCAGCGTAACTTTAACAATTTCATAATGATAGCTAATCATCTTGCTAATAACATCGTTTCATATTTGTTTAAAGAGGCGAACCAAATAATAAGACGATTTAAGCAAAATGATATGAGACTGATTTCTTGCGTGGCGCTATTGATGGTTATACCAGCAATTGGCCTTTTAACCAAAGCCGATAAATTTACTGACAAAAAAACGCCTGATAAACCAGTACATGAGCGGGTTGCAAATGATTCAACTATATATACTCGGTTTAATCAGGCTGGTGGGCTTACTAATTATGAGCAGGTGCCTATTATATCTACAACTGATTATCGCATAAGTTATTTCAAGGCTGCACATCCTGATTCCAGCCCATTTTTCACTATTAATAAATAGCCGGTCTAGACTAACGACTCTGGACTAAAGACTGAGGACTCAAAACTCCAAACTCCAAACTATTTATTCTCCCACCAGGTTAACGGAAATTCTATTTCATCAACAGAGCTTGCAATCATATCAGGTTTAAAGGCATAATGTCCTAAAGTATCTTTGCTTGATATGCCCGAAAGTACCAAAATAGTTTTATAACCCATCTGTACACCGCCCTGTATATCAGTTTCCATCGTATCGCCAATAACGGTGGTTTCACTGGTTTCCAAACCTAAGAATTTACGTGCCGAACGCATCATCACCGGACTTGGTTTACCAGTAACAAATGCTTTTCTGCCAGTTGCTTCTTCAATCATGGCTGTAGTGGCTGCAATCCCGAGGTTATTCCATCCAGGTTTCTTTGGCGATGGATCTCTGTTTGTGGTGATAAATTTGGCGCCAGCCAGAATCATGTCGACCGCACGTTGAACCATTTCAAGTGTAAAGTTCCTGCCTTCGCCCAATACCACAAATTCAGGATCGGTATTGACCAAAGTAATGCCATGATCGTGTAAACTGCTTAACAAGCCGCCTTCTCCCAATACATAAGCAGTACCGTTCGGACTTTGATCGGAAAGGAATTTCCCGGTAGCCATTGCACTGGTATATACGTGGCTTTCTTCAACCTTTATACCCAGTCCCTTTAATTTACGTACCACTTCCAATGGCGTTCTCTGGCTATTGTTGGTCATAAACGCGAAAGGAATCTCTTCGTCGATCAGTTTTTTAATGAATCTGTCTGCTCCCGTGATGAGTGCCTCTCCGCTATAAATCACCCCATCCATATCGATTAATAATCCTTGCTTCATCTTTTTAAAATTTAATCTGTTTATATGCAAACTTAATATTTTCTTATACAATCAGTGTTAAGTTGAATTTTGGACTGTCAGTTTTAATGCAAGCCGGGCTTGTTATGCAATGTCAATTAATTTGTAAATTTATATCAATAACATGCTTAATAACTGATGCCGATATGTTGGCTGGAAAGGTCAAGTACCTGTTTTCTTGCCCTTCATGTGATTATTTCAATGTAACGCCAATTCAGGTACGGTTAAAGGAATTAAAGTAGCGAATATTAATAGCCTAGCTGAAAATGGTTGTTGGATGCCAATATTGTTTTAGGAGATGAAAAATTTAAAAAACCTGTAGGCACTATTCATATTAAACAATATTTCAGCGTAGCAGTTAAATAAGGCAAGGTGCTTAATAAAATTAAATGTACATAGGCGCCATTTTTCGCCAATAATGGGGCCGGTGTGCATTGCTTTCCCAGGTGTGAAACTGGTTGCGAATACCTTTTTTCCATAGTAAATTGCTCAGGTGTTGGTTGTCGTTTAAAAAAGGATCCGTTTCGCCGACCGCAAGGATAATTTCCATATTTCTAACTGCCGATAATAATTGATCATCGTTTAAGTTTGCTATATATTGGGTAGGCATATTAAAATAAACGCCGTCGCTATGAAATCCATCCAGCAGGTCTCTAAAGTCGCCAATGTTTTGGGTAAGATCGTACCGCCCACTAATGCCAACAGCTTTTTTAAATAACCAGGGATATTTAAGGGCCAGGTTTATAGCATGATAAGCCCCCATGCTGCAGCCGGCAGTTTCAATATAATTGCCGTTGTTTTTCTGATAAATAAGCGGTAATACTTCTTCGAGCAGATATTTTTCATATTGTAAATGCCTGTCTATGCGTACCGATGGAAATACTTCATCATTATAAAAACTCTCTCCATCTACGCTGTCCACACAGAAAATCTGAAGTTCGCCGTTTTCAATCTGCGCACTCAAAGAAGCGATAATTCCCCAGTTTTCGTAATCGTAAAATCTGGCCATCCGGGTGGGGAAGAAGATGACTGCCCTTCCTGAGTGGCCGAAAACAAGAAGCTCCATGTCTCGCTGAAGATGCTGGCTGAACCATTTGTGATATTCCCTGTTCATTGCGTTAATTCTTTTCTGGAAAATTAAGGCATCAATGTTATCAGCATATTAATTAAGCGTAATAATTAACCTAATTTCTCTTTAACTGTACTGGCCCATAATTGATAACCTTCTTCACTCAGGTGAAGCCCGTCGTGATCGTAAAGTGCGGGGTTTGGATGGCCATCTTTATTGAGCATTTTCTTAAAAACGTCAATAAATTTCCAATGGCTGTTGAGTTTAATAATTTCGCTTTCAATAAGGTTATTGGTATATCTGAACTGATCGGCCATTTGCCAGCGGGTAATACTGGGTTTTAAAGAAATGAAATAACAAGGCAATATGCCAAACCGTTGGTTAACTTTAACCATCAACTGTTGGAAAAAGATAAAAATTTCTTCAGGATTTCTGCCATCACCAAGATCGTTATCACCTGCATATACCACCAATGCCTTCGGCTCATAATCTGTCATAATCCGCTCAAAAAACCAAACGCATGCAGCTAAAGTAGAGCCGCCAAAGCCGAGATTAGTTACTTTCATGCCACAGAAATCATCTTCAAGGCTATTCCACAACCGGATAGAGGAACTGCCATAAAAAATAACCCCCGGGTGCTCACGGTCTGAGCGATGCGCTCTTTCCAATTGTTTCACTTCTTCTTCGTACCAGTACATATCATTAAAGATATAAAGATCTACTTCGTGAAGGAATATATTGTATGTTAAGTTTATGTTATCAGCTGTAGGTTCACTAGTTCATTGGTCTTGAATGCATATGGCCAATTTACAGATGCTAAAACTTAATGTTTTAAACTTTTTAATGGTTAATTAATTGATTTTAAGGTTCTTAATATTAACGAAATAAGCGTGTTAAGTTTGGTATCTACCTTAATACCTAAACTTCTTCATGGCAATTAGCTGATGTTAAGTGTTTTGTTATTAGGGAACTAAGTTAGGGCAATGTATCTTAATGTCCTAAATATCTTATGACCAATTAATTGGTGTACAGGTTTTATGATTAAGGGAGTAAGAACATTAGGCTTCAATGATCGCTCTTAACTTAATAGTAAGAAATTATAGATATAAGCGTTAAGCTGTTTCAGGTCGTCCCATTTTTTTTAAAATACGGTAATGGGAGCGGAGTGCCGATAGGAAAGTGGTGTTTTCGTGATAAGGCAGTCCAAATTCTAATGCAGTTTGTTTTACAATTATGGAGATGCGGCCATAGTGGACGTGGCATATTTTAGGGAAAAGGTGGTGCTCTATCTGTCGGTTCAAGCCACCAAGAAAAAATGCTGAGATTGGCGATTGCGTTGCAAAATTGGCTGTAGTACGCATTTGGTGTTCGGCCCAGGCCTCTTCCATATTTCCTGCTGCATTGGTTGTTGGAAAAGTTGTCCCTTCTACCACATGAGCCAGTTGAAAAACAAGTCCCATGGTTAATCCTTGTGCCATGTGCAACACGATGAAACCGATTGCAACCTGCCACCATGAGATCGACATGACCAATATGGGCAAACCAATAAAAATAAAATAGTAAAGAAATTTATAGAAAAAGAGGTTAAAGTATTCAATCTTGGGATGCTTGTTCTGGCAGGCACCTACACTTTTCTGGAAAAACTTTTTATAATCTTTACGAAACACCCAGGAAAGCGAAGCCAGACTATAGAGCGGAAAGGCATACCACTGCTGGAATCGTTGATGGGGTTTTAACTCATCCTCCGCGCAGATTCGTATTAAACCTGGTGCCACTTCAATATCTTCATCATGACCGGGGATATTGGTATAAGTGTGGTGCACTACATTGTGCGTAATGTTCCATACATACGGACTAGCCCCAACCATATTAAAAAGAAAACTAAAAAATGAATTGGTGCGTTTAGCACTTGAAAGTGAACCGTGGATAGCGTCGTGGCAGATATTAAAACCAATAAATGCACAAGTTGCGCCAAGTAAAATGGTAAGTCCTAAAAGTATAGCGCTATGCAAGTTTAAAAGGAGTATTGAAAAGTAAAGTACCAGGAATGTGGTAAGGAAAAGAAAGGCCTTAAACCACATCAATACATTCGCATTGATACTTCTGTCGTTTTCTTTAAAGTCGTTGTTTACTCTGCGGCGAACTTCCGAGTAAAATGTATTCCCTGCTAAACATGGGAATTTTGCTTTTGATTTCATGATCTTGTGCGATAATCTACCCCATGTACGAGGTCGATGCTCCAAGTTCATTAAGCTTAATGTATACCTGGCCAATTAGCCAAGCTTAGTTATAAACGTAAACTAATGTGTTTTAGTTTTTGGCGAAGATAGTAAATTAACGATGATACATCCGTTAACTATGCTAAATTAAAACATTTCGAGTCTTGCATCCTCAAAACAAAAGGCATGCAAACTTAACCTAACAATAATTGTTTGGAAATTAATATGTATAAAAAATAAACTACTCGCTGTAGTTCCTCTTATCAGCAGCATAAATATGGTACCAGATGTACAGAATCCATATTAAAACCACTGTACTATAAACCAATTCGGGTTCAAATGAATCCCTTGTGGTTAGCAACGCAATGGAGGAGATCAGGGCAGTCAGGAAGAAATAAAAAATATTTTTCATAACGTACTGATTTTATGAATGTTGAATTGAGTAAATATAATGAAATATACACGCTAATTCAAGTTTTTTTTGAAATAATTTACCTGATTATGATGTAGGGCAACCTATTCTGTCTAAAATTGTCCTTTGTTTGCCCGAATAGCGGTTTTTTACTGAATTTATGGCGTGGTTTAAGTGGTTTTATTACATTTTCCTAGCTAAAGCAGCTTATTTAATTTTCTATGTCATAAACTGCGTGGATTTTAACCAGATTGATAAATAAAGCATGTGAAACCGCACAAAATTGTGGCAATAGGGAATTTATATTTTATGTAAGTTTACCTCGCACAAAACTAACCAAGAACAATACCACACCAAATGATTAAATTTTCCTTAAGCTTAATTTCTTTTACATTAGTTTTTTTTGGATTAAAAAACTTTTTTAGCGAACCACAGATCCAGCACGTATCGCCCCCCGAATTAACCATTACAAATTTCGCAGGACCCGATGTTACGCCAAGCCCGGCCTGTTTAGCTGTTGCACCAACAGGCGAAGTATACGTGGGTGTTGATATGATCGGATCTTTAGGTAAAGATCCCGGTAAAGGCCATATCCTTAAATTGATAGATAAGGATAATGACGGCAAAATGGACGAACATATAGATTTTGCCGAAGTAGATAATCCCCGGGGAATTATTGTACAAGGCAATCAGGTATATGTATTGCACACCACTTTCTCAAAAGAAACAAGACAGGCTACGGGCATGAATTTGGTTGTTTTCGAAGATAAAGATGGCGATGGGAAGGCAGATGGACCAGAAAAACCGCTTATTGAACACATCAGTAACGCCAAATATATCCGCGAACGCGGTACCGATCATGCCACCAATGGCATCAGGATGGGCATTGATGGATGGATTTACATTTCAGTTGGAGATTTTGGATTCCATGATGCAGTAGACCGTTCAGGTAAAAAGTTGACCATGTTAGGTGGTGGGATTATGCGCGTCCGTCCGGATGGAACTGAAATGGAAGTATATACACATGGTACACGGAATGTTTACGATGTAGCCATTGATCCTTACATGAATGTTTTTACCAGAGAAAATACCAATGATGGTGGTGGCTGGAATGTACGTTTCTCGCACCACATACAATCTGGCGAATATGGTTACCCGGTTTTATTTCAGAATTTTACCGATGAAATTATTCCGGCACTTGCCGATTTAGGAGGAGGATCGGGTACCGGGGCATTATTTATGGATGAACCCAACTGGCCTGAGCAGTACAATCATGTTCCGATGATGGCCGATTGGGGCAGAAGCATGCTTTATATCCACAGGGTTACTGCCGATGGACCAACCTTTACGCAGAAAGATGAAGAATTTATTAAACTACCGCAAATTACCGATCTTGACGTAGATGGATCTGGAAGACTTTACCTTTCGGCCTGGGATGGCGCAGGTTATTCTGGCAGTCCGAATAAAGGTTACGTTGTTCGTGCAGTACCCAATAACTGGACCTACAAAGCTTTCCCAGATGTTAAAAAGGCTTCCGTTAAAAAACTAACAGAACTACTTAAATCAAATAGTGCAGTAGGCCGCTTGGCAGCTTCACAAGAATTGATTTCGCGTAACAATAAACAAGCGATTTCGACCGCTTTAAAAGTTGCCTCCGATCAGGGTTTAGCGCTTGACGTGCGTTTAGCTGGTATGTATACCTATGCACAGCTGACCAAAGAAAACGGCATTGCAACTTTGATTGAATTTACGAAAGATAAAGCAATGAAGGAATTTGCCCTGAAAGCACTCGCTGATCGTAAAACTTATATAGATAAAGTACCTGTTGAGCCATTTTTAGAAGGCTTAAAAGATGCTGATCTTCGTGTTCAGGCTGCTTCAATCATTGGCTTAAACCGCCTGGGCAGGGCTGAAGTGGCCAATGTGCTTTTACAAACTAAAGTGCCTGCTTCATTTACAGCGCCTGCAAAAGGTACCGAGGGGCCTCATGCAACACCAAATTCGGCCATTATCCTGCCTCATTTAGCGGTTAGGGCCTTGGTTGATCTTCAGGCGGTGGATGCTTTACTGGCTGCGGTTAAAACCGAAAATTCTACCCTGGCACTTTGGGCTTTACGTTATATACATACCGAAAAAGCAGTTAACGGGCTAATCGAAAACTACAAACAAGCAACGGATGAAAAGTTAAAACAGCAAATTCTGGTTACTTTAGGCCGTTTGTATAAAAAAGAAATTGCCTACGATGCTACCTGGTGGTGGGGTACACGTCCCGACTCACACGGTCCATACTTTAAAGCAGTTTCATGGGAAGGCTCTCCAATGATCGAGAAATTTTTAAAAGAGGAAGCTGCAAAAGCAGGAGCGAAGGGCAGGCAATTTTATGTTGATTTAAATGAGCGCCAACGGATGGATATCCCTGAATTTACCATTGAAGAGAAAGTAGCCGCGGTAGAAGAACCAAAAATTGATCTGGATAAAATCAAAAACAAAAAAGGTCAGGTAGGTAAATCATCTATTGAGGATGTATTGTTGGCCATCAATAAATTACAGGGCGATCCGCTAAAAGGCAAAAATATTTTCAATAGCCAGGGGTGTGTAGCTTGTCATAGCTTAAACAAAAGCGAAAAAATGAAAGGTCCTTTTATGGGACAGATTGGTTCTATCATGAACCGTGAGCAGATTGCAGAATCGATATTAAAACCCAATGCTTCAATTTCTCAGGGATTTGCTTCGGTAATGATTACCGCTAAAGGCGACCGTACCTATATGGGCTTTATTACAGAAGAAACTGCTGCTAAAGTAGTGATGCGTAATATTGCCGGGGAAGTTTTCACTATTAAAGCAGGTGATATTTTATCGAGAAAAGAAATGGAAACTTCGATGATGCCAGAGGGTTTGGCTAATTCACTATCATATGAAGAACTGGCTTCTTTAGTTTCTTTCTTGTCTCAACAGAAGCAATAAATATCTCAAATTACTTTCATTTAGCCATAGCGGAGTTTTATAAATTAATAGAAATCTCCGCTATTTTTCTTTAAAATAACATGTATTTATAGGGAGTCGTCACCCTGAACTTCCGCCCGGCCGGTCGGACGGGTGTTTTAGGGTCTTTTATTAAATTTCTCCGGTAATATCTTTCCATCAGCCATAAGACTGATCAGCAAAACTTCAATCTTGTCCGATTAACGAATACAGACTTGAGACTTTGGACTTCAGACTAATTTGTTATTTCCCCGCCATTTTTATACATAAAATCCTGCCTGTAGTTTCAGTTTAAAAAAACAAAACTTACATTTAGCGATTAAATCTATATATTTAGTCGATGAGCAGATCGTCCAGCAGTTATGGAAGACCATTTTTTTGAACAAATTCTCAAGAATCCTCTTGAACAACAAAACATTCCACCCAATAAAGTAATATCCCTTTGGGCAGAAAAGCTTATTCAGGTACTTTTTCCAGAAAATTCTGCCCAGGTATTTTCGACCGTTACAGAAATAAAGGAATATGTGGCCACTTTGGAGCTTGAGCTTTATGATATCATATCCGTGAGTTGCAAGCTTAAAAATAGCGAATGCAAAAATGCAGCGGGTCAGTTTTTTGAAAGCTTACCAGAACTCTACCGGATTTTAAATACCGATATTCTGGCTATTTACGAGGGTGATCCGGCGGCACAGAGCAGATTTGAGGTCATTCGTACCTATCCGGGTTTTTATGCCATCTGTTTCTACAGAATTGCCCACATGCTTTACAATTTTGGAATTCCGCTTGTGCCAAGAATACTGACCGAATATGCGCATTCTAAAACCGGGATCGATATCCATCCGGCAGCCAGTATAGGCGAACATTTCTATATTGACCACGGAACAGGAATTGTGATCGGAGAAACCAGTACCATTGGCCGTTACGTTAAACTATATCAGGGGGTAACATTGGGTGCCTTGAGTGTTAAAAAGACATTGGCGGGCAGTAAACGT
Source organism: Pedobacter terrae (assembly GCF_900100705.1). Classification (GTDB taxonomy): domain Bacteria; phylum Bacteroidota; class Bacteroidia; order Sphingobacteriales; family Sphingobacteriaceae; genus Pedobacter; species Pedobacter terrae. The sequence continues at coordinate 190,498 of NZ_FNCH01000001.1, forward strand.
CACCCTACTGTAGAAGATAGGGTGGTGATCTATTCAGGGGCAACCATATTGGGTGGCGAAACCATTATCGGGCACGATAGTATCATCGGAGGGAATGTATGGCTCACCGAAAGTATCCCGGCATTTTCTACTGCTTATCATTCGCCAATCATTACCATTAGAAATCACAAAGAAACCAATTAATATATTATAATATGGCAGGAATAATCGATCTGATCGGGAACACGCCAATGGCCGAACTTCAAAAGCTGAATGTTAATCCCGGTGTGCGCGTATTTGCTAAATTAGAAGGAAACAATCCGGGCGGTAGTGTTAAAGACCGCGCTTCGCTCAATATGATCAGAAGTGCAATTGAACGTGGCGAGGTAACTCCTGGAACTAAATTGGTAGAAGCCACAAGCGGTAATACTGGCATTGCATTAGCCATGATTGCAAGTTTGTATAATCTGGATATTGAACTGGTTATGCCGGCCAATTCTACTCGCGAACGAAAGGTAACCATGGAAGCCTTTGGCGCAAAAGTAACCTTGCTGGAAAGTATTGAGGCCTGCAGGGATTACGCTGAAGAAAAAGGTGTTTCAAAAGGATATTACCTGTTAAATCAATTTGCCAATCAGGATAATTATCTGGCGCATTATAAAACTACGGGACCAGAAATATGGAGAGATACCGAAGGACAGGTTACACATTTTGTGAGTTCTATGGGAACAACCGGTACTATTATGGGCTGTTCGAGGTTTTTTAAGGAAAAAAATGCTGCTATTCAGATTGTAGGCTGTCAACCTACAGAAGGTTCTTCCATTCCGGGTATCAGGCGCTGGCCTGAAGAATATCTGCCAAAAATATTTGATCCTAAAAGGGTAGACCGGGTGATGGATATTGCACAGGAAGAAGCAACTTTAATGGCGAGGCGAATGGCGAAAGAAGAAGGTTTATTTGCGGGCATGAGTTCTGGTGGTGCCTGCGCAGCCGCTTTAAAGCTTGCCGGTGAACTGGAACAGGGAACTATTGTGTTTATTGCCTGCGATCGAGGAGACCGCTACCTGAGCAGCGATCTTTTTGGCTGAGCATAGCTCATAAATTTCGTTTAGCTTTTTTTTAAAAAAAATGTACAGACCCTTTGAGTAATATCTTTCATCTCAAAGGGTTTTTTTACTTATTTAATTAATTTTTAATAAGCGTTATATCAAAGCCATTGCCAAATAACATGAGCTGATCAGACAACAATTAGCGTTGCTTAATATAGAGAGGAAAACTTCGCCGGCATTTTCGTCAGCGGAATATATAACCAACTTTATTATAAAAATAAGCCTGTTTAGCGGATGTAGGGAATTTGTTATTCTAAAGCTTAAAGATCAAAATTTTATGATATATTTGCTAATTATATTAGTAAATATGTCTGTAAAGGTTAATATCACTTCAAAAGGAATACAAAAAGTACTTAAAAACTATAATGAAAGACAGGCGATTGCCGAATACATTTGGAATGGCTTTGATGCCAATGCAAATACCATTTATGTTGATTATGTATCCAATCCATTAGGACTTTTAACCGAATTAACAATTGCTGATAATGGTTACGGAATCAATTTCGACCGTTTACCACAAAAATTTGAACCGTTTTTCGAATCTGAAAAATCCATTCAGATTGTAGCGCCAAAACATACCTCCAAAATGCATGGTCGCAATGGGGTGGGTAGGCTCACCTTTTTTACCTTTGCGCACGACGCCGTTTGGCATACCACTTACCAATCAGACCAAGGTTTTCACAATGGCGAAATCCGCATCAATACGGGCGGTTTAAATAATTATAGCTCTGATTTTTCTACCGTTCCGGGCCATACCGGTACAACAGGTACCACTGTTTCATTTACCAATTTGAAAATCAGCCAGCAAGATATAGAAACCATAGTGCTTCCGTTTTTGATCAATGAATTCTGTTGGTTTATAGAATTGAATAAACATAAGAACTACTCTATTATTGTAAACGGCGAAGCATTGGATTTTAGCAGTAATATTAAAAGTATAGAGGAGTTTAAGCTCGTTTATCCTGATACTGCTGTTACTTTCAAGATCAAATATGTTCACTGGAAAGAAAACCTGCACAAAGAATTGTCCAAATACTACTTTTTGGCCGGTGGCGAAGAAATTTATAAAGATTACACCACCTTAAATAAAAAAAGCGACGATTATTTCCATAGTGTTTATATCGACAGTGATTTTTTTCGTGATTTTGATTTTAAAAGTTTCGAAAATGAAGAACAGGTGGCCATATTTGGTGCGGCTAAATCTTCGGCCGAATACAGGTTTTTGATTAAAGCACTAACCGAATATCTTAAAAGTAAACGCAAACCATTTTTAAAAGAATATGCCAATAACTTGATTCAAAGTTACGAGCAGGATGGTGTATTTCCGGTTTATGCCAGTGAACGGGAAAAAGACTTAAGGAAGCCACCATTGGTTAATTTAATTAAGGCATTGTATGAAATAGAACCCAAATTATTTGGCGGCTTAAATACTGACCAGAAGAAAACCATCGTACGCCTGATTGATCTTTTAATGCGCGCTAATCTCCGTGATGAAATTTTTGAAATGTTTAATGGCCTGATCGAATTAGATGCCGGAGAGCAGCATGAACTATTGCAATTGATAAAGGGTCTTGAGGCGACTGAAAAATAGCTGAATATTAGGCAGTAATGATCAATTTTTTGCCAATAAATCAGTTTTAACTATCCTATTCTCAAAATTTTTGTGATTTTGAGAATATATAGCCATTTTTATAGCGGCAGTCTAGCATCACGCCCGTATATGAAGATATTTATAGATAAGTCTTCCTGTTTGTATGAATAAGCAGGAAAGATATTTAGGGACAAACATTCCATTAAAAATTTACGGGTTGAGCGAAAAATCGGTTACCATAACATTTGGAACCGAAATCGATAATGATTTATTGTACCTGATTACCGGTTTTAACCAGCTGCTGCTGCAAAATTCTTTTAATGGTTTAATTACCACTGTTCCCGCTTATACTACCTTAACTGTTTTTTATGATCCGCTAACGGTGATGTTATCAGACCTTCCTGGTGAGGGCTGTTTCGAAAAGGTATCGGCACACTTAAATAAAATTGCAGCGATAGAAACAGAGAAATCAAAGGTAATGGCTAATCATTTGGTTATTCCGGTGTGTTATGGAGGCGATTTTGGTCATGATGTTTTAACGGTAGCTCGCCACAATAAACTTAGCGAAAGCGAGGTAATCGAGATGCATACGGCTGGGTATTACACGGTTTTTATGATCGGATTTGTACCGGGCTTTGCTTATATGGGCGGGATGGACAACAGATTAGCCACGCCAAGAAAAGAGGTTCCGGCTGCTAAAATTCCTGCCGGATCAGTGGGTATTGCAGGTAATCAAACCGGTATTTATCCCATGGAAACACCTGGTGGTTGGCAGATTATCGGCAGAACGCCAGTAAAGATGTTTGATGTTAGCCGTAAACAACCGTCATTTTTAAAGGGAGGAGACCGGGTTACTTTTCAAGCCGTTGATATGGATGAGTTTAATGCTTATGGAATTGAAGTATGAAAATCAGCATCATTAAACCTGGCTTATTAAGTACAATTCAAGATATGGGACGGTACCGGTATCTTTCGCAAGCAGTACCTGTTTCTGGTGCGATGGATGAATTGGCGCATCGTTTAGCCAATAAGGCTGTTGGTAACGACGATAACGACGCGACCATTGAGTTTACTTATGCTGATGCTTCATTTAAAGCTGAAACACCAATTCTGATTTCCTATTCTGGCGATGGTGCTTTTTTAGTTTATAATAATGAATTAATGCCTGCAGAAAAGCCATTGTTTTTTCCAGCAGGTTCTGTGATCAGGTTGATCAATAACCCTATTGGGATGCGCACCTATTTAGCTGTTGCTGGTGGATGGGAGGTGCCTGATGTAATGAAAAGCAAAAGCACATACCTTACCGCTGGCTTTGGAGGGTTTAAAGGAAGGAAATTGCAAAAAGCAGATGTACTCGTCAGCAATACCATCCTTAACGAAGTATCCAGTAAAATTTTGAGTCAACTGATCGAAAGATCGTTAACCTATCCACATTGGCGCATTTCGCGCGAAAGTTTACTACCAAAGAAAAGGCAAAAGATTAGGGTTGTGCTGGCCAATGAAATTTGTTGGTTCGATGCTACCTCCATTCTTTCGTTTTTAACCGGTACTTATAGTATTGATTTAAGGAGTAACCGTATGGGCTATCATTTGTCTGGAAAGCGATTGGTAAAAAAAGTTAAAAAAGAATTGCTCAGTACGGCAGTTACACCGGGGACTATTCAGGTAACGGGGAGTGGCAATTTGGTTATACTCATGGCCGACTGCCAGACAACAGGTGGCTATCCGCGTATTGCTCATGTTGCAGCGGTCGATTTGCCTTTATGTGCGCAGCTTAAACCCGGCGATAGTATTCAGTTTTCTGAAATATCAGGAGAAGAGGCAGAAGAACTTTATCTTGAACGTGAGCATGATTTATCATTGATTACCATGGCAATAAGCCTTAAATATATTTAAAATGAAAATGATCGATCTTAATTGTGATATGGGAGAAGCATTTGGAAATTATGCCATGCCAAATGATGAAAAACTGATGGATTATATTTCATCGGCAAATATCGCCTGCGGTTTTCATGCAGGCGATCCGGCCATCATGCAGCAAACGGTAGCTTTAGCCATAAAAAAGGGGGTAGCCATAGGTGCACATCCTGGTTTACCCGATTTACAAGGCTTTGGACGGAGAGAAATGAAGATTAGTCCAAATGAAGCCTATCAGCTTACCTTGTACCAAATTGGTGCATTAAGCGGTTTTGTTAAAGCTGCGGGCAGTAAATTACATCATGTTAAGGCGCACGGCGCTTTATATAATATGGCTGCAAAGGATATTGCTTTAGCAAAAGCGATTGTACAGGCCGTTTTTGATTTTGATCCGGGCTTGATCTTATATGCCTTAGCAGGAAGCAAGATGATCACCGAGGCTGAAAAATACGGCCTTGCAACCGCATCAGAAGTCTTTGCCGATCGGAGCTATCAGGATGATGGCTTACTTACGCCGCGTTCAGCAGATCATGCCTTAATTACCAATGAAGCTGATGCTGTTAATCAGGTTTTGGGATTTGCTTTAAAACAGGAAGTAAAAAGTGTAAACGGAAATCGTATTGCCGTGAAAGCTGAAACGGTTTGTTTACATGGCGATGGTGAACATGCTGTTGAGTTCGCCAAATTAATAGCCAACAGGCTAAAAAAAGAAAGTATTATCATTAAAGCTCCAGCAATATGAAGTCAAAATATAATTGGAGCGTACTTTTAGGTGCTGCTTTTTTAATGGCTTCATCGGCCATTGGTCCGGGTTTTTTAACACAAACAGCTGTTTTTACCCAGCAACTGGGCGCAAGTTTTGCATTCGTCATCTTGCTATCCATCATACTGGATGCCATTGCACAGTTAAATATCTGGCGGATTATTGCCGTAGCCGATAAACCTGCACAAGATATCGCCAATAAGGTATTCCCTGGTTTGGGTTATTTTATTTCCTTTTTGGTCTTTTTAGGAGGCCTGGCCTTTAATATTGGTAATATAGCTGGTGCTGGCTTAGGATTAAATGTATTATTTGGTATTAGTGTAGGGCAGGGTGCAGTAATTAGTGCGGTTATGGCTATAGGAATCTTTATTTATAAGGAAGCTGGAAAAGCCATGGATGTTTTTGCCAAAACCATGGGACTGATTAAAATTGTACTGGCTTTAATTATAGCCTACACCAGCTCGCCACCATTGGCCGAAGCAGCATTAAGGGCAGTAAATCCTACACAGTTTAGTTTTACCGCAGTATTAACCATCGTTGGCGGAACCGTTGGCGGTTATATCACTTTTTCGGGTGCTCATCGTTTACTTGATGCCAGACAAACGGGAATACAGAATTTGGGTGGCGTAAACAAAGGTGCATTAAGTGCAATTGGACTGGCATCTATTATGCGTTTACTATTATTCATAGCAGCTTTGGGCGTGGTAAGTAAAGGTGTAACTTTAGACCCGGCTAATCCAGCCGCTTCAGTTTTTAGATTGGCCAGTGGCGAAATAGGATATAAAATTTTCGGTGTGGTAATCTGGGCTGCGGGAATTTCTTCTGTAGTAGGTTCTGCATATACATCCATCTCTTTTGTAAAGAGTTTCCATCCGTTAATATTAAAGTTTAACAGAGAGATCATAATTGCTTTCATATCAATTTCTTGTGTTATTTTTATCTTTATTGGTAAACCGGTTAAAACGCTGCTTACCGTAGGCGCCATAAATGGTTTTATTTTGCCTGTTGCATTGGGTATTATGCTTATTGCAGCTTATAAAACTAAAATCATTGCCAATTACAAACAACCGTTATGGTTAACCTTAACAGGTTTAGCTGTGGTATTAACCATGGTTTGGATGAGTTATGGTACCATTGTACAAATGATAAACGGAGAATAAATTTTATAAAATGAATACAATAATCAAATGTTTTTGCTTTTTACCGTTATTGATCGCAACCTCTTATGCGCAGCAATCAAAAACCGTAGCTGTAGCGCCCGGGGTTTCTTTGGCATTAGCAAATGCCAGAAGCGCTGCAATAAGTCATATTGAATACAAACTTCACTTTAATATACCTGCTGAACAAACAGATCTAATTCAATCAACTGAAAGTATTGATTTTGAGTTAAATAAGTTAATTTATCTGCAGGTTGATTTTAAGCAAAATATAGATCATATTAAGCGGGTATCGGTTAACGGAAAATCTATACCGATCAATTTTAAGGAAGAACATATCCTGATTGAGCAGGAATACTTAAAGATTGGGAATAACCAAATTGAAACTGAATTCATCGCTGGCAACGAATCGTTAAACAGAAATAAAGATTTTTTATATGCCCTGTTTGTTCCAGATCATGCCAGAACGGTATTCCCTTGTTTTGATCAGCCGGATTTAAAGGCTAACTTTTTACTTTCCTTAACCGTTCCAAACAATTGGAAGGTAATGGCTAATGCTGCTAAAAAGGATTCGATAGTAACGGGTAATGCGATTACTTATCATTTCAACCGTTCGGATAAATTGCCTACTTATTTATTCTCTTTTACCGCGGGGAAATATAGCCTGATCAATCGGCTAATGAAAAATAACAACATGGAATTTTTGCACCGTGAAACCGATTCGACGAAAATTAAATTTAGCGTTGATTCTGTTTTTGTAGCCCACCGTGATGCCATAGATTTTTTGGAAGACTGGACAGCAATCAAATATCCATTTCAGAAAATTGGCTTTGTAAGCATTCCTGATTTTCAGTTCGGCGGAATGGAGCATCCTGGGGAGGTGCAGTATAAGGCATCATCATTGTTTTTAGATCAGGGTGCAACTAAAGATCAGTTTATTTCGCGTTCTAATCTTATTTCGCATGAAACAGCACATATGTGGTTTGGCGATCTGGTGACCATGAAATGGTTCAATGATGTTTGGATGAAAGAGGTGTTTGCCAATTTTATGGCCGATAAGGTGACCGAAAAATTAATGGGTAAAAGTACTTTCGACCTTAAGTTTTTGCAAGATCATTATCCGGCCGCTTATGGAGTAGACCGAACCCTGGGTGCCAATCCTATTCGCCAGCAACTGGATAACTTACAGGAAGCCGGATCGATGTATGGAAATATCATTTACCATAAAGCCCCCATTATGATGCGCCAGTTGGAATTATTGATGGGCAAGGATAATTTTCAAAAGGGAATAAGAGAATATTTGAAAAAATACAGTTACGGCAATGCTACCTGGAATGATCTGATTGCTATTTTAAGTAAATACAGTAAAAGCGATCTCTTCAGTTGGAACAAAGTTTGGGTAAATGAACCTGGAAGACCAGTTTTTAATTACAAGATTGAATATAATAAAGATAAAATAAGCCATTTTAGTTTGAGCCAAAATAGTGAACTGGGGCAGCCTAGGGTATGGCCGCAATCTTTTACAATTAAACTGGTTTACCCAACCTATAGTAAGCTTTTGGTGGTAAATGCTAAAACTGCTAAAACAGATTTAACAGAGGCAAATGGTCTACCTAAACCACAATATATTTTATTTAATGCAAATGGTGCAGGATATGGTCTTTTCCCGGTTGATAAAGAAATGATGACGGATCTTTATCATATTAATGATCCTTTAGAACGTGCATCAGCCTATATCAATGCCTATGAAAATATGCTTTCGGGTAAAAGCAATAAATCTGAAGCGCTTTTAGCTGTGTTTTTACAGGGATTAGCGGTAGAGAAAAATGAGATGAACCTGAGGCTGATTACCGGATACCTGACTAATATTTACTGGACTTTCCTTAACGCTGAAACACGGAATACGATGCATGAAAGTTTAGAGCAAATTATATGGAGCGCTATGGATCAACAGCAAATGCAAAATAACAAGAAAATTTTGTTCAATGCTTATCAAAATGTGTATCTGAGTGCCGGAGCTGGAAAAAAAATGTACAATATATGGCTTAAGCAAACTGCACCAGATGGCGTTAACCTGTTAGAAGATGATTATAGTGCGCTTGCCTTAACGCTGGTGCTGAAAACTGATACGGCAAATACAATCTTAAAAGACCAATTAGCCCGAACCAAAAATGAAGATCGTAAAAATCGGCTGATGTATTTAATGCCTGCATTATCTTTAGATGTTAAAGAAAGGGATCTATTTTTTAATGGCTTAAAAGATAGAAAGAACCGCCAGAAAGAAGCTTGGGTAACAACTGCATTATCTTATTTGCATCATCCCATCAGGCAAAAAACATCTATCCTCTACCTGAAAGAAAGCCTGGATTTACTCGCAGAAATACAGAAAACAGGAGATATATTTTTTCCACAATCGTGGTTAGCGGCCACCTTTTCTACTTACAACAACAAAGAGGCAAATGCAATTGTACAGGATTTCTTAAAATCCCATCCTGATTACAATCCAAAGTTAAAAGATAAGATTTTGCAAACAACTGATAATCTTAGGAGGGCACAGGTCATCATGCATTAACGTTTAATTAAATAAATTTGTACAAACAGGTTTATGAAGAATTTATACTTTTGTTGAGAGAGCGTTAATTTAGATTTGAAAAGGATAAGCATTAATTTGTTTGCCCTTTTTTATAGCAAATCTGCATCAGCTAACATAAAGTTCCCCTCATCTCGACTTAAACGCAGTGGAATGCCCCGCCCGCCCATACAGGAGGAGAGATCTATCTTAATGAAATTTTAAGCTATCTTCACTTAATTAAAGCCTCTGTTTGACTGTTCAAATCTTCCAATAAACCATTCAATAAAATTTCTCTTTTATCTTCAATAGAAGTATCATCCTGGATAAAAACGGTAAGGTTCGTATTTTCTGCTGTTTGAGTTTGCATGAGTTAGGGATTTACGTTTGTCAATTTAATGTCTACAAAGATTTAACGTCAGTTTTCGAATATAGTTTGTAACTTTTTTATTTAAACTTTAAATATTTTACTAAACATCATGTTAAGTCAAACATTGATCTACCTATTTAGGTTATGATAAAAGCAAAATAAATTCCATCAATGAAACATTACGACGCAATAATTATCGGAGCGGGGCAGGCAGGCGTACCATTGGCTAAAAAACTTGCCGAAGCCGGTAAAAAAACAGTTCTTATTGAAAAAAGATTGGTCGGTGGTACCTGTATTAACGATGGCTGTACACCAACAAAAGCGATGATCGCTTCTGCAAAAGCTATATATCAGGCTAAAAAAGCCTCCGCATTAGGTGTCGAAATAGGATCTGTCAAAGTTGACTTCAATAAAATAAAACAGCGTAAAAACGATATTGTAAATCAGTTTAGATCTTCATCAGAAAAAGGAATTAACGAAACCAAAGGGCTGAGGCTCATTTTCGGAACGGCAAAATTCAGCGCTGAAAAAGAATTAACCATTAGTCTGAATAACGGTGGCGAAGAAAAAGTAACCGCCGATTGGATTTTTATTAATACCGGAGCAAAAACTGCCTTACCAGATATAGAAGGATTGGATGAAATTGACTATCTTACTTCTACAACAATTTTAGATATAGAAACCGTTCCGGAGCATTTGATGGTTATTGGCGGTAATTATATTGGGCTGGAATTTGGACAAATGTTTAATCGCTTTGGTAGTAAAGTCACCATTTTGGAAAAATCATCAAGTATATTGTCAAGAGAAGACGAAGATATTTCATCAGCCCTCACTGAAATTTTAACCGATGAAAAGATCGAAATCATTACGGATGTAAAGATTGATAAAATCAGTCAGGACAAAAAACAGCTTCATGTATTGCTCCAGTCCGGTAAAACTGCAAAGAACATAACAGCAAGTCATGTACTCGTTGCAGTCGGGCGCATACCGCAAACTGCTGATTTAGGCCTCGAAAATTGTGGTGTTAAAATGGATGATAAAGGTCATATAATAGTGAATGAAAAACTGGAAACCAATGTTAAAGGCATTTATGCATTGGGTGATGTAAAAGGAGGGCCAGCCTTTACGCACATTGCCTATAACGATTATACCATTGTTTACCGCAACCTGATCGAAGGCATGAAGTACTCCATTCAGGATCGGCCTGTGCCATATTGTATGTTTACCGACCCTCAACTGGGCAGGATTGGTATTTCGGAAAAAGAAGCGAAAGAAAAGAATTTGAATTATAAAGTAGCCATGATTCCAATGTCGCAGGTGGCACGCGGAATTGAAACCAACGAAACTTTAGGCTTAATGAAGGCGGTTGTAGATCCGGATACGAAAAAGATTTTGGGAGCAGCTATTTTGGCTTCAGAAGGCGGGGAAATCATGTCTGTTTTGCAAATGGCCATGGAAGGCGATATTACTTACGATAGGATCAGGTATTGCGTTTTTGCACATCCTACCTATACAGAATCGCTGAATAACCTATTTATGAAACTCGATAAATGAGATGATCGAATTAAAAGAGATAAGCAAGAAATTTGGCGATACCCAGGCGGTGAAGCAGGTCTCTTTTAGTGTGGCCAGGGAGGAAACATTGGTCTTGTTGGGTACCAGTGGCTGTGGTAAAACCACCACCTTGAAAATGATCAACCGTTTAATTGAACCCGATGCAGGGCAGATTTTAATCAACAATGAAAATATCATCGATGAGGATCCCGATGTGTTACGCAAGGGAATAGGTTATGTGATGCAAAATATTGGCCTTTTTCCACATTATACCATTGCCGAAAACATTGCACTTGTACCAAAACTGTTGAAATGGGATAAGGCAAAAATTGTAAGCCGTACACAAGAACTGATTGAAAAACTTCATCTTCCGGAAAGTACCTTGACCATGTATCCGCATGAATTAAGTGGCGGACAGCAGCAACGTGTAGGCCTGGCCCGTGCATTGATTACCGATCCGTCCGTATTATTAATGGATGAGCCATTTGGAGCTTTAGACAATGTTACCCGCACCAGTATCCAAAAAGAATTTAAGGCTTTAGAGGAGTTGAAAAGAAAAACCATTGTGATGGTAACACACGATGTTTTGGAAGCCTTTGAGCTTGCAGACAGGATCTGTTTAATGGATAAAGGAGAGGTGGTTCAGATCGGTACACCTAAAGAATTATTGTACCAGCCAACAAATGATTTTGCAAAGCGTTTTCTTGCCGGACAGAAGCTTATACTTGAATTCAAAGTTGTTAATATACAGGATATCTGGACTTATTTACCTCAAGAAATAGTTCATCGCGGAGAAACTGAAACTGCAGATTTAAGTATATGGGAAGCTATGGAATTATTGCGGAACAAGGATCGGTCGGAACTGTTCATTTCAGGACCCAACAAAGCCATTAAATCCATTAATTTCGAACAGTTAACCAGCGGATTTAATCAATACCAAAACGCACAACATCATGAATGAGCAACAGCAAACCTTATGGCAATTTATGTCGGGGCAGTCTGATAAATTGCTCAGTCAAACCTTGCAACATGGAGGTTTAACCTTTATTTCTTTAATCCTTGCTATTGCCATCGGTTTACCTTTGGGCATATTGATTGCCAGAAAACGGAAACTTTCGGGGATGGTTTTAGGCATTGCCGGTGTATTGCAAACCATTCCAAGTATTGCCTTATTGGGTTTCATGATCCCGGTTTTGGGCATCGGCGCCAAACCAGCTATTGTTGCGTTGCTGATTTATGCTTTGCTTCCAATTATCCGCAATACCTATACCGGCATTATTGGCATCGATTTACATGTTAAAGAGGCTGCGAGGGCGATGGGCATGAGTAAAGGCCAGATTTTGTTAAAAGTAGAATTGCCTCTAGCCATGCCTGTTATTTTAGCGGGGATCCGTACCGCAACTGTGATTAATGTAGGGGTTGCTACTTTGGCTTCGTTTATTGCTGCGGGAGGATTGGGTGAGTTTATTTTTGGCGGCATTTCCCTCAATAATACCAATATGATTTTAGCCGGCGCCATTCCAGCCGCTTTACTGGCGATTATACTTGATGCTTTACTTTCGCTCGTTCAAAAAACGGATGTTAAAAAGTTAAGAAAAGGTTTATACATTTTTCCTGTAATAATTTTGGTTTTAGGTGGGTTTTATGCTTTACCCTCAGCTTATGGCTCTACCTTAACGGCTGGATTTACACCTGAATTTATGGGCAGGCAGGATGGAGATCTTGGATTGAAATCAACTTATGGCTTAAAGATCCATACCATCGTGATCAGCGATGCGGTGATGTACAAAGCTGCTTATGCGAAAGAACTGGATGTAATTAGTGGTTATTCTACCGATGGAAGGTTAAAAGCTTTCGATCTGAAAATCTTAAAGGATGACAAGAATATTTTTCCGCCTTATTATGCCGCACCCATAGTTCGGGATGAAGCTTTAAAACAGTTTCCCGAACTGGAAAAAACTTTGAATCTGCTCTCTGGTAAAATTACAGATTCGATCATGACCGATCTGAACTATAGAACAGATTATCTTCATCAGCAACCAGAGCGGGTTGCTAGGGATTTTCTGATCAGCAAGGGCTTGTATAAAGCGCCTAAAAACGGACACAAAGGCACTGTTCGGATCGGTTCGAAGATTTTTGGAGAACAATATATTCTCGCAGAAATGTATAGCATGCTGATTAAAGGCAATACACAGTATGCTGTAGCTACCAAAACCGGATTGGGCGGAACTAAAATCTGTTTTGATGCGCTGATGAACGATCAGATCGACTTTTATCCCGAATATACCGGGACCGGCCTTTTGGTATTGTTGCAGCCAAATCCAAAAATTGCAAAGGAAATGGCACATGATAAAGAAAAAACTTACAACTATGTAAGTACTGAATTCGAGAAAAAGTTTAAAATCAAATGGCTCAAACCGATCGGTTTTAACAATTCTTATGCTTTAATGATGCGACAAAAACAATCAAAAGAACTGAATGTTAATACCATCACAGACCTTAAAAATTACCTGGATAAAAATTAATGACACTAGCAGAAGAATACTTACAGATTAGGAAATATTCCGAACAGGTTTGTGAACCTCTACAAACTGAAGATTACGTGGTACAACCTGTTGTAGATGTTAGTCCGCCCAAATGGCATTTAGGGCATACCACCTGGTTTTTTGAAACCTTTATATTAAAACCTTTTTCTGTTAACTATCAGGTATATAACAACGATTATAATTTCGTGTTCAATAGTTATTACGAAACTGTTGGAAATCGGGTAATCCGTACCGATCGGGGCAATTTAAGCCGCCCAAGCGTGAATGAAATTTATCAGTACCGTGCTTATGTAGATGAAGCCATGGTAAGTTTTTTAAGTACAACGTTAAATGATGAAGTTAAGGAATTATTGATTTTGGGCTTTAATCATGAGCAGCAGCATCAGGAATTGTTGTTAACTGATATTAAATATATTTTAGGTAATAACCCGCTATTTCCGGTTTATGCTAAAGACAAAAAAGAAGTTTTGGCATCTGAAAACGAATCAGGCTGGATCGATATCCCGGGTGGAATTTACCAAATCGGTTATGAAGGAACCGGTTTTAGCTTCGACAATGAACTGAACAGACATCAGGTTTACCTGCACGATTTTTCTATTAGTAAAACATTGGTCAGCAATGCCGAATTTTTAGCATTTATCCATGCAGGTGGATATGAAAATTTTAATTATTGGCACGCGGAGGGCTGGGACTGGGTAAAAAGCAATCATATTATATCACCCATGTACTGGCATTTAATTGATGGAGAATGGTTTAATTATACTTTAGGCGGACTTTTACCAATTGCTCCCAATGCAGCGGTAAGTCATATAAGTTATTATGAAGCTTATGCCTATGCCAGTTGGAAAGGCATGCGTTTGCCTACTGAATTTGAGTGGGAAGTAGCTGCAAAAAACTTTAACTGGGGCGAAAGGTGGGAGTGGACAGAAAGTGCTTATCTCCCTTATCCTGGTTTTAGTAAAGCCCCTGGGGCCATTGGCGAGTACAATGGAAAGTTTATGGTCAATCAAAAAGTACTTAGAGGGGCTTCCGTCGCTACACCACAAAATCATTCACGTATTACTTATCGAAATTTCTTTCATCCACATTTAAGATGGCAATATACAGGCATACGCCTGGTAAAATAAAATGATTATGAGCATCACTACCATTGAAATACCAACCGACAACAAAACCCAGTTTCTTCAGGAAACATTAAAAGGGCTACAATCTGAACCAAAATTTATGCTTTCCAAGTATTTTTATGATGCTATCGGAGACCGCATATTTCAGCAGATTATGGACATGGAAGAATACTATCTCACTAATGCTGAAATGGAAATTCTCCAAAACCAGTCTGCACAACTTTCAGAAGCCATATCTGCAGATGGAACAGCCTTTGATCTGATCGAATTAGGTGCGGGTGATGCCACCAAGTCTATCTATTTATTAGAATCTCTATTAGATGCTCAAATGGAATTTAGCTATTTTCCAATTGATATTTCTGAACATGTTATTGCCGATCTGGAAGAAAATTTGCCTAAAAAACTTTCTTCATTGGATATTACAGGCCTAAATGGTGATTATTTTGATATGCTGAAAAAGGCTGCTGAATTGTCTGACCGTAGAAAAGTAGTATTGTTTATGGGTGCAAATATTGGTAATATGAACGTTGCTGATGCGGAAAGTTTCTGTCTTTCGCTGAAGCAATTGCTTGCTCCAAAAGATCTGCTCATTATTGGTTTCGACCTGAAAAAAAATCCACAACAGATCCTCGACGCTTACAACGATAAAGGTGGGATTACCAGATCTTTCAATCTAAATTTGCTTCATCGCATCAATAAAGAACTTGATGGAGATTTTAATATCGATCAGTTTGAGCATTACGCCAGTTATGATCCGGCATCAGGCGCCTGTAAAAGTTACCTCATCAGTTTAAAAAATCAGATCGTAAATATTGGGCACCATGTTATTCAATTTGCCGAAAATGAACATATTTTTATGGAAATTTCCCAAAAATATTCCTTAGACGA
Source organism: Pedobacter terrae (assembly GCF_900100705.1). Classification (GTDB taxonomy): domain Bacteria; phylum Bacteroidota; class Bacteroidia; order Sphingobacteriales; family Sphingobacteriaceae; genus Pedobacter; species Pedobacter terrae. The sequence continues at coordinate 206,065 of NZ_FNCH01000001.1, forward strand.
TATTGATCAATTGGCAACAAAAACAGGTTTTAAACCAATTCAGCGCTTTTTTGACCAAAAACAATATTTTGTAGATGCCATTTGGCGGGTAGATTAGTTCTTCCCATCTAAAACTTGGAGCAGCTGGTTTAAATCTTCTTCCGTATTGTAAAAATGGAAGGAAATCCTGGTACCAGCACCCCTGGGTGAGCACAGAATTTTAGCTGCGACTAATTTATCTACTTTTTTTTGATCCAGCGGCATACTCATGATGGTAGATCGATACTTTCTCCCGAGCATCCAATCGGGCACTAATCCTCTCGCATTTAATGCCAACCTGGCTTGATTACTGAGCGTTTGTGTGGTTTTTTCAATATAATCGAAACCCATTACACCCAGATCATTTAAACTTTCGTTTAAGGTGCCAAAGTTTAAAGTATCCAGGTGACCGGGTTCGAAACACATCGATAAATGATCTTTTTCTTTTAAAAATGGCGCTGCAGGCAAATTGGTCAATTTGTTTTTTACATAAATGGCATCTTTCATCTGATCGGATAACATTACATAACCATTTCCGTATCCGGCTAAAAGCCATTTATATCCACTGCCAATTAATGCATCTAAGCCCGATTTTTCAAAATTAAAGGTAGTGGTGCCTAAAAACTGAGTGCCGTCGCCAACCAATAACAGGTTAGGGTAGGTTGTTTTTAACTTCCGGATAAAATCATCATCCATTCTGAAACCGCTAATGTATTGTACCATGCTAAATGCCAGTATGGTCGGTTTAAACTTTTCAATGGCATTAATGATGTTTTCCTCTAGTTTCTCATCAATTGGCACATTATGATAATCAAACCCCATACTCATTATGGGGTAACTCACCGAGGGATATTCTTCCTCTAACAATAAAAAACGATGATTTCTATCTAATCCATTCAATAAAATATTGAAGCCTAACGAAAAATTCTGAACGAGATAAGTGTTTTCGGGCTTTGATCCAAAATGTTTTGTGATGTTATTTCTCACGTCAGTAATAAGGGACATACTTTCCATTTTGAACACGCTTCCACCAGCCACGAACGCTTCGTCATGCTGGGCCCGCCATTCAGCTAAGCTAGTAGATAAGATGCCCGAATTGGCCGTGTTGAGGTACGTATATTCTTTGAGGATAGGGAAAGATAGGTTCATGTCCAAATTTAAAAGAAATGTACATTAAAAATAAATGCTGCCCGCCAAAATTAATTTTTATACAAACCTATGGGAATCAGGATTGTTGTTTTATAAACGTACAGGCATTATGGAAAGTCAAACCGCAATATTGGTTACTGAATTAAAAAAGCTCTTAAACGGGGGCGGAGCACATGTAGGATTTAAGGACGCAGTTGCCAATCTACCTTTTAATCTCCTGGGCGAAAAGCCTTATAACTTACCCTATAGCATCTGGCAATTGGTAGCGCATATTAAAATCGCCCAATGGGATATGCTGGAATTTAGTAAAAACGGAGCCCATCAATCGCCAAAATGGCCCGATGAATATTGGGCAAAAGAAGTAATTCCAAAGGACGAGGAAACCTGGAAAAATACCTTAAAGCAAATTGATGATGATCTGCAAGCATTTATAGCGCTTTTGGAATCGTCAAATATATACGATACAATACCACATGGCGATGGACAACGTATTTTGACTGAAGCTTTACAGATTGCAGATCACAATGCTTATCACATTGCCGAAATTGTCGTCATCAGGCGTTTGTTGGGAGCATGGAAATCTAGCTAACATTAATCTTTGAGGCCAGGCTTTTGCTTCCAAAATAGTAATTATTGCAAGGACAATCAGCTAAATTAATTATCCGTTCTCCCAAAAAAGAATTAAAAAAATTAAGTTATGTTACAAAACTCAAAAGCATTCAGTTCATTTTCTGTAGACGATGTAAGAAAAGCAAAAGAATTTTACAAGGAGGTATTGGGCCTCGAAGTTAAAGATAATCCGATGGGAGTGATTGAAGTGGTGGTTTCGGGGTCGTCGAATATACTCCTGTACCCAAAACCTAATCATGTTCCGGCAACTTTTACAGTGCTTAACTTCCCGGTAGAAAATATTGATCAGGCTGTTGATGACTTGATAGCCAAAGGAGTGAAGTTTGAAATTTATAATCAGGAATCAATCAAAACCGATCAAAAAGGTATTTCCAGAGGAAACGGTGGGCCAGATATTGCCTGGTTTAGAGATCCGGCAGGCAACATCTTGTCTATATTGGAAACCACCTAGGCTTAAAAGACTTCTGAAGTTTGCAAAGCGAATGCTATAGCGCAAACTTCGGAAGCCTTGCGATTAGCCTATAAGCCCATAACACTGATGCGCAATTTCATATTCTTCGTTAGTTGGAATAACCAATATTTTAACCTTTGCAGCTGCTGTGTTAATTTCTTTTAATTCACCTTTGTAAGCTGTATTCAGGGTGGGATCCAATTCAATACCTAAATATTCAAGTTCTGAACACACCGCTGCACGCATGTTGCTGTCGTTTTCGCCAACACCTGCGGTAAATATAATGGCATCTATACCGTTTAAGACAGCTGCATAAGCGCCGATAAATTTCTTAATCCGGTAAGCATATAATTGAATGGCCAAAGTAGCCGCTGCATTGCCTTCATTTATCATTTTTCTAATATCGCGCATATCGCTCGAACCGCCCACACCCAAAAGACCAGACGCTTTGTTAACCAGCGTACTCAATTGTGCCAAGGTATATCCGGAATGTTCCATTAAATGAAAAATAACCGATGGATCGATATCTCCGGAACGTGTGCCCATCATTAACCCGCTTAATGGTCCAAACCCCATGCTGGTATCTATCGATTGACCATTTTTGATAGCCGTTATGCTACAACCGTTGCCTAAGTGGATACTGATGATTTTACTGTCTTTTTGTTTTAACCAATTCACCGCCTGTTCACTTACATACTTATGGCTGGTACCATGAAATCCATACACCCGGATGCCATTTTCTTTATAATACGATTCTGGAATGGCATAACGATAAGCCTTTTCGGGGATAGTTTGATGAAAGGCCGTGTCGAATACGGCAATTTGCTTGGCATTTACAAAAGTCTGTTCGGCTACTTCAATACATTTATAATTCACTGGATTATGTAACGGCGCAAGTGAAAATAACTTTTTGATCTGATGTTTTACATCTTCTGTAATAATGGTCGGCCCTGAAAAATGTTCACCGCCATGTACCACACGGTGGCCAACAGCTGCAATATCATCCGGACTTGCGATTACTGCATAATCTCCAGCGGTTAATAAGGCCAAAACCTGTCTTAATGCTTCGCCATGATTAGCTATAAAACCAGATTCTTCTATACTGAATTTTTCGCCATTGCGATAAACCGTATGTTTTATAAAAGAACCTTCAATGCCAATGCGTTCTACCAGCCCGCTGCAAACAGGTGCTTTTTCTGGCATTTTAAAAAGCTGATATTTTAAGGAACTACTTCCGGAATTGATGACTAAAATGTTCATGTTTAAATGTCTTGACATTGGATTGCTGTAATCACAACAGTATTAAAAATATCATCTACGGTACAACCTCGACTCAAATCGTTTATGGGCTTGTTCAATCCCTGCAACATTGGTCCAATGGCCAATGCACCGGTTTCCCGTTGTACTGCTTTATAAGTATTATTGCCGGTATTTAAATCGGGAAAGATCAATACACTTGCTCTGCCTGCCACTTCAGATCCCGGGAGTTTTTGTTTACCGACAAGTGGGTCTACAGCAGCATCATATTGTATCGGGCCTTCAATTTTTAATTCCGGGTGCCTTGCTTTAACGATGGCAGTGGCTTCTCTTACGCGTTCTACATCTTCACCTTCGCCTGATGTACCGGAAGAATAAGATAACATGGCTATACGTGGTTCAATACCGAATTTGGCGCTGCTTTCTGCTGAAGAAATGGCTATTTCTGCCAATTGCTGGGCCGTAGGATTGGGGTTAACTGCACAATCGCCAAATATAGCCACACGTTCTGGCAGGCACATAAAGAAAATAGAAGAAACGACAGATACGCCTGGCTTTGTTTTAACAAATTGTAAAGCAGGCCTGATGGTATGCTGCGTGGTGTGAACGGCCCCTGAAACCATGCCATCCGCATCACCTTTATACACCATCATGGTTCCGAAATAAGAAACATCGGTCATCATGTCTCTGGCCATTTCCAGGTTTACATTTTTATTTTTACGCAATTCATGTAAGGTATTTACATAATCGCCGTAATGGGCTGAATGGGCGGGATTATGTATTTTTATGCTATTGCTATCCAGGTTTAATCCAAGCCTTTTGATGCTGTTAGTAATTTCAGTTGGGTCGCCCAGAAGCGTAATGTCTACAATATCCTGGGTGATGAGTTTTTCTACCGCCTTTAAAATACGCTCATCATTTCCTTCTGGTAAAACGATATGTTTTTTATCGCGTTTGGCCCATTTAACCAGCTGATATTGAAACATGTGTGGAGTAATGCCCTGATAGCTAAAGGTGATGATTTTATCATCTAGTGCTTTTATGTCTACATATTTTTCGAAAAGTTCTATAGCCAAAGCAATTTTTTTCTTGTTTTCGATGGTGATTTTGGAGTGGATCCCGCCAATAGTTGTGGTGGTTTCGAAAGTTCCTTTTGGCACCGCTATAATTGGGATAATCGTCTGTAAGCCTTCAATCAATTTAATAATGGGCTCATCGGGCAAACTGCCTGCTGTTAAAACAATGCCTGCTATTTTTGGGTAATTGGCTGATAAATTGGCCTGAAGTGCGCCAATAATAATATCACCACGATCGCCTGGGGTAACAATAAGCAGGTTATCTTTAATGTGCCTTAAAAAATTGGGTAACATCATGGCACCTGTCACAAAATTATCAACCTGATTGTCCAGTAATTCTGTACCAAAAAGCACCTCGCCACCTAAAGCCAACGTAATTTCTTTCATGGTTGGACTTTGCAAACCTGTTTCAGTTGGAATGACGGCGATCAATAATTCAGCTGGTAACTGATTGCTTAAAGCTTGTTTAATCCGGTCTGCCTCTTCCGGATTTACCATATTTGCCACTACACCTAAAACCTGCACATCGCGCAACAAAAAGTTACGGTAAATGTTGATGGCTGATTTAAAAAGCTGACTTGCCGTTTTGTTTTTTCCCGATACAACTATTAAAACAGGGGCACCTAAGTTTTTGGCCATCAAAGCATTTGATTCGAACTCGAACGCAGTGCCTTCACCCAAAAAATCGCTTCCTTCAATTACGGTAAAATCGTAATTATCTTCTAATTTTTTATATTTACTGATGATGGTATTGATAATTCCGCCACTATCTTCTGATTGGTGGAGCATTTCTTGCCGGGTAAAAGCAAAAGCATCCTCATAGTTAACAGGAAGCGAAAAATAGTCTAACATGGCTTCTACATGTTCATCCTTTTTATTCGGATCATCTTGTGCTATAATGGGTTTAAAATAGCCCACTTTTTGGGTTTTTGCCAACAACATATTGATCATCCCGAAAGCAATTACTGATTTGCCTGTGTAAGGTTCGGCTGAGGCAATGAATATATTTTTAGTCATAATAAAGGCGCAAATGCATATCAATAACGAATTATGCCCAATATAGTTGGAAATATTTATTTTAAAAATTAAAGTGCGTTAAGTTATTTTTTGGTTAATACTTTCTAGCTTGTTAGATAAATCGCGATTAAACTAAGTGAAAATGCTTTTCCTGTCCATATAGCTCCATTAGATAATTATTTAATTGTGATGATAATCATTTTATTATGCGATCAAAGATAGTTTTCCAAAATGGATTCATGCTTGTCTTAGCACATCCTTAACAGGCTACTATTGACAGAATCCAATAGTCCGGTCGTCACTGCAAGGACGAACGACGAAGCAATCTTTCATGTTAGCGATTCTTTGCATAAAGATTGCCCCAAAAATCAGGACAGGCTGTCGGCTGAAAAGCCTTCTCGCAATGACGATTCCACGAGCATATTCACAAATTTGAATCACAGCCGCAGTTTCTATATTAGTGATTTACTTATTCTAATATCCTAAATATTTGATTCAATTAATAACTTCAACATTTTCAGCCTATGAATAATCGGTACGTTTACTTTTGCATCGGGGTTAAGCTTTAGTGGCATAAGATGGCTTTCCAAAAAATGATCATAGTCGGTAATTACCGTTGCCTCATTAAGGTAAATTGGAACCTGCTGCTTACCGGCCTGGGCAAAAAAATCCTCTAATTGCTGTATTTCTTGAATAGTCATGTTGCAAAGTTAGTGAATAGTTTGGAGTCTAAAAGTCAGAAGTCCGATGTCGGAGGTCCGAAGATAGGGTTTCAAATAATAGGCGCCCAGTTCGGTGTGCTCAGTGTCCTTAATTGTGTTTTTTGTGTTTAATAAAAGTCAGAAGTCCTATGTTGAAGGTCCGAAGATAGGATTTCAAATAATAGGCGCCCAACTTTGCGCGCTCGGTGCCCTTAATTGTGTCTTTTGAGGTTAATAAAAGTCAGAAGTCCGATGTTGGAGGTCCGAAGATAGGGTTTCAAATAAGAGCCGCCCAGCTTTGTGTGCTCGGTACCCTTAATTGTGTCTTTTGTGGTTAATAAAAGTCCGGAGTCTGGTGTCGGAGGTCCGAAGATAGGGTTTCAAATAATAGGCATTCGACTTTGTGCTAAGTGCCCTTACTTTGGTCCTTTGTGGTTTAAAAAAGTTATGAATTCAAATGCATAGGCTAAATTCTTGTTCTACTAAAAATTTTAGTCTAAATTTGTATTTCCCTAATTGATTGTTTTTATTGTAAGTGCAGAGAATGGATAATGGTGAAATCAGAAAAGATATTCCTGATGATGGATTGCTTCCTGGTATTTCATCCCTTAAAAAAGAATATTACCGAAAAGAAACCGTATGGCATCGCGATTGGAAGTTGGCTTTTCCTCCGTCTTTCAGAGAAGTTGCCTTTTATGATGCTGCCAATTCCGATCTTCACCGGGCGGATATATTTACCCCCTCTGGTTATACTATTGAATTTCAAAATTCTCCGTTAACACTTGCTGAATTGAAGAGCAGGGAGTCTTTCTATCCAAATCTGATATGGGTATTGAATGGTAAGAAGTTCAAAGGCTTTAAAATATTGAAACATCTGCCAGATGTGGATGATCCAAAATTAGATGCATATGAGTTTTGTCATTCCGATCACCTTTCCATGATTAGGAAAGCAGAGGTAATACAGGGAATAACGAATCCAAAAATACTTAATTTCTATCATCCAGAACTGAAAGGAGTTAAACTCACCTCCAACTTATATTCTTTTTGCTGGAAACAACCTCATAGTGTATGGTATGCTGCTACAGCTAAAATTATTGTCGATTTAGGCGGCCATTTTCTGTATGAACTAAAACAGCGGAAACAATTGAATGGAAATTATCCGTATTTAAAAATGTTGAGTAGAAAAACATTTATTGATTGGCATACCCCTCCAGAGATTTAGAAATATGTAAATGTAGTAATGAAATTATTCTTTTCACGGAGGTAAAGGACGTCATTTCGAGCGAAACGCAGTGAAGTCGAGAAATCTTTTAAATTGGAATAGCTAAAAATGGGCTTATTAGCCTGAGTTCGATTAATATTTAAAAATTAATGAGCTTTATTAGGACAAATTGCTAGCCATTTCGTCATGCTGAATTTATTTCAGCATCTTTTCCGTTAAAACGCCTTGCTATAAAGACCCTGAAACACCCGTCCGACTGGCCGGGCGGAAGTTCAGGGTGACGACCGTTCATGCAGAGTGCCAATGAACCCAAATTAAAGCACATTATTAATCGAACTCAGGTTATTAATAGTTTTAATAAAACTGGGAAGATGTAACGAAAGTTAGAAATGAGTTGAAGAATAAAGCAATGGTTTTAAATAATTTACTACAGCCGGTTTAGAAGACTTTTCAAAGAAATCATCATTGAGAGAAGGTTTCCAAAAAGGTTGGGGAAGCGTATTCCTTTTCTCAATGATGACATTTAGCACATGTTATTTCATGCTATCTTTAATTTTATTGATCATTTGTAAGTGGCTTTGAACAATTGGAGCAGTCTTAGTTGCAAAAGCTTTAAGATCTGCATCTTTTCCATCCTTTGATTCATCTTCCATCAGTTTTAAGGTAGACTTATGCCCATCAACCATGGCATCTACATAAGCCTTATCAAAATCTGCACCTGTTTTTTTACTTAGGTCTTCCATTTTTTTCTTGTGCTCATCATCTACTGTACTTGGAAGCGTGATGTTTTTTTGTTTGGCTATCGCCATTAATTCTGTATTTGCCATACCATGGTCTTTAACCATCATGGTTGCAAATTCTTTAACCTGTGGATTACTACTTTTGTCGAGGGCCATTTTTCCCAATTCTACTTCAGCCATGCCACCAACAGCTGCCTGTGTGGTGAATTTGGAATCAGCTTCATCTACGGCAATTCCGCCGGTAGCTGCCGTACTGGTGGTGGTGTCTTTGGCCATGTTTAAACTATCGGCACTTTCTTTGGCATCTTTATTTCCTCCATTACAAGCCTGAAAGGCCAAGGCAGAAATAGCCATTACATAAATAAACTTTTTCATATACATTGTTTTTGTTGTATATGCAGAACACGATTTGCTAGGAAAGGGTTTTAATGTTTTTGAGATTAGTGGAATCTTATAACAGTCACATGCTCAGAAAACTATTGCTGGTGAAGCTGAAGATTTAAAAGCAAACAGCGAAGAATTGTATTTTTAACCAAGTGGATAACAACCATTTTAAATGTTAAGCCAATGGTTAAAATTCCGGTAAAAAGGGTAGAAGAGGTTGTGTATTAGTATCCTTTGCTCTTAGCAATCGTCATCCTGAACTTGTTTCAGCATCTTTTCTATTCATTTCAGGGTGACGATACAAGAAAAACCTGGATACTCTCCAGATTTTTCTTGTTTAATGCTTTTTACGATTTAACCCGCTTAGCTTTTGGTTCGGGTTTTTCGGGTAATTGGATCGACAAAATCAAATCAATGCTTTCCGAATTAATCTCATAATCGGCCGCAATTTTCTCCCATCTTTTTAATTCTGCTTGCAAGGTTTCAATTTCCTTGCCTAGTGATTCGATCTTATTCTGGATTGATTTTCTAACGTTCATGTTTGCCATAACACAAAATTAGGATTTGATGGCATATCTTCGAACTTCTTTTTGACAGTTATGTCAATAAAAATTGCTAAGTGTTCTATTTCAGTGGGTTTTATTCTGATAAAATTTTTCAACAATGGTGAAGAACCGCCAAATTTGTTTTCGATAGCGTAAAATTGTGCAATCATTTGTTATTTTTACCCAACATCCCTGATAAACATGAAGAAAAATAATAGCTGTGATCTTAAAACCTGCTTTATGTGCAAACTCACATTAAAAGAATGGCATCCTGCTATTGAAGGTCATAAACGGAATTTTATTGCAAAAAAAGGGGAGGTAATTATCAAAGAAGGCGATCCTGTTAGTGGTGTGTATTTTGTAACTTCAGGAAATGTGAAAGTGCATAAACAATGGGGCGATAAAGAACTGATTTTGCGCTTTGCAAATGATGGCGCCATAATCGGACATCGGGGAATTAGCAGCAACACTTCTACCTACCCAATCTCAGCAACGGCTTTAGAAACCACTAAACTTTGTTTTGTAGATATCGAATTTTTTAAATCCACTATAAAAGTAAACCAGGAATTTGCCTATGGTTTATTGATGTTTTATGCAGACGAACTGCATGCTTCAGAAAAGAAAATGCGTAATCTGGCTTTAATGTCGGTAAAAGGAAGACTTGCAGTAGCCATTTTAGGATTAAGCGATCAATTTGGACTAGACGAAGAGGGATTTTTAAATCTGGCTTTAAGTCGTCAGGATCTGGCTGCCTTTACTGGTGCAACTTATGAAACCGTTTTTAGAACAATGAATGAGCTTCTCGCAGAAAAATTAGTTGTAGTTAACGGAAAACAGATTGGTATTTTAAACGAGGCAGGATTGACAGATCTGAGTAATAAATAATCCATTATGGATAATTTACTGCAAATGGATATTAGCGACATGTATTTTAAGAAAGATTAGCAATGAGGAATCGTCATTGCGAAGCCAATTTTTCATTGGATGAAGCAATCCTAATGCACTCGCTAGTAGCGATAGTTGTAAGATTACTTCGTGCCTCGCAATGACGACTCTTCTGTGGGAGTCTGTCCTTGATAGCGTAGTCGAAGTGTCTTTTCAAAACATTTGTTTCGCTAGGCTTAATTAATAACAGATTTTTAAATTATTGATATTATATGTTAGGAATCGTTTTATGTGGCGGACAGAGTCTGCGCATGGGCACTGATAAAGGTTTGCTTAACCATGATGATAAACTATGGGCGCAGGCGGCGGCTGATAAATTGGAATCGCTTGATCTCCCTGTAAAGTTTTCAGTTAATCCATTGCAGCAACTCACTTATTCGGGTTATTTTGGCAATCAGCAGCTGATCGTCGATAATACTTCCCTTGATCTCAGAGGACCATTATTGGGCGCGCTTTCTGCACATCTATCCAATAATGAAGAAGATTTGTTTTTATTGGCTTGTGATATCTTGTTGATGGAAACCAGATTGTTGGAAAAACTTATCCATTCTGCCAAAGCTGATGGTACTTTCGACGCCTATATCTTTACCAAAGATGGTCAACAGGAGCCTTTATGTGGGATTTATAAATCAGAAGGGTTAAAAAAAATCATCTTTATGCTTCAAAATAATGCACTGACTAAACATAGTATGAAATATGTGTTAGGCAATTTAAGGGTGAGCGAAATCGCTGTTGAGGACCATGATTATCATTATTTCGGTAATTTTAATTCACAAGAAGAGATAAAACGGGTATCGTAGCCCTGACCTTTAGCGCAGCGAAAAACTACGAAGTAAACCGAGCCTTAAGCGGGCTCACTGCAGGTAATTCATTTCAGGATTTATTTTCAAGAAAGATGAAACAAGTTCAGCATGACGATTGAGTTGATGAGCGTTTAGCAACAAATAAATTATTGCTTCAGATTTACAAAAGCTGTAATACAGATTGATCAATTTTGGTGAAATTACTTTTCTTTCCTTCACAAAGTGTGCAGCAATAATCATCTGGTAAATCTTTAAATGCTGTACCTGTACTAATGTTATTTTCAATTTCCCCGATCCGCTCGTTGTACACGGTTAAACAATTGTTACATTGATATAAAAAAGTGCCAACTTTTATTGCGGTTTCTTCTGCCTGAGAACGCTGTTTCTGTTTACCTGTTTTAATAGCATTTAAACGGTATTTGTAAAATTTAAATATAGCGCGTCTGAGTTGTTCTGGCAGTAGAAAGCTGGGATTGCTGCGGCTAAAGATTTCGCCGGTACGCTCGTTGGGGTTAAAATCTTTCGCACACAAAATATCATAAACAGGGAACAGTTTCACACCTAAAAAATTAATGAGATGACGTTTTTGGATCAGAATACTACTAAAAACCTCACTTTTTTTGCGGGTTTTAATGCCAAAGCAAATTCCAAAGGTTCGGGTATCATCAATACTTAAATGTTTAACCAGGAAGCTTTTTAATGCTAAACCTTCGTTACAGTTATCTTCCACCTGAAAATTTAACTCGTTGGCCGCATGCCGCATATTAATCTCATATTCTTCGAGCAGGGCATTCCAAAGTTTTTTATCTTTCTCGTCTATCCCTTTTATAATAATGGTTTTCCATGATGTACAGCACAATTGACCAAGTTTGGTATCTAAACAAAGCTGACATATTTTTTTTAAAAATGCGATGCTGAATAGTTCATCGCGCCTGTAAATACCCAACCAGTATTTGTTGTTATAGCGGTTCAAACCCTCGTAATAAGGCAGGTTGAATGAAGAAAGCGAAACTGTATTTTCTGCTGCTTTAAAAATAAAATTGCCCTGGTCTAAAAGAGCAAAAAGCTCTTCGCCATTAGCCAAAGTGTTATCTATAAAGCGCGTTGGATTATTTTTGATGATGGTTTCTAAGCCCTTAGTTACCTTAGCGATGTGGTTAGTATAACAAAGTTGATTCCATTCGTAAGTAACATTTGTTTTAGGAAAGCGGATAATCAGGTGCCAGTAATGTTCTGATTGTGAAGAGGCAATCCAGTTAATATTTCCCGTTAGCATGGGCGTGAAACTCTGGTCGCTGTCGCAAATGTTTACTTTTACTGAAGGTTTAAAATCGATGTCATCCAGAATATCTTTATATACGCCTTCAGTAAGCCAGGTTTTACGGATAAAAATTTCTTCAGCCGGGTATGAGCTGATGATATTCGGGAAATTATTGCTGTCTATTTCATAATCGACCCCAAGTTTACCCAGTTCACCGGTAAATATATCAACATTGTAATTTGTAGTGTCAATCAATAACTGCTGGCGAAGGCCAAAACGAACATATTGGATTCTTACTTTTGTTGCCGCAACTAGAATGTTGTACAGATTGCCTGGTGATATGATTCCGCCTGGAAAATTAATGATAATAGTTTGATACATAGCTTAACTGTTTAGAAGACCAAATTCTGCCATTGCTTTAGGGAAATTCTTGTTTTCGTGACCTGGTCGGCATAATTTTAAAAGTACAAACCTTTGGATATTAGTTAGTTTTTGCCATTGGCTGATGGAAAGATGTAGCTGGGATTCAGTTAGTTTCTCCTTAAGCATTGCAGGGATTTGATCTATATTTCCCCAATCAGGTAAAGGTTCGATGGCCAGGATTGTAGCCGGATTTCCTGTGTATTTGGTAATCAGGCCAATCAGAAATTGATGGTATTGGTCAGTTTGTTCCTGTGTTGAAACCGGTAGTAAGGCCAGTTGGATTCTTTCTGATGGATGAAATTTGCTCCATTCGGCCAATTTTAATTTTATTCCTGCTGCATCCATTTTAAAACGCACCACCATAGGGATGCAACGTACATTTTCTTCAATAAAATCTTCTTCGAACTTAAAATATTCAATCCCTTTAAGGTTTTTAAATTCTGAAGGGCCCAGTTTAACTTTCATCATCTCTTTATTTTAATCATCTCTTTAATGTTTCAATGCGTTACGTCATGCTGAACTCGTTTCAGCATCTTTTTTACAGGATAGATCCTGAATAAATTCAGGATGACGAACGTTGATGTGATTTGTCATATCCAGCTAAAGCAATCTTAGGTTCCGTTTTCAATACATTTACAAACGAATCTAAAATCGCTTTTACCTCTGGTCTGCAACTACCACAACCCATTCCGGCACCTGTGAGCTGGCAGAGTTGCAAAGGATCTTTGCAACCGTCTTTTATTTTGTTGATCAGATTGCCCTCACCAACATTGTTGCAGCTGCATATGGTTTTGCCGATAATGGGTTCGATTGTTTTGCCACTCCTTAACAGTTGGAGTCGCTTTTCGCTCAACTCCATTTTATTTTCAATCAGGTTCCGAAACTCTAAAAACTCACTCTTATCGCCAATTAATATTGCTCCAACCAGCTTATCCTTGTGTACAATACATTTTTTGTAATAGCGTTTGGCTTTATCAATAAAAACAATTTCCTCATATGTGGGATCGTTGTCAGGTATTTCTACCAAGCCTAGAGAACAGAGTTCTAAACTGTGCATTTTTAGGATATTCATCAGTAAACTGCCCTGATAAAATTTAGCAATATCTCCACAAAGAAACTGCGCTACAATTTCGGCCTGCTGCTCTGCCGCTGCAGTAATTCCGTATAGCTGACCTTTAAATTCGGCAATTTCGCCAATGGCATAAACGTCTTTTTCATTGGTTGTCAGGTATTCGTCAACCACAACGCCGCGTTTACATTCAATTCCTGCTTCTTTAATCAGTTCGGTGTTTGGTACAGTACCAATGGCAATTACTAACGATTCACAATCGAGCAATAAACCGCTTTTTAAACGCAGCCCCGAAATGCTTTTTTCACCGATAATGCGGTCTACCTCATCGTTGTAGAAAATTTCTATGCCTTTGCTAATCAGTTCTTCGTGCAGTAATTGACTGCCTAATGAATCTAACTGGCGGCCCATTAATCTCGATATCCGTTGAATAATTGTCACCCTCGATCCGGTTTCAGCCAAAGACGTAGCCAATTCGATTCCTAATAAACCACCGCCTACAATCACTACTTTTCCATTTGTAGTGTCAATATGTTTTTTGAAATTATCGGCATCATTTCTGCTTCGCATGGTAAATATTCCGTTTAGTTTCGGGATATCTTTAAGCACAAAAGCCCTGCTTCCGGTAGCCAGAAGCAAAACGTCGTATTGATGAACTATTCCGTTGCTATCGGTAACGGTTTTATTTTTTTTATTGATTTTATCAATACCTAAACCACGGTGTAGTTTTATTCTGTAGTCCGTTTCCTCACTGTCGCTCATTTTAATGAGGTTATGCCACGGTAAGGTGCCAATAATATAATCGGGGAGAAGTACCCTGTTGTAAAAGGGGGAATTCTCTTTGCTAAAGATCTCAATATCATCTTCAGTATTTAAGGCCCTGTAACTCTTAACAAAACCACAGGCTCCAGCACCTGCACCAATCACAATAATCTTTTGCCGGGCTTTTTCATACAGTTTAACCTGTACAGCACTGAATTTAAAATCAGGTTCTTTGCTCTGCGGATCAACCAGGTTATTGGTGAGATTATTTACCCGGTTTAAATCACTTTTTAAAATTTTGCCCCAGTGCATGGGCATAAAAACTACTCCGGGTTTAATGTCTTCAGAGAATTTTGCCTTTACACGGACATTTCCACGTAAACTGGAAATTTCGATGATATCATTGTCTTTAATGTTTCGAATTTCTGCATCAATGGGATTAATTTCTAAAAAAGATTCACTGATGTGCTGGTTCAGTTTATTTACCTTACCAGTTTTGCTTCGGGTATGCCATTGATCCCTGATTCTTCCCGTAGTTAAAATCAATGGATGTTCCGGTGTTAAAGCTTCCGATTGGTTCTGATCATCAAATGATAGAATATTGGCTTTTTTATCTGGTGTATAAAACTGGCGATCAGTAAATAACCTGGCTGTTCCAAAGGCTTTTTCTTTCTTAGGATACGGCCATTGAACAGCTCTTTTTTCTTTTAAAATCTCATAATTAAGTCCACTGATATCAATATTGGTTCCTTCGGTAAGGGCTGCATGTTCATTATATATGTCGCTTGCATTTTTAAAATCGAAACCATGATAGCCCATTTTTTTTGCAAACCGGCAGATGATTTCCGAATCTGGTAGCGCTTCTCCAGGTGCTTCGGTTACTTTGCTGAGATAAGAAATATAACGCCCAGCGTTGGTCATGGTGCCTTCTTTCTCAACCCAGGCTGCTGCTGGTAAAACTACATCAGCATATTTTAGTGTTTCTACAGTATTGCTAATGTCTTGAACAACTACAAATTTTGTTTTTTTCAAGCCTTCTTCGGCTATGCGAACATCTGGCAGGCTGATTAAAGGATTGGTACATAAAATCCATATTGCTTTCAATTTACCGGTGTTAAGCTCATCGAACATTTCGGTGGCAGTTAACCCTGGTTTAGACTGTATGGAACCCAAGGGGATCTGCCAAAATTTCTCAACCTCATTGCGGTGATTTTCATTGCCTAAAACACGGTGTGCCGGTAATAAATTACTTAAACCGCCAACTTCGCGGCCACCCATGGCATTTGGCTGTCCGGTGAGCGAGAAAGGGCCGCTTCCAGGCTTGCCAATGTGACCTGTAATCAGGTTCAGATTAATTAATGAAAGATTCTTATTAGTACCCACCACACTTTGATTAAGCCCCATGGTCCACATGCTGATGAAACCTTTTGCATTGCCGATGTAAGATGCAGCCAAACGGATATCACTTTCTTTAAGGCCACAAATCGTTGCTGCCTCTGCCAAGGAGGTGGCAAAAACGGTAGCCTGGTATTTTTCGTAACCATTAGTGCTGTTGATGATAAAATCACTATCAATTTTTCCGTCTTCAATCAAACATCTGCCAATGGCATGGTGTAGTGTAATGTCGGTACCTGGATTAAGCTGTAAATGAACATTGGCGATTGAGCAGGTCTGTGTTTTCCGCGGATCGCTGACAATAATTTTTAACTCCGGATTTTTCTGCTTTGCGGCTTCAACACGGCGCCACAGGATAGGATGGCACCATGCTGGGTTTGCGCCTGCAACAAAAATACAATCGGCAATTTCAATATCATCGTAACTAATGGGCACGGTATCTTCGCCCAAGCTCATTTTATAACCAACAACCGCACTGCTCATACATAAGCGGCTGTTGGTATCGATGTTATTACTACCGATAAATCCTTTAATTAATTTATTTACTACATAATATTCTTCCGTTAAACATTGTCCGCTGGCATAAAAAGCAACACTGTCAGGACCGTATTTTTTAATTAATGTTTTAAAAACGGCTGCTGTGCGTTCCAGTGCGGTATCCCAGCTTACCCTTTGGAGTGGCATGTTCTTATTGTAGCGCATTTCAGGGTAAAGTAGCCTGTCGCTTTTGTCATTTGCTGTATAATGAAGATTCATGCCTTTACTGCATAACATGCCTTTGTTTACAGGATGGTTTTTGTCTCCTTCAACAGTTATGCGTTCATGAATATCTTTATTTATCACAATACCACAGCCTACACCACAATAACAGCAGGTAGTTGTTTTGTTTGGCGATATGTTTTTTTCTGCTTTCAAATGATGTGCTTGTAGGATAGATTTTGTTTTGTTCTTTATTTGCCAGGGGTAAGGACCAGGTCTTCTATCTCAGCAGTTTTTTGGGCCATAATGGTTCTGAAGATGAATACTGCAACGCCGATCCCGAGAATAATAAAACCAAGTAGTGTAAAAGCACTGGTATAATCGATCAGGTCTTTTTGAATACTATGACCGTTTTCAATTACATTTTTCGCCGCATGATTGGCTTTAGCTTTAAACATAAAGGCAATAAGCATGGCTCCGATATTTCCACCAGCACCTACAATACCAGCTACACTGCCAACCGCAAGCGGATTAATGAAAGGAACAAGACTATATGTCGCGCCATTGGCCATTTTTAAACTTAAACCGAAAACAAACATCATAAAAATGGCCATTCCGATATTGCCCGATTTTGCGAACCAGATCAAACCGATTCCCTCTACCAAAAGCAATAAGGCGAGTAAAAGTGTTTTGCCATCAAATCCCCAGGTCTTGCCAATTTTATCGGCAACAATGCCACCCAATGGCCTGGCAAAAATATTTATCCAGCCAAAAATACCTGCAACCATTCCGGCCACAGCTATGGTTGCGCCAAAAGAATCAGTAAAAAAGATTGGTGCAAAGTTATCTACCGTAATTTCTACGCCAAAACATGCTGCGTAGGCAATGGTTAAAATCCAGGTGCGATAATCTTTGGCTGCAATTAAAAAGGTGTTTTTGATACTTTTTGTGCTTTCATCTTTTAAATCCTTGAAGTCTCCCTGTGGAGAATCTAAAGTATAGCGGTGATATAAAAAAGCACAGATCAAAAGCATTACACCCGGAAATATCATGGCATAACGCCAGCTGTCTTCTGTGCTGCAAAAGCCAAGCGCGGTAATGCCTGAAGCAATTAAAGGCATAAATAAATTTGCTGCACCACCACCTGCGTTACCAAAACCACCTGCTGTTGCGTTCGCGGTTCCCTTAACATTGGAAGCAAACATAATTGATGTGTGAAATTGGGTGATTACAAATGAAGCTCCGATTATGCCAATGGCGAGGCGGAAAAGTAAAAATGAAGTGTAAGAATTACTGGTTCCGATCAATAGTACGGGAATAGCGCAAAACACCAGGAGCCAGGTGTAAATCAGTTTAGGACCAAATTTATCAATCAATCTTCCGATGAGTAAACGGGCAATAATTGTAGCTGATACGGAAGCAATTTGAATATTACCTACCTGATCTTTGGTGAGGTGAAGCTGCTCTCTCGCTATCTTCATTAAAGGAGCCATTCCGAACCAGGCGAAAAAACAGAAGAAAAAAGTTAACCAGGTAATATGAAAGGTCTTCATCTGAACACCTTTAAGCGAAAATATATTAAGATTATCAAGCGGTTTAGTTGTTGTGTTCTGTGTCATTATGGTTGGTTTAAGCGTGATAAATTGATTTTTGTTAAAATTTATATCCCAAACCTAGGCCAACGTTCCACTCACCATTTTTGACTGCAGTTTTAGGATTGTAGTATAAGGGTACTTGTAAGGCTACATGCCGAAATGCTGTTGTTAACCCAAAACCAAGGTTAGGGGTGAGGGCAGTATTTTTTGGCGCACCGGCGGCTACTTTATCTTCTTTGATTCGTAAACTTGGGAGTAAGCCCAGTAAAACAGTGTAAGGTTTTTTGCTGAATTTGATGCTTGGACCGGAACAGTTTATAAAAGCACCATGATCAACGTAACCAGCAATGATAGTCCCGTCGAATAAAACGGCTTTAGTTTGCGATTTAGCAGAAAAAAAGAACAAGGTAAGTGCAAGGCAGCCTGTTATGGCTACATCATTAGAAATTTTCATGTCGGTTGGTTTAGGGTTAAATTTTTATCCGGAAAAATTTAAATCTTACTGGGTCAAGTTAAGATTTTGGCGTAGTGCCAATATAAACAGTTCCGTTTTCTACCTTTACAGGATAGGTTTTTATGGCGCATTCGTCGCCGCTCAAACATTCTCCGGTACTCAATGAGAATGTTTTTTTGTGAAAAGGGCAGGCTACCTTAGGTTCGCCGGTAGTAGAGCCAATCATTCCACGGCTTAATGCCATTTGTTTTTTGTGCGGGCATTCGTTTTGCGTGGCGTACCACTCATTTCTTCTGGTGAAATAAAAAAGTGCAATCTGATCTTCACCATGTTTTACGCAAACGCCACCGTTCTCAATGGCATCCTCGACTCGGCAGGCTGCCAGCCAGTTTGATTGTTCATTCATAATTTTGGGTTTTATAAAGGTTGTAAAGATTATTGATTAAACCGTTTTCCATTCAGCAGTTCTCTTTTGTCCGCGCATTTCAACAAATTCTATAGTTGGGTCTTTGTCTTCAGGTGCATTTACAAAATGAGAGAATCTTTTTCTGATGGCAGGGTTTTCAACCGCCTCTTTCCACTCACATTTATAAGAAGCGATTAAATTCTCAATTTCATTTTCCCACTGGGCCGCCATGCCTAAACTATCATTGATAATTACATTCCGTAAGTAATCTATTCCGCCTTCCATTTTGTTTAACCAGGTTGCTGTACGGGTAAGAGGATCAGCGGTACGGATGTAAAACATTAAAAATCTGTCGATGTATTTAATGCAGGTTTCACTATCCAGGTCTGTCGCCAGTAAAAGAGCATGCTGAGGCTTGCTTCCACCATTTCCGCATACATATAAATTCCAGCCTTTTTCGGTGGCAATAATGCCAAAATCCTTGCTTTGGGCTTCTGCACATTCCCTGATACAGCCACTTACTGCAGATTTGAATTTATGTGGCGCACGAATGCCCCTGTATCTTTCTTCAATCCGGATGGCAAAACTCACGCTATCGTGCAAGCCAAATCTGCACCAGGTGCTACCAACGCAGCTTTTAACGGTTCTTAAGCCTTTCCCGTAAGCATGTCCGCTTTCAAAACCTGCAGCAATGAGTTCCTCCCAGATGATTGGAAGATCGTTAAGGTGTGCCCCAAACATATCTATCCGCTGGCCGCCAGTAATTTTGGTATAGAGGTTGTATTTTTTAGCTACCTCGCCAATTACAATCAATTTGTCGGGTGTAATTTCTCCACCAGGAACCCTTGGTACTACAGAATATGAGCCGCCTTTTTGGATGTTGGCCAGAAAGCGGTCGTTGCTATCCTGCGCTACGTCGTTTCCTTTTTTAAGAATCATTTCGTTCCAAAGACTGGCAAGGAGTGAGGATACCAGAGGCTTGCATACTTCGCAACCGTCATTTTTGCCTAAAGCATCCAATACTTCATCGTAACTTTTTAGTTCATGAATGTGAATGAGGTCAAAAAGCTCTTGCCGGCTATAATTAAAGTGCTCACACATTACATTTTTGATGTATTTGCCTTGCGATTTTAAGGTATGGGTCATTAAATCTTTTACCATCGGCAAACAACCGCCACAACCTGTACCTGCTTTGGTGCATTTTTTCAGGTCATCGATGTTTTCGCAAGAGACATCAGCAACTGCCGAGCAGATATCACCTTTACTAACACCTTCGCAACTGCATATTAGTGCAGTATCTGGTAAGCCTGTAATTCCGGCTCCGCCTGCAGATTCGCTTCCGCCACGTGCACCCAATATCAGTTCTGCTGGGTCTTCTGGTAAAACAATTTTGTTATTAGAGGTTTGCAACAGCAGGTTATACGCTGTTGCATCTCCAATTAATATACCTCCTAAAAGGTATTGCCCGTCATTACTAACATTTATTCTTTTATAAATTCCTTTGTGTTTGTTTTCAAAAATAATGGTACGGCAATCCGGCTCGGTAATAAAGTTATCACCAAAACTGGCTACGTCGATGCCAATCAGTTTGAGTTTAGTACTCATATCAAATCCTGTGAAGGTTTTGTCGCCTTTACAAAGGTTCGCAGCCAGCACTTCGGCCATTTCATAACCAGGTGCAATCAAACCATAAATCATTCCGTCATATAAAGCACATTCGCCAATAGCAAATACAGCCGGATCGTTGGTTTGCATTTTTTCGTCAACTACAATTCCGCCCCGCGGACCAACCTCAATGCCACAGGCTTTCGCTAGTTCATCGCGTGGTTTTATGCCGGCAGAGATCACCAGCATATCAACATCTAAAGCGGTATCATCACTAAACTTTAATGCAGTAATACGGCCATCACCTTCAATGCCAGTGGTGTTTTTATTTAGATGGATCTGTAAACCTAAATCTGCCAGCTTTGATTTAAGCATGTCACTACCGGCAGCATCAATTTGCCTTGGCATTAGGCGCGGTGCAAATTCAATAATACTGGTTTTTTCGATACCCAGATCTATCAATGCTTTAGCGGCTTCCAGCCCTAATAAACCTCCTCCTATAACTGAAGCCGTTTTAGCCTTTTTTGCATAACTGCTAATAAGGTCAAGATCTTCTATAGTACGGTAAACAAAAACACCTTCTTTCTCAATTCCAGGGATGTTAGGGACAAATGCGCCAGAGCCAGTAGCAAAAACAAGGATATCATAGCTGTAATCTAAACCATTGGCGGTGTAAACTTTTTTAAGGTCTCGGTTTATTTTAGTAACCGGATTGTTGAGAAATAGGGTAATATTTTGTTCCTGGTACCAGTTTTCTGTAGAAAGGGAGAGGTCCTCGGCAGTTTTGCCATTAAAATATTCACTTAAATGAACACGATCGTAAGCCCTACGAGGTTCTTCGCCAAAAACAATAAGATTAAAAGAAGAACTTTTTGATCTAAGCTTTTCGCAGAATTTATATCCCACCATTCCATTTCCTATTACGATTATTTGTGGTTCTTTCATAAATCTCAAGGTGTTTAGTGTTTTTTAGCTTCTGTTGGTTGTTTTTAATTTCATATTATCTGTTTTGATGTGTTTTTGGATTAAATAATCACAATTAAATTATCTATTTTACTATTTATATGATTTTTGATAGTCAAATATATAATTTAATTGCTTTATAATTCAATAATATATGATTTTTATCATTAAATTTCTAGATTTTTAATAAATTTTCATCACTTTTATATTTAAATAGTTAAATCATTAAAATTATGAATCAAAAAAATGCTGATTTTGGACTTTTTATAATGGGTGGAGGTCCTGGAGATCCGGAATTAATCACAATGAAAGCGTTTAATGTGTTGAAAAGAGCAGAAGTTATCCTTTATGACAACTTAAGTAATGAAAAATTGCTCGAAATTGCTCCGAAAACCTGTAAAATGATCTATGTTGGCAAGCAACCTTATGGAAAATACACCCCACAAGAGAAAATAAATGAATTAATTGTCGAAAATGCCCAAAATTACCAGGTAGTAGTCCGTTTAAAGGGGGGAGATCCTTTTATTTTCGGCAGAGGATTCGAAGAATTAATTTATGCAGAGGCCAGAGGGATTAAATGTCATTACATTCCAGGTATAAGTAGTATGCAAGGGGCAGGTTTTATTGATGTGCCCTTAACGCACCGTGGAATTAGTGAAAGTGTTTGGATACTTACCGGAACTAAAAAGGACGGAAGTTTAACCGACGATTTAAAATGTGCCATGAAAAGTTCAGCTACGGTGGTTATATATATGGGCATGAAAAAAGTTGGTGAAATTTCTAAAGCCTATAGTGATGCGGGTTTAGGTAATATGCCTGCCGCAATTATTCAGCATGCTACCTTACCCAATCAAAAACAAGTGGTATGTTCTGTGCAGCATTTACAGGAATCTGCAGAAAACGCCGGTTTAACTTATCCGGCAATAATTATCATAGGTAATGTAGTACAGGCTAAAGCCTATGCGAACTTAAATCAGAGCGAGTTATTGTCGGCATAGATAGGTTAATTAGTTCAATTGTCATGAGTTCATTTATTGGTTTAACCCGTTGATTGATGCCTAAAGCTCAAACGCAGGCTTATTGCCTTATAGGCAGGTCGCTTTTAGCGATTGCAAAATCTTAACGCTCTAACTTCTTAATGATCAGCTAATGGGGTAAGTATTTAAATTGGTCTCTCAATTAATAAATTATAAACTTAAATGATCTTATATTCACTTATACAGTGAAAACTTGGTAAATGGCTATGGATCAACGTAGAGAGATCTTTCATTGCATTCGATAGCCATCGGATCAGGATGACAAGACCATTTATTGTACTCCAGACTTTAAATTACAAACTACGGGGTTATCTAAAAATATTTATCAAGTGTTAATCCATAAGTGAGGTTCAAGTTTTCGCTGTTGGTAATATTCAGTTTGTTATAGTTTAATGCTGTAGTTAAACTAATCCACTTACGAAGTTTTAATCCAAGAGTTGCCGATGAACGGATAATGTAATCGCCTTTTCTGGAGAAGGAATTCTGCAAAAAATGATTTCCATCAATCGTAATCAATTCCTTTATTTCGAAATGATATTGTAACCTTAGCGAATTTCGATAGGTATGGTAGCTATCGCCTGCAATTAAGCTACTTTGATCAAATAATATCCCGTCGCTTAGGTTAATGTATGCATTCGGTTTGTCTAATACACTATAGGCAATGCCCCCGCCGGCAAGCAGTTGGTTTTTTAATTTTAAAGAATAACTGGTATTGTAATTTACCAAACCCCAGTAGTAAAAGTGCGGAAAGGTTTTATACAGATTAAAGTTTAATGTAGTCGAAAAATCATTGTTGGTTAAATCGCTGTTTTGCTTTCCATAAAGCCATGCGGTAGTAGAATTTAAAACAAAACTTTTCTTTTTTAACCCAAAATTAAGGGCGTTGTTCAATAAATAAGCACGGTCTTCATTTGTGCGGTTGATGGATCCGGTTGAAGTAAGTAGTACATGGTAATTTACGCTATCGGTATATTGGGCATATGACTTAAGATAGCACAGGAAAAAACATAGTGGCAATGCAATAAACTTCATATAAGCTTAACATTTTTCGCTGTCAATATGTTTAGTTGGTGTTTAATTAAGATCGTACCATTTTGGAACCGGTATGTATTCTTCGCTCCATAAAATTTCACCTTTTTCATTTCTGTACCCCGCAGAGATCAGTTCAATACGAGGCTCTTCTTCTGCAATTTCTTTTTTAAACCGGTAAGCATCAACAGCTAAATAATGATAAAGTTTTTCCTGTTCAGATTTATTCTCGGCTAATAAAATCAAAGCATTTTCACCCGTTTTAAGTGTATAAATAAATGTGCCTTTTACTCTCATGATACCTTTTAATAAAGGACAAAAAAAATCACGATAAGTTTTGCTCATTTCGGCAAGACTGTAACGTAGGATCTAAATAGTAGATGGCATGGCTGAGTTCTTAAAACTTTGCAGAAGATGTTCTTGTTAATTGATTAGTAAACTTAATTAGATAAGAAGCGATGAAAACACAAAAAACACCTGCCAAACAAAATAAACAACCTGGTATAGAAGCGAAGATGGATCCAAAACCTGAAGTAATTAAAGCAAACTATAAAGGAGCAGGCAAACTGACTGACAAGGTTGCGCTGATTACCGGTGGAGATAGTGGGATCGGTCGCTCGGTTGCTGTCCATTTTGCCAGGGAGGGCGCTGACGTAGCCATTGTTTACCTGGATGAAGATATTGATGCAAAAGAAACCCAGAAATTAGTTGAAGCAGAAGGTAAAAATTGTTTATTGATTAAAGGCGATGTTAAAAAACCTGATTTTTGTAAAAAAGCCGTACAAACAACGGTTAAAAAGTTTGGGAAGATCAATATTTTGGTAAATAATGCCGGAATGCAGGTTCCTCAGAAAGATCCGAAAAAGATCGACGATAAACAGCTGGAAGATACTTTCCGCACCAATATATTTGGCTATTTTTACTTTGCAAATGAGGTGTTGCCGCATTTTCAGGCGGGTGATACCATTATCAATACAACTTCGGTAACAGCTTACCGTTCTTCACCAAACCTTATCGATTACTCTTCAACAAAAGGTGCAATAACATCGTTTACCCGTTCGCTGGCCACAAATTTAGCTAAAACTGGTATTCGCGTTAATGCTGTGGCACCTGGCCCGGTGTGGACACCACTCATTGTATCTACCTTTGATGAAGAAAAAATTAAATCATTTGGTTCTGAAACAGCAATGGAAAGGGCAGGTCAACCCTCAGAACTTGGACCTTCTTATGTGTTCCTGGCCTCAGATGATGCCTCTTTTATTACTGGACAGGTGATACATGTTAATGGTGGTGAGGTAGTAAATGGGTAATTTGTATTACCTTTAAATACTACATTAAATTATGGCAACAGATTCATCTAAAAACTGACGTTTTAAGCTTCATGAAATTATTTATGAATCGAATACGCCGGCGGGTAAAGCTTTTGATGTAGGCCTGTTAATTGCTATTTTTTCAAGCCTTATAGTCGTATAGCGATGCCTTATGCTGTAAATATTGTGGATCATCATTGTTTAAATAAAAAATGCCAGACAATTTTTGCCTGGCATTTTAAACGCTAAATATAAAATGTTCTATAACATTTCATCATCTTCCTTTTCGTAACCGTTTGGATCTTTGTCCAACTCCTCTACATCCGATTCGTTGTAGTCTTCCGAATCACTATCTAAAGCGTCATCATCTTCTAGAACATCATCATCTTCATTTTCGGGGTCTTCAATTTCTTCGTTAAGCTGTGTGCCTTCGCCATCAGCAAAAGGAATTTCATCTTCGGTGTACTCATCATCTTCGGATGGTTCTGGAGTGGTATGACCTTCAGCTGCATTTCCTTCCGATCGGTTGATCTGGAACTGTTCAATATTTTGAATTTCTTCTTCTGGTTGATTATTTTCTTGATTTTCCATAGTGTAAGTTTTTATAAATAGAACAG
The DNA here is from genome assembly GCF_900100705.1 of Pedobacter terrae. Classification (GTDB taxonomy): domain Bacteria; phylum Bacteroidota; class Bacteroidia; order Sphingobacteriales; family Sphingobacteriaceae; genus Pedobacter; species Pedobacter terrae. The sequence goes on from NZ_FNCH01000001.1 coordinate 231,628, forward strand.
GGTAAAATTGGATTAAGTTTAGTGAAAATTTAAAATCTTAACCCCCTGATGTTGTAGGTTGTTAAATAAGAATTTTATTGTTGAAACTTTTTAAATATTTCCACGGTTCTATCAATGCGTTATACCTTAATTACTTCATTATGAAAAACCGTTTTAAAACCAGGGAAATAGCTGTAGTGGGAATGATTATTTCAGCTACTTCATTTAATGCGATGGCGAAAACCGATTGGCATTATTCAACCTTAACTGATTATACACAAAGGCAAGATACCATAACTACTGCGCAGTTTTTGCAACAGGCGGCAATTGCAGGAATGAAAGAGGTTTTAACAGGAAAGCTTGCTGCAGATAAAGCAGCCGATAAAAAAATTAAAGCGTTTGGTCAAATGATGGTTGATGACCATAACAAGGCCAACGAAGAATTAAGGTTGTTGGCAAAACTAAAAAAAGTTGCGCTGCCTATGAGTAATCCTGAAGGTGGGCAACGGCCTGATGGCAGGGTTGATTCTGCTCCTGAAAATTTGAAAGATACTTCCCGGACCAAAAATGCGGAAGGAGAAGCGGGTAATACTGGTTTGGCACAAAAAACGGTTGATGGAACAACAGAAACTGAAGTAACCCAGGCGATAAATCAGTTGAATAATTTAAGCGGAGGCGCATTTGATAAAACTTATGTAGAAATGATGGTTTCGGATCATCAAAAAGCGGTTTCCTTGTTTGAAAAAGCAGCTCAATCTTCTGATGCTGATATTAAAAGATATGCAGGGAAATATTTACCTACCCTAAAAAAGCATTTAAAGCAAGTGAATGTGCTAGCCAGTAAATCAAGTAAATAGGTTTTATTTTCAAAAAAAAAATAAGCAGCTATACCAAAGGATAGCACTATCCTTTGGTATAGTAATAGCTTTTTGATACTTTGTATCTTTAATTTTGCCAGACATTAAAAAGGCAAAAAAATGAAAATATTACATCTTATATCAAGCCCAAGAGGCGAAGCATCTTTCAGTATTAAATTGGGAAATGCCATAGTAGAAAAATTACAGGCGGCAAATCCAGGTAGTACTTTAACCGTACATGATCTTACCAATACCCCATTTCCACATTTGGAGGAGGTGCACATCAATTCGTTTTTCACTCCACAAGAAAATCATACTGCAGAATTAACAGCAGCAATAAAACATTCTGATGAGGCTATTGCCGAACTTAAAGATGCAGATGTGATCGTAATCGGTGCGCCATTGTATAATTTTGGTATCCCGTCTACTTTAAAAGCATGGATCGATCATATTGCACGTGCTGGTCACACATTCCGTTACTCAGAAAAAGGTCCTGAAGGTTTAATAAAAAATAAAAAAGTGTATTTGGCGATTTCTTCCGGTGGCGTTTATTCAGAAGGACCAATGAAACCTTATGATTTCACAGAATCTTATCTAAGATCTGTTCTTGGTTTTATGGGTATGACGGATATCACGGCATATCGTGCAGAAGGCGTGAGCATCCCAGATTTAAAGGATCTAGCATTAGATAAAGCAATCGAAAGTATAGCCATTTAGATAGTTCATTAGTCATTGGTTCACTAGTCATTGGTTTATTAGTCATCAGTTCATTGCTATTAGTTAAAGAAGTTTTTTATGCTATTAAAACTTTCGACTAATGGCTGTGGACTAATGACTCCAGACTAATACGTGGACTAATGACTCTGTACCAAATTAGGCTGCCAGATACTTTTCAACCCTGTAGGCAAAATCGTTAAGGTCAAACGGTTTGTTAATAAAATTTTCTGCATCACATTTAGCCTTAACTGCACTCAGGTGGTTATTGGCCGACATCACCATTACCGGAATGTGATGTGTTTTAATATTTCCTTTTAATGCATTACAGATTTCCAGCCCATTTCCATCAGGCAACATAATGTCAAGAATGACCATATCTGGTAGCCGTTTACTCATTTGAAACCAAAATTCCTTGGTGTTTGGACAGGCCTTTACCTCGTAAAGCTCTTCGATTAATAGAAATTCAATAATTTCTCTAATATTCAGATTGTCTTCCACTACATAGATGCACTTTTTCATAAGCTCAACTTTTGTTATATGGATAACTGATCTAGCTATCAGATGTTTAAGATATTTATGCACAACTAATGACTTATTAACTTCATCTCAGCTCATGTCATGCATTTCTATAATTTTTACGTTGACTAAAAAAAAACACGAAAATAAATTTTGATACTAATTTTTTTAGTATAGATTTGCTTTTGGAGAGACAGGATAAAGAACTATCATCGATATTATTTGATGTCTAGTGAATGATTTTAAACAAAAGGCTTCTTTCCTGGTTTGTTTGCTGATATATTTATTTTTTCTATGACCGTTACCGTTTTAGCCATACTAGAAACAGATTTTAAACCAGATCTTTCATTAGGTAGAATTATGAATGAAAGATTAAAGATCGCTGCTGCAGATCTGCAGGATATTCATTTACAACATTTACATGCAATTGGGCAACGTAGTGATGATTTGGTGGTTTATATCAGTTATAACCCAAAATATAAAATCAGGTGGCGTGTAGTTAATGATGTGCCAGAAGATGTAGAAAACTTTGTAGCACAAACCTGTGGTAATTTAGGCTACATTCAATGGAAAACCGCATCAATTAATGTATTTAAAGGAAGTGAATAGTGATCAATCCTTAGTTTAGTAAGGGATTTGTAAATATAATTAAACAAAAAACGAGATGTTAAATACATCTCGTTTTTTGTTATCATGGCATCTCCGATCATTATGTTTAAGATGCTGAAATAGATTCAGCATAACGGATTGTATCAGTATATCATCACCCTGATTTATTTCAGGGTCTATGCAATAATCTTTTAAACTAAAAATCCTCCACCCAATAAATCATTGCCTTCATAAAACACAGCCGATTGGCCGGGAGCAATTGCGGATACATGATGATCGAATACCACGCGCATTTTATCTTTTTCCTGAACAATTGTACTCAACATACCTGCATCCTTATAACGGATTTTGGTAATCACATCGCTCATTGGTTCCTCAATACTGGCGTATTTAATTAAATTAATATTACGCACCATGGCTTCACGGCGTTCAAGCTCATCAGCTTTGCCTAAAACAACTGTATTGCTTTCTGGTAGGATCTGCGTTACAAACATAGGCTCACCAAAGGCAACACCCAATCCTTTTCTCTGACCGATGGTATAAAAAGGATAACCTTTATGTTGCCCGACCACCATTCCATTGCTTAAAATAAAATTTCCGCCTGCTACTCTATCTTCTAAATCAGCTACTTTATGTTTCAAGAAAGCCCTGTAATCATTATCCGGTACAAAGCAAATTTCGTAACTCTCTGATTTTTTGGCTAGTTCTTCCTGGCCCATATCTAAAGCCATCTGTCTGATTTCAGACTTTGCAAAACTGCCTAATGGGAATTTGGTGCGCGAAAGGTTTTCTTGCGAAACACCCCATAATACATAAGACTGATCTTTATTTTCATCTTTTCCTTTCGAAATTACATAACGGCCGCTATCTTGCTGGCGGATATTGGCATAATGCCCCGTTGCAATAAATTCACAATCCAGTTTATTGGCACGTTTTAAAAGTGCTTCCCATTTAATATGCGTATTACATAAAACACACGGATTTGGCGTCCGACCGGCAAGATATTCATCTACAAAATTATCAATCACATAATCGCCAAATTCATCCCTGATATCCAGAATGTAATGCGGGAATCCATAATTTACGGCAAGCGTGCGGGCATCATTAATACTGTCTAATGAGCAACAACCAGTTTCTTTACTGCTACCGCCAGAAGTAGCATAATCCCAGGTCTTCATAGTTAACCCAATAACCTCATACCCCTGCTCATGCAACATTACAGCTGCTACCGAACTATCAACCCCGCCACTCATGGCCACCAGAATTCTACCGTGTTTACTCATCTTAAAAATATAAGGATGCAAAAATAAGGTTTATTTAGTTGAAATTATTTAAAGGAAGTCAGTTACTTGTAAAAAGCGTTGACTAAACTTCCTGCTTTATATATTAACTGGTAATTAATATTTTGAAAATGATTAGTCCGGTGTTAGTGGCCGCCAGCAGTCCTGCTATCCCTTCAAGTTCTCGGCTCGTACCTCACCTCTGGGCTCCCCGTTTTATCAGTTTTAACTGTAAAGTCTGTACTAATCGGCAAAACAAAAAGCACACATAAACCTCGCAGGTTTTTAAAACCTGAGAAGTTTGAATCACAATAAGTTGTATCTTCAAGCTTATAAAATGTATTTTTTTATTTACTTAAACGTTTTAGTTTATGCTTTGTGCATATTTGAAGATAAATTAATACCTTAGAATTTTCAACAAAACAAACTAAATTTTTAAAAAGATATGATTAAAAAATTGATCCTGCCTTGTCTTTTGCTATCGGCCATGGTTACATCGGCACAGCAGAATTTAGTGCAGTATGTTAAACCCATTATCGGCACTTCAAAAATGGGGCATACTTATCCGGGGGCAACAGTTCCCTTTGGTGCCGTGCAGCTAAGCCCCGAAACGGATACTTTATCCTATGAAGTAAACGGAAAATACAATGGCGATGTATATAAATATTGTGCAGGGTATAAGTATGAAGATAAAACCATTACGGGGTTTAGTCATACCCATTTTAGCGGTACCGGACACTCTGATCTGGGCGATTTTCTGATTATGCCTACACAGGGGAAGCTGCAGTTAAACCCGGGTGTGGCTTCTAATCCTAAAGGCGGTTACCGTTCTGCCTATTCGCATAACAATGAGGTTGCCGAGGCTGGTTATTACAAAGTGAAGCTAGATGATGATAATATTACAGCAGAACTCACCTCAACCACCAGGGTAGGTATGCACCAGTATACTTTTCCTAAATCAGATCAATCGCATATTATTCTGGATCTAATGGCAGGAATTTATAATTATGAAGAAAAAACAGTATGGACCTACGTTCGTGTGGTGAACGATACCTTAATTACAGGTTACCGTCAGACCAATGGATGGGCCAGAACACGAACCGTATATTTTGCAATGAGTTTTTCTAAACCATTCAAAAGTTATGGTCGCAAAAGCTACGATGCGAAACAAGCTTACCGGGGCTTTTGGGGTAAGTTTAATCAGGACCAGAACTTTCCGGAGATTGCTGGCAAAAAATTAAAAATGTTTTTCGATTTCGATACCAAAGAAGGAGAGAAGATCAAAATTAAATTTGCTTTATCTCCCGTAAGTCAGGAAAATGCGCTGCAGAATATGCGTGCAGAAATTTCGGGTTGGGATTTTGAAAAAGTAAAAGCACAGGCACAGGCTACATGGAACAAAGAATTGAACAAAATTCAGGTAAACACATCTAATAATAATAAAATAAACTTTTATACTGCCTTATATCATGCCTATATCAATCCAACAACATATACCGATATAAATGGAGAGTATAAGGGGTTAGATCAGGGCGTGCATAAAGCATATGGATTTACCAATTATACTACCTTTTCTCTTTGGGATACCTACCGGGCTTTACATCCATTTTTTAATATTACCCAGCCAGGCCGTAGTAATGATATGGTGAAATCGATGTTGGCGCATTACGATCAGAGCAGCTTGCACATGTTACCCATCTGGTCGCATTATGCCAACGATAACTGGTGTATGAGTGGTTACCACAGTGTTTCGGTAATTGCTGATGCCATTATTAAAGGTACTTACAGTGGTGATGCGAACAAAGCTTTAGATGCCTGCGTAGCAACAGCCAAACACCGCGATTATGAGGGAATTGGCTACTATATGGATAAAGGTTATATCCCGGCAGAAAAATCGGGCATTTCGGTTTCCAATAACCTAGAATATTCTTACGATGATTGGTCGATTGCACAATTGGCTAAAAAATTAGATAGGATGGATATTTACGATGAGTTTATCAAACGTTCTAACAACTGGAAAAATAACTATGACAGTGCTTCGGGTTTTATGCGTCCGAAATTGGCCGATGGAACCTTTAAAAAGGAATTTGATCCAAAAGATACCGAAGGACAAGGTTTTATTGAAGGTAATAGCTGGAACTATAGCTTCTTTGTGCCACAAGACCCGGCTACTTTAATAGAAATGATGGGCGGTAAAAAGAAATTTGCTACCCGTTTAGATACCTTGTTTACCATGCATTTGCCTGATGAGTTTTTTGCGCATACCGAAGATATTACCCGCGAAGGTATTATTGGTGGCTATGTGCATGGAAACGAGCCGGCACACCATATTGTATATCTTTATAATTGGACCGATCAGCCATGGAAAACACAAGCCCAGGTTCGTCATATCCTGAATATGCAATACAAACCTACTGCCGATGGTTTAGGTGGAAATGATGACTGTGGACAGATGAGCGCCTGGTATATGTTTTCTTCATTGGGCTTTTACCCGGTTGCGCCAGGTTCAGATGTGTACTCCTTAGGCAGTCCTTTGGTAAATCATGCTGTAATCAATTTAGAAAATGGTAAAACCTTTACGGTTGAAGCCATTAAACAAAGCGATAAGAATGTATATGTAGCAAAGGTTTTATTGAACGGCAAAGAAATTACCAATCATAAAATTAAACATGCTGATATCACCGATGGTGGAAAGCTTACTTTTTACATGAGTGCAAAGCCTAAAAAATAATTTCTCATCCCTGTACAAAAAAAGTCGGCTATTTTAGCCGACTTTTTTTTCCTTCCGAATGTCGTCATTTCGAGCGGAGTACAACGAAGCCGAGAAATCTGAACCGACATAGATCTCCCCCGCCCTTAAGGCATTAAAATACAAGATATTTATGCACTAAGTAAAACATTGAATCTATAAAAATTCTATAACGCGTGAAGTAAGTTTAATAATAAATTTTGATATCCAAATTATACATCGTAATATTGCGATATAAATATGGGGCTTACCAAAACAGAAATCTTTACCGAAGAACAAAACCAGATGGCAGCGTGGTTAAAAGCGATGGCACATCCTGCGCGAATAGCCATTCTTCAGCGCATCCTCCAATCAAATACCTGTATTTGTGGTGATTTGGTTGAAGAACTGGGTTTGGCACAGGCGACCATTTCCCAACATTTAAAAGAACTTAAAAATGCGGGCATTATACAGGGTACAATAGAAGGGGTGAGCATCTGTTACTGCATAGAACCTAAGACATGGAAATTACTCCAAAATCAATTGGGAGATTTTTTTGCTTCTTATCAAGGTGAACAAAACTGCTGTTAAAATTTTTTATTCATATCAATCGTTAAATTGCAATATTATGATCAATAAATTATCTGTCGGGTGGAGTGCTTTTAAGGCTAAACTTCAACAACATCCGGAATTGCTTTTGCAGTTCCAATATGAGTCTAATAAATGGGTAAATGCCAATTACCACATTACAGAGATTAAACAGGCACCGATAACCTCAGTAGATTGCGGAGGAGTAATGAATGCCTGGACTGAAATTATAGTGCAGTTATGGGAACCTACCGACGAGGAAGAGGGCAGGGCTATGGAGGTTAAAAAAGCATTATCTATTATCAATCTGGTAGAAAGTAAGCTCCAACTAAATCCAAATGGAATTGTGAAAATTGAATTTGGTAATTCTTTGTTCGATACGAGGCAGATGTTTCCGGGGGAATTTAAAATTGACGATGAAAACTTGATTTTGGATCTTACCCCGGATGCTACCCAATGTAAAGCCATTAACCGCGGTGGAAGTTGCGGTACCACTTCAGCAGGTGAAGAATGTTGCGCACCCGCTGAACCTGTAAAAAGAAAAATCGAATTGGTTAACCTCGCCGCTGATCAAAATAGCTGTACACCGGGGAGCGGTTGTTGTTAAGAAGTTAAATTTAAAATAATGAAAAATATATTGGTGCTTTGCACCGGAAACAGTTGCCGTAGTCAACTTGCTGAAGGATATTTAAAATATTTCGCTCAAAACAAAGCTAAAATCTATAGTGCGGGTATCGAAGTGCATGGTGTAAACCCCAGGGCAATAAAAATAATGGCAGAAGATGGAATCGATATTTCGGATCAAACATCGAATAATGTCGAAGAATACTTTGATGTTCCTTTTAATTATGTGATTACTGTATGTGATCATGCGAAAGAAAGTTGTCCGTATTTCCCAACTCAGGCCATAAAACTGCACCATAACTTTCCCGATCCGGCTAAAGCGATAGGTACTGAAGCTGAAATTATGACACAATTCAGAAGCACAAGAGACTTGATTAAAGTTTACATGGAGAATTTTGTCAACGAAAACTTAAAACGATAAGATGTCGGCAAATAGTTGTACGCCTGTAGTGAAACGAAAACAGCTCAGTTTTTTAGACCGGTACTTAACGATCTGGATTTTTTTATCGATGCTTTTAGGTGTATCGCTGGGCTATTTATTTCCTTCATCTGCGGTATTAATCAATTCATTTTCCAGTGGAAGTACCAACATTCCTTTAGCAATTGGATTAATCCTGATGATGTATCCTCCTTTAGCCAAAGTCAATTATGGAAACCTGGGCGAAGTATTTAAAAATACCAAAGTTTTAGGGGCTTCGCTGGTTTTAAATTGGATCGTTGGGCCATTTTTAATGTTTTTCCTGGCGATTATCTTTTTACATGGGTATCCCGAATACATGGTTGGTTTAATTATGATCGGTTTAGCCAGGTGTATTGCCATGGTGGTAGTTTGGAATGAACTTGCGGAGGGAAGCCGTGAATATGCTGCTGGTCTGATTGCCCTGAATAGTATTTTTCAGGTATTGCTTTACAGTTTATTCGCTTACTTCTTTATTACCATTTTGCCTCCTATATTCGGTTTAAAAGGCTTACCTGTATCAATTTCTATTGGAGAGATTGCAAAAAGCGTGGGGATTTACCTGGGTATTCCGTTTTTAATGGGCATTTTAAGTCAAAAAATACTGATTAAATGGAAAGGCGAAAAGTGGTTCCGCTTAACTTTTATTCCAATGATTTCGCCAGTAACCTTAATTGCCCTTTTGTTTACGATCGTAATAATGTTTAGTTTAAAAGGCGAGCTGATCGTTCAGATTCCATTGGACGTACTACGAATTGCCTTGCCATTGGTAATCTATTTCGCCATTATGTTTGTGATCAGTTTCTTTGTAGGTAAGTATTTCGGTGCAGATTATAGCCAAAGTACCGCTATTGCTTTTACCGCTACCGGAAACAACTTCGAATTGGCCATTGCAGTGGCCATAGGTGTATTCGGAATCCATTCCGGACAGGCATTTGCAGGTGTTATCGGTCCGTTGGTTGAAGTACCGGCATTAATTGCATTGGTTAACTTGGCGCAGTGGTTTAAGAGGCGATATTTTGAAGTATAAGATATAATCATCTCAAATGAAACGCAGCGAAATGGATAGATCTATCTAGACAGATTTCTCGACTTCGCTGCGCTAGAAATGACGACTATTTTATGCTTGTATACTACGCGCCAATCTCGTCAAAATTCGTGGCGGTTGCCAGATATTTCCAATTCGCCATATCCTTTTGTACATCCGCAATTTTCGCATCCGCAACCTGATAAGCATCAGGGCCTAAGAATAAATGAAGCGGTGGGTTTTCACTTTTTGAAGCTTCAATAATCACCTCAACTGCCTTGGCCGGATCGCCTGGCTGTTGGTTGTTGATGTCATTTTGGTGTGCCGCCTGCGAGTCACGTACTTCCTTGTAAGCGTCGATAGGAGAATTTGGAACGGCTAAAGAACCTGTTGTCAGAAATTCAGTTCTAAAATAACCCGGTTCTACCACTGTTGCTTTTATGCCCATCGATTTTACTTCTGCAGCTAACGATTCAGTAAAACCAACCACTGCGAATTTTGTAGCGCAATAAATTCCAAACCCTGGGAAATTACCTGAAAAACCACCAATTGAAGAAATGTTGAAAATATGACCTGATTGTTGTTTGCGTAATTGAGGCAAGACCTTTCTGATTATATTTAAAGAACCGAAAACATTCACATCGAAGTTTTGGCGTGATTCTTTATCACTTAGTTCTTCCAATGCACCAAGCATGCCATAACCTGCATTGTTTACCACAACATCTAACCGGCCAAATTTGCTGATGGTTTGGCTCACTGCACTTTCTACACTGTTTTCGTCGATCAGATCAACTGCCAAAGGCAAAAAGTTTTCGTGTTCGCCCACGGCTTTTGTTAAGTCGCTTAAATTTCTTGAAGTTGCGGCAACGTTAACACCACTGTTTAATAATGTTTTTACTAAGATTAATCCCAGGCCTTTTGATGCGCCTGTTACAAACCATACTTTTTGATTTTCCATGATATTGTTTTTAAGTCGAAATGAATTGATTGTGTGGTATCATAAAAATAGTTTCGCTAAAACTTTGTCATGTTGAGCCTGTCGAAACGCCTTAAACAGGTTTATTGCAATTCCTTCCGACAATTTCGGATAACAAAGTTATATTTATGATACCGCCTCTTTTTGAAATGCTAATTCGCGATCAGGATTTAATTAATTGTCAAAATCTGTTGAAATGGTGATGGCTTTCCAATCGTTAAATTCTTTCTGTAGCGATTCTAATTTATTGTTTGCCCTCAGGAAAGCATCGTTCCCTAAAAGTAAATGAACCGGTGGATTAGGCATACTGACCAATGAGATCATAGCCGCTGCAGCCTTCTCGGGGTCACCAATCTGTTGACCATCCATTTTGAGGTATTTATGGTGTATTGCGCGCACCTCTTCATATTCTGCAATGGGACTGGCTGCCAAAATTAGCGAATCAGTGGTTAAGAAACTGGTTCTGAATGCGCCGGGAACCACAACAGTTACTTTTACGCTAAATTCTTTAAGGTCTTCGGCAGATACTTCTGATAATGCAATTACCGCTGATTTTGCAGTTGCGTATACCGCCCAGCCAGTTGCACCCGCAATACCCGCAATTGATGCAATGTTAATGATGTGACCAGCTCTTTGTGCCCTTAAATAAGGTGAGGCTTTTCTGATGACATTTATTGTTCCGAAAACGTTTACATCAAAACTATTGCGCGTTTCTGCATCACTTAATTCTTCTATACTGCCTCCAATGCCATAACCCGCATTATTGATCACAACATCAATTCTTTCGAATTTTGCAATAGTGGCCTGTATAGCTTCTTCCACACTTTTTTCATCGGCCAGGTCAACGGCCAGCGGAAGAAATTTTCCAGAGTCATTATTTACTGCTTTTTTAAGTTCACTGATATTTCTTGAGGTAGCCGCAACAGATTGGCCAGCTTTTAATAATTGATGAACTAAACTTAATCCTAAGCCCTTTGAAGCTCCGGTAATAAACCAAACTTTTTTCATGCCCATAGTTTTATCCTTTTTTGTTAAGACAAAATTACAGTGCAAATGAATTTACGTTATTACGTTAATCAAACCGATTATTACGAAATTCAAACAATCCGGTAAGAAGTAGGGGTATGGTTAGTTAATTTTTTGAAAAAGTTGTTAAAATGGGTAGGTTCTTCAAATCCCAGGCAATAGCCTATTTCTGAAATATTCCAGTCTGTGTGCTTCAGTAAAGCTTTAGCCTCTCTTAATAAACGTTCTGTAATGTAGTGGGTAGTTGTTTTACCAGTAGTTTCTTTTATCGCACGGTTTAAATGGTTTACGTGTACCGAAAGCTGTGACGCATAATCCTTTGCCGAGCGCATGGTAAACCTTTGGGTGGTAGTTTCGATAGGAAACTGGCGCTCTAATAACTCCGTAAAAACAGAAGTAATCCTGGCATTGGCATCCGTATGTTTAAATAAATTTTCGGAAGGCTCTGTTTTTAAAGCAAAGTGGGTAATTTCTGTAATGTAATTGCGGAGCAAATCATATTTATAAATATAATCAGAATTAATTTCATCAAACATTTTGGCAAAAATAGCTTCGATATGTTTGTCTTGCTGTTCATTTAAAAAATATGCTGGTTTTCCTCCATGGGTAAACATCGGTAAATCGCCAATGTTTCCACGGATCTTTTCGGTGAAGAAGGCTTCTGTAAAAATGCAAAAATAACCCGTTACCTCACTTTGTTTGCCGCTGCCCAGTTCCCAGGTATAAGGTACAAGCGGATTAAAAAAGATTAAAGCTGTACCATTAATTTCGATACTCCTATCTGCATAGTGGTAAACATTATGGCCACGCGTAAGGCAGATTTTGTAATAATCCCTTCGGTTATAACTCATTGGTTTGTGATCATCCCTTAAACAATCTTCCAGTTTGAAAACGTTAAAATGACCTACGCCATTCTGGAGGTTATCAGGAAGGAACCTGAATTTATTCTGATAAAAATCTTCTATCGTTTCTGGTTTGTTCATAAAATCAAAGTTACAAAATTCAAACCAAAAATAGATTAATGTAATCGAAGGAGCGGCCGTGCTTGAATTAAAAGGAGATTACGGTGATAAAAATAATTGCATTTAATATACCGATTGGTATATATTTGCATCGTCAATTTCAAAGAACATGACCAAAGCAGAAAAAACAAGAATTTTTATTGTGGAGAAAACGGCGCCTATTTTTAATATGAAGGGTTATGCTGGTACGTCTTTAAATGATATTACTGCTGCTACAGGTTTAACAAAGGGCAGTATTTATGGCAACTTTGCCAATAAGGATGAAGTAGCATTGGCTGCTTTTGATTATAACCTCAAAAATGTTTCGTCAAAGATAGATGCTGAAATGAATAAACAGCGGAGTATAAAAGACAAGCTTTTGGTGTATATTGATATTTATCAGAAATTTATAGATGGCTCGGTGTCAGAAGGTGGTTGCCCGGTTTTAAATACTGCAATTGATGCTGATGATACGCATCCCGAATTGCGTGGAAAGGTACTGAAAGCTGTTCTGGATTGGAAAAATAAAATCGCCAAACTGGTTGAAGCCGGTATTGCCGGAAAAGAAATCGACGCAGACCAAGATCCCGAACAAATTGCTTTAACCATTATCGCCATGGTAGAAGGTGGGATCATGATTTCAAAACTGACTTCAAAAGTGGAATACTGGAGCCTCATTATGGGGTCATTAAAAAAATACGTTGAAAGCCTCGGCTAAAAATTTTGAACTAAAATATACCGATCGGTATTTATTAGGTTTAAACAGTATTGTTAATCTTAAAATTTAAAAAAAATATAAAAATGAAAACTTCAAAAAACACCGTTTTATTGATCGGCGGAACGGCTGGTATCGGTTTAGAAATCGCAAAACAGTTAACCACTTTAGATAACCATGTCATTATTACGGGTAGGAACCAGGAAAGGTTAAATGCAGCAGCTGCATCGTTACCTAATGTAACCACTGTTCTGTCTGACGTGAGTAAGGCTGATGATGTAGATCTTTTGGTCGAGGAAATTAAATCGGAGTTTCCTCAGTTAAACATGGTGATCAACAATGCCGGAAGAGCATTGCTCTATCATTTAGCCGATCCAAACCAGGATGCATTTACAAATGCAGCAGATGAAATGATGACCAATTACTTGTCTATCATCAGGATTAATCAAAAGTTGTTACCCTTGTTAAAACAGCAAGAGGCTTCAGCTATCGTAAATGTATCGTCTGTAGTAGCTTATGTGCCAGGGATTACCTTGCCCACTTATGCAGCCAGTAAAGCAGCATTACATTCATACAGCACTTCGTTAAGATTAAGTTTAGAAGAAACTGCTGTTAAAGTTTTCGAATTAATGCCTCCCTTGGTTGATACTGAATTTTCTAAAGAAATCGGTGGTCATAATGGGATTAAACCTTCAGTTGTGGCAGATGAGCTCTTAGCTGCTTTAGCCAATGATGAGTTTGAAATCAGGGTAGGTGATACCGCCAAGATTTATGAATTGTTCAGACAGTCGCCAGTTGATGCTTTAAACGTAATGAACGCCAATCGAAAAGCCTGGATAGATACTGTTGAGCACTAAAATGATAGAGTTGGAAAGCAAAAGAACTTGTTGTTTCCATTTAAATGACAGTTTTCCATGTTGGAATTGTTACTTTCGCGGCATTAAGTGTAAAACCTGGGTTTACATCAGCTTTAATAAAACGATAGGTCTTATCTAGCTCTTCCAGCTATATTAAACATCTCTTGGCTAATTAACAGTTGATTTTTATCCAAGGGAATTGACTAAAAAATATTAAAATGAAAAGAGTAGTAGTAACCGGTTTAGGTGCGATAACCCCGCTTGGCAATACCGTTGAGCAATTTTGGCAACAGATTTTAGCCGGAAAAAGTGGCATTGGCCCCATTACAAAATTTGATTCGGGTAAATTTAAAACGCAATTTGCAGGTGAAGTAAAGGATTTTAATCCTGAAGAATACCTGGAGAAAAAGGAGATAAAAAAATACGACCTTTTTACGCAGTATGCTATTGCTTCGAGTGATCAGGCCATAAAAGATGCCGGATTGGATTTCAGCATCATGAATGATGGTCAGTTGGCAGAAGTTGGCGTAATCTGGGCAACCGGAAACGGTGGTATAGGTACTTTCGAAGCGCAGCTCGAAGAATTTCATGCAGGGGATGGCACGCCAAGATTTAACCCTTATTTTATCCCAAAAATGATTGTTGATATTGCTGCCGGGGCTATTTCTATTCGTCATAAATTGCGCGGACCGAATTACTGTACAGTTTCGGCCTGCGCATCGTCTAACACCGCCATTGTGAATGCTTTTGACACCATCCGTTTAGGTAAAGCAAACGTGATGATTGCCGGTGGTTCGGAAGCAGCACTAACCAAATCGTCTGTAGGTGGATTTAATGCCGCACAAGCTTTGTCAAAAAATAACGACGATCCTCAAGGTGCATCTAAGCCTTTTGATAAAGATAGGGATGGTTTCGTGATGAGTGAAGGGGCAGGCGCGCTGGTTTTGGAAGAACTGGATCATGCTTTACAGCGTGGTGCGCATATTTATGCCGAAATTGTTGGAGGAGGAATGGCTGCAGATGCCTATCACCTTACCGGAACGCCTCCGGATGGGATTGGTGCTGCTTTAGGAATGACAAAAGCATTGAAAGATGCCGGGATAACTGCCGATAAAATTGATTATATTAATGCACATGCTACTTCAACCGGATTGGGCGATTTAAGTGAGTTGCAGGGTATTAATACTGTTTTTAATGGTTTGCCCGTAATTATTGGGGCTACCAAATCAATGACAGGTCATTTGTTGGGTGCTGCAGGTGCAATTGAAAGTGTAATCAGTATTCTTTCGATCAGGGATAATATCATTCCACCTACCATTAACACCAAAAATCTGGATGAAAATATTCCAAAGGGATTAAATATTGTTTTGGGTGAGCCGATTAAAAAGGAAATCAATTACGTATTAAACAATACTTTTGGTTTCGGTGGTCACACGGCGAGTACTATTTTTAAAAAGTACGAAGCTTAATTGTCTCAAAAAAAATCTGGTACTGGTCTTAGCGTCTCGCTAAGACCTAATTTTCGCCACGGAAACACATAAGCACGGAAAATTAATTCTTAACGGTCTTCGACTACGCTCAGACCGACAAGCACTTTAGCTAAAGCTTGTTGGTTAAAGATCATTAACTAATGCCAATGAATAAGTTAATCTACTTGTCCATCAACAAATTTACCAGTTCTTTAAGTTCTTCCACTTCCAACTCCAGTTTTTCAATGCGATTTTCCAATGCAGTGGTCTCGATTTGCGGCGCTGTAAATGTTTCAGTTTCGACAGTGGTTTCAGCCTGTTCGCCTAAAAGATGAACAAAACGGGCTTCCTTCTGACCAGCTTTCTTAGCCAATTGCTTTACAAAGGCTGGTTCTTCATCCGAAAGTTTTTGAAGTTGCGCTAAAACCTCTTCTATACTTTCAAATTCATACAACCTTCCCGAATTGCTATTGATTTCACCAGGCGTTAATGGTCCGCGCAAAAGCAAAAGGCAAATGATAGCCAACTCAGAAGGTAGTAATGGATAAACAATGGCTAAATTATGTTTGTATTTGGTTGCACGACTAGATCCTCCTGTAGCTGTAGAAATTAAACCTTTTATTTTAAGTTGGTTTAGCGTTAAAATTATCGTTTCCTCATCGTAATTTACCACCGGATTTCTTGAACTTTTTTGATTACATGCAGCGGTTAAACTGTTTAAAGTCATTGGGTAATAATCGGGCGTGGTACGGCTTTTTTCTATTAATGCGCCCAAAACACGTTGTTCTTCTGCTGATAAATCAGGTAGGGGTTTTACATTGTCCATGTTATAAAAGTATAAATTGGTTGCGCATTTTGAAAATTATTTTGTTTATCATTTTTCTAAGGCGTTACATGAAATGTTACCGGGTAGAAAATTCTAATTTCTGAATTGTGCAATGTCCAAATCCAGCCATAATTTTTTAGCGGATACCGATCATAAATTGGTTTGTAACATAAAAGCGTTTCGGGAGACTCGCCATGACCAATCGATGCAAATACAACGATAACACAACCTCTTTTATAAGACCGTATGGATTCTAAAGACAAGTTTAGAATGACGAGGCGATAAGAAAAATTAAATCTTTGTGATCACAAATGAGGTTCTTCTATTGTTTTTTCGTCCTGTTTCAGTTTTATTATCAGCGATAGGTTTACTTGCGCCGAAGCCCTTAAAAGTGAGTCTTTTTGCATCAATACTGTTTTTAATCAGGTATTCGTAAACGGCGTTGGCCCGATTAAAAGATAACCTTTCATTCAATTTATCATCGCCAACATTATCCGTATGCCCTTGAACTTCAATCTGTACGTTTTTATTTTGCTGCAAAAAATCGATCAGCAGATCAAGTTCCCGAATGGAAGCAGGTAAGAGGTTAAACTTGTTGGTGTCGAAGAAAATATTTTTTAAAGTTACATTTCCACCTTGTTTTATTTTTTCGATATAAACTTCGATCTGGTAAGGTTTGGTAATATCGTCACTCTTAAGTTCGAAGTTTTCCGAGTAAAATAGATAACCTTCGGAATTTACGTTAAACAGGTAATTACTTCCAATGGGCATCACTGCTAAAAATTGACCCGTTTCGGGATCGGTATAATCATCAAAAACAGTTTTATTGGTTTTTAAATCTACTACCTGCACATTGCTTTCAATTGTTTTTTTTGTGTCCCGGTCTCTTACAATTCCTTTCACATAAGAAACCTTTAAGGGTTTTGCTGTTTCCGGAATACCAAAACTGTAAATGTCCTGCATGCCGAAACCTCCTTTTAAATTTGATGAAAACAACCCTAAATTTCCATCGGCGCTTACTACTAAACCGCTTTCATCTTCAAAAGAATTGATCGGATAGCCAATGTTAACCGGTTTTTGCCATTGGCCATCATTTCCCTGTCTGCTAAAGTAAATATCTTTATTCCCAAAACCTGGCCAGCCATTAGAAGAAAAATACAATGTTTTACCGTCTGCATGTAGAAAAGGAGTATTTTCATCGAAAGCGGTGTTAATCTCAGGTCCAAGATTAATAGCAGGCCCCCATTTGGCATCATCCGTAATGGTGCTTTTCCATATGTCATATCCACCATATCCGCCAGGTCTGTTGCTGATAAAATATAATGTCCGCCCGTCGGGGCTTATGGCGGGCTGCGATTCCCAGAACTCAGAATTGACGGGCTGACCAACATTATAGGGTTCACCCCAATCTTTTCCCTCACGGTGAGAAACATAAATATCACACCTACCCAAACCATCAGGCCGGTTACAGCCGGTAAAAAACAGGTACTTTCCATCAGGAGAAATGGTTTGTGCACCTTCATTATATCTGGTGGTATTTATTTTACTTGATAAGGGTGTGGCCGTACTCCATGTGTTGTTTTTAAATTGGGCGGTCCAAAAGTCTTCATTACCCTTAACCTGACGGGTAAAAACCAAAATTTCACCATCAGCAGTTATTGCAGGAAAGTATTCCGCATCAACTGTATTTACACCTTCGCCTAAATTTGTCGGACTGTATTTTACAGGTTTTTTTATTGCAACGGTTGCAAAATCACAATCTAAAAGGTATTTTTTCGCTCTTCTTGCTCGATCAGATGACGAATCCACTGTCAAAAAATCTCCAAAATGCTGTTTTGCTTTTAAATAATCCTGTGTAGCAAATTCTGTTTCTGCGAGGTCGTAAATTACTCCCGGAGCCACCACCTTATTGATTAATATCGCTTTTTCGTATGCCGATCTGGCATCCTGATATTTTTTTTGAGCTTTATAAACTCCTGCCAGTACGATGTAGGCATTCTGAAATAAGGGATCTGTTTCTACCGCATTCTTTAACACTTGCTCGGCAGCAACATAATCAAATTTATCAATAAGTGGCCCTGCTTTTTCAAAATAAACCTGAGCTTTTTTATTCGCAGAACTTTGTCCAAAACAATAAATACTCAGTATGCTAAACGAGAGGATTAAGCAAAATTTCATTACATTAACATTTGGTAACAAAGCTAATGTAAACTAATTTAAGGAATATTTAAAAATTTGTGTGTTTGCAAGGAGATCTCCCATTTAGGATTAGCCATCACATATTCGATAATTAACGGTGTAATTTCTTTTGATTTAGACCACTCTGGCTGAAGATACAATTTACAGGTAGGAGACACCATTGCAGCATATTCTTCAGCCCATTTAAAATCACTTTTATTAAATATGATAACCTTCAGTTCGTGAGCAAATGGCGTAATATCTGGTCTGGGCGCTTTAAATTTCTTTGGCGATAAACAGATCCAATCCCAGTTGCCTGAAAGGGGATAGGCGCCAGATGTTTCGATAAAGGTTAAAATACCTCTTTCTTTTAACTTATAAGTTAAATAATCCAGGTTATAAATCAAAGGCTCGCCGCCGGTAATTACAACAGCTTTACCCGGAAATCGATCGGCATTTTCTACAATAACATCCGAAGAGGTAAGTGGGTGCATCTCGGCATCCCAGCTTTCTTTAACATCGCACCAATGGCAACCCACATCGCAGCCGCCTAAACGGATGAAATAAGCCGCCTTACCCGTGTTAAATCCTTCTCCCTGTATAGTATAAAATTCTTCCATTAAAGGAAGTAATGTGCCGTCTTCTGGTATTGCCTGTTTCATTTTTGAGGATGCAAATATCCTAAAAAAATATGGTGTTGCTGTGCTCTTTTGAAATTTAATAGAAAGATGAAATAAGAGTGATATTTATTTGCTGTATTTTAGCTGGATGAAGTGGTTCAAGGCGCTAAATAATAATCAAATTCCTCGTCCTGATACGATTAGGACGATTGAAGTTGCAGGAAAACAGCTCTGTCTGATCAATAATGATGATAAAATTACTGCTACTCAATCTTCTTGCCCGCATGCCGGTGGCCATTTTGGCGGTGGCTGGTGTAAAAACGGAAACCTGGTATGCCCAATCCACCGGTATGAATATAGTTTAACTACCGGAAGGGGTGCAGAGGGACAAGGCGATTACATCAATATTTACCCAACCGAATTACGTGAAGATGGTTTGTATATTGGTTTCGAAGAAAGCTGGTGGAATAAGCTTTGGGGATAGTTAGGTTCATAAGTTTATTTGTCATTAGTATACTGGGCAATTAGGTCTTCTTAGCAGATGTAAAAATAAACTTTGTGCCTTTTTGGAGGTGACATTTGGCTTAATATTAATTAAGCAAATGCCTACTAAAAAACTCCTGACAGCTTAAAACTTCAATTTCAGAAAAGTAAAAATCATCTACATCTTCTGTGATGATGCATTTACAATCAGCGGATCGTGCAGCGTAATATTCCAGCCCGTCTTCAAAATCATGTATCTTCTTATTCGATAATGTATCCAAAACACCTTTTGATGAATTCCCTGCAATTTTAATATGTCGGCAAAGCAAATCAATTTTTTGTTTAGCCAACTGTGCTTTATGCTTTTTTTCGGCAAAGTAAAAAGCAATAGCCAAACAAAGCGGTGAGGTATAAATTTCAAATTTCGGATGAGCCGCTAAACTTAAAATTCTTGATGAATAGGTGTAAAGTGGGTATTCCTTATTCAGCACCGAAACTAAAACATTAGCATCTAAAAATATCTTCATCAATTACTTTTTAGATGAAAAGAATTCATCTTTTGAATTTTTACGTGTTGCTTTTGGCGTTTTTTTATATTCAACTTCGCCCTCAGCAACCATACTCACCCAGTCTGAAATTGGAAAATCTTCTAAAGATTTGTATTCTTTGGCAGTTACCTGAGTTAAGAGGTGTTCTATTAATCGTGACAAGCTAATATTGTTTTCAGCGGCATATTTTTTTGCCCTTGCCACAACATCTTGATTAAAGCTTAAAGTTAACTTGGTGTCCATGTGATTAAATTTTATTTCAAATATAATAATTATACGTGGTGATTAAAAATATTATACGTAAAAAAAACGGCTCAATTTGAGCCGTTTTTAATATCTGTTACCGTTGGTTTTTCGCTTTCGTGTTTAAGCTTTTACCTATGAATAAATTTCTTTCCTTGCTGAGGCCAACGTATTTTTCAATAAACCAACAATGGTCATTAAACCTACGCCGCCCGGTACCGGAGTAATGTACGATGATATTGGTGCAACGTTTTCAAAATCTACATCACCATATAACTTAAAACCTGATTTGGTTTCGGTAGAGTTTTCTCTATTAATACCTACATCAATTATAATCGCACCAGGTTTAACCATATCGGCAGTAACAAAATTCTTTTTGCCAATTGCTGCAATCACAATATCAGCCTGGAGAACCTGTTCTTTTAAATCTTTGGTGCGCGAGTGGGTAAGTGTTACGGTACAGTTGCCCGGGTTTGCATTACGGGCCATTAAAATACTCATTGGGCTGCCTACAATGTTACTGCGACCTACAACTACGCAGTGTTTACCTGTCGTATCGATATTGTATTCTTGTAACATCAATAAAATACCATAAGGTGTTGCAGGGATAAAGCAAGGTAGATTACGCATCATTCGCCCCAAATTAACCGGATGGAAACCGTCCACATCTTTACGATAATCAATTTTTTCGGTTACTTTTTCAGGGTCGATATGTTTAGGTAAAGGCAATTGTACAATTAAGCCATCTACATCAGCATCCTGATTAATTTCTTCAATTTTAGCTAATAATTCGGCTTCGGTAACCGAGTTGTCGTAACGGTGTAAGGAAGATTTAAAACCAACCTTTTCACAGTTTTTCATCTTACTGGCCACATAGGTTTCGCTGCCGCCATCGTTGCCCACTAAAATGGCGACAAGATGTGGCTTGCGACCTGTTTTATTCAAAAAATCAGCCGCCTCTTCAGCAATCTGAACTTTGACTTTTTCTGATACGTATTTACCGTCTAATAATTTCATACTTATGAGATGTGAGATACGAGATGTTAGATTTGAGATTGACGGTTCTGTCTCAAATCTCAAATCTAACATCTCAAATCTAATTAATCTAATTTCAAAACCGCCATAAATGCAGATTGAGGGATTTCTACGTTACCCACCTGGCGCATACGTTTTTTACCTTTTTTCTGTTTTTCCAATAACTTACGCTTACGTGAAATATCACCACCATAACATTTAGCGGTTACATCTTTACGTAAAGCGCTCAGTGTTTCGCGGGCAATAACTTTCGCACCGATGGATGCCTGTATTTTAATCTCAAATTGTTGACGAGGGATCAATTCTCTTAATTTCTCGCAGATTTTCTTACCAAAATCATAAGCGTTACTTCTATGGATCAATGAAGATAGTGCATCAACGGGTTCGTCATTGATTAACATATCTAAACGAACCAAATCCGATTTACGGTAACCAACCTGATGATAATCAAATGAGGCATAACCTTTAGAAATGGTTTTTAATTTATCGTAAAAATCAAATACGATTTCGCCCATCGGCATTTCGAAAACCAGTTCAACACGGTCGGATGTTAAATAGGATTGATTAACAATAATTCCGCGTTTTTGAATACAAAGCGACATTACCGGACCAACAAATTCTGCTTTGGTAATAATATTTGCTTTAATAAAAGGCTCTTCAACGGAGTCCAATTTGCTTGGGTCTGGTAAATCAGAGGGGTTGTTCACCGTAATTTCGACACCTTTGGTGGTATGTGCAATGTACGAAACGTTAGGTACGGTCGTAATTACCGTCATGTCGAATTCGCGTTCTAAGCGCTCCTGAATAATTTCCATGTGCAACATGCCCAGGAAACCGCAACGGAAACCAAAGCCCAAAGCGGCAGAACTTTCCGGCTCAAACACAATCGAAGCATCATTAAGCTGCAATTTATGCATCGCTTCACGTAATTCTTCAAAATCGTCTGTATCAACAGGATAAATACCTGCAAAAACCATCGGCTTAACCTCTTCAAAACCTTGAATGGCACCTTCTGCTGGCCTGCCAACTGTTGTGATGGTATCGCCAACCTTTACCTCGCGCGCTTCCTTAATTCCGGAAATAATATAGCCCACATCACCGGTTTTAACTACACTACGTGGAGCCATATCCAGTTTCAGAATTCCAACTTCATCAGCCAGATATTCTTTACCGGTGTTAATAAATTTTACTTTATCACCTTTTTTAATTTCACCATTTACCACTTTATAGTAGGCGATAATGCCTCTGAAAGAGTTAAAAACAGAGTCGAAAATTAAGGCTTGTAATGGCGCTTCCGGATCACCAACCGGAGCTGGTACACGATCAACAATAGCCTGGATAATATCAGGAATACCCAATCCTGTTTTACCCGAAGCTGGAATAATATCTTCACGTTTGCAACCGATCAAATCAATAATCTGGTCTTTAACTTCCTCAGGCATAGCCCCAGGTAAATCCATTTTATTTAAAATCGGGATAATTTCAAGATCGTGCTCTAAAGCCAGATATAAATTCGAAATGGTCTGCGCCTGAATGCCTTGCGAAGCATCTACAATTAATAACGCACCTTCACAGGCTGCAATGGAACGTGAAACTTCGTAGGAAAAATCCACGTGCCCTGGTGTATCAATCAGGTTGAAATTGTATTCAATATCGCCAACCTTATAGTTCATTTGTATGGCATGACTTTTAATGGTTATGCCTCTCTCACGCTCTAAATCCATGTTATCGAGCAATTGCGCCTGCGCTTCACGCTGCGAAATCGTCGCTGTATATTCTAATAACCTATCAGCCAGTGTACTTTTACCATGGTCGATATGTGCAATAATGCAAAAATTACGTATATGCTTCATCTTTGCGCAAAGATATGTTTTTTAATGGGAAATTTAAGATGCAAAATTAGTGATGGAACGCTTAGTTATTTATTAGTTTTTGTAAAGCGAAAGCGTTGGTTTTCGGTTGCTGCAATCCTGCTTTTCGTTGCAATCTTTTTGTCATTGTGCTTCGTTCAAATTCGGTCATTGCGGGCAGGAAAAAAGCGGCAATCTAATTCTATAGATGAACAAAAAGTATTTCCACTGCAATCAGGTTTATATCAATGTAAATCCATTTTTTCCTGGTAAGTTGAAACAAAAAATTAAACCATCGTTTTCTTCCACTTACCTTTTTTGAATAAAATAAATGCAGCTAATGCAATACCTGCTTCTGCTGTTGGGATCGCAATAAAAACACCTGTTGGACCCATTTCGAAATATTTGGCCAAAAAGTATGCTAATGGAATCTGAAAGAGCCAAAAGGCAAAAACATTAATTTTGGTTGGTGTCCAGGTATCGCCAGCACCATTAAATGCGCTGCTAAATACCATTGCGGCTCCATAAATTACAAAACCAATGCTTAAAATTTTTAAAGCTTCACCGGCAACTGCAATTACATTTTTATCCGAAGTAAAAAATGCGGCAAACAAATGCCCGCAGGTTAAGAACAGCACACTTACTATTGCCATGAAAATAATAATGTATTTCAAGGTCTGGAATACCGATTTTTCTGCACGATCTATGTGGCCAGCTCCTAAATTCTGCCCAACCAGCGTCGCGGCCGCATTGCTTAATCCCCATGCCGGTAACATAAAAAACATCATGAGTCGTAGTGCAGTCTGGTAACCTGCCGAGCCGGTATCGCCACCTGTGGTGGCCACCAATTCGGCCAGAAATACCCAGCTACAGCTGGCAATAACAAACTGAAAGATCGCTGGAGCAGCAATTTTTATAATGGCTTTAATCTGTTCCCAATCAGGGATAAAGTGACTGATCTGTATTTTTAGAGCGTTTTTCCCATTGAACAGATTGTACACCTGATAGATAACGCCTAAACCACGACCAATAGTAGTGGCAATTGCTGCGCCGGTTAAACCAAATGCAGGTATCGGGCCAAAGCCATTGATCAAAATAGGGCATAGGATGATATTGGCAATGTTCGCGATCCACAAACTCCGCATGGCAATCGCCGCATTACCTGCGCCACGAAAAATTCCATTAATTAAGAATAGCAGAACAATAATGACACTTCCGCCCATCATAATGCGAACGAATGTAACACCTTGATTTGCTGTTTCTATGGAAGCACCCATAAGTAAAAGGATATCTCTGGCGTAAATTAAGCCCAGGATACTGATGATAATATTTATAAAAACAGCTATTATAATGGTCTGCATGCCAGCTTTTGACGCCGCTTCGGGATTTTTCTCGCCAATTCTCCGCGCCACAACCGCAGTTGCCGCCATACTCAAGCCAATGGCTAAGGAATAAATAATGGTTAATACCGATTCTGTTAAACCAACGGTTTGTATGGCATGGCTGCTATTTTCCAGGTGACCAACAAAATATAAATCGACTAAAGCAAAAACCGATTCCATAGCCATTTCCAGCATCATCGGAATGGCCAATAAAATAATGGCTCGTTTAATGCTGATTGAGGTGAGATCAACTTCATGACCCTTTAAAGACTGTACCAGGATATCAAAAAAAGATGATAGTTTACCCTGTGCCTTTGTAGACTGTGACATATAATATATAAAAAAAATGATGTATAAACCAATGATACGCGATTAAGCGTACATACCTAAATTGAGTTGGGAGGTAATCCTCGGTTGTCTAGAACCTTAAACGGATTGCAGATACTATCATGGCTCTGGTCTTATTGATAGATCAAAGATAAAGAAAAAATCTAAACGACAAATTTGATACTGATTTTTTGTTTACGACTGTTTAGTACTCAAAGAGTGAAGAGATAACGCTCCATAAAACATAACTTTATATACTATAAGCTTTAATCATTTCTGCACTAACTTTTGTTCCTCTGCCTGTATTTAAGTCAATAAGCACGTAATCAAAAACACCGTCTGATGCGATTTTACCGGTTTTCTGATTAATAATCTCAAATTGTACCGAGCAGCCTTTATCATGCATAGCTAAAATGCCTGTCCTGATCAACATTAAATCGTTCATTAATAACGGGCGTTTAAAATTGATATCCACGTGGCTTACCACCCAGCCCAAGCCTTGCTGGGTAAAATGTTCCCACGGCATGCCGTAAAACTTTTCCATCTGCTCATAACGGGCAGCGAGTACATAATCTAGGTACTTGCTGTTATGTACATGGTTAAACATATCTATATCATCCGGGCGGACGCGTAATTCGCTTTCAAATATGCTGTATTGATTCTTTTCCAAGGTAAATGTTTTGGGCAAAAGTAAGCTTTTGATATCTTTATATAAAGATGTATTTCGTGACTACGTATGACGGAAGTTTTTAAAAGATTTCAGCGCGGACGGGAGTGAGGCAATTGATTAGCGCAGCGCCTTGCTTTATCCTAAACCAACTAAAGTGGACTTTGGCTTATCATTCAATAAAAACTTGCTTCTAATTAAAAAGAACCTTATCTTTGCGCCACAATTAATTAATTTTTATTGCTTTAATATTATTCAAGAAATGTATTTAAGTCCAGAAAAGAAAGCCGAAATCTTTAAACAACACGGCGAAGTAGAAACCAACACGGGTTCTGCAGAAGGTCAAGTAGCGTTATTTACATACCGTATTGCGCACTTAACAGAACACTTAAAGAAAAATCGTAAAGATTTCTCTACTCAGTTGTCACTTCAAAAATTGGTAGGTAAACGCCGCGGTATTTTGGCATACCTATACAAAAAAGATATTGAGCGCTATCGTGCTATCATCAAAGCTTTATCGCTTCGTGATATCATTAAACAAAAATAAGCGAATTTTATCAGCGAAAGCCATTCTTAAGGGAGTGGCTTTTTACTTTCCTGTTAATTTTTTTAACGGGATTTGTTATGATAGGCTTTTTTAATCCTATCTTCGTTTGCAAAAACAAAAACATATATAAACAACGGTGTGTAGAAAGAGGAAAACACACCATAATTCTAATTAAATGAATGTAATAAAAAAATCGTTCGATTTGGGCGATGGCAGAATTGTAGAAATTGAAACGGGTAAACTGGCTAAACAGGCTGATGGTTCGGTTGTAGTAAAAATGGGCGATACCATGTTACTAGCAACGGTTGTATCTACTGTAGGTGCTAAGCCAGGTACTGATTTTTTACCTTTATCGGTTGATTATCAGGAAAAATATGCGGCTACCGGCCGTATTCCAGGTGGCTTTTTACGTCGTGAAGCAAGATTATCTGATTACGAAGTATTAATTTCACGTCTAGTAGATAGAGCTTTACGCCCAATGTTTCCAAGTGATTATCACTCTGATACGCAGGTGATGATTTCTCTAATCTCTGCTGATAAAGATATTATGCCGGATTGTTTGGCAGGTTTAGCGGCATCTGCTGCATTATCAGTTTCTGATATTCCTTTCAATGGTCCGATTTCTGAAGTACGTGTGGCTAAAATTGATGGTAAATTAATTATCAATCCTAAAGCCAGCGATTTAGAGCGTGCAACTTTAGAGTTTATGGTTGCTGGTTCAGCTAACGATATAGGCATGGTTGAAGGTGAGTGTGATGAAATCCAGGAAGACGAAATGGTTGAGGCTTTAAAATTTGCACACGATGCAATTAAAGTTCAATGTGCTATTCAGGTTGAATTAACAGAGGCTACTGGCAAAACCGTTAAGCGTGAATATAACCATGAAGACCATGATGCTGATTTAAAAGCTAAAGTTTATGCTGATACTTACGATAAAGTTTATGCTGTAGCAAAAGCTGGCGGCAATAAAGATGTTCGTAAAGAAGGTTTCACTGCAATCATTAACGAATTCTTCGAAGCAATGCCAGAAGATACTGCAGATTTAACGAAAGCAATGGCTAAACATTATTACCATGATGTTCAGTACGATGCGATTAGAAATCTATTATTAGATGAAGGCATCCGTTTAGATGGTCGTAAGACTACAGAAATCCGTCCAATCTGGAGTGAAGTTGGTTATTTACCTGCTGCTCACGGTTCGGCTGTATTTACACGTGGCGAAACTCAATCTTTAACATCGGTTACTTTAGGTAGTAAAGATGATGAGCAAATGATTGATGGTGCTTTCTTTAATGGTTATAACAAATTCTTATTGCACTATAATTTCCCTGGTTTCTCAACTGGTGAGGTTAGACCAAACAGAGGCGCTGGCCGTCGTGAAATTGGTCATGGTGCTTTAGCACAACGTTCATTGAAAAAAGTATTGCCTCAAGGTGAAGCAAATCCTTATACCATCCGTATCGTTTCTGATATTTTAGAATCTAACGGTTCTTCATCAATGGCAACTGTTTGTGCTGGTACATTAGCATTAATGGATGCTGGTATTAAAATCAAATCGCCGGTTTCTGGTATCGCAATGGGTTTAATTACCGATGAGAAAACCGGTAAATATGCAATCCTTTCTGATATTTTAGGTGATGAAGACCATTTAGGTGATATGGACTTTAAAGTAACCGGTACTGAACACGGTATCGTTGCTTGTCAGATGGACTTAAAAATCAATGGTTTATCTTACGAAGTTTTAACTAAAGCTTTGTTACAGGCTAAAGAAGGTCGTTTACACATCTTAAACGAGATGAAGAAAACCATCAGCTTACCTAACGAAGATTACAAACCGCATGCTCCACGTATTGTTTCTTTAACAATTGATAAAGAATTTATCGGTGCAATTATCGGCCCTGGAGGTAAAATTATACAGGAAATGCAACGCGAAACTGGTGCATCAATCTCTATTGAAGAAGTTGATGGTAAAGGTATTGTTGAAGTTTTCGCAGATAACAAAGCGGCTATAGATGCAGCAGTTACCCGTATCCGTAACATCGTAGCTAAACCAGAAATTGGTGAAGTTTACCAGGGTAAAGTAAAATCAATTATGCCATTCGGTGCATTTGTTGAGGTTATGCCAGGTAAAGATGGTTTACTACACATTTCTGAAATTTCATGGGAACGTTTAGAAACTATGGATGGTGTATTGAAAGAAGGTGATAAAATCGAAGTTAAATTATTAGACATCGATAAACAAGGCAAAATGAAACTTTCCCGTAAAGTTTTATTGCCGAGACCAGAAAAACCAGCAGCGCCACAAGCGTAATAAAAACCGAAGTCGGGAGACCGGAATCGGAAGATATTAAGATTAGCCCTTTCAGTGTAAAACTGAAAGGGCTTTTTACTTCTAAATCGAATTAATGCGCTTCGTCGTGCTGAATTTATTTCAGCATCTTTGTTTCTAACTTAAAAATTTTCACAGTTCTTTTGTAACTTGCATCATACCGTCATGCTGAATTTATTTCAGCATTTTACCAACTCATAAGTCCCTTAAATGAATTCAGGGCGACGGTCGTTTTAAAATGTTACTTTAATACTAAGAGATAATTAAATGAAATACATCATAGCCCCATCCATACTTTCTGCCGATTTCGGCAACTTACAGCGAGATATTGAAATGATTAATCAAAGTGAAGCCGATTGGTTCCACGTTGATGTAATGGATGGTGTTTTCGTTCCAAATATCTCTTTTGGTTTCCCGGTAATGGCTGCTGTAAAAAAACATGCTATTAAACCATTGGATGTCCATTTAATGATCGTGGAACCTGATAAATACATTGAGGATTTTGCCAAGGCAGGGGCAGATAGAATTACAGTGCATTATGAGGCCTGCACACACTTGCACAGAACGATCCAGTTAATTAAGGCATCTGGTTGTAAAGCGGGTGTAGCGCTAAATCCGCATACACCGGTTACTTTGCTGCAGGATGTGATAGAAGACTTAGATCTGGTACTCATTATGTCCGTTAATCCAGGTTTCGGCGGGCAGGCCTTTATTCATAATACCTACAAGAAAATAAAGGATTTAAAAGTCATGATTCAAGGGGTAAATGAAAACTTAATTATAGAGGTTGACGGTGGCGTGGGTTTACAGAATATCGCTACATTAATAACAGCAGGTGCAAATGCCTTCGTGGCCGGAAACGCAGTTTTTGCCACAGATAGTCCGACACAGACTATTTCCCAAATGAAAAGCTTGACAACTAGCACCATAAGTATTTAATTGTTAAATGTTTCATTGCTAAATTGTTCGAATGATAACGAGTTTAGTTATCTTGCTACTTAATATTTTTATCTCAATACTTAATACTCTTGTCTTAATACTTTTATCTTGATAGGCTTACATCTTGATACTAAAAATGCTCAAATTTCGGCTAATCCTTTTCCTTTTAATTGCGGGTTGCGGTTTTGCCGTCGCTCAGCCTTTAGTCAGGGTTTCGGGAATAGTTTATAACGATGAAAAGTTACCGCTAGCACAGGTTACCGTAACCGTTTTAGGACAAGCGCAATCTACAGTTACCGATGAATTTGGGGTATATACCATTTATTCCAAATCAAAAACGTTTAGTATCAAATACTCGCTCCTGGGTTACCAGCCCAAAACTGTTGAGTTTCGTGAACGCTCGGGTGCGCGAATTATCAGGCAGGTAAGCTTAATTGCCAACATAAACGAATTAGAACAGGTTAACATAGCCAATAAACAGAATCAATTAAGTAATACCACTACAATCAACATTGGCAGCGTTTCTTCGATGCCTTTAGTATCCGGCAATTTCGAAACCATGCTCAAAACCCTGCCAGGGGTATCTACCAACAACGAATTAAGTGCGCAGTATAGCGTTCGAGGAGGTAATTTTGATGAAAATCTGATTTACATTAATGATATAGAAATTAACCGGCCTGTATTGATCCGCAACGGGCAGCAGGAAGGCTTAAGTTTTATCAATTCAGATCTGGTGAGTAAAGCAAAATTCTCTGCCGGTGGCTTTGAAGCAAAATATGGCGATAAACTTTCGTCGGTTTTAGATATCAGGTATGATAAGCCAGATAGTAATCAAACGATCTTGAGTACAAGTTTGTTAAATACTTCATTAAGCACAAAGAGAGTATTGAAAAACAGCTTTTTACTCGCCGGTTTGCGATACAAAAATAATACAAGTGTTTTAGTTAAGCAGGATGAGAAAGGAAGCTACAGTCCTAATTATGCTGATGCTCAAGTGCTTTACCAGTACGATTTTTCGCCTAAATTTAATATCAGTTTTTTAAGCAATTTTAATATTGGTCAGTTTAAGTTGGTGCCTACCAATCGCGAAACCCAGTTTGGTACCTTAAGCACTACATATAGATTAGATGTTGATTATACCGGGCAGGAAATAGATGATTATCAGGCTTTTGGCAGTGCTATTACTGCTGCTTATTCGCCTAAGCCAAATTTGGTAGTTAAATTTATAAACAGCTATTTCAATACCACTGAAAAGGAGCGTTTCGATATTAACGGAAGCTATATTTTTGCACAGGTAGATAAGAATTTTTATGGTGAAAATTTTGGACAAATTAGTAAAAGCAGGGGGCTGGGGAGTTATTATAATTATGGACGAAATAGTTTAAATACCGAGGTTTTTGCTTCAGAAATAAAGGTGGATCAGAATTTTGATAGTCATGTTTTTTCATGGGGACTAAAATTCGACCAGTCTAAATACAGCGATCAGTTGAATGAATACAACTATATTGACTCTGCAGGATATATTTTGCCCAATAATTCGAAAAATATTACTTTACAGGATGTCATTAATGTTAAGAATGACCTTGATATTAGAAATTTTAGCGCTTATATTCAGGACAGTTATTCGCTTTCCAGTTTAGCCGAACTACAGTTAGGCGCACGTACTACTTATAGTTCTTTAAGCAAACAATTGCTGATCAGCCCGAGGATGTTAATTGCTTATCGCCCAAACGCTAACAATAAAATATTGCGGTTTACTGCTGGTATTTATAATCAGCCACCTTCGTACAGAACTATCCGTGATTTTTCAGGGATATTAAATATAAGCCAAAAGGCTCAGCGTTCTTATCATACTTCTGTAGGTTATGATTATGCTTTTGATGGTTTTGGAACCCGGTTAAAGTTTACTTCGGAACTTTATTTTAAATATTCAGACCGATTAATTCCATACAAAATTGATAACCTCAGAATTAAATATCTGGCTAACGAAGTGTCGCGGGGTTACGCTTACGGTGCTGATTTTAGTATTGGCGGTGAATTTGTTAAAGATCTGGTGTCTTATTTCAGAATGTCGGTCATGCATGCCAATGAAAATATTTTGGCAGATAGTTACGTTCAAAATGGGACGACATTTTATCCTGGCTATTTAAAGCGGCCAACAGATCAACGCCTTAACTTTTCTATATTTTTTCAGGATAGGCTCTTGAATAGCCCAACATATAAAGTTCACCTGAATGCACTTTATGGCTCTCGGTTGCCAATTGGTCCGTCACAAACACCAAGATATCTAGATAAGTTTTATATTCCATCTTACAAGCGGGTGGATATCGGTTTTTCGAAAGACTTTTTAGATGATGCAGCTATGCATAAACCAAAATTCCTGGATAGAAATTTTAATGCTGTAATCTTGTTTTTCGAGGTTTTTAATATGCTGAATATTAACAATACAGTTTCTTATCTCTGGCTAAAAGATGTAGATAATGTTCAATATGCGGTTCCAAATTATTTAACAGGCAGGCAGTTTAACCTGAAGCTGATTGTGAAGTTGAAGAATTAGCTAGGCTATAGGATTTTCATGATTTAATCCGGATACACCTTTTACTTACAACCTGAATATTGAATGTTTAGATTAATTCGTTTAATTGTAAAAACTGCAATAAATCAATCAATTTATAGCTTTTTTTTAACAAAATTTAATTTTTTAGGTGACGATTTTGTGGGTATAACTGCTTTAAAAATTTTACATTTACGCCCATAAAACATTATATAATAACATGAAGCATAATTTTGGCGCAGGCCCTTGTATTTTACCTCAAGAAGTGTTTAAACAAGCAGCTCAGGCTGTTTTAGATTTTAACGATGGTTTATCAATTTTAGAAATTTCGCACAGAACAACTGAATTTGAGGCAGTTGTTGCTGAAGCTGGTAAGTTGGTGAAAGAATTATTAAATGTGCCGTCGGGTTATTCCGTTTTATTTTTACAAGGTGGTGCAAGTTTACAGTTTGCCATGGTGCCAATGAATTTATTGGGCGATGGACAAACAGCAAGTTATTTAGATACTGGCGTTTGGGCAACCAAAGCCTTAAAAGAAGCTAAATTTATCGGTAATGTAAATGTAGTTGCCTCATCTAAAGATGCAAATTATACTTTCATTCCAAAGGATTTTGAAATCCCTGCTGATAGTGCTTATTTCCATTATACCTCAAACAATACCATTTACGGAACTGAGCTTTTCGAAGTACCTCAAACAAACATTCCGGTTGTTTGCGATATGTCTTCTGATATTATGAGCCGCGTAATCGATGTTTCTAAATTCGACCTTATTTATGCAGGTGCTCAAAAAAACGTAGGCCCGGCTGGTTTAACCATCGCTATAGTGAAGAATGAGATCTTAGGCAAAATCGACCGTAAAATCCCTTCGATGTTGAATTATCAATCGCATATTGACAATGATTCGATGTATAATACTCCTCCGGTTTTTTCTATTTACGTGGCTTTATTAAATCTTCGTTGGTTAAAATCTAAAGGTGGTGTTGCCGAAATTGAAAAAGAAAACAAACAAAAAGCGGAAGCACTTTACAGGGAAATTGATCGTAATCCTTTATTTAAAGGAACTTGCGCTGTAGAAGACCGTTCCAGAATGAATATTTGTTTTGTAATGGAAAATCCGGAGTTGGAAAAACCATTTTTAAAATTTGCTGAAGAGCAGGGGATTGTGGGCATTAAAGGACATAGAAGTGTTGGCGGTTTCCGTGCCTCCATGTACAATGCTCTACCAATTACAAGTGTACATGCTTTAATTGATGCGATGCAATCATTTGAGGAAAAACAGGCAAAATCAAATTAATTTAAGTTTTAACCGCAGAATGTTACCCTGGTTATTTAACTGGGGTAATCGTTTTAATCTGTGCCATCATATATAAAATGATTAAAATATTAGCAAACGACGGAATTGATCCGATCGGAAAAGAATTACTAGAAAAAGCAGGCTTTCAGGTAGATACCGAAACTATTGCCCAAGATCAATTAGCTGAAGCTTTAAAAAACTATGACGCCATTACCGTTCGTAGTGCTACAAAAGTTAGAAAAGAACTGATTGACGCTGTACCCAATATTAAATTAATTGGTAGAGGTGGTGTTGGTATGGATAATATTGATGTAGAATATGCACGTAGTCAAGGTATTGCAGTTGTGAATACGCCAGCTGCTTCTTCGTTGTCAGTGGCTGAATTAGTATTCTCACACTTGTTTACCGGTATCAGATTTTTACAGGATGCCAACCGTAAAATGCCTGTTGAAGGTACCACCCAGTTCAACAACCTTAAAAAAGCTTACGCTAAAGGAACTGAACTAAGCGGTAAAACTATCGGTATTATCGGTTTCGGACGTATCGGCCGTGCTACAGCTAAAGTAGCTTTAGGCTTGGGAATGAATGTTTTGGCTTACGATTTATATCCTTCAGAATCAGAAATCACTTTAGAGTTTCAGGGTGGAAAATCAGTAAGTATTCCCATTAAAACCGTTTCCTTAGAAGAAGTAATTACCGGAAGTGATTTCTTGAGCTTACACACGCCATTTGCTGATAAGCCTATTTTGGGTGCTGAAGAATTTGCTAAAATGAAAAAAGGTGTTGGTATCGTAAACTGTTCCCGTGGTGGAACAATTGATGAGCCAGCTTTAATTGAAGCACTAAATGCTGGTCAGGTTTCTTTCGCTGGTTTAGATGTTTTTGATAACGAACCTACGCCATTAGCTGAAATTTTAACTCATCCAAAAATTTCGTTAACACCGCATATCGGTGCTTCAACAAACGAAGCTCAGGAACGTATTGGTACTGAACTTGCTACTTTGATCATTGAGCATTTTAAGAAATAAACCTTATTGTCGTCATCCTGAACTTGGTTCAAGGGTCTCTCACAACGGATGCTGACCATGAAGTAGCTACGAGGCCATTGAAAACATTACCTCCACTCGTAAAATGAATCAAATAGCTATCGGATCAGCATGACGAGCTTATAAAAAGACCAATCCGAGATTGGTCTTTTTTAATCTAACGCATTCGTTAGTACCCAATAACGATAACCTAAGAGAGCCTTTTGCCATGTACTTAAATGATTAGGATCTTTCTTGTATAAACTCGGCAAAATGGCATTGTTGATTTTAACCATAACTTTAAACAGTGCTTTTTTCATACCTTTTATATTGGTTTATTTTTTTATTGAAGAAATAAAAGCCACCGGCAATTATCAAAATCAAAAATGCAATAATATAGGTCGATAGACTACCTTTATTCTTTCTATCTAAATCCTCTTTCAACTGTGCATTCTGGTCTTGTAGTTTTTTAATGGTGGTCATATAGGCTTCAATCCGCTCCTGGGAATGATCTGCTACAGCTACTTTCTGTTGATTCTGCAGATCTTTATAATCCATTAAAATTTTCAGTTCCTTAAAAATATTATTATCTGTCAATACCACTTGACGGAGAATTTCATTCGAATTTTTAATGTCTTTCTTTGTTTGCCAGCCAAAAATACCGGAACGCTGCGTTAAACTTTCATCATATTGACCAAATTTGGCACTTCGTTCCTGGAGCATAGCATTTACTTTAACCCTTTGTGCCGCATATGCAGCAGAATCCTGTTGGGCAAAAGCTTTAAAGCTAAATAAGATAACCGAAAATAGGTAAACATATTTCTTCATGTGCTATAAACGCGAAAAGGATAGAAGTTGTTTTATTGTATTCCCTCACGCTGAATTTATTTCAGAGTCTTTTTCAAGATAAATGCTGACCAAGAAGTAGCTATTAGACCTTCAAAACAATGAAAATTGCTAATAAAATAAATCAAGCATGATAACCACTTTATCTATGCTAAATTCTAATTTTAGTCTTTTTAAGAATGAAATTCGACCCTTACAATGTCGCCAAGATGCAAGCCTAACAATCCACTTGCTTTGCCTTTATTAATCGCAATTTCTAAATGGTTACTAATTCCGAACAGGCAAAGTTTTTCGCCTTCCTGCACTTCATTGTAATGCCAGCTTAATTGCGTAATGGTTTCACTTTTTCTAAAGTATAAGGTGAATTCCCTGTTTCGCTGTATTTTGGTAAAAAGATCTTTAGTGATATTGGTAATTACATTGCAAAAAGTGTCAATATAAACCACACTCCCGCGAATCATATCCCGTTCAATTACAGGGTGTAAAAGCATCTTTTGTTCAATCTCTGCTACAGGTAAACCAATATCTTTCAGTTTGCCACCTTTGGCCAAATGTGTTGCTGCCTTAACAAAAATATCAACCAAAGGGAAGTGCAGGTATTTCAGATCCTGCATAATATTCAACTCCACCACATCTTCAGGAACATCATCAAAAAGCAGGGAGAAGATCCCATTATCAGCCCCTACAAAGAAGTGATCACGGTGCTTTATGGCAATGTATTTTGTGTTTTCGCTGTATACCGAGTCGATACCGATTAAGTGTACAGTGTTTTTTGGAAAGTAAGGATAAGCGTTTTTTAGAACGAAGGCGGCGTACGAAATATTGAATGATGGCACCTCATGGGTAATATCAACTAAATTAACATTAGGCATAAGACTCAACAGACTACCTTTAAGGGCACTCTGGTAAAAATCTTTCGAACCTAAATCTGTTGTTAAAGTAATTATCCCCATTAAAAATTCATTATTATTGCTTATTCTTGTGTACAGGCCTAAGCGTCTGCAAATATTCAAATTTTAATTAATATACCCCGATAACTTTTTAAAATACTACAGTTTGAACGAATTAAAATTAACCCTGGATAGCGTAAATCCAGCTCACTTTTGGGGGGCGAACAATGAGAATTACGAAATGATTAAAGGTGCTTTCGCAAAGTTAAAACTGGTGGCGAGAGGTAGTGATGTTAAGGTTCTCGGTGACGAACAGGAACTTAAGGCTTTTGAGGAGAAGTTTAACCAACTGATTGCACACCTTGAAAAATATAGCTCGCTAAGCAATAATGACGTAGAAAATATACTGGGGGCAAAGGCTTCAGGTGTTGTAAAAAAAGATGCAGAACAACCATCAGGTGGTGGTGGAGAAGTAATTGTTTTTGGTACCAACGGTCTGCTGGTAAAAGCTAGGACGGCAAACCAGCGCAAAATGGTGAACAGTATCGCAAAAAACGATATTTTATTTGCCATTGGCCCAGCCGGTACCGGAAAGACCTATACCGCGGTAGCCTTAGCAGTAAGGGCATTGAAAAATAAAGAAATAAAACGGATTATTTTAACCAGGCCTGCAGTGGAGGCAGGAGAGAACCTCGGTTTCTTACCAGGTGATTTAAAGGAGAAAATCGATCCTTATTTGCGCCCACTTTATGATGCGCTGGATGATATGATTCCGGCAGAGAAATTAAAATTCTATATCGAAAACCGTACGATAGAAATTGCGCCTTTGGCCTTTATGCGTGGACGTACCTTAGATAATTGTTTTGTGATTTTAGATGAGGCACAAAATGCCACTGATATGCAGTTGAAGATGTTTTTAACCCGTATGGGACCAACAGCTAAATTTATTGTTACCGGCGACGTTACGCAGATCGATTTACCTAAAAAACAAATGTCGGGCTTGTTTAATGGCTTGAGGATTTTAGAAGATATTAAAGGCATCGATATTATTTACCTAAGTGGAGAAGATGTTGTTCGCCATAAGTTGGTAAAAGATATCTTAAAAGCTTACGGGGATATTCAATAAGTCGGAGGTCAGAAAGTCAGGGGTCCGGAGTTATGATTCATATTGAATATTATAAAAAGTATAAATTTGGAAAATAATTTGAAGCTTTCTTTTGACAAATTAGTTCATACCATACGGCTGATCATCTCAAAACCTGATGAAGAATGGGTTTGTACAAAGGAAAACACTAAAAAAAGCTGTTCGAATTAGTTAATGTGGATCAGGCACATGCCTTTAAAGGAAAGCTTCAGTTGATTAAAATTGATGTTTGTATTATAATTCAGATCAAGAATGAAAATGTCAGCGCCGTTTAAGCAAAGACTTTTAAAGAGGTATTGAATAAATTAAAATAATCAAGCCTCCGTAGCTTATTAACTGCGGGGTTTTTTATAAATTATATCTTCGCACTTCTGACCCCGGTCTTCGGACTTTCGGACTTTTTCCCTATTTTTACCCCCTCATGAAAGCACAAAAAGAAACCCATTTTAATTTTCCAAATCAGAGCAATTTTTATAAAGGTAAAGTACGCGATGTATATACTATAGCCGACCAGTTTATGGTAATGGTGGTATCAGACCGTATTTCTGCTTTTGATGTTGTATTGCCTGAAGCTATTCCATTTAAAGGTCAGGTTTTAAACCAGATTGCGGCTAAATTTTTAGCAGCGACTCAAGATATCGTTCCCAATTGGGTTTTAGACGTTCCAGATCCAATGGTTACGATTGGCCGTATCTGCGAGCCGTTTAAAGTAGAAATGGTAATCAGAGGGTATTTAGCCGGTCATGCCTGGCGCGAATACAGTGCCGGAAAACGTTCAGTGTGTGGCGTTTCTTTACCTGAGGGATTGAAAGAAAACGACAAATTGCCTCAGCCAATTATTACCCCAACAACCAAGGCTTCGGTAGGACATGATGAAGATATTTCCAAGGAAGATATACTGGCAAAAGGAATTGTTTCAATAACGGATTACGAGCAGTTAGAACAATATACCTATGCACTTTATCAGCGCGGAACCGAAATTGCAGCTAAAAGCGGATTAATTCTGGTAGATACAAAGTATGAATTTGGTAAGGCCAATGGTGTGATCTACCTGATTGATGAAATTCATACGCCTGATTCATCACGTTATTTTTATGCAGAAGGCTATCAGGAACGTCAGGATAATAATGAACCGCAAAAACAGCTTTCAAAAGAGTTTGTGCGTAAATGGTTAATTGAAAATGGCTTTCAAGGTAAAGATGGTCAGGTTGTACCGGAAATGACGCCTGAAATCGTAAATTCTATTTCCGAGCGTTATATTGAGCTATATGAAAAAATTGTAGGGGAGACCTTTATAAAAGCTGATGCTGATGCAATTTCAAGCCGTATTGAAACTAATGTTTTAAAGGCTTTAGAAACACTTTAAATTCGAAAGAAATTTATACATTAGTAAAATAAGATTAGAGAGATGAAATTTTCAGTTGATAAACACGATAAATATGTAACCTTAAAATTAGAAGAAAATAAGTTTACAAATGATAATGCCCCAGGTTTGAAAGCAGAATTTTACTTGCTTAATTCACAGGGTTTTGAAAATATCGTTGTGGATTTAAGTTGTGTTACCGAGTGTAACGATGCGCAGGATTTAAGCTGTTTATTAGTTGGCGACAGGCTTTGCAAATCAGCAGGTGGATTATTTATTGTAACCGGAATCAATGATGAACTGGCGTCTATTATCGAATTGTCAAACATATTTCAATCTGTAATGTTTGTTAATACAATAGACGAAGCTACTGATTTTATCTTTATGGAGGAGTTGGAGAAAGAGTTTAGAGGCGCCAAATAACAAATAGTTAAATAACATTCTGGCCTCGTAGTTTCTAAAAATCTACGGGGCTTTTTATATTTTATCATGATGAAATTTGAAGTTACAATTTTAGGAAGTAGTTCTGCAACACCTGTATTTAACAGGAATCCTTCTGCACAGCTTTTAAATTGTAATGAAAAATATTACCTGATCGATTGTGGCGAAGGTACACAACAACAACTGACTAAATACAATCTCAAAGCATCCCGCATTGATTATATTTTCATCAGTCACTTACATGGCGATCATTATTTTGGGTTAATCGGCTTATTATCCAGCTTGCATTTAAACGGCCGTATAAAACCGATGCAGATATTTGGTCCTAAACATTTATTAGAGATTTTAGAGATTCAGTTTAAATACTCCGATACTGTGCTGAGGTATCCTATTGAATTTTTTCCAATTGAAGCTGACAAGTCTGTACAGATATTCGAGAATAGCGATTTAACAGTTAAAACGATTATTTTAAATCACCGGATTCCAACTACAGGCTTTATTTTTCAGCAAAAGAAACGCCAGCGCAAACTGATAAAGGAAAAGACTGATCAGGTACCAATGGCTTATTATACATCCTTAAAAAAAGGGATAGATGTAGAACTGCCAAACGGTGATATTTTGCGCAGTGAAGATTACACCACAGAAGCGGATGCACCACGCTGTTACGCTTATTGTTCGGATACCTTGTTCGATGAACGTTATTTTGATACCATAAAAGATTGCGACACCTTATATCATGAAGCTACTTTTATGCACGATTTATTGGAAAGAGCCAAAGAGACTCATCATACAACTGCATTACAGGCAGCAGAGGTAGCTAAGATTACCGGAGCAAAGAAATTACTCATCGGACATTTTTCCTCGCGATACAAAACTTTACAGATGCTTTTCGAAGAAGCGCAATCGGTTTTTGAAAATACTGAACTGGCCATTGAAGGCAGGACCTTCCAGTTGTAAGCATTTTCAACCAATGAGTACACGAAGGAATGCACCGAGTAACGCAGAGATATATCGGGTCCGTCACTCTGAATTTATCATGAACTTCTTAGCTGGATTATCCAGTTTCATTAAGTTATAGATTTATCAACTGTATAATTTGGTCGTTCCCACGCATGCGGGAATCTTAATAGGGTTGCATTAGATTATTCATGAGTTTTTTTATTTAACGGGATTCATGAGCGCTCCGTGGTTCCTATCCGATACCTATATGATGAAGTTGGCAATAACGATCTCTTACAGTTAAACTAACTTCACAGGTTGACATTAATAGGAGTGTATTAATTCATTTCTTTTTGCCAAAAATGCTTTTGTTTCTCCTCCTTTAAAGATCCTTCACGGTGTTCGGGATGTCAGTGGCTAGCTACTTGAGTACTCGAACTCTGTACCTCAGATTAAAACAGCATCTAACAATCACAAAAAAAAGCCTTGCAATTTACACTGCAAGGCTTTCTGAATTATAAAAATTAAATTACTTATCTTTTTTATTACCGCCACCAAATACAGAGAAGTGTACATAACGCTTAGGATTAGCTTTCAAATCAATCATTAATTCATCGAGATTTTTCGACGCATTATTTAAATTCTGATACATTTTATCATCATTTAATAATAACCCTAAACTGCCTTTTCCATCTTTAATTCCGGATATTACACTTTGTAAATCAGCGATAGCATTATTTGCATTATCTAAAGTCTGTTTAAAGTTAGCAGCAGCAAACTTATCGGTAACCGTATTAATATTGGTTAAAATATCACTGATTTTTTGATTGTTGTTGTTCAAGTTAGCGGTAATACCTTCCACATTTTTAAAGATGGCTTCAATGCGGGCGCTTTCTGAACCAACTAAACCATCAACTTTTTTCGAGGTTGTTTCTAAAGAGGCTAACGTACCCGCTATGCTATTGAAACTTTTATCAACATTTTTCTGAAAGTTAGGATTTAGGATAGAATTGACACTACTTAAAATAGAGTCCATTTTACCGATAATTAACTCCGCTTTCTTTTGAACCGGCTGCACTTGTTCCAGTAAGCCTTTCTCTACATTAGCATTTAAAGTATAACCCTCTTCAGCCATTTTTTTAGAGTTACCTAACGACATCACAATGGCCTTGCTGCCTAAAAGATCTGTACCCTCTAAGCGGGCAATACTATTTTCTGGAATTTCGTATTTGCTGTTTATGTTTAAGGTGGCAATAATACTCCCATCTCCCTGTAGCTCTAATTTTGCTACACGGCCAATCTGATAACCATTGATAAGGACAGGTTTTGATACAGTTAAACCATCAACCCTGCTATATTTTGCATATAATGTAGTTTCATTTGAGAAAATTGAATTTCCTTTTAAAAAATTATATCCAATTATTAATAAAGCAATGGCAAATGCAGCTAAAATACCTACTTTGGTTTCGTTCTTAATCTTCATGAGTGTTTTATTTAATGATTACAAGTGTTGAAGTATTCTTTCTTTCACTTGTAAGAGCGTAAATATTTTTATTGTGCTAAACCCTATAAATACACAAAGGCAGCACTGTTTGTTTGGTATCTGTTTTATATTTTTTCCAAAGTTAAAATAACTATCATTTATAATGCCACTTATTTAACCTCAATATTTTTTTTGTATGTTTTTATTGCTTCCAAAATAGAATTCGCGATCTCATTCTGCCCATTTTGTGAATTAATATATTTTTCTTCCGCTGTGTTAGAGATAAAGCCTACTTCTGTTAAAACAGCAGGCATACCACATCGTTGCAATACCAAAACGCCCTGTTCTTTAACGCCGCGACTCAGTCGTTCATCCCGCTTGATGTAACTGTTCTGTATTAATTTGGCAAATTTAATGCTTTTGTCCCGAAAGGTGTTTTTTAAAAGCGATAATAGAAT
The DNA here is from genome assembly GCF_900100705.1 of Pedobacter terrae. GTDB lineage: Bacteria > Bacteroidota > Bacteroidia > Sphingobacteriales > Sphingobacteriaceae > Pedobacter > Pedobacter terrae. Next base: position 273,465 of record NZ_FNCH01000001.1, read on the forward strand.
AAAGCTACTCGGGTCACTAGGGTCGTAACCATCATACTTACTTTTGTAGTTTTTCTCTAATTTAATATCCGCATTCTCCCGTATGGCTGCATCTTGCTCTTTTAACCGGTGAGATCCAGCAACCAACGTTTCCGTTCCTTTAACGTGCTTGTTGCCTGGCGGCATAGAATTGCAATGCACAGATATAAAAAGATCTGCATTGGCTGCGTTAGCTATTTCTGCACGTTTGTATAAATCGACATCTATATCCGTTTTACGAGTAAAAATTACTTTAATTTCCGGCATTTCTTCATTTAATAATTTCCCTAATTTCAATGCAACCTTTAACGCTACATCTTTTTCTTTTGAAAAACTACCTGAAGCTCCGGGTTTTCTGCCGCCATGGCCGGGATCAATAACAATTGTTTTGATCTTATAGCCTTGAGCAGGTGCTTTTTCAATAGCGAGTAACGAAAATAAGATGATTGTAATCAGAAGTTTAATCTTCATGCATGCAGGATATTAAAATGATGTTTCGGCTATACGTTTATAATTTTTGATTGCTTTGATAATTCCACTTACAATTTCATTTTGTCCTTCAGCAGAGTTCATATAGTCTTCTTCTTGAGGGTTACTCACAAAACCTATTTCTGTTAAGACAGCAGGCATCGCTGCACGCGCCAATACCGCAAGGCTTTTCTCTTGCACGCCCCTGTTAATACGGCCAGCATTAACATACTCTTGTTGAAGCATGGAAGCAAACTTTAAACTCCGCTCTCTATTGGTTTGTTTCATCAGGGATAACATAATATCACTTTCAGGGGTATTTGCTATAAAGCCCTCATAGTTTTTCTGATAATTCTCTTCCAGAAACATGGATGCATTTTCCCTTTTAATCACTTCATCCTGTTCATCTAAACGGCGTGTTCCGGATACAAAAGTTTCTGTTCCCCTGGTTGAGGTACTTTTAGAGGTAATCGTTCGGTAAACCGGTACTTTTCTGCCCCTTACCTTTTTATAATAATCTACCACTCTAGATACCCTCACCGGCATATCATTTAAGTGAATGGAAATAAATAAATCGGCTTTTGCATTATTGGCGATATTGATACGCTCGTACAAAGGAATAAATACATCCGACTCACGGGTATAAATAACCTTAATATCTTTTAAGCTATCCTGAAGCGCACGACCCAGGTTTAATGCGGTTTTAAGTGCCACATCTTTTTCCTTCGAATACACGCCATGTGTTGCGCCATCTTTACCACCATGACCAGCATCAATTACAATTGTTTTGATTTTATATCCCTGCGCAAATGCTTGATTATCAATGGTATTTGATAGTACTAAATAAATAATAATGGTTAAAATGGATTTAAGATACATCAATGGTATATTTTTCACTAATTTTGGACGTTTTTGATTAAACATTTGTGCAAAAATAACATTCAAATACGAATTTGAAACCCCTAAAGAGTTCTATTTTACTAATATCTGTCATTTTATTAACACATGTTGTTGGTAAAGCTAACGCATTTTCTCATTTTTCATTGCAACAGATTATCCGGCAAGACACCACTAAAAACGATACGGTTAAAAAAACGGGTAAGAATAATAGCAGTATCGACCAGAAGGTAGAATACAAAGCGGAGGATTCTGTTAAAATGAGTGCCGATAAAAGTATTGTCTATTTATACGGGAACGCCAGGGTGGTATATGGTGATTTTGAGCTAGATGCGGCTTATATTAAATACGATCAAAAACAAAATTCTATTTTTGCCCGTGGTATTAAAGATTCAAAAACCGGCAGATATACCGGGAAACCCATTTTTAAATCAGGTGCCGAAGGCACTGCTATAGCAGATTCTATTTTTTACAATTCAGAAACAACCCGGGCGAAAGTATATGGTGTTTTTTCTGAACAGGAAGGAGGTTTCTTCTCTGGCGGGCAAAGTAAAAAGCAAATAGATGATGAGCTGCATGTTAAAAATGTGATGTACAGTACCTGTAATCTTCCACATCCGCATTTTGGGTTAATGATTTCTAAGGGTGTAGTAACAGAGAAGCAGATTATTACAGGTCCGGTTTATATGATTATTGAGGATGTACCCACGTTTCTCGGGCTACCATTTGCATTTTTCCCTAAACCGAATAAGCGAACTTCGGGGGTTATTCTACCTACACCCGGTGAGGATGCAACCAGAGGATTTTTCTTGCAAAACGGTGGTTATTATCTCGGCTTAAACGATTATTGGGATGCTAAACTGATCGGTTCGATTTATACCAATGGTTCTTATGAAACAAGTTTACTCAGTAATTATACCAAGAGATATAAGTTTAATGGCAATATAAACCTGGCTTATGCCAGTTTTAAAGATGGTTTAGAGGGTACTGATGCTTTTAATAACCCGACCAAAAACTTTAGTATTAACTGGAGCCACAGCCAAAATGCTAATGCCAATCCGGGTACAACCTTTAGCGCCAGTGTAAGATTGGTGTCAACAGGAAGAAAGGGATACTATAGAAATACTGCAGCAGGTACCACATACGATATCAATACCATTGCTACCAACTCGACAAGTAGTAGTGTTAGTTATGCAAAGGCCTATTCAAACGGCATGAATTTCTCTTTGGCTGCATCAAGTGACCAGACCCTGAGTACCAGGGCGATATCACTCAGGCTGCCCGAAATGACATTTAACGTACCTACATTTAATCCATTTAGCCCTAAAAATGTGGTTGGTGAACAAAAATGGTATCAAAAAATTACAGTAGGATACAGTCTGCAAGGAACAAACCGTATTGATACTTTTGATAGTTTGCTTTTTCAAAACGATGGACTAAAACGTCTACGTAGTGGTTTTTCGCATAGTATTCCTGTAAATATGTCGTTTACGGCTTTGAAATATCTTAATTTTAGCCTGGGCGGTACTTATAACGAAGTTTGGAACTTTCAGAACGTAAGTAGAAGATATACCAGTTATGCTGATAATACTTATTCATTTAGAGAAGATACCACGAGTAGTTTTAAAAGAGCAGGTAGCTACAGCTTGTCAACAAGTATGTCGACTAAAATATATGGTAGAAGAGACTTTAACCCGGCGGGTAAAATACAGGCGTTGCGTCATGTAATGACACCAAATGTTTCTTTTTCATACTCTCCTGATTTTACAAAAGCAGGCGCCGGGCCTTATAAGCCTGCTAAAGATCAGAATGAACAACAGATTTATGTCGGTGGGCAACCTTTAAAGTATTCTATTTTTGATGGTATGGCACAGCCAGGCTCTTTTGGTGGGCCAAATGCATCTATTGGTTTTGGCCTGGATAATACAGTTGAGCTAAAAGTGAGGAATAAGAACGATACCACAGGAACAGGTTCTAAAAAGATTCCGATCATCCAGGGTTTGAGTTTTAGTGGCTCATACAATTTCCTGGCTACATCTTATAAACTATCTACCATTGGTTTTAGTGGGCGATCTCAGTTTACAGATAAATTAGGGATAAACTATAATGGAACTTTAGATCCATATTCGTTAGAGGCCGATAGCATACCAGGTTCTACACGGCGGATTAGACAAGACCGGTATTTCTGGCAAAGTGGTAAGTTTTTACCGCGCCTGGCCAATTTTGGTTTCTCATTCGATTATAGTTTAAATCCAGAGGCATTAAAACGTAAAAACGAAGCTAATGATAAATTGGGTGCGGCAGCCAATAAAAAAGGATTGACTGATATCCAGTCTGAACAATTGGCGGCTATAAGCCGTGACCCAAATGCATTTGTCGATTTTAATATTCCCTGGAACTTCTCGTTCTCTTACAGTTTTCAATATTCAAATGATGGAAACGTTAATACCGTTTCGAATACATTAAACTTTAATGGCGATGTTAATTTAACACCGAAATGGAAGGTTACTTTTAATTCAGGCTACGATTTTAAGAATAATGGTTTAACCCCAATGAATTTAGCTATTTACCGCGATTTGCATTGCTGGGATATGAGTGTAAACTGGGTTCCGTACGGCGCTTATAAAAGTTATTCTGTTACCATAAAAGTGAAAGCATCAATATTGCAGGATTTAAAATTGAGCAAAAGACAGGGTTTTTACAATACATACCGATAAATTTATGCTAGCCGAAATTATTACCATTGGTGATGAGATACTCATCGGCCAAATCGTTGATACCAATTCTGCATGGATGGCTAAACAATTAAATTTGATTGGCGTTTCCGTTAAGCAGATTACTTCAGTTTCTGATGATGAACAGCATATTTTAGAAGCGCTGCGACTTGCTGAAACACGTGCGGATTTAATCTTAATTACTGGCGGCCTTGGACCGACCAAAGATGATATTACCAAAAAAACTTTGGCAAAGTATTTTAATATGGGCTTCCGTAACGATGCAGCTGCATTGGAAATGGTTCGTCAGATTTTTGAAAAATACAAACGTCCGCTGTTGGATATCAATATACAGCAAGCCGATGTTCCTGATGGTTGTGAAGTTATTGTAAATAAAAATGGCACTGCGCCCTGCATGTGGTTTGAGCAAAACAACACCATTTTTATATCCATGCCAGGAGTGCCATATGAGATGATGTATCTGATGGATGACGAAATCCTTCCCAGAATTACAAGCAGCTTTAAACTGCCCTTTATTGTACATAAAACTATCCTTACTGCAAATATCGGTGAATCATTTCTGGCTAAAGAGATTGAGGAAATCGAAGATAGCTTACCAGCACATATCAAATTGGCTTATTTGCCAAAATTAGGACAAGTTCGCTTACGTTTATCGGCCAAAGGTGATAACGAAGCAGAATTACATCAAGAGGTGGAGGTTTATGCCAAACAGATCATTTCAAAAGTGAATAAGTTTGTGGTAACGGATGAAGATATTCCATTAGAAAAAGCGATTCTGGACTTAATGAAAAGTAAAGGACTTACTTTATCAACAGCAGAAAGTTGCACGGGTGGATATATTGCACATCTAATTACACAACATCCTGGCTCTTCTGCTGTTTATTGGGGCGGGGCGGTAGCATACGCTTACGAACTTAAGGAATCTATTCTTGGTGTAAAAGAAAGCACTTTAAATACTTTTGGTGCCGTGAGTGAGCAAACTGTAACAGAAATGGCAGAAGGAGCAATAGAACATTTCAAAACCGATTATGCCATTGCGGTTAGTGGCATTGCCGGCCCGGATGGTGGAACAGAAGAAAAACCAGTTGGTACGGTATGGATTGCCATTTCTTCAAAACACAAAACCGTAGCTAAGGTGTTTAATTTCAGTAATAAACGGATTCAAAACATAGAACGTTCTGCAGCCTCGGCTTTGGCTATGTTATTAAATGTCCTTAAAGAGACAGTTTAGAACGAATAAAAACTGTATTTTTGTAGCGTTACCAATATAAAATACTGTAATTTAATATGGCTCAATACGAACTATTGTTACCAAAAATGGGTGAAAGTGTTGCGGAAGCAACTGTGATTAAATGGGTAAAACAACCAGGTGATGCTATTGATTTAGATGATACCATTTTGGAAATCGCTACCGATAAGGTAGATTCTGAAGTTCCATCTCCGGTTGCCGGTAAATTGGTAAAACAGTTATTTGCTGCAGATGAAGTTGCCCAGGTAGGCGATGTAATTGCCATTATTGAAACTGAAGGTGGAGATACCACTGAAGTTGTAGCGCCAGCTACAGAAAAACCAATAGTAGAAGAAAAACTAGAGGCTATACCTGGAATTGAACAGCTTCCGGATCATGATACCAAGACAAACACCGATTTCAGTTCATCTGATCGCTTTTATTCTCCTTTGGTAAAAAGTATTGCAGCCCAGGAAAATATTTCATTATCAGAGTTAGATGCCATAAAAGGTTCTGGAGTTGACGGGCGTTTAAATAAAGACGACCTGTTGGATTATATTTCCAGAAAAAATGGCGGTACTGCAAAAACGGCTACAGTTATATTAAATCCACCTCCTCCGCAAGTTAACGAAGTTGTAGCGCAAAAACCGGAACCATCCTCACCAGCTCCGGTTACAAATAAACCTTCTACAACAAGTATTAATGGTGCCGATGAGGTTATCGAGATGGATAGAATGCGCAAACTGATTGCCGATCATATGGTAATGAGTAAAACAACATCACCGCATGTAACCTCATTTGTTGAAGCCGATGTAACCAACATGGTATTGTGGCGCAATAAAGTGAAAAACAGTTTCGAGAAACGTGAAAATGAAAAAATTACATTTACCCCAATCTTTGTAGAGGCGGTTGCAAAAGCGATAAAAGATTTTCCGATGATTAATGTTTCTGTTAACGGGACTCAGATTATCAAAAAAGGTAATATAAATATCGGCATGGCTGCAGCTTTACCAAGCGGGAACTTAATCGTTCCGGTAATTAGAAATGCTGATCAGTTAAATCTGGTAGGTTTAACGAAAGCTGTTAACGATCTGGCAGGCAGAGCAAGAAACTCCAAACTAAAACCAGACGAAACACAAGGTGGAACTTTTACATTAACCAATGTAGGTAGTTTTGGAAATGTGATGGGTACACCGATTATTAACCAGCCTCAGGTGGCTATTTTAGCGGTAGGCGCCATCAAAAAGAAACCTGCTGTATTGGAAACCGAGCATGGTGACGTGATTGCGATCAGACATATGATGTTTCTATCGTTATCGTACGACCATAGGGTCGTAGATGGTTCATTAGGAGGTATGTTTGTGCGGAGGGTGGCAGATTATTTAGAAGGCTGGGATCTGAACAGGGAGATTTAGTCAGTTTACAGTTAACAGCTTTCAGTTGGCAATTGCCAATAATTAATCAATTTACTAGTTTAACAATCAAGAATGTTAGCGTCAAATTTAAAATCAATAGTTTCAGATAACGTATTGCATGCCAAATGGTTAAATACGCTATCTTATATGGAAAATGCAGGTGCAAAGAAGATTTCTGCTTCGGAGCATAAAGAAAATGTAAATCTGATTATTCTTAAACACGCTGCAGAAGAACACCGTCATGCTTACTACTTAAAAAAACAGATTTCGAAGGTTGACGAGGCACTTTGTAAAACTTACAGCAATGCCGAGTTATTATCACCAAATCATACCAAATACTATTTACACGCTTTAGATATTGCAGTTTGTCGTTATTTAAAAGCTGTATTTAATCTTTCTGGTTACGATTTAAAATTCGCTGCTTATTTATTTGTTACTTACGCCATTGAGGTTCGTGCCGATGAGTTGTATCCAATTTATCAGGCGGTTTTAGATGAAGCCAAAAGCAAGGTAAATGTTAAGTCGATTATCCTGGAAGAAGAAGGACACCTGGAGGAAATGCTGAACCAACTGGTTAGTTTTTCTGATGATTGGGAAAATCATGCTGCCGAAGTCATAAAAATAGAAAAAGCTTTATTTGGTAATTGGGTTGCTGCCTTAGCTGCAGAATTGCCTGTAAGTGCTTAATCATATTGTTATCGCATATTGTCGGGTTTCACGGCATTGAGTCTTGTAAATAGAAAAGAAGTCAAGTTTAATAGCTTATGTGCCAGGGAAACTTGACTTCTTTCCTTAAAAACCAATCCAGTTCATCTTTGTTTCTACATAAAAACAAATATCATGGCTAAATTTTCAGATTTAATTAATGGAGATAAACCAGTGCTGGTCGATTTTTTTGCTGAATGGTGTGGTCCGTGTAAAATGATGAAACCGATCCTGGAACAGCTAAAATCTCAGGTAGGCGACTCGGTATCGATTATTAAAGTAGATATCGACAAAAATCAACCGGCCGCTTCATCGTTTAATGTTCAAAGCGTTCCAACACTAATTCTATTCAAAAAAGGTAAACAGGTATGGAGGCAAAGTGGCGTATTGCAGGCTTCGCAATTGAAACAGGTGATTGATGCCCATGCTTAAACCTCCAACACGCTTTTAGGTGTAACGGCAAATATCCGCTCAGTGGTTTTAGGGTAGATATTGTATAGTCCTGTAAAAAGGCTAAAAGCAGGCAGAACGGCATATTCTTTACCAAAATAAAAACAAGGAAATTTTAATCTTTGCTTTGCTTTTCCTACAACGGTCACACCGGGATGGATATGCCCGCTAATTGGGTATAATTCTTCTTCGGTACAATTTGGTGCATCATGGATAAAACAAAAAGGCCCCAAACAAAAGCTTGGCTCATGTATTTCGATATTCATTGCTGCATAATTGGCGTCGGAAAGCCGATCGTGATTTCCTTTTACCAATAAGAAATTAAGTTCCTGGTATTGCTTTCTCCAAATGGAAAACGCCTCAATGTCTGTATTTAAACCGTGGTGAAACATATCACCGTTGATCAGTAATGTTTTAGGCTGATATTGCTTAATTAATAAGCTTAAACGCTGTAAATCTGTTTGGGCAATGGTTGCCGGTACTTGTAAACCTGACTGGCGGAAGTGTGCAGATTTACCCAAATGCAAATCGCTTATCGCTAAAAGCTGATGTTTCGGTAAGAACAAAGCCCTTTCTTTATCTAAAATCAGTTCTTCACCCTGGCTTGTAATGGTCATTTATTTTATGCTATTGTCATCCTCAGCTTGTCGAAGAATTTTTTAAACTTTGACGAGTCAAGAAGATGAATCTATTTAATTTTCTCTGCTTCGGCTTTCATTCTGGCAATTCGCTGCTCTAATTCTTCCGAACTCATGTTTTCACGCAAACTGTCTACTTTAATAGGAAAAGACAGCGGTGTGAAACTTTTTGGATTGGTAATAATAATCGCTCCATTCTGAATTCTTTCTAAAGCGGCCGCCAATCTGGGTTCCTCCAGTTGTTGGTAAAAAACCTCATCGTATGCCTGTCGCAAAAGTAAATTATGTTTATCGTAATCGCTAAAAACATTAAAAAACAGACCAGCAGATGACTGCAGATGTTTATTGGCTACATATTTACCTGGGTAACCCTGAAAAACGAGTCCGGAGATACAGGCAATATCTCTGAATTTCCTTCTTGCCATTTCAGTTGAATTGATACTCAGTGTAATATCTTCCGTTAAATTCTTGGGCGAAAAAACTTCGTAAGCAATCGATTCATCCATTGGGATTTCCGTTTCACTCAAAAGCTCAAAGCCATAGTCATTCATGGCAATAGAAAAACTGATGGGCAGTAATTTACTTAAACGATAAGCTACCAGCGCTGCTAAAACCTCATGCACTAATCGGCCTTCAAAGGGATAGGCAAAGAGGTGAAAACCTTCTTTATTATTAATGAGTTCTATTAGTAACTCATCATTCTTGGGTACATGAGAGCGTTTTTCCTGTAATAAAAATAGCGGATAAACAGAGTCAAGTTCCTCATCCTGATGGGTTTTGTCTAAGGCTTCATTATACTTTTTCCTTAAAACCGCACCTAAATTGGAAGATAGCGGTAAGCGGCCACCATTCCAGCTCGGAGAGATTGCATTTTTCTGTTTACTCACCCGCACCACAACGGTCATATCTTTCACCTGCACAAATTCCAAAACCCTTCCTGCTAAGCGGAAATTATCGCCAGCTTTCAAACGCGTAACAAAATATTCTTCCACCATGCCAATGTAGCCACCAGAAATGAATTTTACTTTCAGCATCGCGTCGCTTACAATTGTTCCAATATGTAACCGGTGCCGCATGGCCAATTGCCTGCTCTTCACTTTCCACAGTCCGTCCTCATCCTTCGTTACCTTTTTAAATTCGGTATAGGCGCTTAAACTATCTCCTCCAGAGGTGATGAACTGCATTACCCAAGCCCATTCTTCAGGTAAGATAAGTTTAAAAGCATGGGTATTCTTAATCTCTTCGTAAATGATCTTATCATCAAATCCATCGCCTATCGCCAGTGTAACCAAATACTGGATCAAAGTATCAAATACCATAATAAATGGCTCGCGGCTCTCAATATTATTTGTTTTGGCGGCTTCCTTAATTGCTGCCGCCTCAACCAGTTCTAAAGCATGCGTGGGTAGAAAATATATTTTAGAAATTTCGTGAGGGGAGTGGCCGGAGCGCCCCGCCCTTTGTAAAAACCGTGCAACACCTTTTGGCGATCCGACCTGAACTACTGTATCCACGGGTTTAAAATCTACGCCCAAATCTAAGGATGAAGTAGCAATAACGGCTTTAAGCTGTCCGGTATGTAATGCATCTTCAATCCAGTTGCGGAGTTCGAAATCTATCGATCCGTGATGTATGGCAATGCGCCCCGCAAGTTCAGGTTCTATATTCAGCAAATGCTGGTACCACATTTCAGATTGCCCCCGGGTATTAATGAAAATTAAGGTCGTTTTACTTTTTTCAATAATGGGTAAAAGCTTGTAGGCAAGTTTTAAACCCAAATGCCCGGCCCAGGGCAAGGTTTCAATATCATCAGGTAAGATGGATTTGATCTGGATTTTCTTTTCCAGATCGGCCTTAACAATGATTCTTTTGGCGGCTAAATTTGGTTCCAATACATCTAAAGCTTCCTCAATATTTCCAATGGTTGCAGAGATTCCCCAGATTCTTAAAAACTGGTTTTTTTCTAACTTTTGCAAACCTTTAATGCGAGAAACGGCTAACTCAACCAGGACACCTCGTTTACTGCCCAAAAGTTCATGCCATTCATCCGCCACAATGCATTTAAGATTCCTGAATAGGGTTGACGAGCCTTTTTGTGCCAACAACAGATGCATGCTTTCCGGCGTAATTAATAAAATTTCTGGCATCGATTTTTTCTGCTGTAATTTTTCTGCCTGCGAAGTATCGCCATTGCGAACACCTACGTGCCAATCCAATTCCAGTTCCAATAAAGTTTCCCGCATCGCCCTGGCAATATCTTTTGCCAAAGATCGGAGTGGGGTAATCCAGATTAACTGCAAACGATCTTTCGCTTTTTTGTTATTAGCTTCTGAGGCATTTAAGGCTTCAATTACTACAGCTAAAAAAAGTGAAAATGTTTTTCCGAAACCCGTAGGCGCGTTTACCAAACCGCTGTAGCCATTAAGATAATACTGCCAGGCATCTTCCTGAAATTGAAAAGGCCTGCGTTTATTTGCCTTTAACCAGGCTTTTATCTTTTTATAACCTTTGGTTTTGGTTTGGTCCATGCTTAATATCTTTCCTTGTAGGTTTTATATTGATAAGTTTGAGGTTCTCTTGTTCGTTTTGAAAAGCAATAACAGTAGTTCTTCTGTAACAACAGTCCCGCCATATGCTTTACCTTTTTTGTGATTATTCTTTTAACATTGATGATATTCTGGCAAAAAAGGGTGCCGCTCCTGTCGGGTTTAAAATCGTCGGGCCATTCGTCCAAATTAAATCTTTCTACTCGTTGTACCTGCAGACCGAAATTGTTAAGCTTCGATCTGATGTTCTTTGAGGACACAGGTCATGGGATTTTCTTATAAGGTAGATTGCAATAATTGCCTCAAATCTTCCAGCGTGTTAATTTCATCTGCTTTTTTATCTTTTCTCCACCGCAATATACGTGGAAAACGTAAAGCTAAACCTGCTTTATGGCGTTTACTTTCAGCAATTCCTTCAAACGCAATTTCAAAAACCAGTTCAGGTTTTACGGTACGTACAGGCCCGAATTTTTCAATTGCGTTCCGGTTTACAAAAGAATTTACTTCTTTAATTTCCTTATCAGTTAAGCCCGAATAGGCTTTGGCAATTGTCACTAAATTTTCGCCATCACGAACGGCAAAGGTATAATCGGTAAAAAAATTAGCCCTTCTGCCACTTCCTTTTTGCGCATAGATCATTACCGCATCAACCGTATACGGATTAATTTTCCACTTCCACCAATCGCCCCGTTTTCTTCCGCTGTGATAATGAGAAGTTAACTTTTTAAGCATGATGCCTTCACTGTTTATCGAACGCGAAGTTTGTCTTAAATCCGCTAACGCTTCCCACGAGCTGCAATTGATTACTGGAGATATAATCACCGGACTTTCATCTAACCCACCGATCAATTGTTCCAGTGTTTTACGCCTTACACTTAAAGGTTCTTCCCTAAAATCCTTTGCTTCATATTCTAAAATATCATAAACAAAAAATCCGATGGGTGCATCTTCCAGATGTTTTTTATTAATCGTTTTACGGTTTAAACGCTGTTGTAAAGTACTAAACGATAAAACCTGTTTATCTTGTACTGCCAGTATTTCGCCGTCTAAAACCACACCATCTGGCAAAACATCGATCATAAAATGCAATTCGGGAAACTGTTCTGTAACCAGTTCCTCGCCACGGCTCCAGATAAAGAGTTCTCCGTTCCGCTTTACAATCTGCCCACGAATACCGTCCCATTTCCATTCGGCTTGCCATTCAGCAATATCTCCCAATTTTTCAGGCTCTTGCTCCAGGGCATATGCCAGGCAAAAGGGGTAAGGCCATGAATTATCGGTATTTACATGGATACCATTAATTAGTTCATGAAAAGTAATTTCATAAGGATTCCATTTTCCCATAATGCTGTGCATAATCTGGGCGCTATCTAAGCTGCTTTGTTTGGCCAAAGCATTCACCAGCATTTTATTGGAAACACCAATCCTGAAATTACCCGAAATCAGCTTGTTAAAAATAAAACGTTCCTGGGTTTCAAGTTTGTTCCATGCACTTAAAATGAAATCTTTTTTGGTTTCATCATCTTTACCTTCTAAATCGTGCAAGTCTTCCACCCACTTATGCAATTGAAAATCTGATGTATTTTCGGCAGGGGGCAATAACAAAGCAATGGTCTCACTTAAATCGCCAACATTGGCATAACTTTCGGCAAATAACCATTCTGGTGTTTGGGTAATATCTATAGCCCAGTATTTCAACAAAGCTGATTTAATTGGTCTTTTAGGTTTTTTACCTGTAAATAAGGCTATTACCCATACTTTATCTTTATCGTCAGCGTAATTAAAATAATCAACCAGGGCCGCAATTTTATCGTTGGTTTTATTGCTCAGTTCGAGCTGCTGGATCAGTTTTGCAAAACGTTTCATGGCTATTTATTTTCGTTTTGCTCGGCTAAATCAACTTTGTTTTCTTCATCATCTTCCTGGCCAAACTTAGTTAAAACTTCTGCCGCTTCTATACCTTCATCATTTAAAAAGCGGCTAAAAGCAGCTGTAAAACCATGGGTAACATATACTTTTTCGGCGCCTGTTGCGGTAATGGCTTCCATTAAACCTGGCCAATCTGCATGGTCACTTAGTGCAAAACCAGCGTCAGCACTTTGCCAGCGGCGGTGTGCCCGTACTTGCATCCAGCCAGAACATATACCGGTAACCGGGTGGGATAAGTTTTTGATCCATCGGCTATCGCGCATGGCAGGCGGTACAATTACAATTCCTTTCTGTAACTCATCCTTAGTGGTTTCAGGGGTAATCCTAATGGTTTTGGGAAGGTTTACGCCAGCTTCTATAATCACTTCGTTCAAGTTAGCAATGCTGTTATGTACATAAATAGGGGTGTCGCCAGCCAGATTTTTAATTAAACGCTGCGCTTTGCCCAAACTATAGGCAATCAATACGCTTGTTTTCTGTTGATTGATATTATCATTTACCCAGTTCTTAATTCCGTCGAAAACAATTTCCTGTTTTTGCCATTTGTAAACTGGTAGTCCAAAAGTGCTTTCTGAAACAAAAGAATGGCATTTTACAGGTTCGAATGGCACAGTGATGCCATCATCTTCAATTTTATAATCGCCAGAGATAACGCAGATTTCGCCTTTATATTCCAAACGTACCTGTGCAGAGCCAATAATGTGCCCGGCAGGAAAAAAAGAAATGTTTACGCCATTACGGCTAATGCTTTCTCCATACTCCAGTGTTTCTACATTTAAATCTTCACTGATTCTGCGTTTGATGATGGGTTTGGTTAAAGTATGGCAGAGGTAATATTTATTTCCAAAACGCACATGATCGCTATGTCCATGTGTGGTTACGGCATAATCTACAGGCCACCAAGGGTCTACATAAAAATCGCCCTGTTTGCAGTAGATCCCTCTTTTGGTAAATTCTATTAATGCCATAGCTAATAAACAATAAAATTAATAATTAGTTTTAGGCAATTATCGGCTAATTGCCCGATAAATTTAAATATCGGCTAAATACCCGATAAATAGAAATATCGGCTAATTAGCCGATATTATTTTTGAAATATGAATAATAAATTCGATATTGTAATATGATTTGCATTATAACAGGTGATATTATAGGCTCAAGGAAGATCAAAGATAGCTGGTTGTTGAATTTAAAAACTGCCTTAAAAGTAGTTTCCGGTCGTAGCCATAAGTGGGAGATCTATCGGGGAGATAGCTTTCAGTTAGAAGTAGAGCCAGAGAATGCCATCAGAACTGCGGCTTATTTAAAAGCGTGCATTAAGGTAAATAAACCTGCAGATGTAAGAATGGGTATCGGGATTGGAGATCTAAAAAACAAACGGAAAAAGCTTTCCGAATCCAGTGGAGATGCTTTTGTGCATTCAGGAGCAGCTTTTGATAGTTTAAAGCAGGGCAAGGTTAATTTAGCTATTAAAACAGATTCTGTTGATTTTGATGAAGAAATTAACGTTTTGATCAAGTTATCTCTCATTGCAATGGATAGCTGGGGAGTTGTAGCTGCCGAAATGGTAAAACTTGCATTGGAAAATAACGACTTGTTGCAGAGCGAGCTGGCAGCAATTTCAGGCCGGACACAATCATCCGTAAGTGAGGCATTAAAACGTGCACATTATACCGAGATTATGGAAATGGACAGGATTTATCGTAAAAAATTAAACCAAATGATTTTAAAATAATGGATATTTATTTAATCAAGCTTATTCTTGCTCATTTAATTGGAGATTTCTTTTTGCAGCCAAATGCCTGGGTAAAAGACAAGGAAAGGAGAAAGTTAAAATCAACCAGGCTCTATTTACATGTAATGATACATGTAGTTTTAATATTTGTTGTTTTTTTAAGTTTTGATGTTTGGAAAACGGCGTTAACAATAGGGATAATCCATTTAATTATTGACGCTTTAAAATCCATCTTTCAAACCAACAAAAATGCCCGAATACTGTTTTTTGCCGATCAGGTTTTGCATTTTAGCTCCATTGTGGTGGTATGGCACCTTTTCTACAAAGGAAGTTTAGATATCAGTTTTTTTAATGAAACCAAAACCTGGATTTTAATAGCAGGGGCTTTATTTCTAACAATGCCTACATCGATTGTAATGCGGGTAATTATTGCCAAATGGCTTCCAGATAACCAGCCAGACAGCCCGCAGTCGCTACAAAATGCAGGTAAGTATATCGGGATACTGGAAAGGGTGCTGATCTTCCTGTTTATCTTAACCAATCATTTCGAAGCAGTTGGTTTTTTACTTGCAGCAAAATCTATATTTCGGTTCGGTGATCTAAAAGAAAAACACGATCTTAAATTAACAGAATATGTACTGATTGGAACTTTGTTAAGCTTCGGGATAGCTATTGTAACCGCTATGCTCACTCAAAGTTTTATCGCATAAAAAAAGCAGCCCGAAAGCTGCTTTTTAAATTTTTCTATTTTGCTCCCGGAGGACAATTTTCTTTTAGAAATTTAGTATAAGTTAAAGATAAATGTTTACTGGTCCCTTCGCCTTCAGAAATACTGTGGGTACGGTTTGGGTAACTCATCAATTGAAAAACCTTTTCGTTTTTGATTAACTCATTAATCAACATTTCGGCATTTTGATAATGTACGTTATCATCGCCGGTACCATGAATGTACAATAAATTTCCTTTTAAGTTTTTGGCATAAGTAATAGGAGAGCCCTTTATATAAGCTTCTTTACTTGGAAAAGGTGTACCCATATAACGTTCCTGATAAACATTATCGTAAGTTAACTGGTTGCCAACTGCTGCAATGGCAATACCTGTTTTGTAAATTTCAGGATATTGGAACATCAGGTTTAAAGTAGACGAACCGCCACCGCTCCAGCCCCAAACAGCTACACGGTCTTTATCCATAAAAGCGTTGGTAGCCAATAGTTTTTTAGCAGCCATGGCCTGGTCGCGGATGTTAAGCACACCGATGTTTTTATAAATGCTTTTGCGCCAAGTGCTTCCTTTTGGAACAGGGGCACCTCTATTATCCATTGAAATATAGATATAACCATCTTTAGCCATATCGCCAGCATATAAGAAGTTCCTTCCGGCGCCATAAGTATCCGCTGCTGTAGGAGAAGCAGGTTCACCATAAACATAAAACACAACCGGATATTTTTTCGAAGGATTAAAATTGTCAGGTTTTTTCATCCATCCGTCCATTTCAATGCCATCTTCGGTGGTTACTTTGAAAAATTCAACTTTGTTTTTAGCAGCTTCCTGTTTCGATAATTGGGTAGTAATGCTTCCATCCATCGTAAATGGATTCCCGGTAGTAAAATTCATCCACTCGGTAATTGGCCTTACGATTGAACTGTTGTAGGTATGGTGGGCAAAAACAGCATTAGGTGAAATATCGTAATTGTGCGTCCCTGGTAAAACAGACGGCGTAACCTGTTCTAATTTGCCTTTGCCATCTAACTTGGTTTTAAAAAGATACTTCTGGGTAGCATTAGTTGGTGAGGCCAGAAAATAAACCAGGTTATTTTTAACATCGATCAATTTAACATCAATCACATCATAATTGCCCTTTGTAACCAATGTTTCTTTCTTTCCATCCAAACTAATCCTGTATAGGTGGTTCCAGCCATCTTTGTCTGATACAATGGTAAACTCTTTATTGTCATTTAACCACTTCCATTCATCCTGTGCATCAATCCAGGCTTTGGCTTTTTCAGTATAAACAGCTTTTGCCGATCCTGTAGATGCATTACAGATAAATACTATACTTTCATTCTGCTCGCGGCTAAGCTGTTGTAGAATAATATCATTACTATTGGGTACCCACTGCATACGTGGAATGTAGTGCTGAATATTATCGCCAGGAACCTTTAGCCAGCTTGTTTTGGCTGTTGTAATATCAACTACGCCAACTTTGCAGGCAGAAGGATTTTCGCCCACCTTTGGATATTCTACTGGGATAGTAAATGGATAAATAGAATCGGTATTATTAATCATTAAGAAATTTTTGATTTTCGTTGCATCCAGCTGCCAATAGGCGATAGATTTACCATCCGGGCTCCATCTGAAGCCATCCCTGCAATCAAATTCTTCCTCGTAAACCCAATCGAAAGTACCATTGATCAATCGGTCTGTGCCATCCGTAGTTAAGGCTTTAGCACCAGTTCCATCGATATTTTCTACATATAAATTGTGCTTGCTTACATAGGCTACCTTATTGCCATCTGGCGATAATTTTGCAAACATTAAAGATGAGGCCGGTTTATCTTTTCCGATCTGGGTAATTTTGTTAGCTGTTAAATCAGCCAGCCAATAATCACCACGTGTATCATAACGCCAAACTTTTTTACTGTTGGTGTAGATTAATGCTTTGGTGCCATCATCCGACAGTTGAAAGCTCCTTACCGGAATGGCATTAGCTTTTCCCGTTGGTGTTAAAAGCGCCCTGGATATAATTGTTTTTCTATCGCTTTTAGGGAGGGTAACCGAAATAATTTCTCCATTTACAATCTGATAGTAGGAATTACCGTCTTTTGCCCAGTTGATAGTTTGAGCTTTTGCATCAATTAGCGAGCAAAATGCTATACAAGTAACTGATAATCTGAATAATAATTTTTTAATCATATATAATTTTTGGACATAAAAAAAGCTTTTCAACTTTCGGGCTAATTTAAATAAAAAGCCCGCAGTTAAAAAGCTGTAAATTACCTTGAATTGGCTAATTATTCACCACCACCTTGCATGGCTTTCAAATCTTCCATAGTTACTACTTCGTAACCGGCAGGAATTTCAGTGTTAATGGCACCTACTTTGGCTTCAGAAAGAGACTTTAAAATCAGATCTGAATTTACACCATTAATTAATGCCGAATATTTTACAGGAAGTGCACCCAGGCCTTTAAAAAGACCACCAGTTGTAATTGCAGCAATGTCAACATCTTTTGTTGCCCATAATTCGTGCGCTCCGCCTTTGTCATCTTTGTAAGTATATTTTTCTGCATTAAATCCAGCGATGGTCTGTTTTTCGCCAGTTGCTTTATAATCAGAATATTTTGGCATTAAAGCTTCCTGTGCTTCTGTTTCTGCTTTGCTCACCTTTACAGCAAACTGTTTTTGAGCTACAGGAACATCAATTAATAATAATCCGCTTTTATCAGCCGTATTCGAAATGATATTTACCAAGGCCGGACCATTTTCAATTTCTATTTTGGTTAAGCTTCCATTAAATTTGGTTTTAACGTCAGTTGTTGTACCATTAGCAGTTACAGCAAATACCAAAGTACCTTCAGCAATTTTCTTTTGTGCATGGGCAATTATAGCTGTGCTCACTAATATTAAAGCTACAATGCTAGTTTTGATTGATTTGAACATGTTTTATTTTAGTTTAAGTTATTTACCAATTAATTTTTTCTTTTTTTAAAAATGAAGAAATCCCTTTTTTAAAATCATCACTTTCTCTTACCCTCGCATTAATCTGTATTGCAAATTCCAAACTCTTTTCCAAGTACGGATTAACAGTTTGTGTAATCAGTTGTTTCGTAATCATTAGTGAATTACCAGAACTCTCCGTACACAAACTTAATGCAAATTCTCTTGTTTTTTGATGGATATCGGAAGAATTTGTTACAAAATTTATCAAATTATATTTTAATGCCTGCTCAGCAGAGAAAATTTTTCCGGTAAGTAAAATTTCCTTGGCGATCGACTCGCTTACCTTCTGTTTTAAAAAACATGAAACTATAGCAGGCACAAAACCAATCTTTACTTCAGTGTAACCAAAATTACTTTCAGGAGTGGCAAAAACAATATCACATATGGTTGCCAAACCACAGCCACCAGCAATAGCATGCCCCTCTACCTGGGCAATAACCACTTTTGGCAGATAATAAATAGTTGTAAAGAGTTTTTTTAAGCGATTGGAATCGGCTACGTTTTCTTCAAATGTATTGTTTTGCAATTGCTGAAGATAGGCTAAATCGGCACCAGCACTAAATGCATCACCATTAGCATTTAAAATAACCACTTT
This sequence comes from Pedobacter terrae, assembly GCF_900100705.1. Taxonomy (GTDB): domain Bacteria; phylum Bacteroidota; class Bacteroidia; order Sphingobacteriales; family Sphingobacteriaceae; genus Pedobacter; species Pedobacter terrae. The sequence goes on from NZ_FNCH01000001.1 coordinate 292,543, forward strand.
TACCAGATCATCTTCTGATGCCTTTATAAATGCATCAGTTAATTCAGCAATAAGTTGAGGGTTTAGCGCATTTCTCTTTTCAGGCCTGTTTATTGTTATTGTTGCTATTCTTTCAGCAACTTGATATAAAACCAGATTTTTCATATTATCGGCTTAGTTGCACCAAATATGCTTTATTTTTCTTTAAAATATGAACATCTAGATTATTATTCTCAATTTCTTTTTTCAGGATCTGAATTAGATAATCTTTATTCGTGGCATCTATGATTGCCGCTTTATATTTTATATCCGGCTGTATTTTAGCTAAATTAATTTTTGTATTTCCACTTAACCATATGCTCGAAAAGGTAGCCTTTCCATTTATCTTTTTGTTATTCAGATTTTCATCAGCTAAGAGTATTTTATAATGAAAAAAGACAATCTGGTTGTTCTTTGATGCAAAGTGCCCTAAAACAGTATCTTTCTTTAAACTGATCAAATGTATTTTATCTACTTGCAATTGCGATAATGCCGGCTCAACGGAAAAGGTGTAATTTTTATCTTCAGTAGTTAAATCTGAAACCAAAACAGCTTCTTTTCCATTGATAAATGCAGCCGCGTAATTTTTTCTCAGGGAAAAGAAAATGATTTTCCGCTGGTGAAAAGCCTTCAGGTCATCGCGCAGAATTAAAAGGTGATAACAAATAAATAAAAATAGAGCAGAAAACAAAAGTGCTTTATTAAATTTTGTTAATGCATAAATAAACATACCTAGCGAGAAGCTTAATAATATAAATTCGGGCTCATTAACCCATATTGATGAAACACTGGCGTACGGCAAATTTGCAATCCAATTTAGCACAGCGTTGGTAAAATTTATGATCCATTCGAAAATGGGGGCCAGAAACCCGAATGATGGGATTAATACGCCAATCCCCAAATACATCATTAATATCAATGGGATGGTAATGAAAAGGTTAGCAAACAGAAAATAAAGTGGAAATTGATGAAAATAATAAATACTCAATGGAAACGTGACAGTTTGTGCCGCTAAAGACATAGAGGTAAAACTCCATAATTTATCTATCCAATTATGCTCAATGTAAAAAAGCCGATAAATTTTAGGCTGAAGATAAATTAATCCAAATACAGCCAGGTAAGAAAGTTGAAATCCAACATCCCAGATTAAAAATGGATTATAAACGAGTTGACAAAATGCTGAAAACGCTAAAGTATTATAACTATTGGTTTTTTTAGATAAAACTTTTGCTGTTATTAAAATACTAATCATAATGGCTGAACGGACTACAGAAGGCGATAATCCGGTGAGCAGAGCATATCCCCAGATCAAAGTGCAAATGAGTAATAACTTTACTATTTTTAATGTTCGATTCTTATTTAAAAAGAAGAGCATAAAATCTAAAACGACATAAATAATAGCTACATGCGCTCCTGATACGGATAAAGCGTGAATGGTTCCTGTTTTGGAGTAGGCGGATAAAGTTTCTTTACTTAAATCGGCACGGTAACCTAAAATAAGGGTAGAGGCCACAGCAAAAGCCTCGTCACTCTTAATCAGGCTTCTGTATTTTGTTACCTGCTTTTCTCTTATGTTTAGCGCCATCTTTATAAGCGGATTACCAATATTGTTTTTGGTGTTAACGATATGATTCTGATCTATAAATCCCTGATGATAAATATTCTGACTGGCCAACCAGGCTTTAAAGTCAAATTCTGCAGGGTTATATGGAGGTTCTACTGCTGTGTATCTTACCGATATCATCATTTCGTCGCCATACTTTAATTTAATAGGTTTTAGGCTATCTAATCTTACGGTAAGCAAAATTTGTCCCGATAGGTTGATCTGCTTATCTTTTTGATATCCAGCTACTACATTTGCTTTAAAGCGTAAAATGTTGCCATTTTGCTGAGGTTCGTTATTGACCCAAACTTTTAAATAATCACATCTGGTTTTTGCAAAGTAATTTTGGTTTAAACTTTCATTATTAAGCAGGCAAAACAAACTGCCAAGGTTAAAAAAAAGTGTGTAAGTTAAAATACCAATTGAGCCTTTGTAACGATATATATTGAACTTTTTATAAGTAATATTTAAAAATAAAAGAATCAATAAAATAACGGATAGGGTAATAGTCAACCATTGAATATATGCTAATGCCGGAAAGAAATAAAAAATACAGATGCCCAGAATAAAGGGAAACAGAATCCTGACAAAAATATATTCAGTCTTGAACATGGATTAAAATTGATAGCGCACTTGAATTTTAACTTCAGATTTTTTATTACCCTTAATCTCGTCCAGATAAGTGCCAACCGTTTTCACATCCTTGTAAATGAACAAGCCATACCGAAACCATACATCTAGCCTTTTGATGATGTTGTATTTCATGTTGAGGTAGGTTCTGAAACCTTTTCCATTGTACATTCCGAAAGCAAAACTGTATAAAACATCATCCTCATAGGCGTAAATTCTACTATTATAACTGGGCGTATTGAAATAGGCAAATCGTACATTTCCAGTAAGCTTAGCAAACATTGGCGAATAGTCTATATCCTGATAAATAAGATATCCAAACTCCCGTTTTGCACTTCCTTTTTTATATTGAGAAACCTCCAGCCGGTTTTGAAAATGCCAATTCTTATTCAGTTGCCAATTGGTCTCTGCCCGGTAGCCTTCTCTTTTTAAGTCATCTAAAAAATTAACAGGTACATCCAGATCGGTGTTCTGTTGCTTATTTTCTGATTTAAACCGAACTAAAATTTTAAAGGTTTTGCTAGGCGTATAAATCGCCTGACCTAAAACTTCGTAACCCTTTGAAGGTTCATCAACACGATATTTTAACCAGGGAAAACGAAATAAATCACCATAGAAAGAAAAGGCCCAATATTTATTTGGATTAATATTTAAACCGGCATACAATCCCCTTTCGTTTATTGCTTCGCTCGATTCAGATACAGCCTGATTAAAGAAATTATGATAATCTTTGGCATAATTACGATAGGTTATGGCTGCAGAAACTGCTGACGATAAACTCACTAATACACCATTAATATAAGCAAATCCGCCACCCAAACCTTTTGCTCCCTCGCCATAGAGGTACATATTTTTATAGGTATAATTATAAAACAGGCCCAAATTGGTTAAAGATTTTCCCGTAAAACTATACCGATCGTAAGCTGCAGTCTGCGTGATAAAACTAGTTTTAAAATTGGTATGATAGGCAATCGTACCAATAGCAAGGTCGTTTTTGGAATATTGAACGGTGGTACCATATATAGTCTGGGCCAAAACACCTTTATTTTTAAGTTCTGTTGGCGTTCTGTGCAATCCAGTTTGATTGATCGTAGACTGAACTAAATTTCCGTCAGCATCTAACTTTTGACTCGCATCAAGGTTGCGGAATGAAATAAAAGGCGTAATGTCTACATTTTTAAATAAATTAATGGTTGCGGCAGCGCCTCTGAAAAAGGAATATTCATTAGTAGAATTGTAAGGTCTTAAACCCAAATCTTTTTTAGCTACACTCGTTACATCAGGTCCTTTGCCAAAAGAAAAACCCGACCATAAGGTTAGTCCCTGGCCAAATTGCTGTGTATAATCGCCAATTACCAATTTTTTTAATTTGCCCAATTTGAATAGCGCAATATTGCCTGAATAAAAATCGAAAGGTTTGCCTGCAAATTTCTCTCCGGCATCTTTATCTAATGTAAAGGCTGCTGATAGAATTGAACTGTATTGATATCGATATCGCATCTGAAATCTTTCTGGAGAACCTAAATACCTGTTCCCAGGCAAATCGGTATAGCCTTTTTGTTTTTGTAATGTTTGCGCAAAACGCATCGTCAGATCGTTTTCGCCAGCATTTATGAGGTTTTTAAAACTGAGCTGCTGATACGCTGTGATATCGGTTAACGTTACAAATGGGAGCAGGTTTTGAATCGTTTTAACATCAAATCCAGGAATGCTCTGTAGTTCCAGCACATCTGCTAGCGGACCGTTTTCCTTTATATGGTTAAAGATATTGCCAATCTGCAGGGGAGATAAGAATACCAAAGTATTTAATTCTTCTACCGAAGCTCGATTCAGATTAATGGGGTGTTTACGATATCTTTCCAGTACATCAATCAACTCGGTCATATCGTAATCGTCGGGTAGGTTTTCAGCCATACTTTCCAAAATATCACGTATATCTGCTTCTTGCGTATTGGTTTGGGCATCTGCCCCAAAACCAATCGTTACAAATGCAACAGTTAAGATCTTTAACGCATAAGCACTTCTAACTAAAAATTTATGATACAGATCAATAAGCCATGAGATGATTAAATTTCGGCTACGAAAAAGTTTTTCTCCAGAAGGATTTGTTTGCCAGGGCAAATTACCTGTTAATACAGGTGAAACTATACCAAAATATTTTTTGGACACTAAAGAATAGGGAGAGGAGACGGGCAATAATACACACCATATTTTCATAAGCAGGGGTTAACTGGTTAATAAAAATTAGGGTGATTTTTGTATTAGTAGTTCTAATATAGATAAATAATTAAAAAACTACAAGAAATGTATTTCTTTAATTACTATAAATGCACATTGAGGTTACAAATAAGATGAATATGTGATTAGAGTTCTTCAGCAAGGTTTACTAAAAAGCCCTTCAGTTTTTCTAACGAATCAATAATCTTTTGATTCTCTCTAACACCTGTTTTATTGTTCTTTAAATAATCTTTAGCACCTTTTAAGGTAAATCCTTTCTCATCAACCAGATTAAAAATGATTTTTAGGTTTTCAATATCTTCTGGCGTAAAAAGACGGTTACCCTTCTTGTTTTTTTTGGGCTGGAGGATATCAAATTCCTTCTCATAAAAACGGATCTGCGATGCGTTAACATTAAACATTTCAGTCACCTCGCCCATGGTATAATACATTTTATTAATGTCTCTTTCTTTATATGGCATATTTTGTGATTGATTATGAGTGTTTTATATCGATTAATTAAAGTATCCAAATGTAGCGCGATTTTTCCTTATTAACGCAATAAAATTTTAATTTTGTTCCCTCCAATAATATTGAAATGACAGCAAAAGAGATTAGACAGGCATTCCTTAGTTTTTTTGAATCGAAACAACATCATGTTGTTCCTTCAGCACCGATTGTGGTTAAAAACGACCCAACTTTAATGTTTACCAACGCCGGTATGAACCAATTTAAAGATCTGTTTTTAGGGGAGGCCGCCATAAAATATTCTCGTGTTGCAGATACACAACGCTGTTTACGGGTTTCGGGTAAACATAACGACCTGGAAGAAGTAGGTATTGATACTTACCACCATACCATGTTCGAGATGCTGGGTAATTGGAGCTTCGGCGATCCTGCCCGTCCGGCAGGCGGGTATTTCAAAAAAGAAGCCATTGCCTGGAGTTGGGAATTATTAACTGAAGTTTACAAAATTCCGAAAGATAAATTATATGTTACCTATTTTGAAGGTGATGAAAAAGAAGGTCTGGAGAAAGACCAGGAAGCTTACGATCTCTGGAAACAGTATGTTGATGAAAGCCATATTTTACCTGGAAACAAAAAGGATAATTTTTGGGAAATGGGCGATACCGGACCATGCGGGCCATGTTCAGAAATCCATGTAGATTGCCGTACTGATGAAGAAAAAGCTTTAATTGATGGTGCTACCCTGGTAAATGCAGATCATCCTCAGGTAATCGAAATCTGGAATAATGTATTTATGCAGTTTAACCGTTTAAAAAATGGTTCATTGCAAAGTTTACCGGCTAAACATGTTGATACCGGGATGGGGTTTGAACGTTTGGTACGTGTTTTACAGGAAAAAACATCTAACTACGATACCGACGTTTTCCAGCCGATGATTCAGTTTATTGCAGAGAAATCGGGTATTAAATATGGTACTGATGAGAAAACAGATATTGCCATGCGCGTAATGGCCGATCATATCCGGGCCATTTCTTTTGTTATTGCCGATGGGCAACTGCCTTCTAATAATAAAGCAGGTTATGTGATCCGCAGGATTTTACGCCGGGCTGTACGTTATGCTTATACTTTTTTAGACTTTAAAGAGCCATTTTTAAATCAGTTGGTACCGCTATTGGCTGAACAGTTTAAAGCGGTTTTTGATGAGTTGATTTCGCAGCAGGATTTTGTACAAAAAGTGGTGCTGGAAGAAGAGGTTTCTTTCTTAAAGACATTAGAGCAAGGGATTAATTATTTTGAAAGACAAATGCTTGCAAGTAAAATGTGGGCAGATAGTTCTGTTTTAGAAGGAGGTTCTGCATTCTTTCTTCAAGATACATATGGATTTCCAATAGACCTAACAAATTTAATGGCTATGGAAAAAGGAGGTAGTGTCGATATGGCTGGTTTTAATATAGCTCTTGAAGAACAAAAAAATCGTTCTCGTGCCGCAACGACCATTGATACAGGTGATTGGGTTGTCGTAAATACTGATGAGCAAAGCGAATTTGTAGGTTATGATGATCTGGAAATCGAAACCGAGATTTTAAAATATCGTAAAGTTAAAGCAAAAGGGAAAGAGCAATATCAGATCGTATTGCGCCAAACGCCTTTTTATGCTGAAAGCGGTGGTCAGGTAGGCGATACCGGGCGTTTAGAAGACCATAGCCGCCAGTTTTGGGTAGATGTTACCGATACCAAAAAAGAAAACGGACTAACGGTTCATTTCACCGATATATTACCCGATAACCTGGAAGGTAAATTCTGGGCGGTTGTAGATGAAGATAAACGGATTTTAACAGAAGATAACCACTCGGCTACACACTTGTTGCATGCAGCGTTAAAACAGGTTCTGGGCAGACATGTTAACCAAAAAGGTTCACTGGTTAATGCCGATTACCTGCGTTTTGATTTTTCTCATTTCGCTAAGGTGACAGAAGAAGAACTGGCGCAGATCGAGGTAATTGTGAACCAGAAAATCAGACAGAACATTAAATTGAAGGAACAACGTAATGTTCCTTATCAGGATGCCATAGAAAGTGGCGTAACGGCTTTATTCGGTGAAAAATACGGCGATTTTGTTCGCATGATTACCTTTGATGATCACTTTTCTAAAGAGCTTTGTGGAGGTACGCATGTAAAAGCTACCGGACAGATCGGTTCTTTCAAAATTATTTCTGAAAGTGCAGTTGCAGCCGGTGTTCGCCGTATCGAAGCCATTACCGCAGATAAAGCAGAGCAGTTTTTCTTAGATCAAAGAAAAGAATTAGGACATTTAAAAGCATTATTAAACGGAAGCAAAGACTTATCGGCAGCTGTGCAGGCTTTACTTGATGAAAATGCAAAACTGAAAAAGGAAATTGAAAAATCAACAATTGAGCGTGTAAATACTTTAAAACATGAAATCGTACATCATGTAAGAGGCATTAATGGTGTTAACCTGATTGCTAAACACATTGATCTGCAAAGTGCTGAAGCCGTTAAAAATCTTGCTTTTTCTTTGAAAGATATGGTTGATAATCTGTTTTTAGTTTTCACAACAGAAATTGATGGTAAACCAGGGATAACGGTAATGATTTCTAATGATCTGGTGAAAAAAGGATTTAATGCTTCAAATATCGTTCGCGAATTAGGTAAAGAAATCCAAGGCGGCGGTGGTGGACAGCCATTTTATGCCACAGCAGGCGGTAAAAATCCGGCTGGACTAAATGTAGTTTTAGAAAAAGCGGAAGGCTTTATACCACAGCACTAAAATATCCTCTGGGTTGAATTAGCAAAACTGTAGTTAAAACAAAAAAGAGGCTTTAAGCCTCTTTTTTGTTTTAATGTCTACCATGACCATGTTTTTCTCGGTGTCCTCTAGAGAATAAACCAGGGTTTACTCTTCCACCGTGATGACCGCGATCTATATGTTGAGGTTTGAAATGATTTCTAGGCCCGCGGTATCCGATCCTGCCGCCACCATAAGATGAACGGTAATAATTGTTACGGCTAACATAGGTTACCCTATGCGTGTGATAATTTCGGTAAGGACTATTGCCATACATTACAATTTTTCTTCCATGATGTAAATCGTAACCTCTATACCTTGCTGGTAAATATCTTGATCTTGTCCAACGGTTCCCATTTAAATAAACAAATTGTCTTTGAGGAACGTAATAATAAGATTGTACTTCTGGAAGATAGTAATAATTAACATTTTGGTACCCTGCAGGAACCCACGCTGGTTGATGACCAATATTTACATTAATGTTTACTTGAGCGTTAGATTGATTAGATGTTAAAGCCACGATACCTAAAATCGCAGAGATGATGAATAACTTTTTCATAATAATCTATTTTATTTGTGTGTAGTTCAAACAATTCAAACGCTGTGCCAAAACATCTATTGTAACAGTTATATGAAAAAGGAGTCTCTTTCGAAACTCCTTTATTAACAACTAAGTACCCGTTTTAATGGCGTCCATGATCACGACCCTTCCGGTTGTCTCTTTCCGGACGGTTATCGTGGCCATTGTTAAATTGAGGACGGCCATTATTTTGAGCAGGTCTTGTTACGTTTTTTTGCACGATACGGGTAGGGCGGCTATTGATAACGCTGACGTTTCTTACAGGTCTTTGGTTGTACTTAGGATGTCCTTTTACAACAAAGTACTTTGTATCTCTACTATCCCTGATAATGGTTTGATGGCCACCATAGTTTTTATATTTACGGTATCTGGTTACATATATATTGTTTCTCAAATAAGGTTTAGGTTCATTGATTACCACTTTATAGGCACGGTATAAATCAAAGTTCCCGTATTGCGCAGGCAAACTATTTGCCCAAACCCAACGTCCTCCATTTGCATAGATGTATTGGCCTGATGGAACGTAATAATAAGCATCTATATCAGGGAAATAATAATAGTCTACGTGGTCATAACCTGTTGGGCCCCAAACGGGCTGTGAGCCAATATTAATATTTAAGCTAACCTGTGCTTTTGCATTATTAATGCCAAATAATGAAACCATCAGTACTGCGGCAAATAAAATTAACTTTTTCATAATTTTTTAATTAAAGTTTCTTATGTGTTTGGTTAGATAGACTACAGCACCAGAAGGTAGTTTAATGATGAAATCAGCTTTAACATTTTTTTAACTATTAATATTTCATTGAGTAATTTTACTCAGGTTATTGAGTAAAATGTAATAATCATTATAACTTGTTAATATTTAGCGTTTTATGTGATAATCTTAATTAGTGAAGTTGAGGATATCTAATTGTTTAAAGCTTAATTCATTACAATGAAAAATATTAACATTTGCAATTACTTAAGGAATTGAGTAATTTTACTCATTACATTGAGTAAATTGTTAAAAATGTTCCAAAGATCTTATTTACAGAATCTTATAAAGGTGATGAACCAGCCAAAAAGGTTTATTCAAGTGCTTGTAGGGCCAAGGCAAATAGGCAAAACAACGTTGATCAGTCAATTGGTTAAAGAAATTGATACGCCTTATATATTTGAATCAGCAGACGCAGTTGCCGCTTCAGACAGATCTTGGTTAGAGCTAATCTGGTTTAATACCAGGGAATTATTAAAAGAACCTGGTATTAATGAATATCTGCTGGTAATCGATGAAATTCAGAAAATTGATAATTGGAGTGAAATTGTAAAACGATTATGGGATGAAGACATGCGGAATGGAGTAAACTTAAAAGTAATTCTATTGGGGTCTTCAAGACTGCTCATTCAACAGGGGCTTACCGAGTCACTTGCCGGCCGTTTCGAATTAACTTATTTAGGACATTGGAGCTTTGCAGAAATGGAGAGTGCTTTTGGTTTTACTGCCGAGGAATATGTATGGTTTGGAGGTTATCCTGGTTCAGCAGGTTTAATTAAAGATGAAATACGCTGGAAAAACTATGTTTCAAATGCTTTAATAGAAACCAGCATCTCCAAAGATATTTTAATGCTTACGCGTGTTGATAAACCTGCGCTAATGAAACGTCTGTTTGAATTGGGCTGCCTTTATTCCGGTCAGATATTGTCGTTTACTAAAATATTGGGACAGCTTTCTGATGCCGGCAATACCACTACCTTATCACATTACCTGCAATTATTGGATACAGCAGGCTTGTTAGGCGGTATTGAAAAATTTGCGGCCGATGTAATTCGCAAACGTTCATCAAGTCCTAAATTCCAGGTGCATAACAATGCATTAGTGAGTGCACAGCGAAATGAGCTTTTTGCGGAAATAAAGAAACAACCAGCAGAATGGGGGCGAATGGTAGAATCATCAATTGGGGCGCATTTACTAAATTCTTCTTTTATAGAAGGTTACAAGGTCTTTTACTGGCGGCATAGAAATGATGAGGTAGATTTTGTTTTGGAGAAACGCGGTAAAACAATCGGCCTGGAAGTTAAAAGTCCCGGCTCGGTTAGTGGTACATCGGGCATGGATGCTTTCAGAAAAATGTACAAGCCCGATAAAATGCTTTTGGTTGGTGGCGGCGGATTGCCCTGGCAGGAATTTTTAAAAATTTCTCCATCGAGCCTTTTTTAACGAAAGACCAAATAATAACTATATTTGACACATTAATATTTAACCATTGATTAAACTGTATTAAGCTATAAAACTTGGTTAATAAAATTTATAACAATAGGAAGCCTTAAATGCCTTTACAAGAAACAAGCCCCCAAACTGATTACGAACTCGTTTCTGGATTAGAAATTCACGTTCAGTTAAATACAAATACGAAAATATTTTCTGCTGATAGTGCATCATTTGGGGCTTTACCTAATCAAAATATATCTACAGTTTCGCTGGCATTGCCTGGGGCCTTACCGAAGTTGAACAAAGAAGTAGTGGCAAAAGCTATCCGTATTGGTTTAGCTTTAAATTGTACCGTTAACCAGATCAATCATTTCGACAGGAAAAACTATTTCTATGCCGACTTGCCAAAAGGGTATCAGATTACCCAGGATAATCAACCGATCTGTATAAATGGTTTTTTAGAACTTGAATTGGCAGATGGTACTAAGAAGAAGGTTGGAATCAATCGCATTCACCTGGAAGAAGACGCTGGAAAAAGCATTCATGATCAGGATGATAACTATTCTTTGGTTGATTTGAACCGTGCAGGTGTACCACTGATCGAGATTGTGACCGAGCCTGATATCCGCAGTTCGGAAGAAGCTTCTGTTTTATTAGGTGAAATCAGGAAACTGGTGAGGCATTTAAATGTAAGTGACGGCAATATGGAAGAGGGCAGTTTGCGTTGCGATGCCAATATTTCTATACGCCCAAAAGGCACTGCTGAATTTGGAACACGTTGCGAAGTAAAAAACCTAAACTCAATGCGTAACGTACGTAGGGCTATGGATTTTGAATTTGGACGTCAGGTAGAAGTGATTGGTAATGGAGGGAGAATCATCCAGAGCACTTTAAACTTTGATGCCGATAAAGGAACAACTGCTCCAATGCGTACCAAGGAAGAGGCCAATGATTATCGTTATTTTTCTGATCCTGATTTACAACCTGTCTATATTTCGGATGATTGGCTGGCAGAAATTAAATCTCTAATGCCGGCCTTACCAAATGAGATTTCGCAGCAAATGGTTGCTGATTATGGAATCAGTAAAGCTGATGCAGCACTTTTTGCTGAAGATTTAGGCTTGTTGAACTACTTTAATACGGCCCAGTTAACTGTTAACAATAAAAAAAGCTTAATTAACTGGTTAATTGGCCCAATTAGAGCTGTTTTAAATGAAAAAGGAATTACGATATCCGATTTCAAAGTTAGTCCAGTACAACTGACAGAAGCGGTTAACCTGGTTGATGATAAAAAAATTACGCAGCAAATAGCGATACAGCAATTATTACCCGCTGTTGAAATGGCAAATGATGCTAAAGTTATCGATTTGGCACAATCATTAAACCTATTGATTTCTGAAAACGGAGATGAACTCAGTAGTTTTATTGATGAAGTGTTAAATAAATATCCGCAACAGGTAGCAGCGTACAAGAAAGGGAAAAAGGGCGTTTTAGGTTTGTTTGTTGGCGATGTAATGAAACTAGCTAAAGGAAAAGCCGATGCTAAAAAATTAAATGAACTAATACTTGAAAAACTGAAATAATGAGAATAAAACAATTGAGCCTGATCATGCTGATTGCGATTGCTTTCACTGCATGTAAATCTAAAGATAGCTTTACAATTGACGGAACTTTTCTAAATCCGGGTAAGGAGAAGAAAGTGTTTTTGTACGGCATGCAAAATAGCAATATGGTTGCAATCGATTCAACCAATTTATCCGAAAAAGGTGAATTTAAATTCATCCGTAAAACGCCGTCTGTTGATTTCTTCAGGGTATCAGTAGGTAACCATGAGTTTATGTTAATTGCAAAAAATGGCGATGAAATCAAATTAGAAGCTGATTTGGCTGATAAAAACATGGCTTATAAAATTTCAGGTGCAAATGAGGTAGAAAAATTATCAGAACTAAATGCCATTAGAAACAATTTTGCCAAACAGGTAGAAAAATTACAGGCAGATTTTGAAGCAAAAGTGGCTACACAACCTCAAAATAGGGCAGCTGTGTTAGAATCGATGAAACCACAGTACGAATCGTACATCAATCAATTAAATACACAGATTATAAAATTTGCGAAAGATAATAAAGGTACGTTAGCCAGTTTCTATGCCATGAATACTTTAAGTCCGCAAGAATTTGAAGCTGAATTGGTACAATTTGCCGATGAGGTGAAAGAAGAGATTAAAGGTAATGCCACGGTAGATGCTTTTGTAAAACAAATGGCACTTTTAAAAACGGTTCAGGTTGGTCAGGTTGCCCCGGCATTTACGATCAATACAGCGGATAACAAGGCAGTAAGTTTATCAGATTATAAAGGGAAGTACGTATTGATTGATTTTTGGGCATCATGGTGCCAGCCTTGTCGCCAGGAAAACCCGAATGTAGTTAAGGTGTACAATAAATATAAAAATAAAAACTTCGATATCATTGGCATTTCACTAGATACGGATAAGGCTGCCTGGTTAGGTGCGGTGAAAGCAGATGGGTTAGCCTGGACGCATGTTTCGGAATTGAAAGACTTTAATGGCGAAACGGTAAAAAAATACCAGGTGCAAGCTATCCCAACATCTTACCTGGTTGATCCTGCAGGAAAAATAGTGGCTAAAAACCTACGTGGTGATGAACTAGATGCATTTTTAGCCAAAACGTTACGTTAAAACAAATTCCATGTTAAACTAATTTAAGTAATTAACAATTTCTTAACTTAGCCTTAACTAAATATTGCATCATAGACACTACTTTCGTAACAAATATTTAACTATGAACAACGCAGGTCAGAAAATATTAATTGTTGATGATGAACCAGATATTCTGGAGCTTATAGAATATAATCTTAAAAAAGAAGGTTATCAGGTTTTCACAGCTACCAATGGCCAGGAAGGAATTACTGTTGCGAAAAAGGTACATCCAGATTTGATTATTTTGGATATTATGATGCCTAAAATGGATGGAATTGAGGCTTGCCGTTTAATGCGCGCAATACCAGAGTTTAAAAATACATTTATGGTTTTCTTAACTGCCAGAAGTGAAGAATATTCAGAAATAGCAGGTTTTAATGTGGGTGCTGACGATTATATTGCAAAACCGATTAAGCCACGTGCTTTAGTTAGTCGTATTAATGCGATTTTGAGACGGAATACCGGAACCGAAGAAGTTTCTGAAAACAAATTGGAAATTGGTGATTTAGTAATTGACCGTGAAGCTTATTTGGTTTTTCAGGGCGGTAACAAAGTAGTACTGGCTAAAAAAGAATTTGAACTTTTATACTTACTGGCATCAAAACCCGGAAAGGTGTATACCCGCGAATCGATCCTGAAAAATATCTGGGAAGATTCGGTCGTAGTAACCAATAGAACAATTGATGTACATATCCGCAAGTTGAGAGAAAAGTTAGGTGAAACTTATGTTTCAACTGTAAAAGGAGTTGGCTATAAATTCGAGTTAGCATAAATACATTAACTTAAAAAAAAATAGGCCGTCCGGATTTAGCATCCAGGCGGCTTTTTTTATCTATTTAAAATCTTCAATTAGATACTGAAACACCCGTCCGACCGGCCGGGCGGAAGTTCAGGATCGAATTTAAGAATTCGTCATGCTGAATTCATTTCAGCAACTTTGTTAATAAAGACCATGAAATAAATTCAGGGTGACGAGCGCCTTAAAAAATAAATCGTATTTTTGCGCTTCATTAATTAATACGCAGTTTGAAGTTTCCAAATTTTAAAGACCTTATTCTTTTCGAAGACAACGATTTTATTGTGATCAATAAACCTCCGTTTTTAGCCTCACTTGATGAACGTGGCGGATCAGGAGAGACCAACGTATTGCGTTTAGCTAAACAATACAGCGATGATGCACAGGTTTGTCACCGTTTGGACAAAGAAACTTCAGGCGCATTAATTATTGCTAAAAATCCGGAAGGTTATCGCCATGCTTCGATGCAATTCGAGAGAAGAAAGGTAAATAAAACTTATCATGCGGTGGTAGATGGTCACGTTATTTTTGATCATTTAATGGTTGATCTACCGATTTTGAACGATGGCAATAAAAATGTAACCATTGATAGGGCAGAAGGTAAAAGAGCGGAAACTATTTTCGACTCGTTAAAATACTATAAACACTATACTTTGGTGGAATGTAAACCCATTACAGGTCGTATGCACCAGATCCGCATCCACCTGGCCACGCAAAGAGCTGCCATTGTTGGTGATGATATGTATAAAGGGAAACCAGTTTTTCTTTCTTCAATTAAAAGAGGTTATAAATTAACCAAAGGCGAAGAGGAGCAACCTATTATGAAACGTTTTGCGTTACATGCCCGACATTTGGTTTTTAAAGGATTAGATGATCAAGATATTGTGATTGATGCTCCTTATCCAAAAGATTTTGCAACTTTAATTAAACTATTGGATAAATTTGATGCATAAAAGAGCGCTTTAAATTGGCTTCTGTTTTTGTTTTTCATACTTTTGTGCATCCTCCCTCTATTTAAAAAACAATAGAATGTACATCAGATTTGTAAATTACCTTGATAAGATTAACCAGTACCGAAAATCTAAAATATCAAACCGTAATTTCTTAGTTATCCTTGCCGTAATTGTTGGGATTTTAGCCGGATTGGCTGCAGCTGTTCTAAAAAGTTTAACCCACCATATTGAAGAATTTCTTCAGTCAGACTGGCACTGGAAATATAAATACTATCTGTACTTTATATTTCCGATGATCGGTATTTTGTTAACGGTTTTGTATATTAAGTACTTTATCCGTAAAACAAAATTCGAAACAGGTTTAACGCCTTTGCTTTACGCCATTTCAAAAAAATCGAGTAAGGTAGAAGCCCATAATATTTACTCGCAGATTATTACTGCAGCGATTACCGTTGGTTTTGGCGGTTCAACAGGTTTAGAAGCACCGATTGTAACCAGTGGATCAGCCATTGGTTCCAATCTTGGACGTGTATTGGGTCTATCATACCGCGAAATTACGATGTTGGTAGCCTGTGGTGCCGCAGCAGGTATTGCAGGTGCTTTTAATAGTCCTGTAGCTGGGATTGTTTTCGCCATCGAAATTCTATTGCCTGAATTTACCATTCCGGCATTTATTCCTCTTTTACTATCCGCAGCGACTGCAGCGGTGGTGGCCAGATTATTTTACACCCAACAACTTTTCTTTTTGGTTACAGAAGGTTGGAAAGTTAATGCCTTATTCTACTATGTCATATTAGCTTGCTTTATTGGTCTGTTCTCCATTTATTTTACAAAAGCAAATTATGCCGTAAAGGGGCTATTCTACAAAATAAAACATCCCTACACCAAGGTTATTGTAGGTGGTTTAATGTTGGGCGCTTTGGTGTTTCTATTTCCAACTTTATACGGGGAGGGATATATTACCATAAAAGGTTTATTAAAAGGTGATTATCAGACAGTTATTAACAATAGTATTTTTGCTGATTATAGTTCGATTTCAGCTTTGGTTGTGCTATTTACAGTTGTAACCATCTTTATGAAATCGATCGCTACACTGGTTACTTTAGGCGCTGGCGGTAACGGTGGTACCTTTGCGCCCAGTTTAATTATGGGCGGTTTAATTGGGTTTATCTTTGCTTACACGGTAAATCTTTCTGGTATAGCACACCTCAACGTATCTAACTTTATTGTGGCTGGTATGGCTGCAGCATTAGGATCAATTATGCATGCACCTTTAACAGGCATTTTTTTGATTGCCGAAATTACGGGTGGATACATTTTAATGGTACCGCTGATGATTACCACCGCCATTTCTTATGCGATTAACCGCAGCTCGCAAAAACATTCAATTTATACCAAGGCACTTGCAGATAAGGGAGAGCTGTTGTCTCATGAAGATAAGGATACTACCGTGTTGAACCAGATGAAGTTAAGATACCTAATCGAAAAAAGCTATCCTCAGTTACAGATGAATGATTTAATTTCATTGAAAATGAATGAAATTATGCAATCTCACAAGAATGTAATTGCGGTTACCGATGAAATTGGAGATTTTAAAGGTATAATTTACATAGAGGAGTTATTTAACGAAATGGTGAATCATCCTGATAAGGAAAATTTGAAAGCATCTCACCTGGTACAAACCGCACCAAATGCTATTACCGATAATGATGATTTGAAGACGGTATTGGAAAAAATGGAACGGGATAATGTATGGATTTTACCTGTGTTAACCGTTAAGAACCAATATTTGGGCTTTGTTTCTAAAACAGCAATTTTTAACAAATACAGGGCTTTGCTGATGAGGCAAAATGATTATATGGGTTAATCCCTAATCCTGTGATATCGTCATTTCGGCCGTAGTGGAGAAATCTATTAACAAATAATTCAATAGATCTCTCCATTTCGCTATGCTTTCAGTCGGGATGACGATTTTGTAAATTAGTTAATCTTACTCAGCTCTTTTTAAGCCGAACTTTTCAATTTTACTATATAAGTGACTTCTTTGAATATCAATTTCATCAGCTGTTTTTGATACATTCCAATTGTTTTTTTCCAGCTTAAACTTGATGAATTCGCGTTCTGCATAATCTTTATAATCCTGGAAATTATTGAACGAATCGAAAGAAGAAGACAGGCCGGCGCCTCCTCCTGCGTTAGCAATCTGTGTACTTGTTGAAGCACCAATGTTTGTACCACCTCCAGGATTAGCAAAGGCGCGCACGTCATTTTCGGTAATAACCTTATCGCTTAAAATAATCAAACGCTCAATCATGTTGTGCAGCTCTCGTACATTACCTGTCCATGGTAAAGCTTGCAATGCCAACATACCACCCTCATTTATTTTTTTAACAGGCATTCCATAATCGCTGCAGATGCTTTCTAAAAAGTTCTGGGCAATAACTGGAATGTCATCAGTACGTTCAGTTAAATGCGGAACATGTATATTGATTACGTTTAAGCGGTGGTATAAGTCCATACGGAAGTTACCATCTTCAATTTCTTTCAATAAATCTTTATTGGTTGCAGCTAAAACGCGAACATTTACATCAATTTCCTTTTCGCCACCTACACGAGAAATCTTATGCTCTTGTAAAGCACGTAGAACTTTTGCCTGGGCAGAGAGGCTCATATCTCCAATCTCATCTAAAAATAAAGTTCCACCGTTAGCCAGTTCAAATTTACCTATACGTTGCTTAACCGCCGAGGTAAAAGAACCTTTCTCATGTCCGAATAATTCACTTTCAATGAGTTCTGATGGGATCGCTGCACAGTTTACCTCAATTAAAGGGCTATCGGCACGGTTAGATTTTTCGTGTAACCAACGGGCTACGAGTTCCTTACCACTACCATTTGCACCAGTAATCAATACGCGTGCTTCAGTAGGTGCAACTCGCTCAATGGTCTCCTTAATTTTGGAAATGCTTTCCGATTCGCCTAAAATCTCACGGGTTTTGCTGGCTTTACGTTTTAAAACTTTAGTTTCAGTAACTAAATTTCCACGGTCTAAACCATTACGTACGGTAATTAATAAGCGATTCAAATCTGGTGGTTTCGAAATAAAATCGAAAGCTCCTTTTTTGCTGGCTTCAATGGCAGTTTCAACTGTGCCATGGCCGGATATCATAATGAATGGTAAGTCAGGTTTGATAATCTGTGCCTGCTCCAGCACTTCCATACCATCCATTTTATTCATCTTGATATCGCAAAGAACCAAATCGAAATTTCCTTTTTTGATCATTTCGAGGCCGTCGATACCATTATCTATATCTTCAACATCATAATTTTCATACTCCAGAATTTCGCGTAAGGTACTCCTTATCGCACGTTCGTCATCAATTATTAATAATTTAGCCATTAGAGATGTATTCCTTTAATTTTGAAATGCGAATATATTATTTTTTAATTAATGTATAGTTTTTTATACAATAATACGCTATAAACCCTAAATGATGCTAAAGGTTTTAATAAGTATACACTAATTTAAACTTACTTAAATTTGGCTTATGCTTTTTTGGCCTGCTCATCTCAAACTCGTAAATCGTACGCCCCAGGTTTTTCATAAATGGAAAACAAACTGTTTCGTACTCATACTTATTATCGTTAAAAATGCCATCTTCATTGCTTTGTACTACAGCGGTTAAGAAATACTCCATTCCATTCGTGAAATCAACGAAATAAGAATTATCAATGATGTAGCCATAGCTATCACCATATTTATTAAAGATTCTGATGTGGGGTTCTGGTGTTACCTTTTCTCTTCCGTAATACAGCATTTTCGCGTAGGTTGCCCAGAATTCTTTAGGATCATATTTGGGATAATCACTTTCGGTAGGATATTTACTCATGTAAGTATAAATAAGTTTATAATCTTCATGAGTGAGATTAAACCGGTCTTTAGCCGAAAATGCCTCAGGAAAAATCAACTTCTGTATCAGCTTTTGTTGGTCGTTAATGGGGAAAGCGTTTTTGCCGGCTAAGTTAAATGGTTTGTTTACTAACTTATCCGTACTGTCCATATATCCGGTGCCCATCACCACATGGTTCAATTTCAATTCATATTCTTTTGAATCGTACTGAGCAGGCTGCTCATAAACTAATTGATTGCCATTGTAAAAATGAATGGGATTGGTATGTCTGGCAGATTCACCGGCATCACCAATGGCGAGGCGATTTAAAATGCGACTATGATTTAGTCCGTTCGCTTTCAGTTTTTCATTAATTTCTGCCCGGCCAATAAATTCGAATATACGATTGAAGGCATCATTATCACTGGTAAGCAAAATCTTTTTGATGTAGTGTGCTATGGATGGAAGTCCGTTTTTAGCACTTGTATCTGTTGAAACTTTCGTTTGTCCTTTATAAGCACTATCAGTAATCATGGTGCTTTGGGCTGTTAAACCGGTATTTTTTAAGCGGTTTACCTTTTCCAGCGCAAAAATCACTGCGGCAAGTTTAACCGTGCTTGCCGGATAAAAATAATGACTTGGATCTAAATGATAACTAAAGGTTTTAAAGGCAGGCCTATTTTTTACATCGCGGTTAATCTGGGTATAAAGAATCTGAATCTGGTTTTTATCCGGATGGCTGAGCACCGAAGAAAAAAGTTCAGCTTTACTTTCCATTAGCTTCCTAAGGAAAACAGTATCTGTTTTTTGTGCCATTGCGGATAAACTGATTGACATAAATGCTGTAATTAAAATCCTTTTCATGAGCAAAATTTAATTTCTAATTTAGCTTTTTCTGTTAAAATCGCCATTTTCCATCATCCATTTTACATGTTGCTTAATTTTGTTACTTTTGCAGCGCTTTTGGTTTCCGGTTTTACACCCGGAATTAAAAGGGAATACAGTGTAAATCTGTAACTGTCCCGCAGCTGTAAGCTCTATAATGTTTTTTCAATCTATAAGTCACTGCCTAATTAACTACAGGGTGGGAAGGCAGAAAAAACAGGAGCAAGTCAGAAGACCTGCCTTTAGCATTTAATTTCATAGCTTTCGGGGATTGAAGCTAGGATTGAGATATTAACGTTGTTCATATTTTCATTTCCTTTTCTTATCTGTTGGCTGTGGGCAAAACTCACAATCAAATGAACAAAAAAAGTATGCTAACTGTAGCAGGGCTGGGGCTCGCACAGTTAATGATTAGCCAGGTGGCTAATGCGCAAACTCAAGACAGTTTGCAGCTCAAAGATGTTGTCATTTCTGCAACCAAAAATGACCAGAAACAATCACAGACCGGAAAAGTGGTTACCATTATCAGTCGCGAAGTATTGGAACGCAGTAACGGTAAATCATTACCAGAACTTATTAGCGAGCAGGCCGGAATTATCGTGGCAGGTGCAAGCAGCAATCCAGGATTAAACAAATCAGTGTTTTTTAGGGGTGCAGGAAGTGCTTATTCAATAGTATTAATTGATGGTATTGTGCAAAACGATCCTTCAGGAAACGGAGGTGCATTCGACTTAAGATTGATTTCTATTGATCAGATTGATCACATTGAGATTTTAAGAGGCGGACAGTCTACCATTTATGGCTCTGATGCAGTTGCAGGGGTAATCAATATCATCACTAAAAAAGGCGGGCCAAATGGGAATACCATATATGGCGTGGCCAGTGCAGGTAGCTACGAAACATACAAAGGAACCATTGGTTTAAACGGTGGAGTTGAAGGATTTTCTTATAATATTAACTATACGCATCATAAAACGGATGGGATTTCTGAAGCTGCTAATCCAGTGGGAAATGCATCCGTATTTGATAAAGATGGCTTCAAAACCGATGCCTTGAATGCAAACTTCGGAATTAAGCTGGATAATCATTTCTCGGTAAATCCATTTGTACGTTACTATTACGGTAATTACCAGTTCGATGGTGGTGCATTTACCGATGCCAACAATTATTCTATTTTGAAAAACTTTGCCGCCGGTACCAATGCCAAATATGAATTTGCTACCGGTAAAGTAACGTTAAATTATAGCTTCGAAAGTACCCGGAATGACGCACACAGCCAATATCCTAGCGTTAATGAAGGTAGGGTATCGGTATTGGATTTGTTCTACAATCAGAAATTGGGCAATAAACTGGATCTATTGATTGGTATCGATAACCGTGTGATGAAATTATCATCAGCTACTAATAAACCTGAAACCAATATCTTCGCTGCTTATAGTTCATTATTCTTACACGATTTAAGTGTATTTAATCTGGAAGTTGGCGGACGTTACAATAAACACGAACAATATGGCGAAAACTATACTTATTCAATTACTCCAAGTATCAACATCATTAAGGAAATAAAACTGTTCGGAACGGTTTCAACAGCATTCAAGGTGCCAACTTTAAACATGCTTTTTGGTCAGTTTGGTGCTAACTTAGATTTAAAACCAGAAAAATCTCAGAATTATGAAGCAGGTGTTAATTTTAGCTTCGCTGATGATCAATTTAGCTTGCGTTTAGCAGGTTACAAACGTGATTTAACCGATGCCATCATTTATGCTTACCCTAACGGATACATTAATCAGGTAAGTCAAAAAACCAAAGGTTTCGAAGTTGAGCCTGCCGCTAAATTCAGTGTGTTTAACATCAATGGTTATTATGCTTATGTGGAAGGTAACGAATTCAATTTTGTAGATAATGCCATTGCCAATTACCTTTTCCGCAGGCCAAAGCATACATTTGGAATTACTGCAGGTGCACAGGCTACCAGTAATTTATATTTGAGTGCAAATTACCGTTATTTTGGCAAACGCACCGATGGTAATTTTACAACTTACACCGTAGATAATTTACCTGCTTATCAATTGTTAAACGCTTATGCTGAATATGCTTTAGCTAAAAAACGTGTAAAGTTGTTCTTCGATGCTAAAAATATCCTGAATAAAAAATACAATGAGATAATTGGTTATAATAGCCTAGGTTTCAACTTTAATACAGGTGTAATTTTTAATATACACTAATAAAATTTAACTTTGCAGTATATATATTAACCCAAATAAAATGTCTCATTTAAAATTTAATCCACGCACCTTAATATTGCTTTTAATGATATTGGCCTTAACGGCTTTCCGTTTGCTGGTCACTTTCAATTCCGATGAATTACAGTTTGCTAATTTTTCATCGATCGGAGCTGTTGCTTTGTTTGGTGGTGCCTATTTTAAAGATCATCTTAAAGCTTTCGCTTTTCCTATATTGAGTTTGTTTTTAAGCGATTTCATTTTGTCTGTTACTATTTTCAGTAAATACAGCAGTGGCTTTCTTTATGAGGGCTGGTATTGGACTTACATTGCTTTTGCTTTAATGGTATTAGTAGGTAGGGTATTGCTTAAAAAAGTAAATGTGGTAAATTTATTGGCTTCAACATTAAGCATTGTGCTAATTCACTGGTTGGTTACCGACTTAGGCGTTTGGATTAACAACCCGGCATATACCCAGGATTTAGCTGGTTATTGGAGCTGCCTCGTAAAAGCCATTCCGTTTGAAATTAGATTCTTAGAAGGAACCATAATTTATGGCGCATTGCTTTTTGGTGCTTTTGAAATCTTAAAAGCGAAATACCCGGTATTAAAACTGCAAATGCAAAAATTATAATTATTGAGTTGGTGGTTCAGCAACCAGTGGGAAAATAAACAGAAATCCTCTTTTGATTGAATTCAGAAGGGGATTTTTTCTTAAAATTGGTCTTTACACTGAGTAGACGTCTATGATGATCATCAAGAAAATAGTTCACATAAAGATGTTCAAGCTATCGATATTTCATCATATTAAGAAATATAAGACCATATTAGCCTGTATGTTCTTAAATGGCTTAAATGGTCAAAAAGTAATATTGATTACCTGATGCTTTAATCCGCTACTATAAAATAAATATAAACCAGAAAAGGATTTTTTCTAACTTAGAACGTCAATTACATTTTACCTTTACATCAAATGAAAGTTGTTTCCTTTTTACCTGCCGCTACCAAAATGATATACGATATGGGCCTTCAGGATTACCTGCATGGCGTAACCTTCGAATGTCCGAAAGAAGCAGCCGATCAACCAAAAGTTGTGCGCTGTATCCTGGAAGGTAAAAACTATTCGAGTGTAGAAATAGACCGGATTTTTTCGGCTTCCAAAGCCCAGGGTAAAAGCTTGTATTGGGTTGATGATGCACTTTTAGAAAGCATTGCGCCTGATGTGGTTTTCACACAGGACATTTGCGAAGTTTGCAACATTGATACCGTTTGTACCGAAACCGCTGTAATGAAACTGAGTAAGCAGCCAACTTTGGTTCCGCTTTCGCCCAATAATCTGCAGGATGTTTTTGAATGTGCCATTACCATTGCAAAAGCTTTGGGAAAAGAAGAAGTAGCTTTTAGTTACCTGGTAGGCTTACAGCAGAAAACCGATCATATTTTAGATAAACTACGTCAAAATAAATCACCATTGAAGCGGGTGATGCTTATGGAATGGATAGAACCGATCTACAATTGTGGACATTGGATTCCTTTTCAGATTGCTGCTGCCGGTGGGGTAGATATGCTTTCCAACCCTGCAGGCGATTCCATTGTTACCCCATGGGAAAAGATAATTAAGTATAATCCAGAGGTATTGGTTATTGCGCCATGTGGTTTCGACCAAAAAAGAAGCCTGGAAGAAATGGAACTCCTTACATCAAAACCAGGTTGGAATAATTTGGAGGCAGTAAAAAACAACCAGGTTTACATTGCCGATTTTGACATGTTCACACAGCCAAGTATTGGTACTTTGGTAGAAGGTATTGAAGCTTTAGCTTGCATGTTCCATCCCAGTATTTTTAAGGCTGATGAAAATATTGCAAAGAAGTTTATTAATCATGATCAGTTCGTTCAATCATTCCAATCGGTGTAGTATTTATGAAGTTAGTCGTATTAACAGGAGCAGGGATCAGTGCCGAAAGTGGGTTAAAAACATTTAGGGATTCGGATGGTTTGTGGGAAGGTTACAATATACATGATGTAGCCACACCCGAAGCCTGGGAAAGGAATCCGGAATTGGTACAAGGGTTTTATAACGAAAGAAGAAAGCAGGTTTTAGCGGCAAAACCTAACCGGGCACACCAATTATTGGCAGAACTTGAAAACGATTTTGATGTTGAAATCATCACCCAGAATATCGACGATTTGCACGAAAGAGCAGGTTCTACCAAAGTTACCCATCTCCATGGCATAATTATCCGGTCACAATCCGACATTAGGCCTCATTTAACTTATCCCATTACTGGTTCAGAAATAAAAATGGGAGAGCTGTGCGAGTTCGGTTCACAGCTGCGCCCACATGTAGTTTGGTTTGGTGAGGCAGTACCGATGATTGAAGTTGCGGCCAACATTTGCGGAAAAGCTGATTTATTTGTACTGATTGGCACTTCGTTAGCCGTTTATCCGGCAGCCGGACTTATCGATTTCGTGCCTCGTGAAGTGAATAAATACATCATTGATCCAAAAACCCCAGACGTTAAGCGCTACCAAAATGTAATTACGATTGAACAAAATGCTGTGAATGGAATGGCGCAACTGAAAAGTATCTTATTGAATGGATAAAAGAAACTGCATTTTTAACTGGAGTGGTGGTAAAGATAGTACCCTCGCATTACATTATGCTCTTCTGGATCCAACGATTGAAATCCGCTATCTGGTGACTACAGTCACAGAGCAATATAATCGTGTCTCGATGCACGGGGTAAGGGAAGCTTTGCTGATTAAGCAGGCCGAAAGTATTGGTATCCCATTATATCAGATCCGTTTGGGCGAAATGCCCGATATGGAAACATACGACAATACGATGCGTACCCATCTGAATAAATTTAAAGCAGAAGGTATTACCCATTCTATTTTTGGTGATATTTTTCTGGAAGACCTGCGCAAATACCGCGAAAGTAAGCTGGATGAAATCGGTTTGAAAGCCATATTTCCACTCTGGCTTAAAGATACTAGAGATTTAATCAGTGAATTTATTAATCTGCACTATAAAACCATCATTGTATGTACACAAGAGAATCTGAAAGATATTTGTGGAAAAGTAATCAGCGAAGACTTAATTAATCAGCTTCCGCCAGAAATTGATCCCTGTGGTGAAAACGGTGAGTTTCATACTTTTGCCTTCGAAGGGCCGGTTTTTAAAGAGAAAATTGCTTTTTCGGTAGGTGAACAGGTATTCAGAACTTATCATTCACCCTTAAAAACGACATCAATTAATGATGATCCTTGTGCTAAACCTGTGCTTACAGGTTTTTGGTATACTGATTTAATTGAATAATTTTTTGATTCTCAAAACATTTTGGCATCATTTTTTCTTTAGTAGTGATAATTAACTAAATCATATCACAAATGAAACCGTTTAGTGAGGTTAGGTAGCTAAACCGGAAACATATTAAAATTAAAAATTATGAAAAAGATATTGGTAGTAATCGCATTAAGTTCTTCAGTTTTATTTGCTTGTAATAATAAAGCAAAAGAAGAGGCTGCATTAAAACAACAACAAGCTGAAAAGGAATTAGCCATTAAAGCCGTAAAAGATAGTTTACGCTTAGATAGCTTTAAAAAAGCTGAAGTAGCTAAAGTAGAACAAGAGAAAGAAGCTAAACACCAGGCAGAATTGGCAGCTGCAAGAAGATCAAGTACGAGTACCGGTAGCAGAAGATCATATGCCAGCTCTGGTGGAAGTTCAAGCAGTGCATACGGAGGTACTCAACCAACGGCTAAGAAAAAAGGCTGGAGTGATGCAGCTAAAGGTGCTGTAATTGGGGGTGCTGCCGGTGCAGTTGGTGGCGCTTTAATTGATAAGAAAAAAGGAAGAGGTGCTATTATTGGTGGATTGGTTGGAGCCGGTGGCGGTTATTTAATCGGTAGAGGCGAAGATAGAAAATCTGGTCGGGTACAGCCTAAAAACTAATTTTTTTCAAAACATCGAAAAGTCCTGGTTTACATCAGGACTTTTTTTATGTCTAATAAAAAATGATTGATATATTTAAAGAAAAAAGAACCCATGACAGAAATCACTACCGCTGATAAAGGACAGATTCAACACTTTGTAATGTTTTGGTTAAAACCACAATTAACCAGGAACGAAATAGCCGATTTTACCAATTTTTTCGAAAGCTTAAAACCAATTAAATATATTAAAACTTTAAGTTATGGATTGGCTGCGAATACGCCAGTACGACCGGTTACCGATAACTCTTTTACCTATTCGCTAACCATTACATTTGCCAACATAGAAGATCATAATGCTTACCAGGAGGATAAAACGCATTTAGATGCTGTAGAAAAGTTCTCCAAAAACTGGTATAGGGTAGTGGTACACGATACGGTGGTTTCTGTTTAAAACCCATTTGGTTCAGTTCAGTCCCCAACCTATATTTACTGTTTAACCACAGATGCGCACAGATATGGTATATAGCGCTGCTATACCGAGAGGTCAGATTTAGAAAAACAATGAAGATACAATGACTGGTACGGATGGATCATCATGTTGACTGACGCGCAGTCCCTAACATTCGGGAGAGAAATCTTTAAACTGTGGTAAAGATTTTTCCCCGCCTGTGCTGGTAGGCACTGCGGTCGAAATGACGACCTAGGTATGGAATTTTGTTTAAAGATATTAGTTTACAAAGTAAGTCTTCTCAATCTAAAATCACTAAACCTCCCATTTATTTGGCCAAATCAAGCACCAAAATTATATTTTTTGTAAAAATTCAAAAGTCAAAATATCAATCATTTACGGTTACTTATCTTAATAAAAACTATAGGTACCAAATCGGTTTAGCCCCTAAAGCATAAATAAATTCAAAATATAATTTTGAATGTAAAAATAACACCTTGTAAATCAGATTGTTGAAGTAATTATTTTTAATATTGATGCCTGTTATAAGCTAAAGTAAAGTCTGAACGCATCACCTTGAAACGCGAAATAACGGTCTGGATAAATTCTTCGTCGATAATTTCAAAAACATCATTTACGCCACCACCACTTAGGTCTAGTTCTGCAAGCTTATAACTTTGCTCAAAAGTACCCTGTTCAAATTTTACAATGTATTTTTGGTTCATCGAAAAAATGGTAATCTTACATTCCGGATGTGGAAGTTCTGCTACTACTCTCATTTATTATATTTTAATTACAATTCTGTAGATATGCCGTTAAGTGTTCCCCAACTGTCGATGATGGAGAAACGGGCAAAAAGTTCTTCTTTGTACCATTCTCGCGCTCTGGTGAGCTTAATCACATCAGCATGGTCGAAAGTTTTGTAGGCATAGTTTTTTACGCTATCTGCATCTTCCCATATAGAAAAGGTCGCCTGGTCAAAAAATGGATTTTCTCCCATGCCTGCTGATAGAATAAATCCTGGTGAAATGCGCATCGCATCAGCCGCCCGTTTAATGTTATGCCTGAATTCTTTTAGTCGGTTAAATTTAATTGCGGCCCTGGTAATTACAGCGATTTTACCAGAGGATGTTATGATCTTTTTATCAACTTTAAATGGCTGTTCTTTTGACCATAAGCCATGACTGGATAAAGGGTTTAGTAAGATCGTAAAACTTTCAATTCCAAAAAAATTAAACCATTTCATCACTAAAGAATCTCGGTCAAAATGATCATAATCTTTACGGTCATCCCAGGTGGTGAGAATTGCCCAATGTTTATAATCTGGAGGTAAATCAACACTGGCATCTTTGCCGCTACCCATTAATTTCCAAAATTTACACTTTTTATCTAACCATAAAGGCAGCCTTAAAACAGCCATCCCCATAAAAGCAAAAGGAATGGTAAGTCCACGAAATTTAGTAATGGTTAAGGCTACAATCATAAGTACACAATAAAAGATCAAAACTAAGGATTTTAAAGATAGGTTATCATTCAAATTTTTGTCATTATAAACCAATAGGGGCTTGCATTTCGCAATTCATTATTAACTTTGATCAAATAATCAAAAAGAAATGGCAGAAGATTTAGTGATCACAAAAGATGCATCCAAGGAATCACAGTACCAATCCATCATTCCTCAAATTGAAGCTTTATTGTATGGTGAAACAGATTTTGTGGCTAATATGGCAAATGTAGCTGCAGCACTTAAAGAGCAGTTTGGCTGGTTTTGGGTCGGCTTTTACCTGGTAAAGCAAGATGAGCTGGTGCTTGGTCCTTTTCAGGGACCAGTGGCTTGTACAAGAATAAAAAAAGGAAAAGGTGTTTGCGGTACTTCATGGGCACAGGCTAAAACGATCATTGTACCAGATGTGGAGGAATTTCCCGGCCACATTGCCTGTGCATCAGCTTCAAAGTCCGAAATCGTTCTGCCTCTGGTTGTTAATGACGAAGTTATTGGTGTGCTTGATGTTGATAGTGAAATGTTGAACACATTTGACGAAACAGATCTGATTTATTTAGAGCAGGTTATTGCTGTTTTGTTAAACAGGTAATTTAAACAAAATATTGAAATTAAAAGCTGAATATTACCAGAATGAAGATGTTGTAAGTCTCGCAAAAGATTTACTTGGCAAGGTTCTGTATACGAAAATTGGCGATGAAATTACTGCCGGTATTATCGTCGAAACAGAAGCTTATTTTGGAATAAAAGATAAAGCCTCTCATGCTTATGGAGGTCGCCGTACCAATCGTACCGAAATTATGTATAGTGCAGGTGGCATTGCTTATGTTTATCTCTGTTACGGCATGCATCACCTTTTTAATGTGGTCACCTCGGTTAAAGACGATCCTCATGCTGTTCTGATCAGAGGAGTAGAGCCGCTTGTTGGAATAGACATTATTGAGCAGCGGCGGAATATGCTCCATACAAAAGGTGCTATTTCGGCTGGACCTGGTTCAGCAGCAAAGGCATTAGGGATAGATAAAACCTTCAATGCAAAAAATCTTTCCGATGATGAGATTTGGATCGAAGATCATGGAATTCGGTATGCTGAAAAAAATATTGCGGCTACACCACGTGTTGGCATCGCCTACGCTAAAGAGCATGCATTATTGCCCTGGCGCTTCTTTGTTAAGGGCAGCAAATATGTGAGTAAACCAAATAAGGTTTAATTTATAGAAACCTTTTTGAGCGCTTTCTGTTTTTCTCTATAAATAATCAAAAACATGAAAAACGAGAAAAATATAGCTATTTTAAAAGAGATGGCAGAAAGCGTAAGAACCTGTATGTTTACTACATTTTCTTCAGATGATGAACTTGGAAGCAGACCTATGGGAACTGCAAAAATCGAAGATGATGGCAGTTTGTGGTTTTACACCAATGAATATTCTTTAAAATCGAAAGAGATTTCAAAAGAAAATAATGTGCTGCTAGCTTATAGCGATCCATCGAAAAATACGTATTTAACGGTTAAAGGTAAAGCAGAGCTGGTAGATGATAAAGTACGTAAAGAAGCCTATTTTTCTCCATTTATAAAGGCCTGGTTTCCTGATGGAGTGGAGGATCCAAGATTGATCTTGATAAAAGTAACCCCAGAGGAAGCTGAGTACTGGGATTCATCATCATCAAAAATCGTGGTGTTGTTCAGTGTATTGAAAGCAGTTGTAACTGGTGATACGCCAGATCTGGGTAAACACGATACGATGAAATTCTAATAAATTTTAAATAATCGAAAAGCAGGATTGGAAACAATACCTGCTTTTTTTGTAATATTGGCCTGATGAATTTCGAAAATACCCTATCATTTGCTCGGCTACAGGATGAGGCTGATCAGCTCCATCACTTCAGGTCTCAATTCTTATTTCCACAACACAATGGGAGAGATTTTATCTATCTGTGTGGCAATTCGTTAGGTCTTCAGCCTAAAGTGGCAGCAGAAGTTGTGCAAGGGCAGCTTAACAACTGGGCCAACTATGCTGTGGAAGGTTGGTTTGATGGAGACGAACCATGGATGTTCTATCATAAAGCGCTGAAAAAGTTAATGGCTCCAATTGTTGGTGCATTTCCGTCGGAGGTTTGTCCGATGAATACGTTGACTGTAAACCTTCATTTATTAATGGTAAGCTTTTATCAGCCGAAAGGCAGGCGCTTCAAAATCATTATGGAAGGTGGGGCTTTTCCATCCGATCAATATGCAATAGAAAGTCAGGTGAGGTTTCACGGATTCGATCCAAAAGAAGCCATTATAGAGGTTTTTCCAAAGGAGGGTGAGGAAATACTGCATACGGAAGATATTCTAGCTAAAATCAACGAAAATGCCAATGAAATCGCCCTGGTTTTATTTGGGGGAATAAATTATTACACCGGGCAATGGTATGATATGGAAACCATTACCAAAGCAGGACATGAAATAGGTGCAGTAGTAGGCTGGGACCTGGCGCATGCAGCCGGAAATGTTCCTGTAAAACTGCACGATTGGGATGTTGATTTTGCCTGTTGGTGTTCATACAAGTACCAAAATTCAGGTCCGGGTGGAATAAGCGGAATCTTTGTTCATGAAAAACATTTCGGCAACTCCGAACTGAACCGGTTTGCGGGATGGTGGGGTTATCAGGAAAGTAAGCGTTTTAAAATGGAAAAAGGCTTTGTTCCGGAAGCCGGGGCAGACGGTTGGCAGGTAAGTTGTACGCAGGTAATGCCGATGGCACTATATCATGCTTCGCTTCAGATTTTTGAACAAGCAGGTTTTATAGCGCCATTGAGAGAAAAAAGTATCACTTTAACAGCTTATTTAGAATTCATTGTAAACGAAATAAATAAAGAATTAGGGGTAGCGCAATATCAAATTATCACACCGCAATTTTCGAAAGACAGAGGCGCGCAGTTATCCATCATTGCACAGCGTAATGGTAAACAGATTTTCGATGGTTTAGTGGCTAACTACGTTCTGGGCGATTGGCGTGAACCTGATGTAATCCGCCTGAGTGCTGTACCGCTGTATAATTCTTTTGAAGATGTTTATCTGGCCGGACAAGCGCTCTTAAAAGTCAGTAAAGCAGTTTTGCAGTCATAAAGAAAAAGTACCTAATAAATATAAAATTCATTAAATGATCAATTACAATCCCAAAGACTGGAGTACTTTCATTTTTCATATCGATAAAAGCGACACTTTTAGAAAGCTTTGGCCTTTAATGCTTGGGGTAGCTGCATTTTCGGGGCTGGTTGCTTATGCTGAATTAAATTACTTTCAGCTTTCTAAAACGAGCAATGTAACTAATATTGGGATGATGCATAGTTTATTGGGCTTTGTATTGTCGCTTTTATTGGTTTTCAGAACGAATACCGCTTACGACAGGTGGTGGGAAGGCCGGAAATTGCTTGGGTCATTAACTAATGTAAGCCGTAACCTGGCCATAAAGATTAAATCGCTTAAACTGACAGATGAGGATGTCCGCTTTTTTGAATACGGCATCCCTAAATATGCTTTTGCATTAAAAGAACATTTAAGAGAAAAGATGTATTTTGGTAAGAATAGTTTGCTGATAGAAGTGGAGGAAGGTAAACACGTTCCGAACCAGATAGCAGGTAGTTTAACCAACAGATTTTATGGATTGTTAGAAAAAGGTTCGATTTCGCAGGAGCAGTTTATTGTTCTTTCCAGTGACTTTAATCAGTTTACTGATATCTGTGGCGCCTGCGAAAGGATTAAAAACACGCCAATCCCGTTTTCTTACAGCGCATTTATTAAAAAGTTTATTTTTGTTTATGTAATTACTTTACCCTTTGGCTGGGTATTCAGTTTGGGTTATTTTGTGGTACCGATTGTTCCTTTTATCCTCTATGTATTAGCGAGTTTGGAGCTGATAGCTGAAGAAATAGAAAACCCATTTGGTTATGACGCGAATGATCTTCCGGTTGATCAGATCTGTACCAATATCGAAAAACACGTGGGAGAAATTTTAGGCTGATGATCAAAATTGCCTGGCATCCGCTTTACGCGCACCCTTTACCCGAGGGGCACCGTTTTCCGATGCTGAAATATGAATTGATCCCTGAACAGCTTTTGCATGAGGGAACAATAACGCCGCAGAATTTATTTAGTCCAGAGCCTGTTTCAGAAGATATTATTCTTCTTGCTCACCAAAAGGCATATTGGGAACAGCTTAGAGATTTAACACTTCCTGCTAAAGAACAGAGACGGATCGGTTTCCCGCTAAATGCGCAGCTTGTAGAACGTGAACTAAGAATTACCCAGGGCACAATTGATGCAGCTCATTTTGCCATAAAAAATGGTATTGCCTTTAATGTTGCAGGAGGTACACACCATGCAGGTAGTAATTGGGGTGAAGGTTTTTGTTTGTTGAACGATCAGGCAATTACTGCTAATTATTTGTTAAATAAAAATTTAGCTAATCGTATCTTAATTATTGATTTAGATGTTCACCAGGGAAATGGTACTGCAGAAATCTTTCGAAATGAGGCGCGGGTATTTACTTTCTCCATGCATGGCGATAAAAATTTCCCTTTCAGAAAAGAAATTTCCAGTTTGGATGTTCCTTTAGATGATGGCGTAAAGGATGATGCATATCTGTCGGTTTTAAATGTTAATTTGAAAAGAGCTTTCGAAAGCGCCAAACCTGATTTTGTATTTTATTTAGCGGGAGTGGATGTACTTTCTACCGATAAATTGGGTAAACTGGCGTTAAGCAAAACGGCATGTAAGGAACGTGACCGGATAGTGCTGCAGGCCTGCAAAGATAAAAACTTACCCTTACAGGTGAGTATGGGCGGCGGTTATTCTATTGATATCAGGGATATTGTGGATGCACACTGCAATACCTACCGCCTGGCTTTTGATTTATTTGAATGAGCACTTTGCAAAGCCATAATATCCTTATCTTCGCCGCTATATGTTGGAGATCATTTATCAGGACGAAAATCTAATTGCCATTAACAAACCTCATGGATTACTGGTGCATCAGTCTTCTATCGCCAGAGATGCAACGGAGTTCGCCCTTCAGTTGTTAAGAGATCAGGTAGGGAAGCACGTTAGTCCGGTACATAGGTTAGATAGGAAAACAAGCGGAATATTATTGTTTGCTTTTGATAAGATTTCTGAAGTTGCTATGCATCAGCAGTTTATGAATGCAGAAACTGATAAAAAATATTTATCCATTTTACGCGGTTTTACACCAGATGCAATGGATATTGATTATCCCCTGGCTAAAGAAAATGGAACCATGCAAGATGCTTTCACCTCATTTATTACGCTTCAGCGGGCAGAAGTAGCCGTGGCTTTTGGTAAACATCCAACGTCCAGATATTCACTGGTAGAAGCCACGCCTAAAACTGGCAGGATGCATCAATTAAGGAGACACTTCAGTCATATCTTACATCCAATTATTGGTGACAGGACACATGGCTGTAATAAACAAAACAAATTTTTTAAAGAACAATGGGACATGACGACTATGTTGCTCCATGCTTCTGAATTAGCATTTGTCCATCCCATTACAAAAGAAAGAATCCACTTGAAAGCCGGTTTACATGATGAGTTTAAAAGGGTGATGGATTTCATGAAAATGGATCTTTAGCACAATTTTTACCACCAAAATCTGTTTATATAAAATCTATGATTAAATACTTACGTTTTACACTCCCACTTTTAGCACTTTTTGCAGTCGGTTGTTCCTCAGTTTATATGCCAAATGTTCCAAATACACCCATGTTAAGTAAACAGGGTGAATTTAGTGGCGGTGCACACATCTCTTTAAAAGGTAATGCCAGCGTTAATGGCGCTTATGCCGTTTCAGACCATATCGGTGTACTGTTTAGCGGTTCGAGGATGAATAGCGAAAGACGAAGCAAAGATTTCGGTCATAAACTCATTGAAATTGGAGGAGGTTATTTTGACACTTTTGGACCGGATAATAACCGGATAATAGAAGTTTATGCAGGTGTAGGCAAAGGTTGTAGCGATATCACTTACCGTGATTATAAAAATGATATCCTGATCAGTTCTGAACTACAGGAGGTAGATTACAGAAAAACATTCTTGCAGGTAAACTACAGTTCGAAAAAGAAAAATAATTTGCGTTTGTTTGGAACTGATTTTCCCATTAACTATGGTACTGCCTTAAGGATCAGCCATGTTAAAATGGATCGTTTCTTTTTAAATGGTGTAGTGCAGCCTAAAGAAGATAATATTTTCTTTGAGCCGGTATTCTTTACACGCATGGCACTCAGTAAAACTTTCCAGCTTCAATATACCACAAGCAGTAATATTGGCTTAAAAAGCCGTAAATATATGTCTGCCGGAAATTCTATCTTCACCATAGGTGTTGTGGTTAATGTAGGAGGAAAATAATTTAGTTATTCCTCTCTTCTAAAGTCACTTGGTATGACATCGAAGAAACGTCGTTATTGCGAAGAACGACGTAGCAATCTTCCCTTGGATAATTTCTTAGGATAAAGGTTGTTTTGTCGGCTGAAAAGCCTTCTCGCAATGACGGTTTTATCTGAATAAGAAACTACTTAGCCATTAAACTCCTCGTCTTATTCTGAAACCTGAAAAACAGCAGGATAGAGGCCGTTAACAATCCTAATGTTAATCCATACCAAATTCCGTTCACACCTAAGTTGAAATGAAAGCCCAATACATAACCAATGGGGATTCCGACTACCCAATAGGCTAAAAAGGTAATTAAGGTTGGCATGTTAACATCGCCCATGCCACGCAATACGCCTAAGCCAACTACCTGGGTGCCATCAAATAATTGGAAAAATCCGGCTATGATTAATAATTGTGCAGCGATAGGGATAACGGTTGCATCTTCAGTATAGATAAAAGGCATGAGGTTGTTAGCTAAGACGAAAATAACCGCCGTGCAAGACATAAAAAGCAATATTACATGATAGCTGGCGATGGCAGATTTACGTAAGTCGTTAAAATTACTTTTACCAAAGTTATTTCCGGTTTTGATGGTCGCTGCCGAGGCCACGCCACTGGCAATCATGTAGGTCATGGCAGCTAAACTAATTGCAATTTGGTGCGCGGCCTGTTCTACCGCACCAATGGTTCCGATTAATACCGCAGCACCGCTAAAAGCACTGATTTCAAAAGAATACTGCATGGCTACGGGCATTCCGATTTTGGCAATCTTAATTGCCCTCATTTTATCGAAAAATGTTGCCTTAAAACTGGTCAGGTACTTTTTAAAATGCTGAGAACGCAAAACGTAAAAACACATTACCGTAGCCATTAAAATCCTGTCTATCAGCGTGCTTAAACCCACACCGCTAACCCCCATCGATTTGATGCCGAACATGCCTTTCACGAAAATAATTCCCAGGATGATATTGAGTGCATTTCCCCAGATCGAAACAAACATCGCTTGTTTGGTAAAGCCTAAACCTTCGGCAAATTGCTTAAACGTCTGGAAAATCAATAATGGAATAATCGAAACAGATAACAGGTTGAGATAAGGTTTTGCGTAACGTACTACTTCAGGTGTTTGCTCCAGCCGATCGATAACAAAAAATATTCCCAATTGAACCAGAACATATAACAATATGCCGATACAGATATTGATCATTAAACTGTTTGATAAAAGCTTTCCGCATTCATCATGGTTCTGGCGACCATTTTCCTGTGCAATCAATGGTGTTAAACCATAGGAAATGCCCAACCCGATTACGAGGATAAGCATAAATATACTGTTCACTAATGATACAGCCGCCAACTGAATGGTATCGGTAAAATGCCCAACAATAATACTATCAGCCATGTGTACCAGAGTATGCCCCACCTGTGAGCCTACAATTGGCAGTGCCAAATGAAGATTTTCTTTATAATAAGGTTTATACCTGGTGTAAATTTTAGAAAACATAAGTTTGCAAAGATCGGCTTTTTAAACCTCAAAAAATAGGGATGTAGAAAAGTTAATATATAATGGCCAACCTTGTGACTGAAGCACTGTGAATTGGGAAATTTAGAGAGATAGATTTTTCTTCCGAATTTTCTGGATTGTGCTCAGTTAGAATACTTAGCAAGCGGAATCGTCATTCCCAACTCGATTGGGAATCTTAATGCAATAAGCCTAAAGATTAAGATTCCCGCCTGCGCGGGAATGACGACTAACCTAATTAAATCAACCTATAACCATACTTAACTACCATACTTAGCAAGCGGAATCGTCATTCCCAACTCGATTGGGAATCTTAAGGCAATAAGCCTAAAGATTAAGATTCCCGCCTGCGCGGGAATGACGACTAACTTAATTAAATCAACCTATAACCATACTTAACTACCTCACCGCTGTATAATATTCTTCCTTTTCGGTAGTATGCGATTTAATTACATTGGTTAAAATTAAATTAACCAATACTTTTTGGGCTTTGCGGTACGAACTGCGCAACAGTTTGCTAAATTCTTTTAAGGTAATCCTTCCGTTTTGCTCGAGGTATTCGAGCAGTTTTTTTTCATTGTCAGAGTAGGAGATCAGTACGCCATTGTTTTTATATTCCTGTTTAAGTACTTCCAGAATAATCCGGCTGGCTAAAACACTTTTATCATCAATACGAATATAAGCCCACCATTTTTTTTCATGATCAAGTGCATAATGCGGTTTGGTATCACTTTCAGGGATTTCAACTACCAAAACCAGTTTGTCATCCACATAAATTTCTTCAAAGTAAGGTTCAATAGCCGGTTTGCAGAATTGGTGAGCAGCAGTTAAGATCATATATTTCTCTTCTTCTTCTGATTTTACCCCCTTAATTGATCCATCATCTGCCACGCCAATTAATAATTTGCCACCTTTGTTATTGGCAAAAGCGACCAAACTTTTGGCTATCTTCTCGGTACTGGTAATGGTTTTCTTAAAATCGAGCATCACGCCCTCACCCTGCAAAATTAAACTCTTAATACTCGGCATAATCTAAAAATTAATAAGCAACCCGGGGTGTTTCGCCCTGATGCAGGTTTCGGATATACACTTCATTCATTACGGTTGCACACAATTCGCCATTTTTGTTGGTGATCTCCATAGGATAGGCTTTTACAAACTTTCCAATAGTTTTTAAGGCATGCTCTGCTTCATTAAGCATATCATCCGTTACCGTTATGGTAAAGTATAAGGTAGAGCGACCAGGTTTTAGATATTGTATCGAGGCACTCTTTAACCACACACGGACTTTAAAGCCGCGACGTTGCATCAACTGATCGAATAAGAGTGCATAAAACGGGTCAGTAGCCGCATAAATAGTACCTCCAAAAATAGAACCATTGTAATTTTTATTCAGAAAGCTTTTGCTCAGCTTAACCGTACAGCTTCTAAATTCATTTTCAAATCTCTGAACCCAAATGCGTTGAAAAAATAGGGGTGGGTAAAAACGCATTACCCATTTAAGGGTGTTTTGAGAAATAATCATATTTACTAATATCAGAAAGTTTTATCACCTTTTAAAGTTTTGCAGATGTTGTTTTAGTAATATTTCTATAATCTGTAAATATCCTGATTAAGATAACCATAGCTTTAAGGGCTTAGCTATTCTTTGCCGTTGTAATGAAATCAACTGATTTATATGCCTAATTTGCTGAGTTCGATTAATATTTAAAAAATTATTAATCGAACTCAGGTTAATAATAAGAGAAATAGATTTATATCAGTGTTTGTGGGATAAAATCTTGGTCGAGACAGCGTATAAATGCTTAATTATCGGTAGCTATTTAAGAGGAATTATTCTTTTCAAAGAAAAAAATAAAACCAAATGCTTAAAATGTTGTTTGGATGATAGATAACATTTAAAACTATGAAAAAAATAATCTTAAGTCTTGCTTTTGCAGGTTCTCTTATGATAGCCACATCAGCATGCAATTCGTCAAAAAATATGGCTGGCTCTTCAGACAGTACTACAACGGATTCGACAACTACGGCACCGATGGATACAACATCTAAAAAAATGCCAGACACGACAACAAAAATGCCACCTGACACAACAACAAAGAATCCTACTATGTAGGATCTTAAAAGCCACTCTAATGCAGGGTGGCTTTTATTTTTATAAATCTATTTTAAATATTTGTGTTATTACGTACTTTCAGCGTTTAAACCAAATAATTAAATGGAGCATCAAGCAAAAACCAACAGTCGTAATGTAATTTTCTTAGTAATTGTAGCTGCTCTGGGCTATTTCGTTGATATTTACGATCTTGTTCTGTTTTCTGTAGTAAGGGTAAAAAGTTTTACAGACATCGGTATTTCTGCAGCGCATATGCGTACAGAAGGGGAGTATGTTATCAATATGCAGATGTTCGGTTTGTTGCTTGGAGGCTTACTTTGGGGCATAATTGGCGATAAATTCGGCAGGATCAAAGTATTATTTGGATCAATCTTAATGTATTCGCTGGCGAATTTAGCCAATGGTTTTGCTACTGATGTACATACCTATGCGATGATCAGGTTTGTAGCAGGCATTGGTTTAGCGGGCGAATTAGGTGCAGGGATTACCCTTGTTACTGAAACCATGGATAAAGAAAAACGTGGCTACGGTACCATGGTGGTCGCCGGCATCGGTTTACTGGGCGCAGCGGCAGCGGCTACAATTGGTAAACACTTTACCTGGCAAACTTCTTATTTTGTAGGTGGTGGCATGGGCTTACTTTTACTACTTTTGCGTGTAGGCACCTTCGAATCGGGTATGTTTAAACACGCTGAGCAGGATAAAGCGGTTCCAAAAGGAGACTTCTTTATGCTTTTTTCCGATCGCAAAAGATTCTTAAAATACCTGGCCTGTATCTGTTTGGGGCTACCACTATGGTTTATTGTAGGTATTTTAGTTACCCAATCGCCAGAAATAGGTAAAGCATTAGGCGCTAAGGATGCATTAAATGCTGGAACGGGTATTATGTATACTTATTTCGGTATTGCCATTGGCGATGTAGTATGCGGTGTTTTGGCACAAGTATTAAGATCGCGTAAGAAAACGGTGCTTATTTTTCAAAGTTTATCTGTAATTACTGTACTTGTTTATTTAACCAGTACAGGTTTAACCGAAAGTAGTTTTATCCTGATCTGCCTGTTTATGGGCTTTGCAGTTGGCTATTGGGCAACGTTTGTAACCATTGCTGCCGAACAGTTTGGAACAAACATCCGTTCTACGGTTACCACTACAGCGCCAAACTTTGTACGCGGTGCTTTAATTCCGATCACATTTGTTTTCGAATTCTTTGTACACCGTTATAACATCGTTTCTGCAGGTTTTATCGTGATGGGGATTGTAACCGTAATTGCCATGATTTCTGTTGCCTATTTAAAAGAAAGCTTTAATAAAGACCTTAACTATTTAGAACAATAGTTTTAAGACTCTCGACTGAGGACTAAAGACTTCTGGACTAACGGCAATGTCAACCAAATGTACTATCTAAACATAAATCAATATAGCTGCCTGAATAGCTTTAGCTTTGTATAGAAATAGAAAAAATCATCATGTTTAAAGAAGAAGTAGCAGCAAGGTATAAGCAAATACAGGATGAAATTTGCAGGGGATTGGAAATTGCCGATGGCAAAGGGAAGTTTGAGGAAGAGCTTTGGGAACGAAGTGGTGGGGGAGGCGGACGTACCCGGATTATGCAAAATGGTGCAATTATCGAAAAAGGAGGTGTAAATTTTTCTGCTGTACATGGTAAGCTGCCGGAAGCGGTAAAAAAAGCCTTCAGTGTTGAGGAAGATGATTTTTTTGCTACTGGTGTTTCAATCGTGATCCATCCAAATCATCCCTTGGTACCGATTATTCATATGAACATCCGTTATTTTGAACTCAATGAAGAAACGAGATGGTTTGGTGGTGGTATTGATTTAACGCCGCATTATGTTTTCGAAAATGATGCGCGTTTCTTTCACCACAAGTTAAAGCAGGCTTGTGATGATTTCAGCGCTGAATTTTATCCGAAGTTTAAAACACAGGCTGATGATTATTTCTTCATTAAACACCGTGAAGAAACCCGTGGTATTGGCGGCATTTTTTACGATCGTTTAAAACCTGAAAATACCAATCTTTCCTGGGAGCAGATTCTAGATTTCTCCATTAATATCGGCGAAACATTTTTACCGATTTATACGGAATTAATCGACCGTAACCGGGACAAAGAATTTACAGAAGCACATAAAGAATGGCAGTATCAACGCCGTAGCCGTTACGTAGAATTTAATTTGGTATATGATTCCGGGACAAAATTTGGTCTGGAAACCAATGGCCGGATCGAATCTATTTTAATGAGTTTACCACCGCAGGCCAATTGGGGCTATAATGTGCAGCCAGCAGTAGATTCAGAAGAATATAAAACGCTGCAGTTGCTTAAAAAAGGGATTAACTGGATTTAAGTTTATTGTGCCGTCAACCTGATCCGATAGTATTGGATTTGTTTCGGGGGCTTAAGTACAGAAAGATACTGAACAGGTTCTCAGCATGACGAATATGAGTTTAAAACAGAGTCAGTGGTGCAGATACCTGATGAAATCCGGCTTTTAATTTACCGGTCCTAAAATCATTTACAATATCATGAATCAACCGGGTTGGTTCCGGTATCCGGTAATTTCCCACACATTTTTTAATTGCGGCTAATGCCTGTTCAGAAGTAATTAAATGTCCGGCTGAAATATAAACAGGTTTAATATTGTCTTTAGTTCTTAGCGCATAACCCAATATTTCGCCATTACTTTTAATTTCGGTAGTGCTAAATTTAGATTTTTCCGGAAGGTGGTTGTTTCCATATAAAATACTTTTGGCACACCCAATAGTGGGTTGATGAGTAAGTATACCAAAATGAGACGCAACACCCATTCGCCTTGGATGCAAAATGCCATTTCCATCCAATACGACAACATCGGGTTTTACCGGAATCAAATCCCAAACTTTTAAAAGTGCTGGAACTTCTTTAAAGCCCAAATATCCAGGTTGATAAGGAAAAGTTGTTTCATAGGTTTCGAGTGCATATGATTGAACAACCATCTCCGGAAAGCTTAAAAGGACTATCCCTGCATACATGGTTGAACTACCTTTATCGAAAGAAATATCGGCTCCTGCAATGGTTTTTATTTGATCAAGCGGTTGAAACTTTAATTGTTTAGCAAGTTCAATCTGGTAAGCGGTAGCTTCTTCGAAACTGTAATGGTCGTACATAATTATAGTACATTCAGAGCAGTAAACTTGTTTCGATTAATCTCATTGAGAAGGAGCTGGGAGTAACTTCAGGACAAGTTTAGTTGGTGGTAATCAGCTAAATCAACAGCGTGTGTTCTAGGCGAATTTCTCCAGCTTATTGACCGGTTTTTCTTCGATGCCTTAAGATATTGACCATTTGCCTGTTCGGTTAAAAAAGAAAATAAGAAAAGATGATGGTGCGGAAAAACAACTTCCTCATCTTTTATCAGCGGAATTTCATTTAACTCCTTACTGATTTCGCTGATCAAATGAACCGGCTCCGAGCTAAAAATTGGTATGCCCTTAAAATGGAGTAGTTTTGCGCGATCGTCGGCAAAAATCTCGATCAACTGGTCCTTTTTATACTCCATGGATATTCCAGATTCCCTGTACGTATGGGAAATATCGTCCCTTTCGGTGCCAATAGTTTCCTCCAGTGCATCAATTGCAATTTTTAAATCTTCTTCATTGAAAAATTCACTGAACTGTTTAACGGTATCGTGAAAATCCTGTTTACGCTGTTCAAGATTTTCGTTCTCTTCTGCGATAATTTTACCCAAGATTTTGTCATACGGCCGGATAGCTGCTTTATCCATCAACAACTGAATTGGTCCTAAACCTTTTAATGGTAATAATTCCCAAAATGATTGCAAATCTAACTCATCCATATTTAAATGTAGTTAATTATCAGCATACCGTTTTTAATTTTTGCTCAAAGTTTACAATAAATGTGTAATAACTATTAAAGTAGTATTAAATTTCAATACTTTAGCTATTTTAGAAGAATGTACCAGGTTTTGCATTGAAAATGAATAATATAGCCTTTTTTGATATAGAGCTAAGTGTTACAGGCAAGCAATTGCTTGATATTGGCTGTGTTTTATCAGATGGGCTGGGCTTTCATCAAAATCATCCCGAAGAATTTTTACAATTTATCGGACCTTGCGATTTTATTTGTGGACATAATATTATAGCACATGATCTGCGCTACCTGCAAAGACATTTTGGTGATGCTGAATGGGGATTCGACAAGGCTATCGATACTTTATTGCTATCACCTTTATTGTTTCCCAGACTGCCTTATCATCGTCTGTTAAAAGATGATAAGGTTCAAACAGAAGAACGCAATAATCCTTTAAATGATGCTAAAAAAGCTAGGGATCTATTCTACGATGAATTAAGCGCTTTTTCGGTACTTGAAGATCAATTTAAGGTAATTTTGTATGGTCTTTTGCGTGATCAGTGTGGCTTTAATAATTTTTTCAGATATCTTAATTATGCTGTACCTATAAATAAAGAAAAACTGACGAGTAGCATTAGCAGGTTATTTCAAAGTAAAATTTGTAAAAAAAGTGAACTTGAACATTGGATAGATACAGTTCCGGTAGCTTTGGCTTATACCCTGGCTTTACTCCATTGCGATAACCGTTTCTCTATTACACCACCATGGGTATTAAAAAACTACCCTGACGTAGAGCGCTTGCTTTTTCTGATGCGGAACAATCCATGTTTGCAGGGATGCGATTATTGCAGGCTCGCCCATGATCCACTACTGGCTTTAAAAAAGCATTTCGGCTTTTCCGGTTTTCGTAAATATGGCGAAGAGCCGCTACAGGAAAATGCCGTTAGGGCGGCTATACGGGGCGAATCCATTTTGTCCGTATTTCCTACTGGTGGTGGCAAGTCTATTACTTTCCAGGTCCCTGCATTAATGAGTGGCGAAAATGCCAAAGCCTTAACCGTCGTAATTGCACCATTGCAGTCTTTGATGAAAGATCAGGTAGATAACCTGGAAAATAAAGGTATTACAGAGGCGGTTACAATCAATGGATTGTTAGATCCGGTAGATCGGCCAAAGGCCATTGAACGTATAGAAAATGGCCATGCAAGCTTACTATACATTTCTCCTGAGTCGCTCCGTTCAGTTACTATTGAACGGCTGTTGCTCAAAAGAAAGATAGCCAGATTTGTGATCGACGAAGCGCACTGCTTTTCATCCTGGGGGCAGGATTTTCGTGTCGATTACCTATATATCGGCGATTTTATCAAAAATCTGCAGCAAAAGAAAGGACTCGATTATACGATTCCAGTGTCGTGCTTCACGGCTACAGCAAAACAAAAAGTAATCGAAGACATCAGGTTCTATTTTAAGGAGAAATTGCAACTTGACTTAAAGGTTTTCAGGGCCGATACTTCTCGCAACAACTTACACTACCGCGTTTATCAGCGCGATAACGAAGAGGAAAAATACTCCCAGCTTCGTGACATTATTGAGGAAAAGAATTGTCCCACCATTGTTTATGTATCACGGACAAAAAGGGCGAGGAAGTTGACCCAGAAGCTAACCAGTGATGGCTTTATAGCCAGGGCCTATCATGGCAAAATGGAGAAAGGCGAAAAGTCTCAAAATCAAAATGCGTTTATGAGCGGTGAGGTCGACATCATGGTGGCTACTTCTGCCTTTGGCATGGGGGTAGATAAAAGTGATGTTGGTGCAG
The DNA here is from genome assembly GCF_900100705.1 of Pedobacter terrae. Taxonomy (GTDB): domain Bacteria; phylum Bacteroidota; class Bacteroidia; order Sphingobacteriales; family Sphingobacteriaceae; genus Pedobacter; species Pedobacter terrae. The sequence continues at coordinate 336,140 of NZ_FNCH01000001.1, forward strand.
TTATACATTACGACATTTCTGACTCATTGGAGAATTACGTACAGGAGGCCGGAAGGGCAGGGCGTGATGAGCAGATACAAGCTGATTGTTTCATACTTTTTAGTGAGGAAGACCTGGATAAACATTTCATCTTGCTTAACCAAACCAAAATTAGCAGTAAAGAGATTAACCAGGTATGGAAAGCCATAAAGGAATTAACCAGATCAAGAGATAAAGCATCCAACTCCGCATTGGAAATAGCCAGAAAGGCAGGCTGGGACGATGGCATCAGTGAGATTGAAACAAGGGTGACCACCGCCATTGCTGCATTGGAAGATGCCGGTTATTTAAAGCGCGGGCAAAATATGCCCCGGGTTTTTGCCACCAGCATTCTCAGTAAAAACGCTCAAGAGGCGATAGATTGCATTTACGCATCAGAAAAATTCTCTGAAGAGGAGCGCGAAGGAGCTAAAAGAATTATTAAAAAGCTTTTTTCGAGTAAAAGCAAGCGACTATCTACTGATGAAGTGGCAGAGTCGAGAATAGATTATATATCCGATCAATTGGGTATGTATAAAAAAGATGTGATAAGGGCAATTGAATTGATGCGTGATGAAAAAATATTGGCACATACCAAAGACCTTACAGCTTTTATCAAAAAGACAGAATCAGCCAGCAGATCACTAGCCATTGTAGAAGGTTTTAGAAAACAGGAAGAACTTTTGTTGGCGCAGTTAAAAGACGGTGAAGCAGCTTACTATTTAAAGGAAATTATTGAAGTATTTTTAAGTTCGGGCATCAGAGATAGTTCGCTTAACCAGTTAAAGATCATAATTAATTTTTGGGCGATAAAAAAATGGATCAATCGCCAGAATTTAGAACATACAAAGAACCATGTACAGATAACTTTATTACTGGATAAAGCAGTCTTTATAGAAAAGCAGGAAAAGCGTCATCTTCTTGCCAGGATGATTACCGAATACCTCCATAAAAAAGTATCAGTACTAAGTAAATCGGATAATCAGGAAGAGGAAGAGGTGTTGATTGAATTTTCCGTACAGGAACTCAAGGATATGGTTGAAAAGGAGCAAGGCATGTTCTCTGTGCAGGCTGGTATCGATGATATTGAAGACAGCCTTTTTTACCTGTCGCGCATAGGGGCCATTAAAATCGAAGGTGGGTTCATGGTTGTATATAATAAACTCACTATCGAGCGCATTGAAAAGAATAATCGGATACAATATAAAGAAAGCGACTATGATAAATTAAAACAGTTTTATCAACAAAAAGTACAGCAGATCCATATTGTAGGGGAATACGCCCAAAAAATGATCCGCAACTACAACGAAGCTTTAAAGTTTGTGGACGATTATTTTAAATTAAACTATCCTTCATTTCTCTCTAAATATTTTCCTGGCAGCAGGCAGGATGAAATAAAACGCACCCTTACGCCAACAAAATTTATGAGATTATTTGGCGCGCTTTCACCGACACAATTAAAAATCATTAATGACACCAGCAGCCAGTACATTGTTGTAGCTGCCGGACCAGGCAGTGGTAAAACAAAGTTATTGGTACATAAGCTAGCTTCTTTGCTGATGGCCGAGGATGTAAAACATGAGCAATTGCTCATGCTTACCTTTTCACGTGCAGCGGCCACAGAATTTAAAAAAAGACTAATGGAGCTCATTGGCAACGCTGCCCATTATACCGAAATTAAGACCTTTCACTCCTATTGCTTTGATCTGTTAGGTAGGGTAGGTAGCCTAATGGCTTCTGAAAACATCGTGAAGGTGGCTGTTGAGAAAATTAATGCTGGTGAGATGGAGCCTTTCAGAATCACCAAATCTGTATTGGTGGTAGATGAGGCCCAGGATATTAATAAGGACGAGTATGAACTGCTACAGGCTCTGATGCAGCAAAATGAAGATATGCGGATAATATTGGTTGGTGATGACGATCAGAATATTTATGGTTTTCGTGGGGCAGATGCGGCTTACATGCAGAAGCTTATAACAGAGAAAGATGCAGTTAAATATGAGCTCACATTAAACTATCGTAGCAAAAACAATATTGTATCGTTGGCCAATCAATGGGCGGGAACGATCAGCCAGAGACTCAAAACCGAGCCTTGCTTTGCCAGTCAGCATCAAAATGGACTAATCCATATTACGCAATATGCCCATAATCCCATTATTGTTTCTTTAGCCGGCATTATAAGCAAAGCAGCGTTATCTGGATCTACATGCGTACTCACTCAAACTAATGAAGAAGCGATGTTACTTTGTGGTATGCTTTTGCAACAAGGGGTAAAGGCTAAGCTTATTCAGTCATACGATGGTTTCAACCTCCAAAATCTGTACGAGTTGCGCCGTTTCTCTGATATGATCGATGCCTATACAGACAGCCCACTGGTAACAGATGAAGAATGGAGTGAGGCCAAACGACATTTAATGGATCATATCCAAACCAGTACGCATAAAGAATTTGCCATTGCTGCAATACGAGCATTCGAACAAGTTAATACCGCCAGAAAATATAAAAGTGACTGGAAAGCTTTTCTTTTTGAATCTAAAGTGGAAGACTTCGTGGATATTGATGCTGTAGTGGTATACGTTTCTACTATTCATAAAGCTAAAGGCAAAGAATTTGACAATTTATACCTTTTATTGCAGCATTTTAAACCGCTTAATGATGAGCAGAAGCGGCAATTTTATGTAGCCATTACGAGAGCCAAAACAAAGCTTAGCATACACTACCAAGGGAAATATCTTCAGCCTTTTTATGTAGATGGACTTGTTTACATTGAAGATAATAATCAATATACCGAGCCACAACAAATAACCATGCATCTCACACTTAGAGACGTGCAACTGGGCTATTTCGAATATATACAGAGTCGCATCAGTTTAATTTTTAGTGGTCTGCGTTTGCAGCCATCAGATGAAGGCCTGAAAAATGTTAAGGGTGAGCTCATCGTTAAATACTCACAAAAATTCAAAACTGTTCTGCAGGAGCATTTTGATAAAGGATTTACAATAGCAGCAGCGAAGATAAATTTTATTGTGTACTGGAAAGACGAGGATAAGCAAAAGGAATCAAAGATTGTGTTGCCGTCATTACTACTGAAAAAATTTTAGGAATCTTTTCTAAAGTAAATAGCCCTAATCTATTAAGGACTATTTACTTTAATCAGAAAAATTATTCCGCCCAGGCAATAGGAACGTAGATTGTTACATAACCATCAGCGCCTATCATCTCTGGAGATAAGGTTACGGTGATAGATCCATAACCCGTCCAGTTTCCCTGACCTCTTTCTGCGCTAAACTCGTAGGTTCCTGCAGGTAAACCGTTAATTATACCTGGTAATTGATAAGGTAAAAATGTTCCAAACGATGATGGCCCATTTTCAACGTAATAATCATCACCGCTTTCCTGATTATAAATGGTAAAGCCTGGTGATTCTGTAGACACTGAAGTGGTTACACTACCATCAAGATTTCTGTAACCCAAACGAACATTGTAAGTGGTTACTTTAGCTTTGGTGTCGCTAACTGGTTTTGGTACTTCTGGTGTAGCATATGTTGTTAAGGATACAACACATAATACAAGCATGCAAATTGAAATGATCTTTTTCATAATAAATGGTTTTAGTATAATATAAAGATCCTAAAATATTCTTAGTAATCTGTTAAATCAGTATTATAAAAGTATTAATTATGATATATGTATGTAGATTTAGTATTAAAAATGAAATAGTTATTTCTATATATATAATTGAACTGCCTAAGGCGAAAGAAATAAAGGTAGTGGCAATAGTGAGAAGAGAATTAATGCGATCTCTATAAGAATATTTTAATTTTATAAGAATATAAGTAATTATTCGGGGCGTTATTTGTTGGTAAAAAAGTAAAAATTATGATATAGATAATAATAACTAATAATACTTTTGGTATAATTGGTTCAATATTAATTTAAAAAACATAATTCATGAAAAAACTATTCCCTTCAGCAATTCTTCTAGGTTTTATATTCTTTGGTTTTACTCCCGATGATAATATAACTAAAACAAATACACCTGCTTTATCAAAAGAAATTCGCCATAAAAATAGATTGAATTTTTCTATCCTAAATAGAATTCCTCAAAATGAGGCAGTTGGACCATATTATTTAGGAGCAACAATATGTGTTTCGAATAATGGGGGTTATAAATTAGTCTTGCAATCTGATTACAATTTAGTGCTTTATAACAATTATTCTAATTCGGCTCTCTGGGCATCAAATACAATTGGAATGAATGGAATTCAACGTGCTGATTTTCGGTATGATGGAGAACTATATCTAGCAGGGGGTTACACCTTTTGGCGAGCAAATGTTCCTATAGCTTCCGGTTCATCAACGAGTTTTAGGTGGGTGTTGCAAGATGATGGTAATTTCTGTAGATATACCTATAATGCTAATGGAGAACAATTATCAGCGATAGCATCGACAGATACTCAAGGTGGTCGCAGAAGTCCTCATCAAGGTGAAATTCGATATCATTTTTAAAACGTGAATAATCAAAATAAATAGTCTTAATTAAAGACTATTTATTTTACTTGGAAAATGTTAATAAAACAAATGATGACAGGATATCTAAAAAAAACGGTGTTTATGTTATAAAAGCAAAAAAAGGGCAGTTTAACTGCCCTTCTGTTTAAAAAATAAAAAATTAAACGGTTTCCATCTCATGGATAACGGCTTGCTGGAAATCGTAAGCGGATTGCATATTATGCCACATCTCGCCTCCAGTGCCTAGGGCTTTACCAATCTTAATGGCAAGCGCAGCAGATATATCTCTTTTACCTGCAAAAATAAGGCTTAAATTATTTGGGAAAATACCAATTTGTTCGGCAAATTCTTTCTTAATAAGTTCACGTGCTTCGATCTCGTCAAGCAGAATTTCTCCCGGATGAATCGCCGTGATTTCGATTTCAGCACCTTTAGAATTAAAGACCTGATTGTTCATATCATGAGTTTTTATAATTCCCCCGAAGGGAAAGCACTTCGGGGGAATTTAGTAGTATTTATCTATAGTGGTTATTTATTTCTTCAATAATTAGGACCTCAAGGTTATCTTCCTTATCTAACTGACATATCATTCTATATGCTTTATTTAGACGTATCGAATGCTTACCTTCATATCTCTTTTCCTCCAATTTTTCAAAATGTAGAGAGCCCATTGCTCTCAATGCATTTGAATTAGGGGTCGCCTTTAAAATAGTCAGTTTCTTTTTAAATGATTTGACTACTTCTGCAGGAAATTTTGGTTTACCTACCGGCTTATTCTCTGCAAGCACACCTAGATGCTCGTCCTGAATTATTACCTTCATTTTTTAAGTTTTTAGTTTAATTTTTTCTTCTATTTCCATATCTGCAATTTTGTTTGTTTTTGTTTTTCGCTATACAAATGTAAACGAAAAAATAAACTATCCAAAAATGATAATTATCTAAATGTGATAATTATCTAATTATGATAATTAGATGACGATAAATCATACTTCTTCTTTTAGTATGAATAAACGGTCATTAATTGAGAATTTGGCATATCCTGAGGCTTTCATCGTACATCACGTCCCTAAAACCCTGTATATCAAAGATCCATTTGGTTACTGTATCCTTAATGAAGGTGACAGGAAGATTGAATGCCTGACGTATACCTACCTCGTATAACACGTTTGGGTTTTGGAAGCTCAGATCGCAGATCGCCATATCGCAGTTGCTAATCTGCTTGATGATGTCCAGTGCAATGTAATCCACAAAACAGAAAATGTCTCACTTTAAATCTTTTGAGGGGCAACAAAGACTTCTTTTTTATATTTTGATATAGTGACTTTAACATTTTAATTCAATGATATTTTTATTTATTGCATTGATTTAAAAACACCTTTTGGTAACCTAGGTGATCGATGAATTTTCAGGTTTAATTAAGTATCAAAAATTGTCATCAAATGTTTTATGAACATTTAATCAAATGTTTCAAACAGATCAAATACAAAACTGCGATAATAGATAAAGCTCTTGAGTATTATATATGTCTTATAATTAATATTATGTTAAGTTTTATATTTCAATGATACCCTATTGCCTTAAATTCTTATTCAATTATAATTCCTGAAGTTTTCTATTTAGCTCCTGAGCTTTGTCGGTAGCTTTCTTTCTTGTGTAGATATCAATCAGTAACTGAACAGTTTTTTTATCATTTGGATTAATCTCATTGGCACGTTGCAAAGCAAACTGCGCATGGTTAATCAATCCATTGTATTTAGAAGCTTTATCTGCTTCATTTTTACTAAGCGTTTCGTTAGCTGTATTAATGTAAGCTAAGCTCAATTGATATAGTGCGTCGAAATAATTCTGATCGGTAGATAATGCTTTATCGTAAGCTAAAATTGCTGTGGCATTATTTCCACCAACCTGTTGCAGGTATCCATAAAGAAAATACAATAGTTTATTTCCTTTTTCCACTTTTAAATTGCTTTCGATTAATCCTTGTGCTTTACTGAAATTTTCGGTATCCAACAACAGATTAATATAATCGTTGGTTAAAAAACGGTTAAATGGATTAAGTGCAAGTCCGTCTTCCAGTGTTTTTATCGCAGTTTCACTTTCCGATTTAACCACATACATCTGCGCCATTTTTTGAAAAACAGATGGATTTTTAATTCCGTTTTCTTTAGCACGTTTAAAATAAGTTAATGCGTCATCGTAAGCCTGAATATTTAAGGCACAAATGGCTGTATTTAAGGCTAAAGTAGTATCTGCCGGGAAATTATCGCCTACTTCCTTTAAATCTGCATACGCTTCTTTAAAGTCGTTGTTAAAGAATGCTTCGTTACCTTTTTCTTGTTTTTTAATGAGGATATTGTGGTTGGAAGCCTTAATTAATCCCGAATTGTCATCATAACGGTCAAGTGATTTTGCTTTGGCAACGGCATCAATTGCGTTATCATAATACTTATTGGCATTATTGGGATCGGTATCGATCAAGGTGGCGAACGACATCAGATAAGACTTTATTGACCAGGTTTCGGCCCATTTTTTTGTTTTATTATCTTTTTCTGCAGCTTCAATTGCCTTTAAACCTTCGTTTATAATTTTTAATTGCTTTTTCTCATCTTCTTTATTGGCAATAGATGCTTGTAACTTGCCTACGGCATTCCGGGCAATTAAGATCTGGCTTTTTTGGGCGACAGCATTAAAAGAGACGAAAATTAAGGCGATTAATGATATTTTAAAGCAATTTTGCATGAGCTAAATAATGTGATAAAACCGTAATAAACCATAAAAATAAACATAAAAAAAAGAGCCCCGAAATTTCGGGGCTCTTTTTTTAGATTCGTATCAGAATTATTGTTTAGGCAACGCATCTAAACGCTTTTTGATATCTTCGTAATTTTTAGTGTCATTTCTAAAAGCATAGATCGTTTTCAACGTTTCTAAAGCGCCTTGGTTTTTAGCGTCAGCTTCTAAAGCTTTTTTATAAAAAGGAAGCGATTTATCCAATAATGCATTCATTTTACCCGTTACTTCATTAAATTCTTTTACTTTTTTAGGGTCGATTTTATTTCTGTCGGCCTGTAATTTTAAAGCCTGACTGAAATAGATATTGCCTAATAGAACCTGGTAACTAGGATTGTTTGGCTCTTTTGCGGCCAATGCTGTTAACATCTGCTCTGATTTTGCTGCATCACCCCTATCAATATAAATCTGTGTTTCAGTTTTGATCCAGTCTGTATTTTCAGGAAATTTCGCACTTGCTTCTTTAATTACCGCTAAAGCAGCAGTAGTATCCTTTTGTTTGCTTAAAGTAGCATTAATGATTTCAGAATACAAATCTTTAGCCTGTGGTGAATTTAAAGAGATTACTTTTTTAAATTGAGTAATCATACCTGGATAATCCTCGATATTCCTAGCCGCAATACCCGCATTTAAATACATTGCAGTATCTTGTGGATTAATTACGGTTGCAGCCACAAATTTTTCGTAAGCTGTTTTGTAATCCTTTTTATTATAGGCAATTACACCACCATTTCTAACCGCATTGCTAACATTCGTTTCAGCTAAGCTAATATTATCTTTTTCGCTTCCTTTAGTATCTAATTTCTTCGCTTCAACAATAGCATCCTGAGCAATTTTTAAGTTTGCATCAGCATTTGCAGTACTTGTTGAATCTAAAATTGCTGCAGATGAAGCAAATAAAGCACGGTAAGTCCAGGCTTCAGGCATTACCTTAGATTTTTCATCAGCAATAGCTTTATCTGTATGGGCTAAGCCTTTTGCTAAAGCTTCAAGTTTCTTTGCTAATGGAGTTGTTGCACTAGAATTGGTTAGCTGGAACATGTTCCAATCGTTTTTGGCGGCATTAACTTCACTTTTCTGAGCAAATGCAGCGCTTACCGCACCTGCTAAAACTATACTTAGAAATACTCTTTTCATAATTTTTATTCTAATCTTATTTTTAGTTAATTTTCTTCTTCCGTTTCGTTATCTGATTCGCCCTCTTCTTCTTCAGTATCATCCGCTTCAGCTGTTGTATCCGCTTCCAGTTCTTCGCCGTCTGTAACTACAACATCAGTTAAATCTACTGTTTCTTCTTCATCTTCCTCGTGATCGATTTTAGTTACCGAAGCAATCTCGTCTTCACCTTTTAATGAGATTAAACGAACACCTTGTGTGGCACGGCCCATTACCCTTAGCGCTGAAACCGGAATTCTGATTACAATGCCCGAACGGTTAATGATCATCAAATCTTCGCTATCAGTAACGTCTTTTATAGACACTAATTGTCCGGTTTTTTCGGTAACGTTAATTGTTTTTACTCCTTTACCACCACGGTTGGTTACACGGTAATCTTCAATATCGGTACGTTTACCGTATCCTTTTTCTGATACTACTAACACCGTAACCTCAGGATTGTTTACAGCAATCATGCCAACAACTTCATCCTGATCGTGCGCAAGCCTTACACCACGTACACCGGTAGCAGTTCTACCCATCGGACGAACGGTACTTTCATTGAAACGGATTGCCCTACCTGAGCGTAATGCCATCACAATTTCGCTTTGTCCGTTAGTTAAACAAGCTTCCAACAAGATATCGCCTTCGTTAATGTTGATGGCATTGATACCATTTACACGTGGGCGTGAATACGCTTCAAGAGAAGTTTTCTTAATGGTACCTTTTTTAGTACACATAATAATGAAGTTGTTCTCTAAATATTCCTGATCTTTAAGGTTTTTAACTTTAATATAAGCCTTAATTTTCTCTTCTTTCGGGATGTTGATGATATTCTGTATAGCCCTTCCTTTGCTGGTTCGCGAACCTTCCGGAATTTCGTACACCCTTAACCAGAAACATCTTCCGGCTTCGGTAAAGAATAACATGTAATTGTGGTTGGTGGCAACAAGCATGTGTTCAATAAAATCCTCATTTCTTGAAGTACTGCCTTTAGAACCTTTTCCACCCCTGCCCTGCGCTTTAAATTCGCTTGCCGGAGTACGTTTTACGTAACCTTCATGAGAGATGGTGATTACCACTTCTTCATCATCGATGAAATCTTCCATGCTCATGTCTTCAGCAGAGTGAACGATGGTGGTTTTACGTTCATCGCCAAACTTCTGTCTTATTTCTTCCAGCTCATCTTTGATGATTTTCATCCGTAAACCTTCATCTGCCAGAATAGATTTTAAATATTCGATGGTTTTCATCAATTCGGCATATTCTTCTTTGATCTTATCACGCTCCAGTCCTGTTAAACGACGCAAAGTCATATCCAGAATCGCACGTGCCTGAAGGTCGCTCAGTCCGAATTTCTCCATTAAGCCTAAACGGGCTTCTTCTGGTGTTTCAGACGCACGGATCAATTTAATTACCTCATCCAAATGATCTAAAGCGATTAAATAACCTTCTAAAATGTGTGCACGTTTTTCGGCTTCGGACAATTCGTATTTGGTACGGCGAACAATTACATCATGGCGGTGATCCACAAAATGTACAATTAAATCTTTTAGATTTAACATTTGCGGACGGCCTTTTACCAATGCAATGTTGTTTACACTGAAAGAGGTTTGTAAAGCAGTATACTTATATAGGTTGTTTAAAACAATAGAAGCATTGGCATCACGTTTAATTTCGTACACGATACGGATACCATCTTTGTTCGATTCGTCTTTTATATTGGAGATACCTTCCAGTTTTTTCTCGCCTACCAACTCAGCAGTACGCTCAATCATCTGGGCTTTGTTAACCTGGTAAGGAATCTCGGTAACAATAATTACTTCACGGTCTTTAATGCTTTCAATTTCAGCTTTTGCACGCATAACAATACGTCCACGGCCGGTTTCAAAAGCTTCTTTTACGCCAGTATAACCATAAATGATACCACCCGTAGGGAAATCCGGAGCTTTTACAAACTTCATTAATTCCTCTATGGTAATATCTCTGTTATCAATATAATTTACAACCCCATCAATCACTTCCGTTAAATTATGTGGCGCCATATTGGTGGCCATACCTACCGCGATACCGGAAGATCCGTTCACCAATAAGTTAGGGATTTTTGCAGGTAAAACAGTTGGCTCCTGTAAAGTATCATCAAAGTTTAACTGAAAATCTACCGTATCTTTATTGATATCAGCAAGCATTTCTTCCGCAATTTTAGAAAAACGCGCCTCGGTATAACGCATCGCCGCCGGAGAGTCTCCATCAATGTGGCCAAAGTTTCCCTGACCATCAACCATTGGGTAGCGTAAGCTCCAATCCTGAGCCATACGAACCATGGTAAAATATACAGATGCATCACCATGCGGGTGATACTTACCCAGAACCTCCCCTACAATACGGGCAGATTTTTTATGTGGTTTATTACTGGTTACACCAAGATCAAGCATACCATATAAAACACGGCGGTGTACCGGTTTTAATCCATCGCGTACATCGGGCAAGGCCCTCGATACAATAACCGACATTGAGTAATCAATGTAGGCCGATTTCATCTGCTCTTCTATGTTAATTGGAATGATTTTGTCGTTCTGCTGATTTTCTAAATCTTCTGCCATAAATTATTATTCTCGCTACTTAAAAACGATATTAAAAAAGGGTGTTACTATAACCTTGCGAATTTAGCAAAATTTAGCCGGATTAAGGCATTGTGGAAAATTTTTGACCTTTGTGATAGGTTTTTGATATCTGAAGGATTTTTAATTTGTTGGAAGCCCGTTTAACGCATTTCGCATAGCGCAGGTAATCGAGATTGTAAGTTTTTTTTTGGAAATGTAGGGTGCTGTGTTAGTGGCGGTCTGCAGCCCTGCTACCGCTGCAAGTCCTCCCCGATGAAAAAATCGGGATGCGGGCTTTCCGCTATATCAGGTTTATGAACAGGGGTGCTGTATGAAATACTGAGTTAGACCTCTCCGTTTTGTAAAACTAAAATTCACATTTTTAAGTAATTCTGATACTTTTGTTTTTCAACCTTTTGAAGATGGCAAACGAGAAGAAATCTGCAATGAGTTTTATTATGGTAACCCTCCTGATCGATTTTACAGGCTTTGGGCTAATCATTCCGGTATTACCTAAACTTATACAGGATTTTACCGGTGGCGGTTTCGGCTTGGCAGCAGAATATGGTGGCTGGCTTACGCTGGCCTATGCAACAGTACAGTTTATATTTTCTCCGGTTATCGGCGCCATGAGCGATCGGTATGGAAGGAGGCCTATATTATTAAGTTCTTTGTTTGGTCTAGGTATCGATTATATCTTTTTAGCCTTTGCCCCTTCCATTATATGGCTATTTGTAGGGCGTATCATTGCAGGGATTACAGGTGCCAGTTTTACAACGGCTCAAGCTTACATTGCAGATGTTTCGCCTCCTGAAAAACGGGCACAGAACTTCGGTCTGGTTGGCGCGGCATTCGGTGTTGGCTTTATTTTGGGTCCAGTTTTAGGCGGTATTTTTAGCCATTTTGGTACCCGGGTTCCTTTTATGGTTGCTGCAGGTTTATCATTAATTAACTGGCTTTATGGTTACTTTATATTGCCAGAATCTTTACCAGTAGAAAAACGCAGGGCTTTTGACTGGAAGAGAGCGAATCCAATCGGCTCACTGCGGAGTATCGGTAAATACCCGGCATTGGCGGGTCTGATGGCGACATTATTCTTATTGTATTTTTCCAGTCACTCCGTGCAATCTAACTGGACTTTTTACACCATGGAAAAATTTAACTGGGATGCAGCATGGGTGGGTTATTCGCTAGGTTTTGTAGGGTTGGTTATTGGAATTGTACAGGGGGGATTGATCAGGGTAATTTTACCTAAAATAGGCGAAAAGAAAGCCGTTTACTTTGGTCTTATATTATATATAATCGGCTTTATAGCCTTTGCATTTGCATCTAAAGGCTGGATGATGTTTGCCTTTATGCTCCCTTACGGTTTGGCCGGAATTGGCGGACCTGCTATGCAGGGACTCATTTCCAATCAGGTGCCAGCTAATGCGCAGGGCGAAATGCAAGGTGTTTTAACTGGTTTACAAAGTTTAGCTGCCATATTTGCGCCCTGGGTAATGACACATATTTTCGCTTATTTTATAGAAGGAAAAGCACCTGTTTATTTCCCTGGGGCACCGTTTATATTGAGCGCGGTGTTAACGTTGGCCGGCTTGTTTATTTGTTTGAGAAGTTTGAAGAAATATCATTAATTCCAAATGAGGCTGTATCTCTATAATAAAGGTCGTCATCTCGACTGAAGCGCAGCGGAATGGAGAGATCTACCTTCGAGATAGATTTAGCTTCGCTGAGCCTTCGGGTTCTCGACTTCGTTACACTCCGCTCGAAATGACGATCACTTGGTTGGGAGTAGAAATATTACAACAACTCATTAGCCAAATTGGCCAGTTCGCTCCGCTCCCCTTTTTGTAAAGTAATATGTGCATAAAGCGGATGGTTTTTCGCATTTTCTATCAGGTACGAAAGTCCATTACTTTCCGAATCGAGGTACGGGGTATCAATTTGATAAATATCGCCTGTAAAAACAATTTTGGTATGCTCCCCTGCCCTTGAAATGATAGTTTTTACCTCGTGTGGTGTTAAGTTTTGTGCTTCATCAATGATGAAAAAGATTTTGGTGAGGGTTCTGCCTCTAATAAAAGCCAACGGAGCAATGGCTATTTTCTCGGTCGTAATCAGTTCATCAATCTTTTCCGACATTTTATCGTCGCCAATAAATTGCTCTTTAATAAAGCGTAAATTATCCCAAATGGGCGCCATAAAAGGATCGGTTTTCGATTTTGCATCACCTGGAAGGAAGCCAATATCTTTATTGCTTAAAGAAACAATTGGCCTGGTAACATAAATCTGCCTAAAATTTTTACGCTGTTCTAAAGCGCTGGCTACTGCCAGCAAGGTTTTGCCGGTTCCGGCATTTCCCTGAATGCTCACCAGCTTAATCTCCGGATCTAACAGTGCGTGGATGGCAAATGCCTGTTCGATATTTTTAGGTTTGATTTTAAATATCGCATCAGTAGAAACTGCCGAAATGGTTTTTAAGTTATTATTGTAAAATACGTTGGCCGTTTTCCTTTTATTTTTTAAAACGTAAAAATGATTGCCATTTTTGGGCGGCAGTGTTATTTCAGTCGCATCAATAAATGATTGTTTTTTTACCCTCTCTATAATTTCAACCGGAAAATCTGTTATTTCGGTTGTTCCGGCATAGAGTTCATCTACGTTTTTGATCTTGCCTGTTTCGTAATCTTCTGCATTTAAATCCAAAGCTTTTGCTTTTAACCTCAGGCAAATGTCTTTAGATACCAGTACTACTTTTTGATCTGGATATTCTTCTTTTAAACTTAATGCTGCGTTTAAAATCTTATGGTCGGTTTTGCCTTTACCATACACTTCTTCAGCATTTATAGTTAAGGGTTTTTCATTTAAAATCACCTTAAATTTTCCTGATTCTGGACTTTTTAGTGAGACCCAATCGCTGATGAGTTTTTGTTTGGAAGTTTCATCAATGAGTCGGATAAAACTTCTGGCTTCAAAATTTCGGGTATCATTACCGCTTTTAAAATGATCAAGCTCTTCTAAAACCTGGATCGGAATGGCTACATCGTGTTCATGAAAGTTATTGATCGCATCATGATCATATAAAATAACCGAGGTATCTAAAACAAATATCTTTTTTGAAGGACTGGAGATTGATTTACCTTTTTTGGCCATTGGGTAAATTTAATATTTTAAGGATAAAATATGGTGATTTTTTTAAATGTTTGGGGATTTGTGATGTTAATTGGCGCGATCGTCATGCTGATCCGATAGTGATCGGATTTATTTTACAAGTTAAATAGTGTTTTCAGTTGCCTTGTAGCTACTACGTAGTCAGCATCTTCATATATATAGACCTGAAATAAATCCGATCGCTAGCTATCGGATCAGGGTGACGACTGCAGTTGTAGGACTAAAATTTTAAGCAAAATAAAACGGGGATCTTCTTCTTTCGATTTAGTTTCCCCGTTTTAACTTTAAAATAACCGTAGTTAAATTTAAAGCATCAAATCTTGTTACTTTGATCTTTCCGTTTTCGTTAGGTTTTGCAACTTTTACGATTCGTGAAAATTTATTTCCAGCTCATCCGTCCGTAAACTTTGTAGCTTTCTATAAGTTCTGTTTGGGCCTGTTCGATTTTCTTATCGTCCAATCTTTCGATGGTTATATATATTCTTACTCGGTTTAACCCTTTCAGAAATTAATCGTTTTCCCTGTAAACGTTCCGAAAAATTCCCCTTTCGGTTCCTTATTTCTTTTGGTTCGTTTTATCAGAATTCAAAGTACTTCGTATTTGATATCATCTAATTTAGTGTATAAATGTTTATTTGTCAAGCATAAAGTAAATATTTTTATAAACAAAGTTATTCACTCAAAAATACTGTTTATCAACAGGTTGAGTTTGAAAAAAACTTCCTTTTTGATCGCCTGTTGAGCTATGATTTAAGTTTATTAACAATAATGGACTATATACTTATCAACATTCATGCAGGTGTTTAATAATCAGTTTGTTATCTTTTTTCTGCGTAAGACTAAGAAAAAACCAAAAAACTTAATTTTAATCCCAACAAAAACATCGCTATTATGTTATTTTTGTAACATGCAGATCAGGCAACCCATTAGAAATATACAAGACTTTTTATTGAGTACCTATTTTGCCGATGGGCTCCGTATTACCATAGGTGTACTGCTCCCCTCTCTGATTTTTGCGCAATTTGGCTTGTTAAAGTACGGCATGACTTTATCTTTAGGCGCTTTATGTGTAAGTGTGGTAGATAGTCCGGGGCCAATGGTTCACCGAAGAAACGCCATGCTGATTACCACGGCGCTTATATTTACTTTCTCCATCATCACCGGCCTAACCAACAGAAACCATTATTTTATCGGCTTTTTATTGGCTGTATCCAGCTTTGTTTTCTCGATGTTTTATATCTATGGCGTCAGGGCAGCATCAGTAGGTACTGCTGTTTTGTTGATCATGGTGTTGAGTATTGATGATGTTCGCCCATGGCAGGTGGTGTTGTTACATGCTGCTTTCGTGCTGGCCGGTAGCCTCTGGTATACGGGATTAAGCTATTTTGTGTATCGCTTACGTCCTTTTCGTTTGGTACAGCAATCGTTAAGTGATTCTATTTTGGAGGTAGCAGAATTTCTAAGAGAAAAAGCTAAATTTTATCATCAGAATAACAACTACGATAAAACATATTCTGAACTGTTACAACTTCAGGTTTCTGTTCACGAAAAACAAGATGCTGTAAGAGAGCTTTTATTCAGAACCCGCGAAATTGTAAGAGATTCTACTCCTGAGGGACGATTTCTGTTATTGGTATTTGTAGATATGGTTGATCTGTTTGAGCAGGTAATGTCTACCTATTATAATTACCAGCAGTTACACGATCAGTTTGATAAAGCAGGTATCTTATCAGATTATGAAATGGCCATAAAGCGGATCTCGTATGCCCTTGATGATATTGCATTTGCCCTAAAAAGCGGAGGCATACCCGTTATTTCAAAACGTTTATTGATTGAGATCGAAAGGTTAAAGATTAAAATCAACAATCTGGAAAAAAACAATCAAAATCAGGAATACAATACCCTGGGCATTATTGCCTTAAAAAATATTGAGGTGAACATCGAAAATATCCTGGCCAGGGTTAAAACTATTTTCAGTTATTTTAAAATCAGAAACAGCAAGGATATTGTAAAGGCTGATGTAGATACCGAGAAATTTATCACCAGGCAGAAATTCGATTTCAAACTGTTTACGGAGAATTTAACCTATACTTCTTCTACTTTCAGGCATTCATTACGGGTTACTGTTGTGATGCTTTTGGGTTTTATAGTGGCTCAGATTCTCGATTTCTCGCATAGTTACTGGATTCTTCTTACCATTCTCGTTATTTCAAAGCCTGGATTTAGTTTAACCAAGGAACGTAATTATCAGCGTTTAATTGGTACCACAGTTGGGGCGTTTATTGGCATGGGCGTTATTACCTATATCCACGATCGGAATACCTTGTTTGTAATCCTGTTATTCTGCATGATTGGCTGTTATAGTTTCCAAAGGAAAAATTATGTAGTTAGCGTACTCTTTATGACGCCTTATATCTTAATCCTGTTCGATTTTCTGGGGATGGGATCGATAGCACTGGCACGTGAGCGGATTTATGACACCTTTATAGGCTCTGGTATTGCTTTATTGGCTAGTTATTCTTTATTCCCAACTTGGGAATATGAAAAGCTAAAAGAGGCTATGATCAACATGCTAAAGGCAAACAAAGCTTATTTTGAACAAGTGGTTAAATTATATTTTGAGAAAAATTACAACAGAACGGAATACAAGCTGGCCCGTAAAGAAGTGTATGTAAGCACAGCAAATTTAGCTTCGCTTTTTCAAAGAATGTTCTCCGAGCCAAAAAGTAAACAGCTATTTATTAAGGAAGTGCATCAGTTTACAGCGCTAAGCCATTTATTATCATCTTATGTGGCCACGCTTTCACTCTATAATAAAGAACATCAATTTATATTTGAGAGTTTCGAAAATTTAAAACCGATCGCCAATAATACCGACTATTTACTGGATACCTCAATTAATAACCTGGAGCAAGGGAAAGATACAATAGATAACGTACCCTTAATCAGGTTAAATGATAATGGTTTAGCAATAAAAAAAGGTGAAGATTTGGTTCCAGAACAATTCGATCTGATCCAAAAAGTGGCTTACGATATTTACAAACTATCGGTAAAAATAAAACTTTAGTCCATAAAAGGCACTCTAAATTCAGCTCAAGGCAATTATAGCTTTAAAACTATTGCGTTGTAGATGAACGAAAATTCGTAAGTGCGTGGGTACAACACTCATTGATTTACTTCCTTAAAATACGCAAAATATACTTCCAGTTCAACCACATCCCTAGCAGTATAATCAGGTTGTCTTCGTGGATGCAAAAAAAACAAAGACCATTATAATTTGTTAAACTTAAAATCAATTCATAAAAGATCATGGAAAAGCTATATACAGCTGAAGTTACAGCTACAGGAGGAAGAGACGGACACGTTAAGTCGGGTGATGGAATTTTAGATTTCGATTTAAGAAAACCAAAGGAACTTGGTGGGCAGGGAGGTGCTACAAACCCGGAAGAGTTATTTGCAGCAGCCTGGGGGCCATGTTATTTGGGCGCTTTAGGCTCAGTTGCAGAACGTGAAGGTGTTGATGTGAGCGAAGCAAATGTGAAAGTATTGGTTTCGTTTAATAAAGACGGAAACTCTTTTGTACTTTCTGCTGATCTGGATGTTCACATTCCAGGGATTTCTCATGAGGAAGCACAAGCGCTGGCTGATAAGGCACATAGAGCCTGTCCATACTCGAAAGCAACTAAAGGAAATATAGAGGTAAGGGTAACGGCAGTTTAATTTTCGTCGTGCTGTCAGATGTTACCATCTGACATTGCAAATATGATAAAACAAGAAAGTCCCGGATTTAATCCGGGACTTTCTTGTTTATAACCCTATGGGTTGAAAGCTATC
Organism: Pedobacter terrae; assembly: GCF_900100705.1. GTDB lineage: Bacteria > Bacteroidota > Bacteroidia > Sphingobacteriales > Sphingobacteriaceae > Pedobacter > Pedobacter terrae. The sequence goes on from NZ_FNCH01000001.1 coordinate 354,223, forward strand.
TACCTTTCGGTTGGAAACAACTGACAGCAGTGATATTATAAATCTATAATTACAATGCTAAGCTTGTCGAAGGACCTCTAATAATTTATATAAAGGCGTTTCGACAGGCTCAACTTAACAAATTAATGATGAAATTTAATCAATGATATAACCTCTTTTTGTAAATATATTTATGTTAAACAGCTTCCTGTTCCATTATCGTATTTGCAGGTCTGCCGTTTTTAAAGGCATCGCGGGTTTTTAAACCCAATAATTCAAACATGGCCATATCATCTATAAATGCTGGATTTGGTGTGGTCAATAATTTATCACCTGCAAAAATAGAACTTGCACCAGCCATAAAGCAAAAAGCCTGCTCCAGTGTGCTCATTTCATTTCTACCAGCTGATAAACGTACTACCGAATTTGGCATCACGATACGTGCTGTTGCAATCATCCTTACCATATCCCAGATCGGAACACGTGGCTGATTTTCCAAAGGCGTTCCTTTTACCGGTACCAAAGCATTAACCGGAACCGATTCAGGATGTTTTTCCATATTCGATAAGGTCTGTAACATGGAAACGCGATCTTCTACCGTTTCACCTAAACCGATAATACCACCACTACATACCGTTAATTTCGCTTTACGCACATTTTTAATGGTATTTAAACGGTCATCATAAGTTCTGGTTGATATAATCCGTTTATAATCGTCTTCAGAAGTATCAATATTATGGTTGTACGCATATAAACCAGCATCAGCTAAACGTTGTGCCTGGTTTTCGGTAAGCATACCTAAAGTACAGCAAACTTCCATATCCATATCGTTCACGGCCTTAACCATTTCAATCACACGGTCAAAATCGCGGTTATCGCGTACTTCGCGCCATGCGGCTCCCATGCATAAACGAGATGCCCCACCCTCTTTGGCTTTAACGGCAGCACTAACTACCTGACTTACCTGCATTAAGGGCTGTACTTCTAAATCAGTATGGTAGCGGGCCGCCTGCGGGCAATAGCTACAATCTTCGGCACAGCCACCAGTTTTGATGGAAATTAATGAACTGACCTGAACTTCATTGTAATCTTTATTTTCCCGGTGAATGGTTGCCGCTTCGTAAACCAGATCCAAAAACGGTCTATTATAAATTTCGTATATTTCTTCTTTTGTCCAATCGTGTCTTGTTGTTTGCATCGGGGATCAGATTTTGCAGATTTAATTTTTGTAGTCTTAGTTAATTAACAGGTACACCGATTTAGCTTTGTAAGCCCAAGGCTTAATGGGCTAAATCTTATAACCTGGTTTATAGTAAAAGTTTGCTGGCCAATCCTAAAATTAATAGGAATCCAAAAACATCGGTAAAAGTAGTAATAATTATAGATGATGCAATGGCAGGATCAATACCTACACGTTTTAAAATAAGTGGAATACCTGCGCCTGTTATACCTGCGATGACCAGGTTGCCTGTCATAGCCAGGAAGATAACCAAACCGAGCATGGGGTTTCCATCAAAAAAGAAAGCAAAAATAAATACAATTAAACCATTGGCTGCACCGTTAATTAAGCCAACTGTAAATTCTTTCAAAACCGTTCTATAAGCCTGCTTATCGGTCAAGTCGTACAGCGAAATACGCCTTACCGTTACCGCAAGTGCTTGGGTAGCCGCATTTCCGCCCATACCAGCAATAATAGTCATGTAAGCTGCCAAAGAAGGGATCAGTTTAATAGTCGGATCGAAATAACGCACTACTGATGATGCCAGAAAAGCCGTGCCCAGGTTGATGATTAACCAAGGTAAACGTGATTTTACTGCTTCTACCCAGTTACCGCTCAGCTCCTCATCTTCCGATACCCCCGAAATTTTTAAGATATCTTCGGTGCTTTCTGCTTCCATTACATCGATCACATCATCAAAAGTTACCCTTCCCAGTAATTTCTGATGTTGATCTATCACCGGAATACTGGTTAAATTATACTGCGAAATTAAGTTGGCTACTTCTTCCTGGTCGGTATCGGGATGTACATAAACCGCATCTATTTTTACCAGTTCGGTTATTTTGGCGTTATGTTTTGCCTTGATGATATCTTTTAACGAAACTATGCCTTTAAAAACTTCGTCGTCATCTACCACATAAATGGTATAAAACTCTTCCATTTCTTCGCTCTGGCGGATAATCTCGTCAATTGCATCTTTTTTGGTGAGATTAATGTTTACACAGATCAGTTCTGTGTTCATCAAACCACCGGCGGTTTTTTCGTTGTAGGTTAAAAGATTCCGGATTTCTGAAGCATGATCTTCGGTAAGGTCTTCCAGAATTTCTTTCTGCTCATGATCTTCCAGTTGAGAAATAATATCCGTCGCATCATCATAATCCAGTTCTTCGACAATCTCGGTACGTTTATCGGGGTGAAGTTCAAAGAGTAGATTCTCCGGGTGGGATTCTTCATCCATTTCCGAGATGATCTCTGAAGCGATCTCAGTAGGAAGAAGATTTATAATATGCCGTTGTTCGGATTTATCCAAACGTTCGAACAAAATTGCTATTTCTGAGGCATGGTATTCCTCTAAAACTATTTTTAAAGTCTCATCACCAGCTAAAATTGCATTTTTAACCTTGAATACGTCGCTTTTATCTATCTCGAATGACTGCATCTATAACCTAACCAAAACGCCTTAAAGCTACAAATATTAAAAATTGATTTTAGCACCTATTCAAATTTATTCCAATCTTTTATTATCCTATTAAGAACCAAAAAGTACTTCTATAAAATCGTCATCTCGACCGGAACGAAGTGGAATGGAGAGATCTACATAGATAGATTTAGTTTCGCTGAGCACTCCGTGGTTCTCGACTGCGTTGCACTTCGCCCGAAATGACGGTAACTTGAGGAAAGTTTTTCATGCAAGCCTTATTTAAACCATCCTTTTCGCCAAAAATAGATCACCTGTATAACAGCAATCACCGCCATTACTATCCATGTGTACAAATAGCCGTGCTCTGCATACAATTCGGGCATATTATCTTTCAATATTTTTCCTGTTGCCGGATCTTCCCTGCTGAAGTTCATTCCATAAATCCCTGCAATAAAGGTTAGCGGAATAAATATGGACGAAATGATGGTCAATACCTTCATGATTTCGTTCATTCTGTTACTGATGATGGATAAGTTCATATCAATATTGGCAGATGCAATCTCTTTTAAAGATTCGATAAAATCTATAATCTGGATGCAATGGTCGTAAGCATCTTTCATATAGGTTTTAGTAAGATCGGATATTAAAGGGCTGTCTGTGCGGATAATATCGTTTAATTTATCCCTTTCCGGCCAGGCTACTTTCCTAATGGTAATCAATGATCTTTTGATGGCCTGTGTATCATACATGATCCTTTTATCAGGATGATCATATAAGCGGTCTTCAATTGCGTCTAATTCTTCACCCCAAAAATTTAAAAGGCTAAAGTAATTATCTACAATCACATCCATAATGGCGTACATTAAATAACTGCTGCCACCAATGCGGATATTGCCCTTCCCTATCTCTAAACGTTTTCTCACCGGTTCAAAACAATCTGCATAGGTTTCCTGGAAGGTAATTAATGTCCGTTCTGATAAAATAAAAGAGATCTGATCATTACAGAGCACATGATCATCACTTAAGTATAAATGCCTGCTTACCGAAAAAATGTATTTGTCGTTGTCATATTCATCCAGTTTAGGCCGTTGAAAAGAACTGGTAATATCTTCCAGTACAAGCCTGCTGATATCGAGTTTAGTATATAAGGTTTCAAATATATTGGGATCAGCCAGGCCTTTGATATCAAACCAATAAAAAAAATCTTTATTCTCGATCAGTTTATCGATGTTATTAATGTTTTCCAGTTCGGTTTTCTGATAACTCTTATCATTATAAGTATGCAATACAATAAGTGGCTTTAACGCATCTTCATCAATAGCATATAAACCCGGACTAGTGCCCGGAGTTGGAACCTTATAGTGTTTATGTCGGTTACGTGGCTTGTTTTTTCCCATATGTTATAAATATAGCCGGGCTTGCGGACCCTGGTTAAATAACAGATCAACAATACTTAAGTTGGGTAAAAATTGATGTTTATCTTCAAAAACCTGATAATATGGTTTATTGTTTACTATGTCTGCCGGTTTTTTCGGGTTCATCGCTGAACGGTAATCTAATTCAGGTTGGATGTCATCAAAATATTCGCCGGTTACCTCAAAGCGTTTGTTTAATTTTAGCTTTTTATTCAGCCATTCTAAAAGCTCGAGGTTGTAATCGAACAGAAATTCAAATTTATTGGTATAGAAACGACTAAGCTCATCTTCGTAAAACTCGAAATAAGCAGAACTCCGGTAACAGCTTTCTAAACTTAACCAATGTAAACGTTGCCAGTTAAAATCGTAGCTAATCCGGACATCCTTCATTTTCGTATGTGTTTTAGCACCTTTAACTACAGGAACAGTGATGTCTAGTTTGCCATTTGGCGAATAAATACTTGCCCGGTTTCGATAAGTCTGTTTAGCTAAATGTTCATGTTTTTCAATTAAAAAATCTTCTCCCAGTTTTTGCAATAAACTAAAATAACCTACCGGCGGAAGATAAAATAATGGAAGTATAGCTGTATTCTGCATTTGAAAATTTATGTTTGTAGCTGAAACGTTTTAAAAAAAAATGATTAAGAAAGGGATTGCGCATGTTGGCGTATTTTTTTTATACCTGTTATCGCTGCTCCCCCTGCCTTTGCTGTTTTTTTTTGCAAGATTACTATATTATCTGCTTTATTACGTAATTGGCTATAGAAAAAAAGTTGTCAGGCAAAATTTAACCCAGTCTTTTCCCGAAAAATCTGCTGCTGAAGTAAAGTCTATAGAGAAAAAATTCTTCCTATACCTGGCTGAACTTATTTTTGAAATCATCAAAATGACCAGTATTTCTAAGGCAGAAACCTTAAAGCGGGTAAAGTTTACTGGTTTGGAACAGTTGGAGAGGCATTTTAAAGCGGGTGAAAGTGTACTGGCCTGTACCGGTCATTATGGCAACTGGGAACTGGGGACCTTGGCGCTCGGATTAAGCATATCGGTTAAAACCCTGGTTATTTTTAAACCCATCAAAAATAAAATTTTCGAAACCTGGTTTGATTGCATGCGAACCAAGTATGGAAATGTTTTTATTGCTATGCGCCAAACCTTGCGGGGAATAGCTGCTTATAAAAACGAACCTACACTATTATGTTTTGCGAGCGACCAATCACCCACCAGGGAAGAAACCAAATATTTTACAGATTTCTTAAATCAGCCGACAGCAGCACTTTTAGGCGTCGAAAAAATTGCCAAATCGACTAAAAGACCCATATACTATTTCAAAGTAAATGTAGTTAAAAGAGGTTATTACCATGTAGAAGTATTGCCGATGTGTCTGGATCCGGAAAGCATACGCGAATTTGGGATTACAGATCTGCATTTTAAATTTTTAGAAAATATTATTAGAGAACAGCCTCAGTACTGGCTCTGGAGCCATAAACGCTGGAAATTTAAACCCGAATAAAAAGAATGAACCCATCAGTAGCCGTTGTAATTTTAAACTGGAATGGAAAAGCGTATTTAAAACAGTTTTTACCCGGAATTTTGCGCTCCGAATATGATAACCTGCAAATCGTTGTAGGTGATAATGCCTCTACCGATGATTCTGTTTCATTTTTGCGAGAAAACTTTCCTACCGTTAAAATTATTCAGAACGACCAGAATTATGGTTTTGCTGGAGGCTATAATAAAGTTTTAGAACGTGTGGAAGCAGACTTTTTTGTGCTGCTTAATTCTGATGTAGAAGTAACGCCGAATTGGATCAAACCGGTGATTGATTTGATGGAAGGTGACGCGTATATTGCTGCTGCTCAACCTAAAATTAAATGGCAGTTAAACAAAAAACAATTTGAGTATGCAGGCGCTGCGGGAGGCTACCTTGATATTTATTCTTTTCCTTTCTGTCGCGGCAGGTTGTTTAATGTTTACGAGTTTGACGATGGCCAGTATAATGATGCAACAGAAGTTTTTTGGGCAAGTGGAGCGGCTTTTTTTGTTAAAAGCAAATGCTGGATAGAAGCCGGTGGTTTAGATGCCGATCTTTTTGCACATATGGAGGAAATAGATCTTTGCTGGCGTTTAAAAAACCTCAATTATAAGATTATGTATTGTCCGGATGCTGAAGTATACCATGTAGGCGGCGGAACTTTACAAACTGAAAATCCGTTTAAAACTTATCTTAATTTTAGGAATAACCTGATTATTATGCAAAAAAACCTCCCAATAGGTGATGCTATTTTCAGGATTACCATCCGAATGTTTATTGATTTTATTGCCTGGTGGCATTTTTTACTGACCGGGAAGCCTAAATTTACGATGGCTGTAACCAAAGGTCATTGGCATTTCCTTAAATCGCTTTTAAAAACCAGCAAAAAACGGAAAGCGTTTCAGAAAGATTATGTTAAACATACCGGGGTGTATAATAACAGTATTGTTTGGGCATTTTTTATTAAGAAAGTTAAATATTTTTCGGAGTTGAAATAGCTCTAGCCTCGTTTTGAGGCTGTATCTCACTTTGAATTTGTCACGCTTAGCCTGTCGAAACACCTTGTAAGACATTTTTAACAGGTCCTTCAAAAAGCTCATGATGACAATATTTATAAGACAGCCTGCGGAAAAAAATAGGACCTTTTTAAAAGATTCACGATTAGGTTATATACTTCTCGAATCAGGACCTTTAGGGCAAACTACTTTAAAGATTCATTGATTGATTTTTCTACCCAGTATATGGTATTGGAAGCTAAACCCAATGTACTAAAGGCGATATAACCTTTTTTGTCAACCACAACATGAGTTGGGTAACCTTTAACGCCATATTTGTTGGCTATATACCTCCCGCCGTCTACAATGTTATAATCAAAGGCTGTAGATTTAAGAAAACTTTTCAGATCATATTTTTCATCCAAAGCAATGCCCAGGAAAACAACATCTTTATTGTCTTTATATTTCGCTACCAGTTCATTTAACTGTGGAATTTCTTTTTTACATGGGGGACAATTGATAAACCAGAAATTAAGCACAAAAATTTTTCCGGTACTATCTCTTAAATCGTATTTATTGCCATTCATATCGGTAATTCTTAAGCCATTAAACAGATCGCCTTCCCTAAAAGACTCGCTCGTTCTTGGTTTTGGAATCTTATCCATATAAGCCGATTTCTGATCAGCCGATAGCTCATAAATCAAATATTCTGGATGACCGCTCTCGGTAAAAGTCTTCCGGTTTTTAATGCCGTACCTGCCCGTTTGCATCAATTTTTTCCAGGCATTAAACGGATACACCAGACCATCTTCTCCCCTAACAACCGATTGTTCGTTCAATACATTTTTCTTGATGGGATTTTCTTGCGCATAACTAAAAAGAGCAGTAAATAAAAGAGCGATAATGATTAGATTTTTGAACATTTTATGATAATTTAAACCAACAAACTTTCTATTGCCAGGCGGTAACCCTTCATTCCAAACCCGGTTAAAACTCCTTGACAGTTTTTTCCCGTCAATGATACATGGCGATAATCTTCACGGGCATATATGTTTGAAACATGAACCTCAACCACTGGCGTTTTAATGGCGGCGATGGCATCGGCAATGGCTACAGAGGTGTGTGTGTAACCGCCTGCATTTAGCACTACCCCATCATAATTGAAACCAACCTCGTGTAGTTTATTTATAATTTCGCCCTCCACATTACTCTGGTAATACTGGATTTCGATATTTGGGTAAACCGTTTTTAATTCTTCAATATAATCTTCAATGCTGGTATTTCCATAGATAGACGGTTCCCGTACGCCTAATAGGTTTAAATTTGGACCGTTAATAATTTGTATTTTCATCATATAATGTTGTAACGTTGCAATGTTATAAAAAATCTCAAATAAAAGCATGCTTTGGTCATCATATATTAAAGGCTTTAAATCATATTTAAAACTGGAACGGTCTTTATCCGTGAACTCTATTGATGCCTATCTAAACGATATCAATAAACTGATCCAGTATTTTGAATCGTTGAATGCAGAACCTAAACTTGCAGAGATTACCATAATCCAGTTAAAATCTTTCATCTCATGGTTAAACGAAATGGGGATGCTGCCGAGTACGCAAGCCCGGGTAATATCGGGTTTAAAGGCTTTCTTCGCCTATTTGACGATAGAAGATCTGATTTCAAACGATCCAACAGCATTACTGGAAGCGCCGAAACTCAGCAGAAAGCTACCTGATATGCTGAATATTTATGAAATTAATGAACTTATAGCTACTATAGATGCTTCAAAACCTGACGGAATGCGCAATAAAGCCATTATAGAGGTTTTGTACGGCTGTGGTTTAAGGGTAACTGAATTAACCGAATTACGAATATCAAATCTGTTCCCAAAGATTGAATTTATAAAGATTATTGGTAAAGGAAATAAAGAGCGTTTGGTACCTATAGGTAGTGTTGCGCTTAAACTACTTGACATTTATATTAACGAAGTTAGGGTACATGCCAATATTAAAAAAGGACATGAAGATTTTATCTTTCTAAACCGTTTTGGTGCTAAACTTTCCCGTATTTCTATCTTTAACTTAATTAAAAGCCTCGCTAGCTCTGCAGGAATAAAAAAAACGATCAGTCCGCATACATTAAGGCATTCGTTCGCAACACATTTAATTGAAGGTGGTGCTGATTTGCGTGCAGTACAGGAAATGTTGGGCCACTCGAGTATTACCACTACAGAGATTTACACGCATATAGACCGCGATTATTTAAGAGAGGTGATTACCCAGTTTCATCCGAGAGCTTAATTTTAAACAAATTTAAATATGATTAATGTTACAGTTCCATTTGACAAAAGCATTTTCATTAAAAGTAATAAACTCAAATTTAGATTAGAATATAAACAGAGTTATATAAAATTGCTCATTTATGTTATGCTAACAATGGGATTAATAATTTTAATTATTACAGATAAAGGACCATCCTCATCGTTTTATGGGATAGCTGGAATGATACTTTTCATATTGACTTTAAATTATATCTTAAGAATGATAAATGTACGAACACTTTTTTTTAGAGAAATGGATGCCCTGTGTGAGAAACATGAGCAACAGAATTTCATTTATACTTACGAATTTACTAATGATGAGTTTAGTTATTCTGATAATGAAAAAAGATTTCATTTTAATTGGGGAGCCTTCTCAAATTATTCGGTTATCAATGACTTCTTTATATTGTTGATTGACAAAAGAATATTTTTCATGCTGCATAAATCTGAAACAAGTGAGTCACAATTTAATGATATCATTGAATTAACTAATTCAAAGCTGAGTTTTAAAAAAGTTTAATCATCCTAGTCTTACCCAAAACAGCTAATTTTCCATGCATCCGTGAATAATTTTAACAACAAAGGCACAAAGTTGAATTATAGTTTTTTCGCTGGTCTATGTCTCCAGACCTTTGGACACCTGACTTGGTGATATCTTCCTTACCATTAAGAAGTTGAGGACATTAAGAATTCTCCGTGAGTCCTATAGCGGCAGAAATTGATCATTGTTTATCAGTTTAGATTCCATCATCCATTTTCAGTCGTACTTCTTCCATCAAACCCCTGCTTTTATCATCCTATCTTTACCTTGCATATCTTGCCTTAACTCAATGTTTATAAAGCCTTTATCTGTTAGCATTTTAATGGTTTCTTTGCCCAAATATTCGTTAATTTCAAAGTAGAGCTGTCCGTTTGGTTTTAAGTTTGTTTTCGCAAAATCTGCGATGGCTTTATAAAATAACAAAGGGTTCTCATCAGTTACAAATAATGCCAGATGTGGCTCATGTAACAGCACATTATGATGCATTTCTGATTTTTCTAAATCTCTGATATAAGGGGGGTTACTGACGATGATGTCAAATTTTTCTTCATATTTAAAATGTAATATATCTGCCTCTATAAAATTGATTTCAACACCAATTTGTCTCGCATTCTGTTTAGCGACGGCGATAGCTTCAGGAGAAATATCCAAGCTAGATACCTTTGCGTTTGGCAGATATTTTTTTAGGGTTATGGGGATGCATCCAGATCCGGTTCCAATATCCAGGATGCTTAGCTTTTTGGGAGGGGTCAAACTGTCAACTGTAAACTGCATATTGCAAACTGATATGATCCACTCTACCAGTTCCTCTGTTTCAGGCCTGGGTATCAATACATTTTCATTTACGTTAAAAACCAGTCCATAAAAATGTGCTTCCGCTAAAATATGCTGAATTGGTTTTCCAATCTGCAAATCGTTAAGGATACTCAACAATTTTTGCGTATCGATATAACTGATATCGAGATCTTTTTGCATGATCAGTTTACCTGAAGATATGGCTAAAACTTTTTCGGCGGCAATACTAAACAGTGTTTTAGCCTCGCTACTATCATAAAGTGGCTCAAGTTCAAGTGCGTAGTGTGCCGCTAGTTCTCCTATCTTCATATTTGCAAAATTACTTATTTGAGATGATAACCGCATTCTTTTGATAAGGCCATGACTCTTTTTTTGCTACTTTTGCGCTAATGAGTGATGAATTTTATATCAACCGATGTCTTGATCTTGCAGCCCTGGCTATGGGGAATGTTAGCCCTAATCCGATGGTTGGTTGTGTGATTGTCTTAGACGGTAAAATTATCGGCGAAGGCTATCACCACGAATATGGAAAAGCACATGCGGAGCCTACTGCAATCAAAGCTGTATTTGATGCTTATGGCAATGAGGCCGAAAATCTACTGAAACAGGCTACCGCCTATGTTAATCTGGAACCTTGTGCACATTTCGGGAAAACGCCTCCGTGTGCCGATTTATTGGTCAAACATCGCTTAAAAAAAGTAGTTATTGGCAATAGAGATCCTTTTTCAGGTGTTGATGGAAAAGGGATAGAAAAACTCAAAAATGCAGGTATTGAAGTGGTAAGCGGGATTTTGGATGATAAATGCCGTTATTTTAACAGAAGATTTTTTACCAGGATACAAAAACAAAGACCTTATATTATTTTAAAGTGGGCTGAAACCGCCAATGGATACTTTGCAACAAAAGATGGCCATCAGAAGTGGATTAGCGGTGCGTTGGCTAAGCGTTTGGCACACCGGTGGCGGACCGAAGAGGACGCCATCCTGATTGGCAAACAGACCGCGATCATGGATAATCCACAGTTAACCTCGCGTGAATGGCCGGGCAAAAATCCTATCCGTTTGGTAATCGATAAAAACCTGCAGGTGCCGTTATCTAATCATATTTTTAATACTGAAGCCAAAACCATCATATTTAACGAAATTAAAACCGATGTAGTTGGGGACATCCATTATATCCAGATGGAAGACATGCATTTTTATCTGGCGCAAAAAATCGCTTTTCAGCTTTACCTGATGGATGTACAATCGGTTATTGTTGAGGGTGGTGCCAATATTTTGAATCAATTTTTAAACACTAATTTATGGGATGAAGCGCGTATTTTTACCTCTTCTACCAGTTGGAGCGATGGGGTTTCTTCTCCAAATATTAATGGAAGCCTGCAGGAAACCCTACAGATCGGAAATGACAAACTCTCTATCTATCTAAACAACATCGAATAATGATTTATATTATTTTAAGCATTTGCTGCAGTGTTACGGTGGCTGTTTTATTAAAACTGTCGAAACGATACCAGATTAGTGTGATCCAGGCCGTCACAATCAATTATCTTATTGCATTATGCTTATGTTTTCTTTTTTTTAAGCCAGATGTTAAAGCGATTACTGCCAGCGCACCATGGCCTATATATATTTCACTAGCCGTTCTATTGCCCTCCATATTTTTATTTCTTGCGGCATCGGTAAAAAAACTTGGCATTGTTAAAACCGATATCGCTCAACGTTTATCGCTATTTATCCCTATCCTGGCGGCTTATTTTATTTTTAAGGAAGACTTTAATAACCTAAAAATTATTGGTTTGGTAATTGGTTTTGTTGCTATTGTCTTAACTTTTCTCCGAAAATCTGATCATCAGAAGACCGGAAAAGAAAATCTCCTCTACCCCATTATGGTTTTTATTGGTTTTGGCGTTATAGATGTACTTTTTAAACAAATTGCGCTGTATAAAGAACTGCCCTATACTTTCTCCCTCTTTACCGTTTTTGGTCTGTCCTTTATAGTTTCTTTACTACTGGTAATTATTATGGCGGTGGCTGGCAAAATAAAAATACAATTGGTAAATGTGGTTTGCGGATTCATTTTAGGCTTGTTCAATTTTGGGAATATCCTTTTTTATATGAAAGCGCACAAAGCCTTGGCAGAAAACCCTTCTACCGTTTTCGCAGCAATGAACCTGGGGGTAATTATTGTAGGTACCTTAATTGGTATAATGGTGTTTAAAGAAAAGCTGAGCAAATTAAATTACGCAGGCATCATTTTGGCCATTGCGGCTGTTATCTTCATTACATTATCACAACATGCTGTTCGATGATTCGTATAAAACAATCGAAAATGCTTCAGAAGGCATATTTCGAGATAAGGGAAGTAAATTTATTGCTTACGCCTACCCCATTAGTAGCGAAGGAGAAGTAAAGCCGATTATCATGAACCTGCGGTCTGCAAATGCAAAGGCTAATCATTTTTGTTATGCATACCGCTTAACACCTAACAGGTCGGTTTTTAGGGTAAATGATGATGGCGAACCCTCAGGTACTGCCGGACGGCCCATATTGAACTGTCTGTTATCAGAAGATCTTACCAATATACTCATTGTAGTGGTACGTTATTTTGGAGGTACTTTATTGGGTGTTCCTGGTTTAATTAACGCTTATAAAAATGCTAGCATAACAGCCATTAAAGCTTCAAAGATTATTAATAAAACCGTTAATGATGTATATGAAGCCCATTTCGAGTACCTACAGATGAATGATGTCATGAAATTGAGCAAAGAGGAAAATCTGCAGATTTTGGCACAGCAGTTTGATACCAACTGCATATTGAAATTTGAAGTGAGAAAAGCCCAACTTAATCAGGTTTTAAGTAAATTTGATAAAATTGAAGGTGTTAAATTAAAATATCTACATACCATTTAACAATTACATAGTTCAGTGATTTTCGCATGAAATAATTAGAACGAGCGCAAAAACAATCAATATGAAAATATCAGAAAGCGATCTAATCATCAATCCCGATGGCAGCATATACCACCTCAATCTTTTACCTGGAGATATTGCCGATACTGTGATAACCGTTGGAGATCCTGACCGTGTTGGCGAGGTAAGTAAATACTTTGATGAAATAGAATTTAAAAAAGGAAAACGCGAATTTATTACGCACACCGGTTATGTAGGCAAAAAACGCATTACTGTACTTTCAACAGGAATTGGAACAGACAACATTGATATTGTTTTTAATGAGTTGGATGCGCTTGTTAATATTGATTTCGAAACCCGTGAGATTAAAAAATCACTTACTTCATTAAATATTATCAGAGTGGGTACCTCCGGAGCTGTCCAGCCAGACATTCCGATGGGCACCATTTTGGCTTCATCTTATGGTTTAGGGATGGATGCTTTAATGAATTATTATCTTCAGCAATTATCTGACGATGAACAACTTTTGCTGGATGATATCAAGACTCACTTTAGTAAACTCAACAATATCAATCCTTACTTAACTGCTGCAGATGATGGCCTGTTAAATACGATTGGAAAGGATATGGTTCATGGTATTACCATTACTGCACCTGGTTTTTATGCTCCGCAGGGTAGAATCGTAAGGGCGAAAAATGCGGTTCCGGATTTTATCGGCTTAATTAATAGTTTTAAGCGCAACCAGCACCGCATTACCAATTTAGAAATGGAAACAGCTGGAATTTACGCTCTGGCTAAAGTTTTAGGGCATAAAGCACTCTCCGTTAATGCTATTTTAGCCAGCAGGGTAAAATTCGAATTTAGTAACGAACCGAATAAAATTGTAGAAAAAGCAATTAAAACGGTATTGGAAAGGATTTAATTAGCTAAGTTCTACAATTAATCTTCCTTTTTTGTAGAAAACTTTAATTATAACACTCGTCATCCCGAATTTATTTCAGGGTCTTTCCTGTTAATAAAATATGACCGAGAAGTAGCTGCAAAAAATTGAAAATAATATTTCTTACCTATAAAATGAATTCACGATGACGAATGGGTATAGCAATTTGAACATCATAAAAAGGAGCCTGCCTCAAAATACAGATTCAATAATAGCAAGAGAATTAAATTTGGCGATGTCGTCATGCTCAGCTTGATCCGATAGCTATCGGATGGGCATCTTAATGCTTTGGTATGAACTTATTTAGTTGCTGTTCTAGCGCATTAAGATTAGCTTCGCTGAGCACTTCGTGGTTCCCGTTTTCACGGGAATGACGCCCTTTCAAAATATTATTCTGCCAAAAATCTCCAAAATCATTTCGGAGACAGCCTTTATTTAATATTTTCTAAACCTGAGGAATATTTTCCTTTACCAGTTCATTCCCTTCGGCATCTACATAAGTACAAGTCATCTCATCCAGATCTGTAACCCATTTTTCTACCCCCGCATCTGCAGCCTGCTTACAAAATGTAAGATAATCGGTTTCACCCTGTTGATGTACTTTTAGCGCATGTTCCAGTTTTCCTGCAGACGATTCTTCATTGATTATTAAAGTTGGGTACTCATCTGGACTTACTTGCTGCGCATTATCCTCATCATCAAAATAAATAGCCAAGCCATTACTTACGTAAACATCATTCCGCTTCACGCCCAATTCCTTAATTTCTTTTATAAACTGCGGAAGATCTGCGCCAGACTTAACTTTTGATGTTGCTGCCTGTATATTTTCAATGGTAAACATAACTTATTTATTTAATGAAACTTTGTAAATTGTTGTTTGCGTATACAGTTCATCTGGTCTTAAAATCGTACTCGGGAAGGTTGGGATATTAACTGCATTTGGATGATGTTGCGTTTCAACACAAAAGGCATCAAAACCATTATAATCTTTACCACCCTTTCCATTTTTTACTTCCAAATATTTTGCGGTATATAAATGCGCTACCGGTTCTGTCGTATAAACGCTTAAAACTAAACCGCTTTCTTCTTCAATTGTTTTGCTGGCCAGTGACAAATCGCCATAAATCTTATCCAAAACAAAAGTTTGATCGTAACCTTCATCTTTATTCCAATCTTGCCCCATTGCTTTTGATTTAGTAAAATCTAACGGTGTGCCTTCAACAGGGATTAGCTTTCCCGTTACCGAATAATTATCGTCCTGCTCTAAATAGTGCGATGCAAAAATCTGTTGCTGATGGTTTTTAACATTTCCACTTTCAGGAGCCAGATTAAAATAACCATGGTGCGTTAAGTTTATTGCAGTAGCTTGATCTGTTTCTGCTTCATAACTTAAAATCAATTCATCATTTTCGGTGAGTTCGAAAGTTAAATCAACAATCAGGTTTCCCGGAAAATTCTCTTCTCCATCTACGCTTTCATATTGCAGGGTAACCGATGATTGCGGTCCATCCATAATTTCAACAATATCCCAAACTTTTTTATCAAAGCCTACTAAACCACCATGAAGCGTATTCTCGCCGGCATTTTGAGCCAACTGATAGGTTTTATCATCAATGCTAAATTTTCCATTTTTTATGCGATTGGCATATCGGCCAATTATAGCCCCTAAATATGGGTATTTTGCCAAATAAGCGGGGTTTAAGTATTCGTCAAATGTATCAAAGCCGAGAACGATATCCTGGTTTTCACCTTTCGCATTCTTCACTACAAATTGGTTGATAATGGCGCCATAATTAAATATTTTGACGTAAGTACCTTTGCTATTGGTAAGTTCGATTGCGATAACTTCTTCGCCATCAATAATTTTTCCGGTTGGTATTTGCTGAACGCTCATAAATTGTAACTTAGGGCTTTTGTTTTCAAACAAACATACCATTATTAATGCTTTTTATAAATATATTTTAGCCCAATGAACATTAACCTACAGGAAAAATTTGCAGCGCAATACCATAAAAATGCCGAAGCTATTTATTTTACACCTGGGCGGGTTAACCTGATTGGAGAACATATTGATTATAATGGTGGCCTGGTTATGCCCTGTGCCATCTCTTTAGGCACCTGGGTAGCCATTGCACCAAACAACGAAGGTAAATTCAGGTTTAAGAGTTTAAACTTCGATTTAGAAGCAACAGTAAACAGCAACACGGTAAACGATAAGAATGGTACTACCTGGGCGAATTATCCTGTTGGGGTAATTAACGAATTTATAAAAGACGGCAGGGAAATCAATGGTTTAGACTTTCTCTTTTACGGAAACATTCCAATCGGATCAGGACTTTCTTCTTCCGCTTCTATAGAAATCGCTACTGCCTATGCACTAAATACCTATTTAAATCTGGGTTACGATAAATTAGCACTTGTTAAAATCGCCAAACGTGTAGAGAATGATTTTATTGGTTTAAATTCTGGTATAATGGATCAGTTTGCGGTTACTTTCGGAGAAGAAGATAAAGCCATTGTTTTAGACTGTGATACCTTAAAATACAAAATGGTTGATGTTGATCTGGGCAATTATGTTGTGGCCATCATTAATACCAATAAGCCGCGCGAACTGGCAGATTCAAAATACAATGAACGTGTTGCAGAATGTCAGGCTGCATTAAAGTTACTAAATGAGGAAATTACACTTCACTATCTTTGCGAACTTAATGCAGAAAAGTTTGCGTTACACAGCCATTTAATCAACGATGAAACCCTATTAAACAGGGCTACACACGTAGTTAAAGAGAACGACCGCGTGCATTTAGCCGCTAAAGCATTAAGCGGAGGTGACTTAACGGCTTTTGGTCGATTAATGTATGCTTCTCATGAATCTTTGCGAACATTATATGAAGTAAGCGGAAAAGAATTGGATGCGGTAGTAGATTTCTGTTCGGATTATAAACATGTAATTGGTGCCCGTATGACGGGTGCCGGATTTGGTGGCTGCGCAATAGCTTTGTTGGAGAAAGGTTATGAAGAAGATTTTGCAAAACACTTAACAGATTATTACGTAGATAAAATTGGTTATCCTGCTACAATTTATGTTAGCAATATTAGTGATGGTCCACATTTAGTAACAGATACAATCGGACAAACATAGATTTAAATATTTCCAAATTGGTGTAATCTATTAATCGGTGTAATCTTTTTAAAATAATGAGAAAATTAAAATTAGACGAGTTAAACCGTCCGGATATTGAAGCTTTTAAAACACAGGAGAAATTGCCTGTGGTAGTCGTTTTAGATAATGTGCGTAGCATGCACAATGTAGGTTCGATATTC
The DNA here is from genome assembly GCF_900100705.1 of Pedobacter terrae. GTDB lineage: Bacteria > Bacteroidota > Bacteroidia > Sphingobacteriales > Sphingobacteriaceae > Pedobacter > Pedobacter terrae. The sequence continues at coordinate 371,614 of NZ_FNCH01000001.1, forward strand.
CGAACCGCAGATGGTTTTGCACTTGAAAAAGTAGTTCTTTGTGGCATTACTGCACAGCCACCCCATCGCGAAATCGAAAAAACGGCTTTAGGTGCCACGCAATCTGTTGATTGGATTCATTATGCTGATACCGTGCAGGCAGTTGATGCGTTAAGGAGCCTGGGTTATGAAATTGTGGCTATTGAGCAGGCCGAAAATAGTACCATGCTGAATACTTTCAAGCCCGATCCCAATAAAAAATACGCCCTAATATTCGGTAATGAAGTTGATGGCGTTAGTGATGAAGTAATGGCTAAAATTGACGAATGCATTGAAATTCCGCAATTTGGCACTAAACACTCTTTTAACATCGTAATTTCTGCAGGGATCGTATTTTGGGATTTCTTCGCTAAATTAAGGTTATGATATCTTCAATTTGATTATTATCTCATAGCTTACCAAATGCAAAACCTAATAGGTGATTTATTCTCCTTTCACCATAAATAGTCTCAAATAGTTTATCAATATTTTGTACAACCCAGGTATATAGGCTAATCTTAAAATAGATAGATGACCCATAATTAGGGAAAAAAGCTATCTGTTAAATAAAATTTTACCGGGGAAATATTGATCCCAGAGCCCATAATGTATAGTATTTTATACAGTAAACTATAGGGCATTAACCATTACGTAACTTTTTTGTGAAATAAAATTAACATACTAATATTCTGATAATATGTCATTTGCGTAAAAAACATGTTATTTGGCAGGATTTTTTCTTAGACTATGCAAAACAGTATGATAGAAAAACTGTTAAGAGACTAAAAATATAATAACATGAATACGAGAATTACAAAATCAACAATGTTGGTTGCATTATTAGGTTTATCATCACAATTATTTGCCCAGGACACACCAACAACTACAAGTACTACAGGACGTTTCTCTCCTAAAGATTTCCGTACCTGGTCAATAGGTGTAAATGGAGGTTTGCTAACCCCAAGAACTATTTTTGGTAATGCTAACCACCAATTTCAAACTCCGGTAGAACACATCGGTTACGGTGGTTACATTAAAAAACAAATTTTACCTCAATTAGGCATTCAAGCAGATTTCCTTGCAGGTAAAGTTGAAGAATTAAGAATTGCAAATGGTGTTGATGCTGCTGGAAATACTACCTATGCTGCAAATACTGGTTACAAAACAAATATCCAATGGTCTGGAGCTTTATCAGCAGTTTGGAATGTTGCAAACATTAACATTAATAATGAAAATGCGGTAATTATCCCTTACTTGAAAGCGGGTGCAGGTTACATGTCATCTGGTGCTACTACTATGCCAGCTAATACGCAAGACGCAGGTTATTACAGAGAAGGCTGGTTTGTACCGGTAGGTGCCGGTTTGAAATTGGGTGTTGCGAAAGGCATTAATGTAGATTTAGGTTACGATGTAAATTTTGTTAAATCTGCTAAATTTGATGGCGTTAACACCGGTGGTAATGACAGATTTGCTTATGCACACGCAGGTTTAGAATTTGCTTTAGGCAGTAAAGAAAAACCTCAGTTACAAAATTACAGTTCATTAGCAAACTTGCGTAAAGAAAGTGCTGAAGAAAGTACAGAATTAAGAAGAGCATTATCAACAGCTGAGCAAAATGCACAACGTGATAGAGAGCAATATGCTAAAGATCTTGGCGATGATGATAATGATGGTGTAGCAAACAAATTTGATAAATGCCCTGGAACTGCTTCAGGTACAGTTGTTGATGGTTCTGGTTGCCCAATCAAAGTTCAACGCCAAATCATTAAAGAAACTAAAGTTATTACTGAAGAAGACCGTAAAGTAGTTAGAGATGCGATTTCTAACTTAGAGTTCGATTTAGGTAAATCAACTATCCGTTCTAAATCATATTCAACTTTAAATCGCGTTGCTGGTTTATTGGTAGACAAAAACTTTAGCTTAAAATTAGCTGGTCACACTGATAACACTGGTGGTAGAGAGTTAAACTTACGTTTATCTAAAGACAGAGCTGAATCAGTAAAAGCTTATTTAGTATCTCAAGGTGCAAATGCATCTAGAATTGAAGCTACAGGTTACGGACCTGACCAACCAATTGCAACAAACAAAACTGCAGATGGCCGTCAACAAAACCGTCGTGTAGAGTTTACTTTATACTAGTCGTAAATAACGGTTAACTTAAAAGCTCCTCAGATTAATTTCTGAGGAGCTTTTTTATTTATTAGAAATCGTCATCCTGAACTTGTTTCAGGATCTTTATTGGCGGAATAGGCCCTGAAATAAATTCAGGGTGACGCCTTTCATTAAGACAATCCCTTTTTATTCTTATAAGTCATTTTGGCTTTAGCGCCAGCACTGTAATTGTAGTTTTTTAAATTGCTGGCTTTCTTTTCGTGAAATGCTGCACCACGCTCAGAAGATTCATCATCTTCTTGTGCACCTTTCTTTTTCTTTGGTTTATCCGCAGCATCAACCACTTTCAAATTTTCTGGCAATTCCATTACCTCGAGTTTCTGGCCAATAGCCTGCTCGATTTTTTTTACTTCAATCAATTCAATATCTGTAGAAAATGTAATAGCTACCACGTCTTCATTACCATGCTTAACAATGCGCTGAATTAAAGTTTCTTTTTGCTCCGGCAATTCAAAGTGAAAGATGAAAGGTATTCCTTCGATATTAAGTTCGCCTAAATTTTCATTGGCTACAATTAAAACCCTGGCTTCTGGATTATTTTTAAAGTCTTCAATATCATCATAACCTTTATCATCAAAAAATAGCGACCGGTAAATGCTGATCTCACCTTCTTTATGCTGATTAAAGTTTTTATAGACTGTTTGTGCGGTTAAACGAGTGTTGACGAAAACCACAACTTTATCAAAAACCTCCGTATCGCTCAATAACAAAGTTAATAGATTTAGCTTTGTTCTGAAATTCGGTACATGATAAAGCATCTGCTGGTAAACCTCTGCCTGCTTCTCACCTATTTCATCTACCTCAATGGTGGCAGCCGAATCTTTCATAAAAGGCGAAATCATATGATTCAATTTTTCGTGCATTACCTCTGTAAATACCACATGCTGAGATTTATAAGCACTATTTGCTAATTCTACAACGGGTAATTGCAAGCCCTTTTTAACAATAAGCTCTGCATTATCTACGATAAACAATTGTATTTTATTGGTGTTGAGGGCGAGCTTTAAATACAATGCCCGGGCACGATCTGGTACGGCAACAATAATATCGCATCCATCCGTAATCTCATTCATTTGCGTTTCAATGGTACCCCGGCTATCAATTCCTAAAATTCTGAAAGTGCTGTTGCGGTTCAATAGTTTAAACTGTTCCAAAACATGGTCTACATGCTCAACGTCAGGTACTAAAATCAATGCTCTTGGTGCTTCCTCAAAAGCATATTTCAACTTCATTAAAGTAGCTAAAACATAAGTTGTTGTTTTTCCCGAGCACTCCGGTCCCACCGCTATAACATCCTGGCCACCTAAAATGCGCGACATTGTTCTGGTTTGGATTTCTTTTGGAGTTAAAAATCCTGCATCAGTCATGGCCGCTACAAGTGATTTGCTAAGTTTTAATTTATCTAAAGACACGATTACTATTTTAATGTTTGAACTACAAATATCCTTAAAATAATTATCTTTTCTAATATTGAATTCAACTGCATTAAATAGACGTTAAATGCGTCTTGATACAACACTCATCAGTATCCATAGCACTTTACCCTGATTCTGCTTAATCAGGCAAGATTGGTGATCTTATATTTGTTTTGTTGTTAGCATAGGCTATCCGCGATGGGTAGCCTTTATCTTTTTATTTAGTTTGCTGTCATCCCGAGAGATAATTTATTTTACAAAAATCAATTTGGTTGACAGTATTAATCCACGCGTAAAAATCCCTTAAGTTACGTCCTTTCGAGCGGAGTGCAACGCAATCGGGAAATCCAACTAAATGGATCTCTTTCCAGAACGTTCGTGACTATGCTACAGTCAAAATGACGACCTTTCTATCGGTGTCCTGTCTGTATAGCACCGCGAAAGATCTCGACTAAATATGCTAACTTTTTGATTATTTAGAAGCGCAGTTTCAGTGCCTATGGTTAGGGGTTGGTCCTGCTGTACACTGCAATCTTTTTGGAAATGTATTCACAAATACAATATGGTTTAGCCAAAAAGTATTTCCGCTTCCATCAGGGCTATTTAGCAAATACAGTGATTCAGAAAAGTAATGGCTACACAGAAAGTTCTTTCATGAACAATGGGTATTAGATGATAAAATTTTTTTCAAATCCCAAAAACATTTTATTTTATTTGGGGTTATTTATATAATTCACATTATACTAATCTTTTACAGATTAATTTGTTTGGTTTAAAAAAGGGATTTATGGATATAAATCCCTTTTCTTTTTATGCCATAATTTTAAACCCTATATTTAGCCATATCAATTTCACTACCCTATTTAGATGAATAGAAAACATTTCCTTTCTTCGTTTATTGCGGCTACTACCATTCTTCCGAGCTTGAGAACTTTAGCTATTGAAAGTGAAAATTCGGGGTTTAAAATTCCTCCATATTTAAAACCTGGAGATACTATTGGAATTAGCAGTCCGGCGGGATACATTACACCGGAACAGATCCAGCCTTCGGTTGTACAAATGCAAAGTTGGGGTTTTAATATGAAAATTGGAAAAACCATTGGCAAGCGCGATTTTACTTATGGTGGAACGGATGAAGAAAGGTTGGCTGATTTTCAGGAAATGTTGGATGATCCGGGCATTAAAGCCATAATGTGCGCCCGTGGCGGTTATGGTTTCGTACGCATTATCGATCAGCTCGATTTTTCGGAATTTAACAGAAACCCCAAATGGATTATCGGTTTCAGCGATATCACAGTGCTGCATTGCCACCTCGCCAAAAATTTTGGCATTGCTTCTATCCATTCTAAAATGTGCAACAGTTTTCCTGATGATTGGGCTAAAGCGGAGCCCATACAGATCGAAACGATCCTCTCGATAAAGAACGCTTTGATTGGTGAAGAAATGGGTTATCATGCTCCATCAAACAGCAATAACCGTTTTGGGAAGACTGAGGCAATATTGGTTGGTGGTAACCTGAGCATTATCGAAACACTTGCCGGCAGTCCATCAGATTTAGATACAAAAGATAAAATCTTATTTATAGAAGATACCGGCGAATACCTCTACAGCATTGATAGAATGTTATGGAACTTAAAACGAAGCGGCAAACTTAGAAACCTTAAAGGATTAATTGTTGGCGGTTTTAAAGTTAAACCCGATGATGCAGGTGAAGAATTTGGCAAAAGCATTTACGATATTGTGCTCGAAAAGGTAAAAGAATACACCTACCCTATTGCATTCGATTTTCCTGTTGGTCACCAACGGAATAATTTTGCGCTCAAATGCGGTGCGAAGCATGTATTTATGGTAAATGAAAATGGCTCGGTATTGCGGACGTTTTAATTGCATCACCGCACTGATAAATTTATGCCTTTTATTTAGCGACTAATTACGGTTAAAATAATTTTGTATTTTAATAATAAAGTATTATTTATGACTATAATCGCACATCCTAAAAATTAAAAGCAAGAGGCCGCAATTGAGGCTGTCCTAAAAGCTTTCCTGAAATATTAAAGTTTGAACTATCAGGACTTTGGTCACGACGGATTAATCAAAAAGATCATTTAATTTATAAAATGGACGAGATACTATAACGTTACTATAATCTCAGCATAAGGCCCCACTACAGTAACAAATAAATCCTAAGCAGTTTTTACTTCATCTTCATTGTAATCCCTAATATCTGTAATATAACCATTAATCAATAGAAAATCGAATAATGGTTTAGCTTCCGGTGTAATCGGCATATTCTGCGTTGTAATTACCTGATTAGTCTTTTTGTCCAGGAAAGGATAAGCAAATAACCGCACATTGGTATTAAACATATCGTTTACGTAACTCAACAACTGACCGGAATAGTTGTCACCGGGGAAGTTTTTAGCATTAAATACGAATTTTAAGTTATTAATGTTTGTCGCTAAGCCAACACTTTTTGGCTTACACCTGGCCAGGTACTTGGCAAGGCGATTGTGACGGGTAAAATTAGAAACGATCACAATATTTCCGGTGTCGCACATTTCCTGCGTACGTCTAGCTACGGTTTCTAAATCGATATCATCTGGTGTTTCTTGCGTATCGGTTAAAACATTGGTTGCTAAAACCTCAATCATTACTGCCAGGTTGCCCTCTTCTACTTTATTGGTACGTTTAAACTGATCTGTAGCTTTATTAAAAAGGTTAAAGTTAGGTAATGACTTTTGGCCGTATTTGGTCCTTAAAATCATGATATCCTTTTTGTACAAAAGATCTTTAGCTTGGCGGGGATGTGCATCAGCATCGAAAATGGCTGCTGCTGAGAAATCTTTCATAATCATATACAGATTAAGTAAGATATTGTCTACTCCTGGAAATGCCGGACCTTTAACCGAAATTAAATCGATTTCTACCGACCCGATGGTTAAATTGTCAGCCAGGGATTCGACCATTATTTTGGGGTTCTGATAATAATAGAAAGCGGCATAAAGCAAGTTTACTCCAATAATACCCAGCACACGCTGTTGCATATTTACGTCGGTATCTAACAAACGGACGTGAAAGAATATTTCGTTAGGTAAACCTCCCGGCTCATTTTGAAACCGGATTCCCACCCAACCATGCGGTTCGTTGGTGCGTTTATAATTTAACGTAGTTACAGTATCAGCAAAGGCAAAAAAAGTACGGCTTTCGTATTTTTCGCCTGATAAACGCTCGTTGAGTAAGCCAAATTCGTGGTCCAGCATTTGCAAAAGGCGGTTCTGGCTAACATAACGACCATTTGTTTCTGCTCCATAAATGGCATCGCTAAAAGTCATGTCATAAGCCGACATGGTTTTGGCTACTGTTCCAGATGCTGCACCAGCATTAAAAAAGTTTCTAGAAACTTCCTGTCCCGCTCCAATTTCAGCGAAAGTGCCATAAATTCTCGGGTCAAGATTTATTTTAAGTGCTTTGCGTTTAGTATCCAGAATTTCTCTTTCCATGCCGCGAAAATACAAAAAATTGAGGTTAAGCTAATTTTAAGTCTGTAACTTAAAATCAATCTAAATACTTAGATAACTCCATAGCCTCTAGCTAGCCTTATTTCGAGTAAAGTGTAGCAGAATAGAGAACCTAATACCTTTATTCAGTTGATAGATTGAGTTTTGCTGAGCATTGCGTGGTTCTCCACTTCGGTCGAAATGACGACCGTTTAAAAAAATAAGGTTAATGCCATCCAGCATTAACCTTATAAAACCTAAACCTAAACTTAAATTATTATGAAACCTGCATCAGTCACCAATCGCATCTACAACAATACCTGGATGCAAGCTTCATAACCTTTTAAAACTAAACTATTATGAAAAATCCTCTACTGAGAATATTTTATTATGATACTACAATTTCTCTGTGCTGTAATTTAGCAGTATCTTTTTTGCTGATATTGATTGATAAAATACCATCTTTATATTCAGCGGTGATATTATCACCATCGGCAGTATCTGGTAAATTAAATGATCTGGCGAATGAGCTGTAATCAAATTCTTTACGTGTAAAATCTTTAGCTACCTGGGTTTCATCTTTTTTAACCTCTGCCCAGACAGAAAGCGTGTCTTTTTTTAAATTAATCTGAAAGTCTTCTTTTTTCAAGCCCGGCGCAGCCAACTCAATTACATATGCAGCATCATTTTCATAAATATTTACATTTGGAGATTTATCAACCATTTTGTTTTTACTTACGGCATCGCTAAACAATGACTCAAAAACATTGTTAAAGTAAGGAGCAGTGTTGCGGGTTCTGTTGTTAAAATTTACAAGTGTCATATCGCTTATTCTTTAATTTTCTAATTTTTAAATTGATAATTCATTCTATTCAACTTATATACCAATTCAAATATTTATGATTTTTAAGACATTTTGGCAAAATAAATCTAAATCGAAAGACAAATTGACAGAAATTAGAGCGTTTTCAGACAAATTCAACTATAAAACCAATATTCATATGCGTTTTATCGATTTTGATTTGATGGGCCACGTAAATAACTCGATTTACTTTACTTACCTCGAAATTGCCAGAACCAAATATTGGGAAGAAATTATTAAATGGGATTGGAAAAAAACTGGAATCGTAATTGCACATGCCGAACTGGATTATATTTTACCAATTGTAATGAACGATAAAATTGCCATCCATGTGAAAACATCAAGGATCGGTAGTACGAGTTTTGATTTAGAATATCAAATTGTTAAACTTAAGGGAAGTGAAGAGATCATTTGCAGCAAAGGAAAAACGGTGTGTATAGCGATAGATTACGCCACAGGCAAACCGACAGCAATTCCGGAAGAAGAAAAACAGAAAATGCTGGGTTTTGAGCAGTTGAGTAATAAATAGTTGTCTTACCAGACTTGTTTACTAAGTTATAAACTCAGTTTTATTCATGAATCTGTAGAGACGCTGTGCTTAACTCTACGGACATAAGGGGCGTCATGCTGAACGTGTTTCAGCATCTTAAAAACAGTAATTAGCAAGGCCCTGAAACAAGTTCAGGGTGATGGATAAATTAATCAGGCATAATCTTCCCAGGGTTTAATATTCCATTTGGATCGAAAACATTTTTAATTCCCCTCATTAAATTAAGGTGGATTTCTGAGTACTTAATCGGCATAAATTCCTTTTGAACCAGGCCTATTCCATGTTCGCCGGATAATGTCCCACCTAAAGCGGTTGTGAGTTCAAATATTTCAGCAATACCAAATTTGAGTTTGTTCGTCCAGTCTTCATCACTCATGCCCGCCTTAATAATATTTACGTGCAGGTTACCATCGCCTGCATGTCCGTAACAAACACTCTCAAAGCCATATCTGGTACCAATTTCTTTAATACCGTTAACCAGCTTTGGTAAGGCCGCGCGGGGAACAACTGTATCTTCTTCCTTATAAACCGAATTTGATTTAACCGATTCGGCCATTGTTCTGCGCATCCGCCACAATTCCTCTTTTTGTGTTGCAGTATCCGCAAATAAAACTTCGGTACAGTTATGTTCTTCTAAAACCACATTTGTTTTCTCGCAATTTTTAAAAATATCATCCAGGTCATCCCCATCAAACTCAATCATTAACAATGCCGCTACATTATCTTTCAAATCAAATTTAATATCGTCGAATTTGATTACCCACTCCACTCCTTTCCGTTCCATAAACTCCAGGGCTGATGGGGTAACTCCTGCCCTGAAAATGGCTGAAACTGCCGCGCAAGCATCTTCATTTGTACGGAAAGAACCCATCATTAAAACAGATTGGCCAGGTTTTGGCAAAAGCTTAGTGACAATTTTGGTCACTACACCTAAGGTACCTTCCGAACCGATCATTAGTTGGGTCAGATTATATCCTGAAGCATATTTAAGTGTATTCGCACCCGTCCAGATGATCTCGCCATTAGGTAAAACTACTTCCAGATTTAAAATGTACTCGCGTATGGTACCATATTTTACCACCCTGGGGCCGCCAGAACCATGCGCTACGTTACCACCAATAAAACAAGATCCTTTACTGCTGGGATCAACCGGGTATAAGAGACCTTTTTCGGCTACTGCATTAATGAATTCCTCCGTAATCACTCCTGGCTCAACAGTAGCCTGTAAGTTTTCGGTATCAATATCCAGTATGGCTTTAAACTTTTCCATTGATAAGGAAACCCCGCCATAAATTGGCAAGGCAGCTCCACTTAAGCCGGTGCCGCCTCCCCGGGGAGTAACCGGAACATGATGAGCATTGCAGATCTTTAATATGGCTGAAACTTCTTCTGGCGTAGTGGGTTTTACCACAACCTCGGGCTGATAGCGCAAATCTTCGGTCTCATCATGGCTATAATTATCCAGACTTTCTGCATCGGTAAAAACTTTATCAGCACCAATTGCTGAAGTGATTTCTGCTAAAATTTCGGTATTTATACGGGTAAAATTCATTTTAATCGGCTGCTGAATAACTAAGTTTAACAAATGAATGGCCTATTTGTCCGGGCATCGGCGGATTAAGCTTTTTCATACTTACATCAATCTTTTCTACAAACGGATACCGTTCCATCACTTTTATGACGATATTATTCAAAACGGTTTCCAACAGCTTTTGGGTATTTTTCATTTCCACTTTGATAATGCTGTTCAGGTCTTCATAATTAACGGTTTGCGCCAGTTCATCGTCAAAACCTGTCGGCGTAAATTCGGTTGTTAAGTCAATAATAAAATGATTTCCAGTTAGTTGCTCTTCGGGATAATAACCATGCAAAGCAAAGCATTTTACATCTTTTAAAGCTACGGTTTGTTTAAAACGGCTCATTTATTTTCTTTAAGCTGCTAAATTAAATTTTTATTCATGAATATAATGCCCATTGTCGTAAATTGTTACCTTTGAAATGGACGCTGTTCCTTAACCAGAATAACACGAAATTACATGAGCAAATCAGTAAAAAAAGACCTGTATGAGGCGCCAGACTATTATTTATTGGATGAATTGTTAACCGATGAGCACAAATTAATCCGTGCTACGGCCAGAGATTGGGTAAAAAAAGAAGTGAGTCCAATTATTGAAGATTATGCACAAAAAGCAGAATTTCCAAAACATTTAATAAAGGGCCTTGCTGATATTGGTGCTTTTGGCCCTACCATTCCGGTTGAGTATGGTGGTGCCGGGCTGGATTATACGGCATATGGGATTTTGATGCAGGAAATAGAACGTGGTGATTCAGGCATTCGGTCAACCGCGTCTGTTCAGGGCTCATTAGTAATGTACCCCATTTATGCTTATGGAACTGAGGAACAACGAAAAAAATATCTTCCCAAACTAGCTAGTGGCGAAATGATGGGCTGTTTTGGTTTGACAGAACCAGATCATGGCTCCAATCCGGGTGGTATGGTAACCAACATTAAAGACGCTGGCAGCCATTATATTTTAAACGGCGCAAAGATGTGGATTAGCAATGCACCTTTTGCTGATATTGCTGTGGTTTGGGCAAAAGATGAATCCGGCAAAATCAGGGGTATGGTGGTAGAACGTGGAATGGAAGGATTTTCAACCCCTGAGACACACCATAAATGGAGCTTGCGTGCATCGGCAACAGGTGAATTGGTTTTTGATCATGTTAAAGTCCCAAAGGAGAATGTTTTTCCTGAAATCAGTGGATTAAAAGGTCCGTTAGGTTGCTTAAATCAAGCGCGTTATGGTATTGCCTGGGGCGCTTTGGGTGCAGCAATGGACTGTTATGATACTGCTTTGCGTTATTCCAAAGAGCGTATTCAATTCGGTAAACCTATTGGTGGTTTCCAGTTGCAACAAAAGAAACTGGCTGAAATGGTGACCGAAATTACCAAAGGTCAATTGTTGGTTTGGCGTTTGGGTGTATTGAAAAGTGAGAACAGAGCATCGGCCGAACAAATATCTATGGCCAAAAGGAACAGTGTAGAAATTGCACTGGATATTGCCCGGAATGCCCGCCAAATGCTTGGCGGAATGGGTATCACCGGCGAATACTCGATTATGCGCCATATGATGAACCTAGAATCCGTTGTGACTTATGAAGGTACACACGATATACACTTACTAATTACGGGAATGGATGTGACCGGATTAAACGCTTTTAAATAAATATGATTAAAAAAATTACGCTCTTATTTTGCATTCTTTTAGTGGCCAATTTCGCTTTTGCACAAAAAGAAAAGGTTGTTGTAAATGCGAAATTGCCTGATTGGCTACAAACAGTAAAGGTGGTAAACAGTAAACCCGTTTACAAAAATATTCAGGATGGATATTATCTTTTTCTTTTTGAGAAACAGAACAATTTAGAAACAAAAGAACAGTATTCGCACATTATAAGAGAAATCAGTAATGGTACAGGTGTTCAAAATGGTTCTGAAATATCTGTTTCTTATGATCCAAGTTATGAAAAGCTCGTATTTCACAAATTGACGATCTGGCGCGACAATAAACCAATAGATAAACTCATTTTACAGAACTTTAAAATCCTGCAAAATGAAAAAGAATTATCACGGTTTATATACAGTGGCTTATATACGGCTTACTTAATATTGGATGACATTAGAAAGGGTGATCGGATTGAATACGCTTACACGATCAGAGGAAGTAATCCCGTGTTTCCTAAGTACTCTAACACCATTTATTTCGAGGGAAGCAGTCAGATTGTTAACGTTTATAATAACATCATTTTCAAACCAGGCAGAAATATCCGGACTAAGAATTTTAATAGGGTACCTCCTTTAAAAAGATCTGTTGTAAAAGGCCTAAATGTTTTTGAATGGCAAAATTCAATGTCAAAAACCTACCCAGCCAATGATTTTGAGCCTTCAGATTTTGATCCGTTTGCAAGGGTTCAAATATCAGAATATAACAATTGGCAGGAAATTGTAGATTGGGGACTGAATTTACAGCAGTTTAACACTAAAAATTCTCCTATTATAAACGAAAAAGTAGCAGAATTAAAACTTAAAGCCAAGGGAAATAAGGAAAAGTATCTTGAACTGGCAACGAGATTTGTGCAGGATGAAATAAGATACATGGGCATTGAGATCGGTGAGTATTCGCACCGCCCAAATAGTCCGGAAAAGATATTAAAGCAACGATATGGAGACTGCAAAGATAAATCAACTTTGTTATGTAATTTATTAAAAGCCAATGGTATTAACGCATATTCTGTATTTCTTAATACTTATCTTAAGAAAGAAACCGCATCATTGTTACCTAGTCCCAGCGTTTTTAATCATGAGACAGTCGTTGTAGAATTTGAGGATAGAACAATTTACATCGATCCAACGGTTGCCAATCAGCGTGGACCTATTTTTAGTAATTACTTTCCGTACACCGCGAAAGTTTTGGTAATAAAAGATGGAAATAAAGAATTAACTGAAACGGCTCAACAGAACCTTGGTAAACTAAAGTCATTAGTCGTTTTTAATGTTGGCGATACGGCTGGTACAAGCAAATCTACGCTTCGTATTACCAGCGATTATTCGAACAATTATGCTGATAATTTTAGAGAAAATTTAAATAATGAGGGAGCAGATAATATTGAAAAATCTTATGTAAAGTATTATTCAAATCTTTATCCTGGTTTAACCATAAAAGATCCGATTGAGATCAAAGATAATGAAGCTGCAAATATAATATCTGTAACTGAAACGTATGAAATAGATAGTTTATGGACACGCAGCGAAACTGATCAATCGAAACGTTTGGCTTATTTTTATGGAGATTTGATCAATGACCAGATTATATCGATCAAGAAATTTAGAAATGCTCCGCTTTCGTTAAAATTTCCATGTACCATTGAACAGGAAGTAAGGATTATCCTGCCTGAAATTTGGAGTTTCGAGAATGAGAATATAAATATTGATAATGAGAATTACAGGTTTGTATACAGTGCAAACGCAAAATTCAATACTTTAACACTAACTTATTATTACCAAAATTTCACTCCTATTTTACAAACTAATAGCATAAACGGTTATATAAAGGATAGTAAAGAAATACTTAATACACTATCTTATGGCATTTATTGGGGTGGAGAAGGCACTGTTGAAAATGAAGGACTAAATCTCAAATTACTTGGAATCGGATTTATAGCACTTTTACTCTCCATATTTATTGCTATTTATCTTTATACCAGAAAAACTGAATTTAATCTGGATTCAATTAAAAATGCATGGAGATTAGGGGGCTGGTTAGCTATACCAGGCATCGGCATTACAATAAATCCACTGATTATACTGGTTGCGGCATTAAAGCAGGATATTTATACCGATAAGATCTGGCAGGGCATCCAACTAAATGCGCATTCGCTTTTACTTAATATGTCGGTAATATTTACAGTTGTATTTAATGTGATGTTATTTGTTTTTAGCATTTTTATATTAGTATCTTTTTATAAGCGAAGAGATTTTTTTCCAAAATATTACATTGCCTTCCTTATTTTTTCATTCTTGATTACTTTATTGGATACGATAGCAAGTATTTATATTAATAAGCTGGTAAATAACGAAATTTTGGGCACTTCAGAATTTTATTCTGTATTAAGAATTGGTATTTTTGCTGCCATTTGGATCGCCTATTTCATAAAATCGGAACGTGTTAAACAAACCTTTGTATTTTCTTATCCCGATTCGGACTGGAGAGATGCAGTAATTCAGGATTTAAATGAAAATTTCAGCCATCAGAATTTAAAAAAGCAAGAAATTATTGAACAGCAAAAAACAATAGAAACAGTAGAAAATGAAAGACTTTAAAAAATATATCTACATACCCGCCCCGCCCGAAGAAGTTTATTTAGCCCTTACCAAAGACATCAGCATGAAACTATGGACTGGTGCCGAAGTAGAGTTTGAAGAAGTGCCAGGAACTGAATTCTCTTTATGGGATGGTGATATTACAGGTAAAAACATCGAATTTACTTATGGCAAGCAAATTGTGCAGCAATGGTATTTTGGAGAAGAAAATGAACCTTCTATCGTGACGATCAAACTTCACGAAGATGGGAAAGGAACTTCACTGGAATTTCGGCAAACCAATATTCCTGATGAAGACTATAAAGATTTTACAGAAGGAATCCAGGAGTATTATTTAGGCGGATTAGTTGATTTCTTTGAAGAATAAATCGAAAATGAAAAATAAAGTACTTTGTTGTACATTAAACGTTTTTCTGTTCCCTGGAAATGGCATATCATGTTAATTATGCGCAAAAAATAAGCGTTGGCTATTCATTTCAATAAAAACATATTAATGCGATCGCTGTTCTGATAATAAAAAGCAAATATTATGAACAGAACATTAGGAATTATATTAATGGTTGTAGGTATTGCCATGCTCATTTGGACTGGATTCTCTTATACTAAAAAAGAAAAAATTGTTGATGCGGGCCCTATTCAAATATCGGCAGATAAAGAAAAGTCTGTGAATTGGCCACCCTATGTTGGCGGGATCATTTTAATTGCAGGTGTTTTTGTATTCATCGCATCTGGAAAGCGAAAATAACTCAACTGTCTTTTTTATCTCTTCATTTTCTTCCTGTCTCCTGTTGAGCAAACACCTTCAGTTTGTAATAAATCTGGTTGCCTAAATTTTATTGCAACAATGTAGCGATAAATATATATTTTATTTTGCAACATAGTTGCAATTGATTATCTTAGTACTGTTGCAACCGGGGATAAGCCGAAACCCCGTAACCACCAGTAGGCATCATATTTAATCACTTATTTTATGAAAAATCAATCAGAAAAAATCACATTGAGCTTAGAAGACCTTCAGTTAGAAAGTTTTGTAACCAGTATTGACAGTGAAGTTGCGATGCGTTTATCGGGTGGTTTAGGTAATGTATCAGAACCTACGCACACTGAACAAACAGATGACCATCATACCCCACCGGTAAGATGCACCACGGTAATCTGCTAGTTAATTAATTTAATTTCAAGGCGCCAAATGGCGCCTTGTTTATTCCTCTACACATAAAAAACCACTCTTTAACAACAGGCGGATTTGCAATACAATTTTTTGACTGATTTGTTCCTTTTCAGTAGTTGGTTTAAAATATCCGTGGGTAATTTCATCAATTAATTGGGATGTTTTCATTTTCCTGTTAACCAAAGATTCAACGATGATGGCTGAAAAGGTTCCGATTTTAATTTCTTCAACACCACTTTCATGGCTATATAAAAGAAGCATATTACCGTTTTCATCTTCTCCGAAATATCTTACATGATCATTTAGTTTTAAAGTCAATGCAATGAAATCGGAATCTGATTTTTGACTGGCACTTTCTGCGTTTTTCTTAAGGTGAATGTTTTGTTGCTGATAACTAAAATAACCTTTATGAAGTTTCCATAGCTTCAATAGCGCTGATTCCAACCGGAATGATTGTGCGATTGATTCATGCACTCCCGCCATCTGGCTGATTCTGACAGCTAACACATCACTAAATTCATCAATATTCTTTACTTCATACAATGCACCAATGCGGATACCTAACAGATCAAGTTTTCCAATAGTTCTTTTGAAGTATGACGAGAAAATCTTCCGTTTAATATCAACCATTGAGAATCGTCTTTCCAGATTAATTATTTTCGCAGGTTTGGGTAAAGTAGGTTTTGCGACTGAATCGGATTGATCGCCAGCTATCAGTTGTAAAAGCACATAACCTACACCGGCTTTTCCGGAGAAAAGACCATAATCATCTGGTCCACATGATAGGTACTCGTTGTAGCTGTTTGTTTTTCGATATTGTGTAATGGCTCCTTCAATCATATCACAAATATGATCAGCTATTCCCTCTCTGTCGTTATTGCACATCAAAAACGGAATCATTCCGCTGTAGCCGCTTACCAAAGTGAAATCTGGCCGGGGTTTGTTTTGAAGATCTGATAAACATTTTTCAAGTATGCAGTTACACTGCTTCGAATAAAGCTCTTTTTGAGTAAGCTTAAATGCAAGACTCCTTGATAAACCTACTCCCGCCGCTCCATGTGCCCAGGCATTTGCCCCTGCCATATCTGAAATAAAAGTTTCCAGTTGCCAGAGATGTGCGCCTGGTTTGGAAAGTTCATAATTGCCTATCCGCAAATCAAGCCAGTTATTTGCCGGGGCATGATAATACTGCATTTCATAAGCCAATGCTTCTTCCGCCAGATACAACAAACCTGGTTCATCGAAATACATGCTCAATTGCATGAGACAATATGCAATACCTGATGCGCCATGAGAAAACCCGGTCATGCTATCGTATGCCTTTTTCGATTGATGATAATCCCATTTCAAACCCGACCCTGATACCCTTGCTTCCTGAATTAACCGGTCTAAGAGCAAATGGATCAATTGTAAAACTTCTCCATTTTGGCTGTGGTGATAAAGTAGCGTAAATACCAGTAAATTACCTGTATAGCCACTTAATAAATCTGCTTTCAGTAATTGCGCACTAAGTTGAGTGTGGTTGGATAATGTCAAAAACAATGCATTATCCAGATATTTCTGAATTCCGGTTGCTTCGTAAATCTTTAAATTTGTATAAATTACTCCACCAAGTCCGGTGTAGAATGCAAAGAATTTGGGTTTGAGGATGGCTTCAGATTTCATCATTCTGTTCATCATTTTATCAATTAAACTGATGTGCGCTTCGCTTTGATCGAAACGATAAAGTTCAAGAAAGAATAAAGCAATGCCACAATTGCCATTAAAAATGTCATAGCTTTCCTGAAAGTCATATTCATCCGGATTAATGTAATAAGGCGTGGGCCACCAGGCTTCATCTGCGGTTTCCCTTTTATTCAAAAGCAAATCATTCTTTAATTCATGAAGATGATTGGTGAAAACTTCAATCTGAGCGGCTGTAAACATAGATTTTAATTTGAATGGTACACTTGAAAAATATATTCGATGCAGGTTTTGATCACATACATCAGGTAAGCTTCTTCCTGATTGGCAATGCCCAGGCGATTATTGGTCATGTGCATCAGGCTTGAAACGATTTCCTGGAACTTAAATTCATCAAATTCTGCTGTTTTATACTGATCCATAACTTTCTGGCTGCACGTCATATACTTTGCTAAATCATCATAAAGACTGTTTGCGGCAAGTTCTTCCCAGAAAGAGGCAGCTGCCAGGCAAACTGTTTCTTTTTTGGATAAAAATGCCTGTTCAAATTGGTGAAGCCAAAAGGCTTTTTCATGATCCCCGGAAAAATCTGGCCGATAAAGTTTAGGTAACCATCCGTTTATAAAAAAATCGCATAGCCTGATGATTTTTTCAGGCTTTAATCCGGCACAGAATAACAGAACAAGATGAAGCTTTACCGCCTCTAAAGTAACCTGACTGCTATTTTTCCTAATCAGTAACCAGTTTAAAACATAGGCAGATGATGCGGCAAAATGCTGTTCTGCCCAGGTAATACTTTCCACGTTCCCATAACGGATAATCTCCGGATCGTACTTCATGGAAAGAACTTTTTCCACCTGGAAAGAAGTGCTTTGAAATTGACAAAGATCATTGCTTAAAGAACTGCTAATCTGCTCATGGTAAAACGAGTTGGCATGAAGTCTCAACCGAATATGACTCCCTCCTTCCCAATATCGGATAAAGAACCAGGGCGAACCTGCAAAAAAACAAAATTTCCATTTACTGATGAAGGGCGCAATGGCCTGTATTAAAAGCTCATCAGCATTTCCGGCATAATAAATATGCAGACTGAGCCAGGTATATTTGGTTGATTTGATTGTGCTATCCATTATACCACTGAATTAAATATTCTTTAACTCCACTTTCCATAGGTACCGGAAGCACTTCTTCTATGGTAATGTTATTTCCAGCTCTTGCCAAAAGTCGTTTAAACATCGACACAAACAGCGGCTTATCTAAAGCTAAATATTGTGGTTTATAGTCATCATGCAAGCCTTCCTTTTTGTTGATTTCGCCATCTGCAGTTTTGTTTTGGAAAGCGCGTTTTCTTAGAAATAAAAAGAAATTTGATGGTATTTTATATGATTTGAACCAGTTATGTAGGCGAATAAAATATTCAAAATCCGTCTCTGTTTGTTGCTGAACAGGAATTACGGCAGTTTTTATTCTCCATGTTTTTCTCCTGATGATTAATGTTTCTTCAAATGTGATCCTCGGAAGCAGGTAAACGTCTGGCGCTGAATCTGCAAACCTGCCTTGATCATACTGATCTATCAGCTGGATAAAAGGCTGTAATGAAATCCTTGCATCAGGATTAAAGTGCGCCAATAACTGGTATAAGTTGGAACGGTTATAAAAAGATTCCAAACTCAAATCATAACTGTAGAGTTCATGATCATTCAGCCATAGTTTAAGGGTGTTCGAATCCGAATCAAGGCAAACCCTTAAATCACCAACATTAATTTGCTGATCTGCAGGATAGATATTATTTCCAGAGGGAAGCGTCAGCTCGCGACTAAGCAAGGGAGGGTGAATGTTTGCGTTAAAGGTTGAGGCATCATTTAGTTCAGCTTTAATAACTCCTGGATTTAATGACTCATTTTGAGCGATAAAATCTTCCTGTATTTTTGAATCAAACAAAGACAGAAATCTTCCGCTTACCTTTCCCATCCCAGGTAAAAGTGAATTGATTACCCCGTAAAGCTGAACTCGTTCCCCGCACGCATAAAATTGTACAAAAGCGCCTGCCGATAAAATTTTCCCAAGATCAGATTGAACAGGTAAGTCTGCGAAAAAATCAGCGGTTAGGTTTAATGTATCATCTAAAATCGTTTGTTGCGCCAATTTGGCAAGAACAGCTGTTTTCCAGGGCATTGGATCTGCTAATGCCTGGTTATTCTGGTTTACCTGCTCCTTTTCGGGCTTTTTAATATAAAAATAGTAATCCCGGTAAAACTCGGTTATTTTTATCTTTTCATGTTCAGGATAGTGTTTAATATAAAAATCGCGCATCTTGATCCGCTCTTTTCGCATCACATCAAGCGGCAGCAGAAATTTGGCAAGCGCATTCGTTTTAGAAACAAACTCCGCTATCTCTTTTTCAGGCAATACTTCAGTTACATCTGTAAAACAATCTTCAAAAAAAATATTGCGTGCCGAAAAATAGTAAGGAATAAAGTTGTTCGTTAAAAAAGCCTCTTGGTTTTGAGATTCTTTTTCTCCGATGATTTTTTTCTCTTCAGCACTCGTATAGTAAGGTAAGTTTGCTTCTTTCTGTAATGGAAGAAAAGTGCTGTTTACTGCTCTTTCTGCCTGCTGTAAAATCACATGGCGTTCATCAGTTCCTGCTGCTGCATAGCTTTCGCGATGGACTTGCAATGTTTCGAAAAGGCTGATTAAAGACTTTAACGAGTGGTTTTTCTCTGGTACAGATTTAAAAAATGCCCATAGTTTTACATCCCAGTTTTCCTCCATCCCTGAAAAGCCAAAGCCTGGCTCGAACAAGCCGGTGTCGATCAATTTTATGATATAAGCTTTAATGCTTTCGTGGCTGGCATTTTCTACATGATCTGACAGATATTTTATTAATTCTGCTATAGTAACTGACTGGTAGTTTTGATGAAAGTAATTGACAATCAACAGTTGCAAGCCATTTGCAGGCAATTGTTGAAAGGATTCAATGTTATTGAAATTAGTTAGGAATTGTATTTTATCACGTTTAATTTCTGCTGTGATATTAATTTTCAGCAATAAATATTCATTCAATAACGGATGTTGCCTCAGTATGGATCGCAAGTATTCGAAGAGAATATTGTTGAGCTTCAGCTTACTCTGCACCTGAGGGTTTTTATTTGAATGGTTTACAGGATGAGTACTAGTGGTCATCACGCCAGTAAAAGTAAAGCTGCTAAATGGCGAAGTTTTGAAAGCCATCCGGCTGAGATACCGCAATAAGCTAAATTCCATTCGCAGTTCTTTTTGTTTAAAATTTTCCGGATCTTTTTTTACAAAACTTTTGAGTTGGGTATAAAGCACCGGGCTGGATAACATTAAGCCATTTTGCAGCGCCGGGTTTAATACCATTTGCTGAACAATTTTTTGATGTAATGTTGATTCGTGATTAAATAGCTTCTTGTTTACCTCAAAAAAATTGTTGATCAGGGATTCATTTAACAGGTAAGCTTCAAAATATTCAGATAATGATTTGGCATTCAAGCCTTTGATAAGCGTCGATTGTGCTGCATCTACCCGCTTGTTGTTAAATATTTTCCTTTTAAGATTGATTAACTGTTGCCTTAACTGATCGTCGGTTTGTTCACTGATGATTGGAAATAAGGCATCACATAAAGTATTTTTTAATTCTTCCCTTCTTTTGAGGTAATCATCGTGTGTTTCTATCAGCTTTTTGCCTTGATTAAATGTAAGTTGATTGAATACATCGTGGTTAAGATTCGCATATCGAACCAAGGAATAAGGGAAAATTCTGACTGACATAAGATGGATTATAGTTAATGGAAGATCATTGGCCGAGTTCAAGTTGATTTTTGATCAGGTGGTAATAGTGTCCTTTGATTTGAAGTAGTTGCTGATGTGTACCAACTTCTTTAATTTCACCTTGCTGAAGCACCACAATTTGGTCTGCATTTTTTACCGTGCTGAGCCGGTGAGCAACGATCAGCACCGTTTTACCCTGAAAAAAAGTATTGAGATTATTTACGATGGAAAGTTCATTCTGTGCATCTAATGAATTAGTGGCCTCGTCAAGAAAAACATAATCCGGATTACGGTAAATCATCCTGGCGATTAATAAGCGTTGTTTCTGGCCTTCACTTAAGCCAAATCCATCTCTACCCACTACGGTTTCATAGCCGAAGGGCATTTTCAGGAAGAAAGCATGCATATTGGCCATTTTAGCTGCCTCATGAAGACGATTAAAATCTTTAACTTCCGCACCTGCGAAAATATTATTGGCGATGGTATCCATGAAAACATACCCATCCTGCATCACTACACCGCAATATTTTCTCCATGATCTGGCATTAATGGCTTCGATTTTTTGCTTGCCAATTTTAATACTCCCTGCGGAAGAAGCATAAAATTTGAGTAACAGTTTAATTAATGTTGTCTTCCCGCTGCCACTGGTACCCACAATAGCCGTTACTTTTCCAGCTGGAATTTTCAAACTGACATTTTTTAATACTTGCGCACTGTGCTTGCCCCCGTATTGGAAAGATATCTGATCCAGCACGATATCTACTGGTCCATCCTCATTCAATTCCTCATCTACGCCAAAATCTTCTTCAGTTTCTTGTTGCACTTCATCTATACGCAATAAACTGAATGCTGCATTTTGCGAAACCCTCGAAAACTCCACCAACTGGTTTACCGGAGCATTTAGCTGTCCACAGATATAAGTAATGGCCAGCATGCCACCCAATGTTACCTGATCATGGATCACCAGCATGGCTGCAGCATAGGTGATCAGCACGTTTTTTACCTCATTAATAAAAGCACCAACACCCTGCATCCGCTGATCAAGTTGCAATGCTTCAAGTTTGAGATCGAAAGATTGATCTTGTAATCCTTCCCAAAGCTGTTTTTTTTCTTCTTCACTCCCAGTTAATTTGATTTCCTGCATGGCATAGAAAATTTCCAGGAGCAGTTGCTGGTTAGCAGATAGTACCTTGAATTTTTTCTGATCGATCATTTTTCGCTTCTGTTGAAAAGAGTTAGACCAGATTACGCTGATGCCAGCGCCGACAATAAATAGCAGAAAAATCTGCCAGTTGTAATGCAGCAAAACGCCACCAAGTACAATTAAGGTAATTGCCGATAAAATAAAATTGATGAGTGAATTGGTTAGAAATTCCTCTATGCGTTGATTATCGTTCACGCGCTGCATATTGTCTCCTGCCTGCCGGTTATCAAAAAATGAGAAGGGCAATTTCATCAGTTTTGCCAGAAAATCTTTAAGCATGGTGATGCTGGTTCGGGCACCAATTCTAAATAACAATCTTCCCCGAACAAAATCCATCAGCATCCGGCCAGAAAAAAGCATCAGCTGTCCTAAACAAATCAGTAATAACAAATTGGTATTTTTTCCTTGAATTCCCTTATCTACAATCATTTGGGTTAGCAAAGGGATCACGAGCGAGAAACCACTGGCCAGCGCCAAACTCACCGCTATCGGGAACCAGCCTTTTCGGTGTAATTTTAGGTAAGGAATCAAGTTCCACAATGAAGTTTTATGCTCCGGCTTGCTATCCATTTCATGAAATGAACGGGTTGCCTCTAATAACAATACCCGGCCAATCTGTGTATCATCATTAATATTCCAGCCCGATAAAAATGCAGCCGTATCTAATTTTATTTTGCTGTTAAGCGCCGGGTCTGCAAGATAGACTGATTCATTATTTACTTCATAAACCACTACATAATGTTCTTTTTGCCAGTGCACTATGCAAGGCATAGGTAATCTGTGTAGTTTATTATATTCCAATTCGGCAGCCATGGTTTTGAAGCCAATGTTCTCTGCGGCATCAATTAAATCAAGCATTGTAGTGCCCTGCTTCCCAATTTTGCAAAGCTTTCTTAAATGCTGCATGGAAAAATTCTTACCGTGATAGCGAGCAACCATTTTAAGGCAAACCGGGCCACAATCCATGGCATCTGGCTGCTTATAAAACGGGTACTTTCTCCTGCGGATAAAATCTTTAAGCATCATAAATTTTAAAAACCGTAAATGCAATGTTGTTGCAAATATGTAAAATATAATGCAACTTTGATGCATTATTAAATTAATCTTTTAATGAAAAAAAACAACACTGCCATTTGGCAGATGCTGATAAAAAAAGAGTTACTGGTGATTTACCGGAACAAGACAATGCTCATCTCCACGGTAATGATCTGGACACTTTTTGTCGCGGCTGCCATTTGTACCTATTTAGATTATCAATCGGCGCACAAACAAAGAATTGAGGCCAATACAATTTTCAGCCAGCAATGGGCGCACCAACAACGCAATCCACATGATGCCGCACACTTTGGCACCTACCTTTTTAAATCGATTAATCTGTTAAACGTATTTGATACAGGCCTAAATGATTATACCGGGAATACCTACCGTATTGAAGCCCATGTGCAACACGAACCTGATGCGGCAAATGCGGAAGGAAATGATAGTTCCATGCGTTTCGGCAGGCTCACACTTGCTTTGATTTTGCAATTGCTCATTCCGTTGCTCATCCTTTTCATCACAGCAACCAGCATGACCACGGAAAAAGAACAGGGTACATTGAAAATGCTGCTGGCTCAGGGATTAAGCACTTCAAGGTTAATATGGGTTAAGGTAATTTCAAGTTACCTTTTTATCGTAACGGTGGTTTTACCAATTTTTTTACTGATGACCATGATGTTATTAGCTTCTCCCGGATCTGACATACTGCTTACCAGATTACTTTGGATGATATTAGCATTTCTATTGTATTTTTTATTCATTGCCTTGCTGGGCATATTGATTTCAGCCTGGAGTGGTAATTCTGGAAAAGCAATTTTAACTGCGTTGAGTTGCTGGATATTAATGAGCATCATTTCGCCGAAATTACTCACCGGAATTGCCGATCATAGCTATCCGCCAATGTCTCGCGCCGCTTTTACTGAGCTTGTTGAACAGGGCTACAGAAAGGGGCTTAACGGCCATGACCCCTATGCAGAACGTGGGGAGCGTTTCGTTAAAAATATTCTTAAAAATTACCACGCAGACTCCGTTAGTGAACTTCCATTTAATATTGAAGGTTTAACATTTCAATACCATGAGGATTATCGTAATATGGTGTTTAACCATTATATGGCGCAGGTAGCGCAACAGTTTGATAAACAACAGAACTTTTTAACAATAGCGGGAGTCTTTGATCCGTTTATCTCCATCAAACGGATTTCCATGGCCCTCTCTGGTACCGACTATTATCATCACCAGTACTTTTTTAAACAGGCCCAAACTTACCGCAATCATTTAATTAAAAAGCTGAATCTGCAGCTGGCCATGCACAGTAAAGATGTAAAGGGAGAGTATATCTTGGGTCCTAAGTATTTTGCACGACTTCAAAACTTTGATGATCAGCTTCCACCTATCCATCACGTGATCCAGTTAAACCAGATTGGCCTATATGCTATAGCCGGATGGATTCTGCTGCTCGCCGCATTGCTTCAGTTTATTGCTTCACGTTCTCTAGCCCGTTATTATGAACTTGCTTAAAATCGTATTTACGTTTGAACTGCGTATGCTTCGCAGACAGCGATTGGTATTGTGCTTAATTGCTTTCTTCTTTCTAACGGGTCTTTACAGCATCTATGATGGTTACCATTTAACCAAAAAACAACTTACGGCTATAGATAGTCTGGAACGAAATTACGATCAGAAATTTAATGAGCTGGCTAAAAATTTTACGGCAGATACCACTACATCAGCAGGAAAAACCAGCTATGCACAGGCAGGAATTCCATCTGTGATTGAATACCGGAATCCACTCAATGCGATACACAAACCTGCAACACTATCGTCACTATCTGTAGGACAAAGGGACATATTACCTTATTATGAAGTGATTACCAGAAAACGAAATGCAGTAAATGCGCCCAATGCTGAAATTACCAATCCGGAAATGCTGGCCGCCGGAAACTTCGATCTCGCCTATGTGATTATTTACCTTTTTCCATTATTGGCTATCGCATTATCGTATAATACCTGGTCAAAAGAGAAAGAACAACAAACTGATCGCCTATTGGCTGTTCAGGGAAAGCATCTTGAACGCATCATCGTTTATAAACTTGGCTTTCGTTTTACCGTAGTGGCTTTACTGGCCTGGTTGCTGAGTGCTATCGGAATCATAAGTGACTCGCAGCTCAGCTCTTTTAACCTGACTACTTCTTTATTATGGTTTTTTGCCGTTACAGTATATCTGGCATTCTGGTTTTCGACCTGTTTACTGCTGATCAAACTCGGTAAAAGTTCTGCTGTGAATGCGCTTTACCTACTGGCTGCTTGGTGCTTCTTTCTCCTGGTATTGCCGGCCATTACCAATGCCTTTATTCGCCAGATATATCCTATTCCATTAAAAATGGATGAAGCCGTTGCTTTAAGGGAAAACAGCGAAGCCATTTGGGCAATGCCTAAACAAGCACTTATCGATACGTTTTACGCTAATCATCCAAATTATAATTCCTTAAAAAGTGCTACGGATACCAGCGATAACAGCACCGTTCGGTTCAGTGCCTATTATGATCTTCTAGGAAGGAAAATGACTTCGGTGATAGCACGTTACAATCAGTATCCGCGAAAGCAAAATTTGATTTCAGCTAAACTAAGTTGGATTAATCCGGCTACGAAAACACAATACTTACTGAACTCAATAACAGAAAGTGGCCTGACGGATTATTTATCTTATCAAAACCAGGTAAATCATTTTCAAAAAACTTGGGTCGATTTCATGACAGATTATATCATTCATAATAGAACTTTAAGCCTGGCTGACTTACACCATCTTCCCGAATTTAAAATGCAACCGGCTCCGGGAAAGAACACAAATATCTTAACAGACATCTTTGGGTTGCTGATTATCTCCCTATCTATCCTATTCTTAAGTACAAAAATCAAATTACCATTATAACAAAATTACCATCAGTTTAATAAATCACAGAAATGAAGAAAAAACTTTACTTGTTATTAATCATCCTTATTTACATTCCCCAGCTATTTGCACAACAGCAAAGCAAAACGAAATCTACCTTAGATTCTAACAGAACGCAACAGTTGAGAGAAATTAGTATTGCTGGAAAAAAAGCTGTTAAACTACGAAAAGACACCTTATCTGCAGCCTTGAGAATGCAGATTCCACTTCTTCAGATGCCCCAGAACATTATTAGTATTTCCGCTGCATTGATACAACAGCAAGGAAGTTTTCAATTAAAAGACATGGCTAGGAATGCCAGCGGAATCTATTTCGGATACAACAGTTCGCCTTTTGACAATTCTGCTTCCATTAAAATCAGAGGATTTAATGCCGCTACCACCATTAACGGGATGCCCAGCCGACTAGTGCTTGGTGCAACACTTGACGATGAAGCGCTAATTGAAAATCTGGAATTTATTAAAGGTCCGGCCGGATTTATCAGTGCTGTTGGCGAACCCGGTGGAACATTAAACATTTCTACCAAAACACCAAAAGAAAAGTTATTGAATGTGCAGCTTACGGGAGGTAATTACAACCTTTTCAGATCCACCGTTGATGTTGGCAGCAAAGCTTTAGATAAAGGGTTTTCTTACCGTTTCAACGCAGCATATCAGCGGCAAAATTCTTACCTGAACAATATGAAAACGGAGAAATATGTGATTGCTCCGGTAGTTCAGTATAACTTCAGCCTACGGACTTATGTCATTGCCGAATATAACTACATTCGCGGTGAAGTAAAAAATGGTTCATCGATTAATAAACTTCGCCAGGATAAAGATGTACTTCAAGATCCGATTGGCGTAAATTACAGCGCGGGCATTGGCCTTCCGTTGAGTGTTGCACAAACACATACGGGCAGATTTGTAGCCGTTCATAAATTCAACTCGAACTGGCAGTTAACTTCCCAGTCTAATTATGTGAAGGCTCCTTCTACGCAATGGTATATGGTTTCATCAAATAACAGAACTTCAATCAGCTTTGATGATGCGGGTAAAACTAAGCGTATATCCAGCAATTCTAATTTGTTAGGTGAAACCTATAACACCAACCTATTTCTTAATGGTAAATTTAACACCGGGCAGTTTAAACATACACTTTTGGTCGGTGGCGATTATACTAAAGGAAAAGATTCACTTTCAACCTATTATGGAACCAGTCCTATCGCGTTCGACCGCAACAATCCGAATTATGATGTAGACCCAAATACGGTAGCTGTAACCAAAAGATCCATCAGGCAGGAAAATAACATTCATTACACTGCGGCATACGTTTATGACAACATTGCCTTAGATAAATTTCTACTGACTGTTGGAGCGCGGTATACGGAATACAGAAATCAGAATATTTTAACCACCACAAAAGGTCCACGTACGCCTGATCAATACAAGCAACATGCCTTTTCACCTCGTTTAGCACTAACTTTTACTCCTGATTCTACTTCTTCCATCTACTTTTTGTATGACCAATCTTTTGTTCCGCAAACGGGTCAGGTAGTAACGGAAACTGCGGCCAGTGCAACCGCAGGACAGCGGACAGTTACTGGAACAAGGCCTATAGACCCTCAATTCGGAAATAGCTTCGATCTTGGTTTTAAGAAAAAATGGTTTAATGGAAAGCTGCTGACCACCATAAATGGTTTCCACTCAGCAAAACAAAATGTATCTGCTAGGGACTTTAGAAGTTACACCTCTGCTGCGGGCGCTATAGCTTATTACCTGCAATTGGGTGAAGTAGTAAGTAACGGGGTTGAAGTTGACGTGATTGGAAACATCACCGATCGCCTTTCATTAGTGGCGAATTACACCTATGTAGATGCTAAAATTACCAAAGACAATAACCTTGATCCTACGCCAGACAATCCCTCTATTGTAGGACAAAAAATGCCTGATGTGCCTCAACAAATTTTTAATACCTGGATTCAATACAGTATTCCATTGAAGGGATATAATAAAATTTCACTGAGTGCCGGCCAAACCAGTATTGCAAAACTATCTGCAATTAGTCAGCGTGATGTTTTCTTGCCCAATTACACCAAGTTCGATGCTGGGCTGAGCTTTACAAATCCGAGGTATTGGGTTAGGGTAATTGCAGATAACCTGGCGAATAAACGTTATATTTCTTCCGGAGATATTACAACTGATTTCCCATATACCGGAAATAACTATTTCTTTGTTGAAGGAGAGCCCTTTAATATCAGGTTTTCTGTTGGCCTCAGGTTTTAACACCTTTTTTCCTAAATAAAAAGATCGCCGATACGTTTGCAGCATTTGCTTCATGTATCGGCGATTGATATTAGATTTCGTTACTATAAACCGATCTTATGGTATCCCTAAGGTTATATTTCGAGGCCATTACTTCACCATAAGCACCTGCACTACGGATGGCAAAAATATCACCTCTGAAAGATTCGGGCTGTTCCACTTCTTTACCAAAACAATCAGTACTCTCGCAGATCGGTCCAACAATGTCATATTTAACTGAGATTTGAGATTTGATATTTGAGATTTGAGACAAATTTTCGATTTTATGATAGGCTTGATACAATGCCGGACGCATCAATTCTGTCATGCCTGCATCTAAAACCACAAAGTTTTTCTTCTTTCCGTTTTTAATGTACAATACACGGGTAATTAAAGATGCTGATTGGCCAACCAGGGCCCTACCTAATTCAAAATGAACTTCCTGATTTGGTTTTACTGCTAAGAAATCTTTAAATATTTTGAAGTAAGATTTAAAGTCCGGTATCTGATTATCAGGGTTATAGTAGTCTATACCTAAACCACCACCAACATTTAAAACTTCTACAACAAAACCTTTGTCTTCAAACCAGGTACAAAATTCATTTACGCGGACACAAAGGTTTTTATAAACATCCAGATTGGTAATCTGTGAGCCGATATGAAAATGAATGCCGATAAATTTCAGGTTTGGAGAGGCTTTTAAGGTATCGGCACATTCGGGTAAATCCCATGAGTTGATCCCAAATTTATTTTCATCTAAACCTGTCGTAATATTATGATGTGTATGTGCATCAACATTTGGGTTAATGCGGATGGCTACCTGAGCAATTTTACCTTTTTTAGCGGCAAGTTCATTTAATACCGCTAATTCCTGGATAGATTCTACATTAAAACAGAAAATATCAAGGTCAAGCGCCTCATTAATTTCTTTATCAGATTTACCGACTCCGGCAAAAACGATTTTTTTATTGTCGAAACCTACTTCAACTGCTCTTCTTACCTCGCCAGCACTTACACAATCTGCACCAAAACCAATTTCTTTGACCTGGTTTAACAGTACAGGATTGAAATTTGCCTTTAATGCATAATGGATATGAAATTGATATGGAGCTGCTGCATCTGCACAAGTGTGCAAGGTTTTTTGTAACAGATCGGTGTCGTAATAGTAAAAAGGCGTTTCAATATTGTTAAACTTTGATATATCTTTATCGGCGAACATGTTCAGATTCCTTATTATAATTTTAATTTTATTCTTTGGGCTAATTTATTTTGGTAACTACCTGGATTTAAAGCATGGAAGAATTACCCGTAAACAATACAATGGAAAAATCCGATTTTTTATCGTACTACTTCTTATTGTACTGTTTCTTTTATTTATCAAAAAATGAAGATAGCAGCAGCCATATTTATCGTTCTTATTCTTTCTGCCGGATTGTATAACTCTTACAAAAAATATAGAAACGGATTATTACCAGCAAACTTTCTGGCTCTTCATTGCCTTATCGGATTGCTGCTTGTAATAGGTGCTTTTTTCCTCTTATTCGAATAATCTATTGTGTAAGCTTCTTAGCGCTTCTGTCTTATATTCACTCAAAATTAAAAGCGAAACATTATAGTTACTTCCACCGTAAGAAATCATGCGGATCGGAATATGTTTTAAACCTTCTAAAACCCTGCTCGCAAAACCATGTTTCTCTGAACCGAAATCGCCCACTACACATACAATACTGTGGTTGGTATCTACCTCAACGGTTCCAAAACTTTCCAGTTCTTCGATAATCTGTGGTAAATGCGCTGTTTCATCAATGGTTAACGATACGGCCACCTCGGAGGTGGTAATCATATCAATTGGTGTTTTATAACGTTCAAAAACCTCAAAAACCCTGCGTAAGAAACCATAAGCAAGCAACATGCGGCTTGATTGGATGCGGATTGCCGTGATACCATCTTTGGCAGCTATTGATTTAATCCTGCCTTTTTCGCTATCATGGGTAATTAGAGTACCGGCAGCTGAAGGTTCCATTGTATTTAATAAACGAACCGGAATTTTATACTTTTGGGCAGGGAAAACAGACTGCGGATGCAAAATCTTTGCGCCAAAGTAAGCCAGCTCCGCTGCTTCATCAAATGATAACTGGGCGATTGGTTTGGTACCTTTAACAATGCGCGGATCGTTGTTGTGCATGCCGTCGATATCTGTCCAGATCTGAACTTCTTCAGCCAGAATTGCGGCGCCTAACAGTGATGCGGTATAGTCACTTCCGCCACGACGTAGGTTATCTACTTCGCCAAAACTGTTGCGACAGATGTAGCCTTGCGTAATGAATAATTTATTGTCTTTATGCTGCTCCAATAACGGCATTAAGTGTTTCGTGGTAAACGGAATATCAGGTTCATTATCTTCATCAGTTTTCATAAAATCCAAAGCAGGTAACAATACCGATGGTACGCCAATAGATTTTAAATAAATATGATATAAAGTGGTAGATAGTAACTCACCTTGGGCCAACACTACTTTTTCCTCAATTGAAGTGAAAATATCATTTGCTAATCCAGCTAAGAAACTGAAATGATAATCAATTACTTCATTACCCTGTTCCTGAAATTCCGCAGCAGGCAATAACTCAACAACAAAAGTTTTATATTTTTGATATAGATTTTCAACACACTCACTTCCCTTCTGCTTATCTCCAGCTAAAAAATAATTTGCAATTTCTACTAAACTGTTTGTAGTCCCAGACACGGCTGATAAAACTACAATCTGTTCTTCATTTGGATTAATGATATCCAATAACTTCGTCATGCGCTCAGGACTGCCTACAGAGGTACCCCCAAATTTTAATATTTTCATCTGTTTATAAATTGTTTTTACCTATAATTAAAGGACAGCAACCTAATTGTTTTTGCAACTATTTTAAAAAAGTTACAATCGCCTCACATTAATACTGGATTTTCTTTATTATTGTATCGGGGCGTGAAATTAAGCAAAAGCAGCTTAAAAGCAACACCCTCAACAAAATAAAATTTGGATGAGTTGAAATAAATGAGTTTCAACGAAACATCATTCAATAAAATTTGTTCAACACCAGATATTAAATTAAAAATAAAAGTTCAATGCAAGCAATTGACCAATCAACGCAAGCC
Organism: Pedobacter terrae; assembly: GCF_900100705.1. Taxonomy (GTDB): domain Bacteria; phylum Bacteroidota; class Bacteroidia; order Sphingobacteriales; family Sphingobacteriaceae; genus Pedobacter; species Pedobacter terrae. The sequence continues at coordinate 403,273 of NZ_FNCH01000001.1, forward strand.
ACAATTAATCAGTGGTTAAGTGGGAATTATGACGAAAATACCAAGGCAGAAATTCAGGCCCTTGTAGATAAAGATGCAACTACCGAGTTAACGGATGCATTTTATAGAAGTTTAGAGTTCGGAACAGGCGGTTTACGCGGCATTATGGGTGCAGGTTCTAACCGTATAAATAAATATACCATCGGAACGGCTACCCAGGGCTTGGCCAACTACTTAAATAACAAATATCCGAATGAGAAAATTAAAGTGGCCATTGCACATGATAGCCGCAACAACTCTGATTATTTTGCAAAAATTACTGCAGATGTGTTCTCAGCAAATGGCATATATGTATACTTTTTTTCTGCATTAAGACCAACACCAGAGCTTTCTTTCGCTGTGCGCCATTTCGGCTGCAAAAGTGGAGTAATGTTAACCGCTTCGCATAACCCTAAAGAATATAACGGTTATAAAGCTTACGGTGCTGATGGTGGCCAGTTCACCTCTCCAGATGATAAGTTGGTTATTGATGAGGTAAATAAAATTAAAAGCATAGATGAAGTAAAATTCGACCGTATTGATGCCAATATTCAACTGATTGGCGAAGAGGTTGATAAATTGTATTTAGATGGTATTACTGCACTTTCAATCTCTCCCGAAGCAATCAAAAGGCAGCATGATCTAAAAATTGTGTACTCTCCTATTCACGGAACAGGCATTACATTAGTTCCAAAAGCTTTAGCGCAGTTTGGTTTTACAAATGTTACCATTGTTGAAGAGCAAAGTACACCAGATGGCAATTTCCCAACGGTGGTGTATCCTAACCCTGAGGAAAAAGATGCATTAACCTTGGCAATGAACAAAGCAAAGGAAATTGATGCTGATTTAGTTTTAGCAACCGATCCTGATGCTGACCGCGTGGGTATCGCTGTAAAGGATAATGATGGCGAATGGGTATTGCTTAATGGTAACCAAACGGGTAGTCTGTTAATTAATTACTTACTATCAGCCTGGCAAGACAGTGGTAAGTTAGATGGTAATCAGTTTATTGTAAAAACCATTGTAACCTCGAACCTGATCGAAGAAATTGCCAAAAAGAAAAATGTAGAATACTACAATACCTTAACCGGATTTAAATACATTGGTCAATTAATGACCGAATTGGAAGGTAAGAAATACTTTATTGGCGGTGGTGAAGAGAGCTACGGTTACCTGATCGGTGATTTGGTACGCGATAAAGATGCGGTAGTTTCTGCGGCTTTTATCTCTGAAATGACGGCATACTATAAAGATAAAGGCGCTAGTTTATACAATGCCCTATTGGATATGTATGTAGAATATGGCCTTTATAAAGAAGATCTGGTTTCGCTGACCAAAAAAGGTAAATCAGGTGCCGAAGAAATCAAAGCCATGATGGTTAAATTTAGAGAAAATCCTCCTGCAACATTGGGCGGCTCTAAAGTATCGGTATTAAAAGATTACGAATTAGGACAGGAAACAGATTTGGCAACTGGAAAAGTAACCAAACTGGATTATCCTACTTCAGATGTGTTACAGTTTATTACCGAAGATGGTAGCATTGTTTCTGCACGCCCTAGTGGTACTGAGCCTAAGATTAAATTCTATTGCAGCGTAAATGCACCTTTAGCAGATAAAAAAGATTTTGATTCTGTTAATAAGCAATTAGAAGAAAAAATCAAAACAGTTATGGCTGATTTACAGGCATAATTTTAACGATTAATTATATTTGTATTTATCGCCTTAAGCCTGCCGAAACGCCTTTTAAACATTCACAAGAGGTTCTTCGGCAAGCTACCACTGACAGATCCGCTAGTGCGGTCGTATTCCCGCGCATACGGGAATCTTGATGCAAGCGCTTTAAGATTCCCATCCGATAGCTATCCGATCAAGTTGGGACGATTTCTTTTTTAGAGACTTTTTTGAACTTCACTGGTCTTAGCATCTTGCTAAGACCTTTTAATTCTTATAGAGGTACGGATTAGTACGGAGGATTCCGATCAATCAATTAACTCTTTAACATTTTTCTTAGAAATATAAATAATAGCAGGTTCGTTTTTTTCAGCTGAAGCAAATTTTCCGGTTGTTTTATCATATATAGCCCTGGTGGCTGAAACATATAATCGCCCCGCCCCGTCTACATGTATATTGGTAATCTGATTATCAAAAGGAACTGAAAGTATTTTTGAAAATCCATTAGTAAATACCTCTATATCACTTTTCAAAACATAACCCGAACCGTTTGCTGGTTCACCTTTAAAAGGTTCTATATTTTCTTTCAGCTTGAATTTAATCTGATTATTTAAAGAAACCGTCGCGAATTCCTGCGCTCTTTGTTCAGAGACATTATATTGACTACATCTTTTCCAGGTAAAACCTTTGTCTAGTGTAAAAAACTGGCTAAATGTAGCAAGCAATTGATTGTCTTTGTTTTTAAGACTATTGGCCTCTAGTGCAAAAATTGTATCTCTAACTGATAAAAATCCATAAATAGGCTGATGATTAATTTTTGTTTTCTTCCATGTCTTAGCCTTATCGGTAGTTTGATAAATCTCGGTAAGGGTAGATACCATTAAAGTATCATCAATGTTGCCGTAAATGGCATGAGCCTCTTTCCCGTTGGCAATTTCGACCCTGGTCCAGTTTGGATCGTTAAAAGTTGGTGGTGCCACAGGAAGTTCCTTTTTGGCGCAAGATGATAATACTATCATTAACGCGATAGTTTTAAATAATTTCATAGGTTTCATTTTTGTGTACGGCAAGATAACTTAAATTACTTTTAAACTAAACAATGGCTACGATCATCAAGGAGTTTTTCAAGTTTTTGCTCAACTGATTACTAAATCAGCGCTAAGATGATTGAGGAGTTTTCCATTCCTTCCATAAATTTTTGGACAAAGAATGAGATAAATCATGATAATATATTTTATGCGTTTAAATCCCAATAAAAATAGATTGCTTATATATTTACAAGTTCAAAAAGTTAGAATCATGACAGCAATAATTTTGAAAAACAATATAGAGCAACGCAAAATTGATGCGTTATTAGACTTTTTAAAGTCATGGGATATCGATGCAGAATTAAAAACTACTGATAAATTGGAACCATCCGATGCAGCGGAGTTTTCGTTATCTCAAGGCATTTGGAGTGATTATGATGTTAACTCGGAAGAACTTAGAGATCAAGCCTGGAAAAGATAATGGCTCTTTTTGATACAAATATCTTTATTGAAATTTATAAAGGAAATTTTAGTGTTATCGAAACTGTAAAGAGCATTGGCCAAAACTGCATTGCAGTTTCAGATGTTACCTGTGGAGAATTACTATATGGAGCAAGAAACAGAAAGGAATAAGTTTAATCAGAAAAGATATAGATAGTTTGGTGGTTCTGCCCATTTCTTCTCCAATATCAAAACAAGCAGTAAAATTAATAGAGCAATTTTCTTTATCACACAATCTTAATCTGCCAGATGCGCTAACTGCATCTACCGCAATGTTTCATGATTTAGAGCTTTACACATTAAATCTCAAAGACTTTAAATTCATTGAAAATATTACCTTATATCAGGTAAAACCTCACCTATAATATTAAAATCAGTCACTTTTTTATTTTTCTTTGCTGCAATCAATTTCTTTAATACTTTTGCAGCGCAATACCATGTTCAAAAAAATCTTAATATATCTGATCATTACATGCACTGTTAGCAACGGTTTCATGCAGCTGGTGATTTATTCAGGTTATCAAATGAACAAAGAATATATTACCAGTGTATTTTGTATAAACAAAGCACATCCTGAACTGCATTGTGATGGACAGTGTTTCCTGGCTAAAAAGCTGAAAGATTTAGACGGTAAAAACAAACAGGTACAAGAAAACCTGAAAAGAGTTGTAGAAGCTGAGCCTCAGTTTCAAACAATAGCAATAAATCACTATCTCCCTTATTTCTTCATCACTTCAGAAAGTCTTTATATCGAAAAACCGGTTAAAGATCTTTCCATTTCTATTTTTCATCCACCGAAAACGGTTTAAGTAAATTCTTTTGTTTTTACGTGTTGGTATCGATCTCGTACAGTTTTAAGTATTACATCCTGAGCGAAGCCAAACCTTAAAACCCGTAAAAACAGTCATCATTTCTGATGAAGTGTGGTCGTGAATTTCCGGGATAACTATCTAATGGTATAGATTCCGCGACTACATTATTTTCCGTTCGAAATGACGACCTGGCCCAGGCTAACACAAATTATTTTCACTTATCCAATTTTCTAAAAATGAAATTATCACCATACTTTTTGGCATTGTTATGCCCTATAATCCTATTATCTTCCTGCAAAAAAGACAGCAATGAGGTTACTGCAGATGCTAAATCTACATTCTCAATCGAGTTTGAAAATCAGGTAAACGGAAGTCCGTTAGTTTTAAATACCACTACGTACCAAAATGCCAAAGGCGAAGATTTTAAAATCAACGTATTTAAATATTATGTAAGTAATATCAAATTAAGCAAAGCCGACGGAACGACTTATCTTATACCTGAAAGCTATTTTTTAATCGATGCTTCAAAAGCAGAATCAACAAACATTACTTTGAAAGATGTACCTGTTGGAGATTATACCAAAATCGAATATACTATTGGAGTAGATTATGCCCGTAATTTTGCTGGTGCCCAAACAGGAGCTTTGGATCCAATAAATGGCATGTTCTGGACATGGAACAGCGGCTATATTTTTGTTAAATTGGAAGGAACGTCGCCACAATCGCCGGCAACGGGAAATACACTTACTTTTCACATTGGGGGTGTTACCGATCCAAACAATACGATCAAAACATTTGCTACCGAGATTAATGCCGCAAATCCACTTCGTGTACGTACAGATGGCAAACCAAACATGCACTTTATTGTGAATGCTGCCGCGTTATTTACAGGTAAAACAGATATTAGTTTCTCGACCTTGTATTTCACTATGGGGGGAGCAAATTCAGTAATTGTGGCCAATAACTATGCGAATGGCCTATTTCGTTTAGATCACATTCACAATTAATGTTAAGGAAAATAACTGTCTTCGCAATGCTTCTGTTAAGCATTGCGTTGATGTATGCCTGTAGTAAGAGCGAGGATGAGGTAACGCCGGAAGAAGAGAAAATTGCTTTTTCGGTTCCTTCCAACTTTCCAGCTCCGGCATATAATTTTGAAGACAATAAATTAAGTAACGCAGGATTTGCACTGGGTAAAAAATTATTTTATGATGCCAGATTATCTGCAGATAAGAGCGTTTCCTGTGGAAGTTGCCATCAGCAATTTGCAGCCTTCACTCAACTTGATCATAAGGTAAGCCATGGTGTAAACAACTGTCAGGGAAAGCGTAATACCCCGCCCCTTTTTAATCTGGCCTGGCAAAAAGCATTCTTTTGGGATGGTGGTGTGAAAAACATCGAAACCTCTCCTTTGAATGCCATTACAGACGCCTGCGAAATGGGCACGGATATCCAGACCATCGTTGCATTGCTAAAAAATACGGCGCCATATCCTGATTTATTTAAACAGGCTTTCGGTTCAACAGAAATCAACTCACAGCTCATTTTGAAGTCGATTGCCCAGTTTACAGCGGTGTTGGTTTCTGGTAATTCAAAGTATGATCAAGTAATCCGTAAAGAGGCTGGCGCTTCATTTACAGCTTCGGAACTTGCTGGTTACAATTTGTTCAAAGAAAAATGTACTTCCTGTCATGCAGAGCCGTTTTTTACTGATTTTTCTTACCGAAGTAATGGGTTGGATTTGATGAGTGCAGATGAAGGACGTTCACACATTACAGGCTTAGCTTCAGATTTTGGAAAGTTTCGCGTACCTACTTTGCGCAACATCGAATATACCAGTCCATATATGCATGATGGCCGTTTTTACAGTTTGGATGAGGTATTGGAGCACTACAATTCTGGCGTTAACGCATCTACCAATCTCGACACCCAATTGAAAAATGGCATTCCGCTAAGCACTACAGAAAAAGAGCAGATTAAAGCATTTTTAAAAACATTAACAGACAATGAATTTATCAAAAATAAATTATTCGCTGAGTCGTAAATTATTAATTATAATTTTAGTACTCACCAGCAGCCAGGTAATTGCCTGTGATATCTGTGGCTGTTTTATGGGCATTACGCCCTATTATAATCGAAACAGCATCAGCCTTTTATACCGTTACCGTTCGTTTAATGGTTATGAAGGGCAATCACATTCTCTGTTCCCGAATGGCGGAAATTTCTTTATTCCAGCCCGAAGCCAGGATTCACCCATAACAAATCATGCGGGCAATCCCAGTGACTATGAGCTTTATCGCTCGTTAGAGATCAGGGGGAAATATTTCATCAACAGCAAACTGGAAGTTAATGCCATTTTACCTTATGTTTCCAACAGTGAGCGTTACAACGGCTATACCTCTTCTATTTCAGGTCTTGGTGATATCAATTTATATGCAGGTTATCATTTGGTGCAGAAACTGGAAGATAATTTTAAACAACAGTTAATTGCAGGAGCCGGTATAAAATTACCAACCGGAGAAAATAATTTAAAAAATACGGAAGGCATCCGCTACTCTTCGCTGATGCAGGCTGGAACCGGTAGTACTGATGGTTTTGTGTATCTGAATTATATGGTTGGATTGGGCAAATTTGGTGCCAGCCTGAACACATCATACAAGGTAAACGGAACCAATAGTCGCGATGAAGGCATTGCGAACAGTACGACCAGTTTCTTGAATATCTTTTACGTCCAAAGAATTGGTAAGGATGTTCAGATCATGCCATCTGCACAGTTTTTTTATGAGTATTCTGGTGGCGAAAAGTATAAAGGCCAAAAAACAGGTGAGCACGTAATGAATAACCTAATGGGTGGTGCAGGTATTGATGTTTTTTATAAAAATGTGTCGTTAAATGCCGGATTACAAAAGAATATCTGGGAAGCCGAAACCGATCATCCGATGAGTGCAGGCAAAGTATACGTTGGAATTTCTTACAATTTTTAAATTACAGAATATGAAAAGATTAAATATGGCAATACTAGGTTTGTTAACCGTTTTTTTTATTGCTTGCAAAACTGAGCCGGACGCTAAAGCGGTTCGCCAGGAAGTATTAAATATCCACGATAAATTGATGAATGATGGCGAGAAAGTTATCAGGAATAAAATGAAGTTAGATACACTTTTGGTTTCAAACCGGATAAAGCTTTCACCGGATTCGGCTGCGTTAAAACAAAAAATTGTTAGCTTAATCACACAATTAAATGCTGCTGATGAAAAAATGATGGATTGGATGCATTTCTTTAAAGATGAATTTAAAGGAAAAACCGCACAGGAAGATCTTGACTATTATAAAGCAGAAATGGTAAAAATCAGGGCGGTTGAAGATAGTTATATCAAAGTAACTAAAGCATCTGATTCATTGATAAGCAAATATAACGTAAAATAAAAAATAGTCCCGAGTCGGAAGTCTGAAAGTCAGGAGTCTGAAGATATGGAGCTTAGCAGTTCATCTGTCAAACTAAATCTTTAGACTGCCGACTTTATGCTAAAACAAATTCAAAATGAAAAAATCAATCTCAGCAATAATCCTAATTGGATTAGCAACATTAGCGCTAAAATCAAATGCTAATAATATAATCGACCATCCAAAAGCAAATCTGATCGATTCAGCAAAAAAAGTAGTAACAGATCCTGTCTGCAAAATGAAGGTGAAAGCTGGTGCATCAAAAAATGCAGTATATCATAAAGTTACCTATTATTTTTGTTCAGAAAGCTGTAAGCAAAAGTTTGTGGCAGAGCCCGCCAAGTACATGAAAAAATGAGTTGCGTTCAGGAGTCGGAAGACCGAGGTCGGAAGAGATAAAGCCATAGGTTTTAACCGTCTGAACTTTCAATTTTCTGACATCTGACCCCGGACTTCATTAAACAATTAATTTCATAAGAAAAATACCTCGTATATTTACATTTTTAAAATAACATCATGAATAAAATCACTATTTATTTAGCTACGTCTCTACTGGCTGTTTCTATATTTACGGCATGCAAACAAGAAAAAAAACTTCCATTTTATGGCGAGCGCCATGCTGAAACCGTTAAAGATGCCACTGGCAAAGAGAAAATAGATACCGTTTACCAAACCATTCCCGATTGGTCTTTCCTGAACCAGGACAGCGTGGTCACAACAAATAAAGCAACAGATGGCAAAATTTATATAGCCGATTTCTTTTTTACTTCGTGTACAACCATTTGCCCTACTATGCACCGTAATTTAATGACAGTTTATAATGACTTTAAAACCAATCCAGATGTGATGTTTGTATCACATACGATTGATTTTAAATATGATAAGCCTCATGTTCTGAAAAAATATGCTCAAAAACTAGGTGTGGATGGTCCAAAATGGCAGTTTCTTTATGGTACTAAAGATAGCGTGTATACTTTGGCCGAAAAGAACTACTTAGTTGCTGTTGGCGAGGATAGTACGGCTAAAGACGGTTATATTCATCAGGGGTATCTGGTTTTGATTGATAAAGACAGACGGATCCGTGGAGCTTATGATGGTACCAAAGCAGATCAGGTAGAACAATTAAAAAAAGATATTCCAGTTTTATTGGCGGAATATAAAAAGTAATAATCTAAGTCGTCATCTCGACTGACCGTAATGGGGAGACCTATCTATCTAGCCATTAGATTCGCTGAGCACTCTATGCTTCTCGGCTCCATTTAATTCAGCTCGACATGACGATTTTTACAACAAAACATCTATGCGCAAGTACATCATTAGTTCAATTTTTTTTCTTTTTATTACAGGCATCGTTGTTTCCTGCCAAAATCAGGAAACCATCGATTTGCAAAATTATATGTCTAACGGAAAAGATATCTATAAAAATAAATGTCAGAACTGTCATGGTGAAAACGGTGAAGGTTTAGGTCAGCTGGCACCTCCATTAACTGATTCTGTATTTCTAAAGGCAAACAAATCTCGTTTGGCCTGCATCATCAAAAATGGCGCCAATGAATCTTTAATCGTTCATGGTAAAGAATATAAAGAAAAAATGCCAGCTTTCCCCGAACTGGCAGATATCGATGTGGCGCAGGTAATGGTTTATGTTACCAATTCGTTTGGTAACAAACAGGGATTTGTACCTTACTCCCAGGTTTCAAAAGATTTGCAGAATTGTAAAATTCCTTAAGTATTTATTTCAGGGTCTTATGGGTATCCACATCGATGCTGACCACGAAGTAGCTACAGGGCAAATGAAAACAATATCTCTACCTGTAAAATAAATTCATCATAACGATATCCAAAGATAAATCTTTACATTTTTCGCCTTTGTGCTTAAAAAAAACCATCTTTGCACAAAATGCAGGTTGTTCTATCGCTGTTTCGAATAAAATCGGAAGAGAGGAAAGTCCGGGCAACGCAGGGCATCCCGCTTTCTAACGGAAAGGGGTTCAGGAATGAAAACCTGGGCTACGGATTAGTGCAACAGAAAATATACCGCTACGGCTTCACGTCGTAGTAAGGGTGAAAACGTGCGGTAAGAGCGCACGAGCATTGCAGGCGACTGTAGTGGTTTGTAAACCCCGGGAGTTGAAAGACCAAATAGGCTAACGTACGTAGGGCTGCCCGTCCGATGTTAGTGGGTAGGTCGTTAGAGATAAACGGCAACGTTTATAGTAGATAAATGATAGAAATCCTGAGCAATCAGGAAACAGAACCCGGCTTATAGACCTGCATTTTTTTATTCACCTAATAAAATACGCTTGGTTTCTCCGAGTTTAGCTTCCTCCTCCTCATCTAATACAGGAAATTTCAGATCAAGGCTTTTCAACTTATCTTCAATAATTTCACTTATTGTAAGCCTTGCAAACCATTTCTTATCTGCAGGTATGATGTGCCAGGGAGATGCGATTGTACTGGTTTCGTTAATTGCATCCTCATATGCATCCATATATTTATCCCACAAAGCCCTTTCTTTAATATCTCCCGAAGAAAATTTCCAGTTTTTAGCAGGATCATCAATACGTTCTAAAAAACGTTTTTTTTGTTCATCCTGGCTCACATTTAAAAAGAACTTCAAAATTACCGTGCCATTGTCTGTTAAATGTTCTTCAAAATTTTTGATACTCTGATAACGCTGTTGCCAAAAGCTTTTGTTGATCTTCTTAACATCATGAAAACCTGGAATATTTTCACTTAAAATGTACTCCGGATGCACTTTGCAGACCAAAACGTTTTCATAATGCGAACGGTTATGGATCCCTATCCTACCGCGTTCTGGTAAGGCTTTATAATGTCTCCACAAAAAATCGTGGTCATATTCTTCTGGTGTAGGTGTTTTAAAACTATAAACCTGACATCCTTGCGGATTTAATCCGCTCATTACATGCTCAATCGCACTGTCTTTACCAGCCGCATCCATCGCCTGAAAAATAATCAGAACAGCATGTTTTCGGGAAGCATACAATTTCTCCTGTAAGTGATTTAACTCTATTTTCGAATTTATCAGTGCATCTTTAGCTTTTTCTTTGTTATAACCGCCTGTAAAATCAGTTTTATGGTTTTTCAATGAAAATTTCTTATCCCCTTGTACAATTAATCCTTTAAATTCGTTTTTCATCATTATATATTATTTTTAGCTAAATCGAAGCATCGATAATTTAAATATAGAACTAAAAAATAAGTAAATTAAATACGTTAATTTGCATATAGAGTTTTTTATATTTAACGCCACAGCTTTTACCTAAAGATTATCTTATCCAATATGTTTAAAGAGATAAAAAACAAGTACTTACGTTATTTTGCAATAGTTTTATTTTTTATAATAATTTTCTTTTCCGCCCTGCAATTAAACTTTTTATGGTTATTTGGTTATTCGCCAAGTGTTCGTGATATAAAAGCACCTACCCTGCGTGTGGGTTCGGAGCTGTACACTGCCGATGGAAAACTGATTGGCAGATACTTTAAAGAAAACAGAACGCCCGTAAATTATGATGATATTGCACCTAGCGTAATACATGCGCTGGTTGCTACAGAAGATGTACGTTTTTATAAACATTGGGGTATTGATGTGCAAGCCGTTGGCCGCGCTGTTATAGGTTTTGGAAAAGATGGCGGTGCGAGTACCATTACCCAGCAATTGGCGAAAAATCTTTACCGTACACGTTACAATAAATCGCAGGGGTTATTGATAAAAATACCTTTGGTAAGAACCTTGATTGTAAAGCTAAAGGAGTGGATGACAGCGGTAAAGTTAGAAGCTAACTACTCTAAAAATGATATCATTACCATGTATCTGAATACCGTATCTTTTGGTAACAATACCTATGGTATAAAAACCGCCAGCCGGATTTACTTTGATAAAGAGACAAAAGATTTGGCTACTACAGATGCGGCTATGCTTGTGGGCATGTTAAAGGGTACTACATTATATAATCCAACCAAAAATCCTGTAAAAGCCTTAGAAAGAAGAAATGTGGTACTTGCGCAAATGAACAAGTATAATTACCTCAGCAAAGATAGCTTAACACAACTATCAAAGGAGCCTATTAAACTAAAAGAAGGTAAAATGCAGGATGGTAGTGATGGCGATTCTTATTTGAGGGCAGCTGTGGCGAAATATTTAGAAAAATGGTGTACGGATAATGGATATGACCTTTATGAAGATGGATTAAAAATTTACACCACTATTGATTCGAAGCTTCAAAAATATGCAGAAGAGGCTGTTGCAGATCAGATGAGGATTTTGCAGCGCAGATTTTATAGCGTATGGGGAAACGAAGATCCATGGTATGATTCAGAAAAAAAGAAGGTCGATTATCCGGACAGAGCGATGAAAAACCTGCCGATTTATGCGCTTTTGCAAAAGAAGTTTCCTAATCATCCGGATTCTGTTACCGCCTATTTCAATAAAAAGAAAAAAATGCAGATTTTCACCTATAAAGGCGATCGCGATACCTTATTCTCTACTTTAGATTCCATCCGTTATTATGGGAAAATCATGAATACCGGAATGATGACCATGGAGCCTGCAAGTGGTAAAATTAAAGTTTGGGTGGGTGGTATAGATCATAAGTTTTTCAAGTACGATCACGTTAATCAATCTAAACGTCAGGCAGGTTCAACCTTTAAACCATTTGCTTATCTAACGGCTTTAGAACAAGGGATGAGTCCTTGCGATAAATTTACCGACAAACCGGTTAAAATCGCTTATCAGGATAAGGGTGAAACAAAATATTGGGAGCCTAAAAATGCCGATTACAGTGTTTCTTACCGTGAAATGAGTTTACGATGGGCAATGGCAAAATCAGTAAATACGATTACTGCACAGGTAACCGAAAAGGTGGGCTGGGATAATGTAGTTAAGTATGCGCATGAGTGCGGCATTGACAGCCATTTAGAGTCTGTACCATCTGTAAGTTTAGGCTCAAATGATGTTACTGTTTACGAAATGGTAAAAGCCTACGCTACATTTATGAATAAAGGGATTAAAACAGACCCTATTTTAGTAGAAAAAATTACCGATCAGGATAACAATTTAATAGATGAATTTAAGCCTAAAACAAAAAGGGTTTTAACTGAAGAAATTGCCTGGTTAATGACTTATATGTTCCGCGGTGGCATGGAAGAACCAGAAGGCACTTCACAAGCACTGTGGGAATGGCCAGATTTGTTCAGAAAAAACAATCAGATTGGTGGTAAAACAGGTACTTCATCTGATTATGTAGATGCCTGGTACATGGGACTAACCAAAGATTTGGTCACCGGTGTTTGGGTGGGCTGCGATGAAAGAACGGCGCACTTTAAAAATGGCGAACAGGGAGAAGGATCGAGAACGGCCTTACCAATTTTTGCCAGGTTTATGGAAAAAGTATACCTCGATCCAAACTCAGGTTATACTTACGGACCCTTCCCTAAAGCAACAGTTGATATTACCCGTACTTACAATTGTCCTAGTCCAACAATTGTTAGGGATACTACATCAACTGACAGTGTAGCTGTTGATTCTACTGATTTTACTGTTCCCACCGAAATACCAGTTACTACTGAACCGATAAACAATGAACCTGATGTTAAAAAAGAAGAAAAGAAAGCAGAGCCTGCTCAAAGTCCCGTTACCCCTACGGTTCCACTTACCAGAAAAGAAGAACGCGAACTGAGAAGAAAACAACGTCAGGAAGAAAAGGAAAAAAAGAAAAACGAAGAAACCAATCAGCAATAGTTTTTTTGGATCGAAACAACTAGAAATAGTTCACTATGTATGTGAAATAGATAATAGGATTTTAAAAAATTGTTAAATTTTTAATACTCTTTTAAACAATTATTACTTTTATTTCCAGATTTCTTACCATTTCATTTTCGTAAATTTTTGAACAATTATTACTAAAACCACATATATGAAAATAGGCTCTACTTTATTAAGGCGATATTTTTCTTTATTGCTTTTGCTTATTCTTTCTTTTTCAGTTAAAGCCCAATACTTCGGACAAAATAAAGTAAGGTATAAAAAACTAGACTTTAAGGTTTTACAAACACCCCATTTTGAGATCTATTATTATATCAAAAACGATAAACTTTTAAAACGTTTTTCGCAAGATGCCGAAACCTGGTACAAAATGCACCAGGAGGTTTTTAGAGATACTTTTTTAAAGAAAAATCCTATAATCCTATATAATAACCACCCCGATTTTCAACAGACAACTGTGCTTAACGGCGAAATTGGAATTGGTACAGGTGGAGTAACCGAGGCATTAAAAAATCGGGTAATTATGCCGGTTATGGAGCTAAATAGTCAAACCAGGCACGTGTTAGGCCATGAACTTGTTCATGCTTTTCAATACCATCTCCTGCTGGAAAAAGATTCGATTAGTTTAGAAAACGTTGGACAAACGCCACTATGGATGGTTGAAGGGATGGCCGAGTATTTATCAATCGGAAAGAAAGATGCATTTACTTCCATGTGGATGAGAGATGCCATGTTAAACCGTGATATTCCTTCATTAAAAGATTTAACCAATTCTAATAAATATTTTCCTTACCGTTATGGTCAGGCATTTTGGACCTACATCGGTTCACAATACGGCGATACCACGATTGTTCCACTGTTTAAGAATACTGCAAAATATGGCTATGAAAATGCGATCAGGTATACCTTCGGCTATGATGATAAAACATTATCGGGCTTATGGAAAAACTCCATCGACGCACATTATAAGCCAATGTTGAAAGCCGATAGTTCGCAGATCAAAATTACAGGTACAAAAATTATTGATAATAAAAATGCAGGCAATATGAACGTTGCCCCTGCCCTAAGTCCCGATGGAAAATATTTGGCATTTATGTCTGAGAAAGATCTTTTTGGTATAGATTTATTTCTCGCAGATGCTAAAACCGGTAGGATTATCAGAAAACTCAGCAGCCAGATCTCCAATGGTCACATTGACGATTTCAACTTTATAGAATCAGCCGGTGCGTGGTCGCCGGATAGTAAACAATTTGCCTTTAGTATCTTCAGTCATGGTAAAAACCAGATGATGATCATTAATGTCTCAAACGGAACTACAGTTTCTCAAACGGCAATGGGTCAGGTACAACAGTTTGGTAATTTAACCTGGTCACCAAATGGAAAAGATATTGCTTTTTCGGGTATGGTTGAAGGGCAGAGTGATATATTTTCTTATAATCTCGATACCAAGGCAGTTACCCAGATCACTAACGATGTATATTCTGATTATGCCCCAAATTACTCACCTGATGGTAAAAAACTGGTATTTTCGTCAGATAGAGCAGCCATTCAAGCCAATGTTACTAATGCCGTGTTACCAATAAACCTTGCCGTTTATGATATTACGACTAAAACGGTCAGCAATTTGGACGTTTTTCCGGGAGCCAATAACCTGAATGCACAGTTTTCTTCAAATAGCCAAAACATCTATTTTTTATCAAATAGAGATGGCTTTAGAAATTTATATAAATACAACTTTGCCGATAATACTGTTGATCAATTAACTGATTATTTTACAGGAATTAGTGGAATTACCGAATTTTCGCCTGCAATTTCTGTCTCTACAACTGATGATATTGTATACAGCTATTATCGCTACCAACGTTATACTTTGTATAATGCTAAGCTAAGCAGTTTCAAGGCGAAAAGGATTGGCAATCAGGAAGAAAATTTTGATGCCGCTATCCTTCCACCTATGGAGAACATTGGTGTAAATATTATCAATTCTAATTTAAATAACTTTGACCGTTTCGAGAAAATAGTGGCTGATTCGATGAAAACGGTACCTTATAAACCAAAATTCAGGTTAGATTACCTGGCAAATAGCGGTGTGGGTGTTTCAACCAGCCGTTTTGGGACTGGTGCTTCTGGTGGTATTGTAGGCATGTTCAGCGATATATTGGGTACGAACCAGATTATAGCTAATTTATCGGTAAATGGAGAAATTTACGATTTTGGTGGCTTGGTGGGTTATATTAATCAAAAAAGCAGAATCAACTGGGGTGCCGCCGTTTCGCATATTCCTTACGTATCTGGTTTTAGATCTTATGGTTATCAAAATATACCCACAAGTGATAATACGACTATAAATGCCCTGGCAGACAGAACAGACATTATCAGGACTTTCGAAGATCAGCTGCAGGTTTATGGGGCCTATCCATTTAGTAAAATACATCGGTTTGAGTTGGGCGGTGCATTTTCTCATTATAGTTACAGGGTAGATCGATATAGTAATTTTTATAATTCGGCCGGGAACTATATTGGTTCAGACCGTAGCAGGATTTCTAACGATGTAGCTTCTAATGATTACGGTATTCCATTTAACTCTTTTACGCTATATCAAATAAATGCAGGCTTTGTTGGAGATAATTCAATATTTGGGCTTACTGGTCCACTCGATGGTTTCAGATATCGTGTAAGTGGCGAAAAATATTTTGGTACTTATAATTTTGCAGGTGTAACGGCCGATCTTCGTAAATATTGGAGGGCTAAACCGGTAACTTTTGCGGTAAGAAGTTATAATACCTTAAGAATCGGTAAAGATGCAGACAGGCTTTATCCGATGTATCTGGGTTATCCTTATCTGATCAGGGGTTATGAATCAAACTCTATTTATAAAAGCACTTCCGCTCGATCAACAGGATCTTTTGATATTAACCAGTTAACAGGAAGTAAAATAGCTGTATTTAACTTCGAAGTTCGTTTGCCATTTACAGGACCTAAAAAGTTAGCTGCTATACCTTCTAAGTTTTTGTTCACCGACCTGAATTTATTCTTCGATGCGGGATTGGCCTGGACCAACGATACTAAAGTGAAGTTTAAAAGTGAACCAACTTACACTACTGAACCTGTTTTAGATGCAAATAAACAACCTACAGTTGACGATAAGGGAAACCCGGTTACTTATCAGGCTACAACAGAGCGTGTGCCAGCAATGAGTGTTGGTATATCTTTGAGGGTGAATGTTTTTGGATATTTTGTATTAGAACCTTATTATGCGATCCCTTTTCAAAGAAAAGATGTTAAAACCGGAGTATTTGGTTTAACGTTTGCGCCAGGATGGTAAGAATTGAATGATGACTGATTGGATGATTAAGTAAATGGCATTTTCTTTTAAATTAGATGAAATGGAAATGACTATACCATGTGTTACCTATTAAAGACTATAAAATGGAATATATGGGAGAAGGGAGATTATTAAGATTATAACAAATAGTGAAGATCCATATTTAAGAAATGAAGAATCATTATTTTTAAAATATGGAAAGGGTGGAATATCTGTACCCGGCATCACACTATATCTTCCAGGAGGTAGAAATTTAGAAACCCAGGGATTTATGATGTGAAGTAATATAAGAATAATGATATGATAATATTGGTTTTATTTATTCAGATAGCCAGTATAATATTTTATTTCAGAATCATAGCGGAGAGTTATACTGACCATGAAAGTATTTGGGAAAGGTGGCTTTGGTATCTTGTAACGGGGCTTAACCTACTTTTTATCTTTCGTTTTATTTTTGTACAGATTAATTTTTCTTACGGATGGTACGACTAAATTATGGAATTTATTTCATTAGGGATTTCTCTATTTATAGTGATTCCAACTTTACTATACTACCTCATAAAGCGTAATAGATACAAGAAAAATTAATATTATAAGGATTTATGTTGTAAAGTAATGTGAAAATCTTCTATTATCGTAATTAAATAATGTAAAGCGATTACTGCTTACAACCCAAGAAAATATGAAATTTTTCACTCCTTTTTTACTCAGTTGTAGCTGTCTGTTTGCTCTTTCTTGTCAGAACAAGTCAGAAGATTCTATATTATATAAACTGCTTCATACTGAATATACTCATGATACTATAAATACCGTAAATATGCCCGATAATTTAGGTGTCATATATAAATTAAAAACTGAATTAGAAAAAAATGATGTAGAATTAACCACATATACAACTGATAAATCAAAAGAAGAGTATAGCTTTATTTTCGATTGTGTGAAGCATATTCAATATCATATTAATATGAAAGGGATGCGGGTTTACTCAATTAAAACTAGGTCAAAAAAAACCAAGTATAATCGGAGAACAAAGATCAATCGAAGTAATAAAAGTTTTTCGAGCTATTATTACAATTTTCACATTCGTATTTATGAATTTAAAAATAATGAAATTGCCAAAAAACAATTTGAAATTTTAAATAATGCTTCCAAGTCTGGCGAAGGATATTGTAATCGTAATTTTAACACTCAGTTTGTTTTGAAAAAGAATGAAATATTTGAGTTCGAAACAATGGATGATAAATCAATAAGTTTCATGAATAAATATATCATGTTTATAGATGATAAACTATAATTATTGCTTGAATGATGAGGCTCAATAATCCTTTTCATTCAAGCATTTTTTTTAACA
This sequence comes from Pedobacter terrae, assembly GCF_900100705.1. Taxonomy (GTDB): domain Bacteria; phylum Bacteroidota; class Bacteroidia; order Sphingobacteriales; family Sphingobacteriaceae; genus Pedobacter; species Pedobacter terrae. The sequence continues at coordinate 421,208 of NZ_FNCH01000001.1, forward strand.
TATTTATAAATCATGATTTCTGATAAAATTCAATCTGTAAACATCAACCTTAAAACTAACTAAGACAGGCTTGTAAATGATAACTTAACCTGGTTATTGATATTCCGGTGTAAAAGAATATTTTCGAAATCAAGGCCTATAGTTAAATCAATCCAATCTGGATTACAAGATCTTACCAGGCGTTCTTTCTGCATACGTGTAAACCGGCTTATTGACTTAAAACGCACCAAAGCCTGTGCTTCTGTTTTAAACTCCTCAAAATAAACCAGGCGGGTTAATTGTTGCCCATTATCAAAAAACAAGTTTGGCATCTGTTTGTAGAAATCCAGTGTCTTTATTAAATCAGAGCTCATGCCCACGTGCATACTTGTACGATTTCTGTCGGTAACGATATAAACAAACTTTTTCATGATCTTATGTTTAAAATTAAAACTAAACTAATTAGTATGTGTTCTTGCAAATCAAAATAATATTACTAACTTTATGAGCATAAAATTACTAACTATTTTAGTAATTCCAAATTTATTTTAAAATTTATTTTTATGTCAAATATTTCAAATAATTTAAAGTACCTCAGAAAGAAAAAAGGCCATACGCAGCAGAATTTCGCTGATATCATGGAAATCAAGAGATCGCTTATCGGTGCTTACGAGGAAGACCGTGCGGAACCTAAATATGATTTGCTAAAAAAAATAGCCGAATACTTTGATCTTACTATTGATGAATTCATCAATGAAAAAATATCTGACAGCTGGAAGCCTAAACCAAAAAGCCAGGGATCTAACTTAAGGGTACTGAGCATTTCTGTTGATCAGAAAGACCGCGAAAATATCGAACTGGTTCCGGTTAAGGCAAGTGCCGGTTATTTAAACGGCTTTTCAGATCCTCAATATATAAGCGATCTGCCTAAATTCCAACTCCCTTTGGCTGCATTAAGACAAGGCACTTTCAGGGCTTTCGAAATCATGGGCGATAGTATGTTACCTGTTCAACCAGGAAGTGTAATTATTGGCGAGTATATGGATAACTGGAATGAGGTAAAAACCGGCGAAACTTATATTGTGATTAGCAAAAATGAAGGTGTAGTATATAAAAGAGCAGGTAACCGTTTCAGAGAAAACAAAGATTTGAAACTGATATCCGATAATAAAGTCTACGATGCCTATACCATAGCCGCTGATGATATCCTGGAAATCTGGAAAGCTAAAGCCTATATATCAACCTCATTGCCTGAACCTGCACCAGACCCAACTATGGAAACCTTGACGCAAATGATGGCGCAGATGCAGAAATCAATTTCCCAATTAAATAAAAATTAACATTTTTTTAACATGTGCCGGTTAAACCCTTTGTGCTTTTATCTATCTATTGATTTAACAAACACATAAAAACACATCACATGAAAAAGGTAATTTTAACAGTAGCAATTGCAGTAATGGGCTTAACCGCTGCATTCGCTCAAGACAGTACAAAACACGCAAGAAGGGCAATGCCTAAAATGACTGCCGAGCAAAGGGCAGAAAAAGTAACTTCCAGATTGCAGAAACAATTGAGTTTAACCACTGATCAAAAAAGCAAGATTTACGCCATTGAGTTAGAAAATGCAAAGAAAATGGAAGCCTGGAGATCTGCTGATAAGGGTGACATGAAGGGAAAAATGAAAGAGCGTAAAGCAGCAATGGATGAGCAAAAAACTAAAATAGATGCCGTTTTAACCGCAGATCAAAAAACTAAAATGGATGCGTTTCGTGCCGAAGCGAAAGAGAGAGGTGAAAAAATGAGAAAAGGCATGGGTGACAGAGGTAGAAAAGACAAAGCACCGGTAGTTTCTAATCCGCCTGCACAAGGATAAATTTTAAAAACAGTAATTAATTATATTTTTGAAAGCGTTTCGATTATTCGGGACGCTTTTTTTACTTTTGAGGAATGCGTAAAATTGAACAGTTTATTGGCGGTAAGCTTCAGGAGCGGAAAGATCAGCTTTCGATCAGGAATTTATCAACAAACTCCCCTCCTGTTGATTTTTGTTCTAATGATTATTTAGGTTTTGCCAGATCTGGTGAATTACAGCAGATGATCAACGCTACCCTGGCGTCAATACCTAATTACCTGAATGGCGCTGGTGGTTCGAGATTATTAATTGGAAATACACATTTTACAGAAGAAACTGAACAATTTATTGCCGATTTTCACCAGGCCGAAAGTGGATTGATCTTTAACTCTGGTTATGATGCCAATGTTGGGCTCTTATCCAGCATACCACAACGTGGCGACACCATTATTACGGATGAATTGATTCATGCGAGTATTATAGATGGCTGTAGATTAAGCCATGCTACGCGTTTTAAGTTTCATCATAATGATATAAATAATCTGGAAGATAAACTTAAACTCGCCAAAGGGAACATATTTGTGGTGGTAGAAAGCGTTTATTCAATGGATGGAGATATTGCACCATTATTAGCGATATCTGATCTTTGCGAGCGTTATTCTGCCAATCTGATCGTAGATGAAGCCCATGCCACAGGCGTTTTTGGTGAAAATGGACAAGGATTAATCAATCAGCTTAACTTAACGGATCGGGTATTTGCCTGCATTGTAACTTTTGGAAAAGCCCTGGGTGTGCATGGAGCTATTGTTTTAGGTAGTAGAAATTTGCGGCATTACCTTATTAATTTTGCCAGATCATTCATTTACACCACTGCGGCCCCGATTCATAATATTGTTGCAGTTAATTGTGCCTATCAGCACTTATACCGAGTTGACCTGCAGCCCATCCATCAAAAAATTGCTTTATTTAGAAAATTATTAAAAGAAGATCAGATCGAGGCCATTGATAGCGAAAGTACCATCCAGGGTATTCTGTTTTCATCAAACGAAGCAACCAAACAGGCTGCTGTCATCTTGCAAAGCAAAGGTTTTGATGTACGGGCCATATTAAGCCCAACGGTAGCATTAGGCAAAGAAAGGCTCAGGATCTGCTTGCATACCTTTAATACTGATGAAGAAATTATTTCATTGGTTAATCATCTTAAAGAATTAAATTAAATGAATAAATATTTTGTCACAGGCATTGGAACAGGCATCGGAAAAACATTAGTAAGTGCTATTTTAACCGAAAAACTAAAAGCCGATTATTGGAAACCGATCCAATCTGGCGATTTAGATACCAGCGATAGTATAACAATAGATCGTTTAATTACTAATACACAAACGGTTATCCATCCCGAAAGTTATAGATTGACACAACCCCTGTCGCCGCATTTATCAGCCAGGTTGGATGGTGTTCACATTGATCTGAATAGGATCAATATGCCTTTAACCGATAACAACTTGATTATTGAAGGCGCTGGCGGTTTGATGGTACCTTTAAATGAAAACGAACTCATTGTAGACCTGATCAAGAAGCTGGAAGTAGAAGTGATATTGGTTTCACAAAATTACCTGGGCAGTATTAACCATACCTTATTATCAGTCAGTCTGCTAAAACAATACCAAATTCCGATTAAGGGTATCATTTTTAACGGAGATGAAAATAAGGAGACCGAAAGATATATTCAGCAGTATAGCCAGGTAAAAGCATTGGGCCATGTGCCTCAATTAAGCCATATTGACCAGGATCGGGTAACAATTGCCGGCGATTATATCTCGCTTTAAAGCTTCATAAATTAAAAGATCTCGCAGATTTTAAAATCTGCGAGATTTAAATTAACGTTCCGTTAAGTAGCCGCTTTTTTTTAGAAAATCAGCCCAAATCTGATATCCGGCAGGAAGAAGATGTAGACCATCTTTTGTAAGCTCTGCCTTTAAATGTTTATTCTGATCAATAAAATTTGGGTACAGATCGATCACGATTACATTTTTAGCTTCAAATTTTCTGATTTCATCATTAAGCCAAAGAATATGCTCGTCTTTGCCATAATGTTTCTTAAACTTTTCGAAAGCAGTATTAACAGGTAATAGTGTATTGAAATAAATTTTTGTTTTCTTCGATCCTTTTCTGATTCTGGCCGTCATGGTTTTATAATTCCTTAAGATCACGCTATCCGGAATGTCCCTGGAGATGTCGTTAATACCGATTAAAATAAAAATCTTCGCCGGCTTACCCTCAATCACATCTTGCAAACGATCTAATACACCAAAGGTAATATCGCCAGAGATACCCCTGTTTTTAGCCTGTGGAAGATCTAAAAGTTTAGCCCAGTCTGCTCCGGCAGTGATGCTGTTACCTAAAAAAATAATATCTTTTTTTGATTTTGGATCTGCTTTAAACTTAGCCACCAGTTCAACGTATTTAGCCGGACGGTAGGTACTGTCCCATTTAACCACCTGGGCAGAAGCTGCTGTGAAAATAAAAATAAATAAAATATTGGTGACTAGTACTCTATTTAAAAGTGGTTTCATCTTATTTTTTTGTAATACTGAAATACTATTTCGCCTGAACTAAAATATTAGGATAATCGGAAATAATCCCATCTACATGTAAAGCTTTTAATTTTTGAATGTCGGCTAAGGTATTAGCTGTCCAAGGTATAATTTTTACGCCATCGGCATGTGCCTTTTTAACCAGTTCTTCATTCACCATTTGCCAAACCGGACTTAAAATAAACGGCTTGAAACCCAAATCGGCCATATTTTCTTCGTACGTTTTTTTATTGGCCACCAGGAAAGAAGTTTTTATTTTGGGGTATTTCTCATGGATAATCTGGATAGTCCTTTTATCGAAAGATTGGATCACTACAAAATCAGCGATCTTTTTCTTTAAAATTACATCCATCAAAAGTTTAACAAATTCTTCAGGTTTAGGATTGGTAATCCCATCACCGCTTTGGCTGCATTTAGTTTCAATGTTATAGAAAAAGGGCTTTCGTTTATTTTTTTTAATATCTCGCTGTACGGCATCAATCAGATCAGCGAGTAAAGGTAAATTCGTTTTTACTTTTACTTGCTGAGGAAAAAGATCGTAATATTTTGTTCCTAAATCAAATTGTTTAATTTCAGCATAATTCATTCCGAAAATCGGATATTTCCTGGCATCAGTTGCTGGGATATCCTTTCCATCAGGTGTAAGCATAAAAGCCGGGCTCAGGTAATCATCATGGGTTACCACTACTTTACCATCCTTTGAAATATGTGTATCCATTTCCAGGGTGGTAATACCATCGATTTTCACGGCATTTAACATGGCTTCAATGCTATTTTCAGGCATTAAGCCACGTCCGCCACGGTGTGCTTCAGCACTAAACGCGGGGAATTTAACTTCTTGAGCATTTGATTTTAATGCCCATGAAGCCAGAAGAATAATTATTGCTGTTTTTTTAAGGTTCATATCAAAAAAGGAATTTTAAAAGGTCTTAGGAAGTTAATTAACTGTCGGATGGTAACATCCAACAGCACAATACATTAATTTATGAGCATTTTTGGTGGCGTCAGATGTTGCATCTGACGCGATTGATTAAAGAAATTAATTTTAAAGATGGCTAATTGTCGGTACCTCTTTCCGCATGGCCAGCATGATTATCAAGCATCAACTTCTGCTTCAAATTTTTCTCCGAAACGATCGGTGGCTACTACTTTTACTTTTTTAACTGCAGGTTCAAAATGTGCCAAAAATAAATGATCTGTAGACTCTGGTTCAACAAATGGCCTGGGGTTTGGTAATTTATCGCCTTTGTACAATTTTACCGCTAAAGGATCAAATCCATCCTGAATAGCCAGATTACCCATCGCTTTTCCATCTAAAAAATATTCTACTTTCCATTCCGGATCATAATTCCAGACATTAGCGATCAATCTTTTCTGATTGGTTAGGGTATCTACATAAATGCTCAACTGTTTTTTCCGGTCTTCGCCCGTTGATTTATAATACCATTTTAAATCTGTTCCATTTACCTCGTAAACGCCATAACCGCGCGGTGTTCCGTCGCCACAAATAGGCCCCGTCCACCAACCTCCACACACTGTGCCATGGTTATGCTCATAAATACTATTTTTAATTACATTTTTATTAAAATGCGTATGACCCGACATAATATGCACGTTTTTGAAATCTTTCAAAACAGCATAAAAATCATCATTGTTTTTTACAGAGTTATGTACAGGAATATGCAGACAAATGATAATTAGGGCATCTTTTGGAACAAACTGTAGATCTTTTGCCAGCCATTCTAATTGTGTTGGCGTAATGTATCCATCATAAGTACGCTCTGCACCCAGATAACGTACATCATCTAAAACCACATAATGCGCCTTCCCCCTATTAAAAGAATAATATGTAGGTCCATAATGCGCCTGAAAAGTACGATCAGAGGTATCATCGCCGCCCATGCGGTAGTCCATATCGTGGTTGCCAAGGCACTGGAAAAAAGGAATCCCGATCTGCGCAATAGCTTCATCGTAAGCTGAAAAAAGTGCTAAGTTATCCCATACCAGATCACCTACGCCAATGCCATGAACAGGGGTTTTACCCATTCCTTTTACTACCTCACGGGTATCCGGCACTGAAGTTTCCATCATCTGCTGAACATCTTTTTTATTCTTTACCTGTGGGTCTGCCCAAATGATAAAGTTATGTTTATTGTCGTTCTGCTTTAAGGGTTTAAGGTCGAAGTTTAATTTACCTGCTGCATCTGGTTTGTAATAATGACGGGCAATACTGCTTTCGGTTTTAAACTCATAACCCGAGGGTGTACTGATCCAGACAAAACGAGCCAATTCGTGAAGTTTAATCTCATAGTTGCCGCTTTTATCGGTTTGTACCACGCTGTAACCATCGGAAATGACCACACCAGCTACGGCTTTACCTTTGCTGGTTACGGTACCGCTAACAAGTCCATCAACAGAGAATAGTGATGAAGGAAAGGATTTTAAGCTAACAAATAAGGTAGAGGTTAATAAAGTTGATTTTTGTATAAATGATCTTCTGTTCATATTGATGTAAGAATGGGATTATAAACTACACAGAAAACCTAAAGGCTTTCTGTGTAATTAGGATAGTTTATTTTAATCTGGTAGGCGGAATGGTATCTGTGCGGATATATTCTCCCGTTACCCCATTTATAATCTTTATCAAAGATGTTCCTTCAATGTCTTCGATGGTTGATGAGGTACTAAGATCAATATCAGATTGACTTCTGGCTTTAACCCATTTACCAAGCGACGGATTATAAACACCACCAAGCTTATTCCAAAATCCCTGATCGGCAGGTAGCTGATAATTAAAGCACAGGGTATTTACGCCACTTCTGTAATAAGGCTGAGGGGCAAGCGTAATGGGGTTTATCTTATCATAGAAATCGGTATTGGCGATCTTATAACCTACTGAAGGCGCATTGTACAAACTTCCTCCACTACCTATAAAAATCACATCTATCGGGGCAGTATTAACATCAACTTTAGTGCCTTCAAAAATGGCAAAACCTGATGCATTACCCGAATTTGCAAATAAACCAGATGTATACAAGCCAAAACCATCGCCATTACCTGCAGGCGCTGTTGCAGGAGTCGCTACCGTGTAATTTTTAGCCTTGATCCAATTTGCAGATGCAATCGATTTTGATTTTGATCCATTGATCATTTTTGATGATCCGCCAACATAAAAGAAGGTGCCTTTAGCTGCTTTACCGGAAGTCAGATCAAATTTATAGGTTCTTGATACTAAACCTGCTGGTGTTTTTAATGCATCTGCACCGGTTGCCCATCCTTTGGTCGGAAACACGCCTGTTGGTGATGATGCGCCTGCATTATTTGTGACCACTACACAGAATGGCGTTATGGAAAAATCAATATCCCTGGTGGCCATAAACTGCATATATTCGTAATTTCCATCAGCACCTTCCGCATCAGCCATGTAACCTGTAATAATAGCCGATGCGATATCTGGAGTAGCGCTTAAGGCAATAGCATCTTTAATGGTACGCATTCTCTGGTGTGGTTTTAATGCGCCGTTAGCGGCAACACTATTAAAAATGATTCCGTAATAATTTCCGTTAAAATTAAGTCCGCCCGAATTTGCAAAAGTTGCGGTTGCTTCGGTATGCAAGGTGAAATTATCGAAACCATCATTTATGGTTTTATCACCTGCATAGGTATCATTAGGGCCGGCGCCAGGCTCAAATCCAGCTTTTACAATGGCCACAAGCGTACTTTCATAATCATTTGGTTTAGCCAGAATAAAACTGCTGCCTACCCTGTTGGGTGGGATGGGTACATTAGATGCAATTTTAGTAACGGCATTGGCCTGAACACCGGTAACCTGCAAAATTCCATCTACTCTTTTCAATACTGCACCTTCAACTTTTATGCCCACAGAATCGCCAGGGACATATTTAGCGGCATCAGCACCAATTGAAAGAGAAATACCTCTTATTAAACCTAAGCGGCGTTTATCTTGTATAATAAGCAACCCTTCTGGCAGGTTTTTACCTGAATGATCTGATATGACCACACCGGTTATGCTGCTTGAACCAAACATGTTTTCTTTTGTAAGGGTAACATCTGATCCTTTGTACAGGTTTCTTAAATCGTACAATGGTACATAATCACCAATAACACCGCCAGGATAATTAGATTTTTTACACGCAGACCACATCAGAGCCAGCGAGAGAAAAGTTACACTATAAAATATTATCTTTTTCATTTCGATCATTTTTAATTATTGGTTACGGTTTCTGCCACCATACGTTCGTATTAATTGCATCGGGGCCTTGTTGTGCTACTGCCAACTGGTAATTTGTTGGGTTAGCAGATTGTACATAAACCGGATAGGTCATTCTGGCCGGCATTGTACCACCATTTCTTAATCCAGGCCCTTTTGGTAGAACCGGATGCCCGGTACGACGGTATTCGAACCATTGTTGCATATCAACCAAAAACAGCGCGAAATATTTCTGTAAGTGGATTTGTTCCATTTTGCCTTCGGTAGATTGTGTATTGTCCCAGTCTATATCCGCATCAGTAACATATTTGGTAAAGGCTGCCGATGTAGTTGAAGTGGTAAATGCAGGTACCCAATAATTTATGGCATTGGCAATGCCTGCGTTATAGTAGTTTGCTGCTGATCCATTGATCCAACCTTTTAGTGCAGCTTCTGCTAAAATGAACTGAAGCTCCGCGTAGTTCATCAAAATACCTGTTTTAGATGATTGTTGTAAAGATTTAGCGCCATATGTACCGCTGCCAAGAGCCTGATCATATGAATAAAAATAAGCCTGCTTAACCACGCCTGCACCAACGGCATAACCACTTGGCACACCCGAATAACCCTGAAGCCCCTGGGCAATCCCTAATCTGTTTGCGCCACCATCGCCGTTTGGTGAATTAGCATCGATACGCGGATCGGCCCAATCTCTTAAATGCTCAATAAAAAAGCTGCCAATCGCAGGCGATCTGAAATCCTGCACCCTCACCGCATTTACATAGGGATTTACATAGGGATCGGTTCCCGTTAAACCTGTCCAAGGTAAAGTTGCCGATTCGCTGTTGTTGGCCATCACAGGGTAGTTGCCCGGGTTGGTATCTACAATTTCTTTAATTTTGGCAATTGCCTGCGCAGAAACTTCAGATTTGCCCGATACCCTCAACAATAACCTTAAGTACAGCGAATTACAAAACTTACGCCATTTAGCCACATCGCCTTTAAAAACAGGATCGCTTGAAGGTGCAATGGCTTTTCCTGCGCTTAACAAGGTATTGGCTTCTTCAAGTTTTTTAAACATGTCCAGATAAATATCCTTTTGTTTATCGAATTTTGGTTCTAAAACGCCAGTATTTCCTTGATTGGATTCAAAATAAGGGATATCACCATAAGTATCAGATAACATGGAATAAACCCATGATTGGCAGACCAAAGAAATCCCCTGGTAAGATTTATTTTCCATTCCGGGTTTGCCAGCTAATTTATAAATATCTTTAAAGTTGGTGAGCTGAACATACCAGGCATTCCATAAATAATCAGAAAAGGTGCTTCTGTATTCGTACCTGAATACGGTTCCATCACCATCACTGATACTTACGGTTACCTGCATCAGTTCGTTGTTAAAATTACGGTTGCGGATCATTCCGTAAGTTAATGTATTAACGAGAGCCGGTGCCAACAGTTTCTCAGGAGTGGTTGATGTGATATTGATCGGATCAGTGTTCACTTCCTGAAAATTCTTATCACATGAGGAAAGTGTAGTTGCCGACACCACCAAAGCTGCAATAATTTTATATAGATTCTTTTTCATATTTTAAAAGATTATATGCCAATTGATAAATTGAAACCAAAAGTTCTGGTCGATGGAAACTGACCGATCTCAAATCCGGTAACGATATCAGAACCGCTAAGCGTTCCAAATTCCGGATCGAACATTGGCCAGGGCGACCAGATGAAAAGGTTACGGCCATAAACGCCGAAAGTTGCAGAGGATAGACCGATCCTTTTCAGAAAACGCGCATTAAACCTATAATTTAAAGAAGCTTCCCTGAATTTAATAAAATCGGTACTAAATGTACTGCCCTCGGCATTATCAGCACCAGCATGCGAGCGGTAATATTCGTCAATATCATAAGCAACAGTGGTATTTGAAACGTAAGAGCCATCGGCTAATTGGACTACGCCATTACCTACAATACCGTTATACCTACCTGGCAACGTGCTGGTTAATTTACCTTGTTCAACCAATTTGTAATTTAACAACGAGTGTGCAACAGCGCCAACCTGTGCATCGAACAACACGCTTAAACTGATGTTTCTGTAAGCAAAGGTACTTCCGATACTGAATTTGTATTTAGGCATGGTATTACCAAGGTAAACCACATCATTCGTTATTTTTGCAAAACCTGTTGTGGCATCATAAACCACATTGCCCTGCGGATCGCGGACATACCCCCTGCCGTATAAATCGCCCATGCTTCCGCCAACTTTTGCTACAATCTGTCCGCCGGCTACAGGACCGGTACGGAGAATGATCGAACTATCTGTTAAGGCTTTGATTACATTTGAATTTGAAGCAAAAGTGGCGTTCATTGTCCATTTAAAACCGCCTTTTGTAACCACTGGTGTTCCGTTTAAGGCTACCTCAACACCCGTATTATTTACCTGCCCCGCGTTGATCAATGCCTGGTTATAGCCAGTCGAGCGGTCAATAATTCTGGTTAAAATCTGGTTTTTGGTATTTCCCGCATAAACAGCAACATCAAAACCCAACCTGCCTTTAAACAAACTTACTTCGGTACCTACCTCGTAAGTGGTCGTTTTTAATGGTTTTAAATTTTCGTTTGGTAAAATGGTTGGGTTTACAAGAGCGCTATCAGGATAAGTACCGTTCGATGCAAGAGAATAAGTATAGGCTGTACGATAAGGTGTGGTACCACCGCTACCTACCTGCGAAACTGAAGCCCTTAATTTAGCAAAACTAATTGCTTTAGGCAGTTTAAAGAATTCGGAAAGCACGAAACTGGTGCTGATTGCCGGGTAGAAAAAGCCAACATTATCGGTTCTGGTGGCGGTAGCCAATACACTGCTCCAGTCTTTACGTCCGGTAAGCTCTACATACCAGTAGTTTTTGTAGTTGGTAGATAAAACCCCGTAAAAACTATTGATTCTGTATCGGCTGGTATCGGGAATAGAAATTAATGAATACAGGTTGTTGGTTAACTCGTAAATATTTGGTACGGTCAAGCCATCGGCACGTAAATCCGATTTATTGTATTTGTTCCTAAGCTCGCTACCACCCAATGAAGCATTGATGCTGAAATTTTTATTGATTTTTTTATCATACCTTAACAAGAAATCAATATTGGTTTCCTGCGCATTAATCTGCTGTTGACGCGTTGAACCTTTAGGTAAACGACTTCCCGAATCGTAAGGACGGTCTTGGGCACGGTGTTCGTTTGAATAATCAATACTAGACCTCAATAATAGGCTTAACTCTTTTGTAAACTGGTAACTGGCCTGAATATTTGCTGTTACATTATTACGTCCGGTTCTATTGATAAACTCGTTAACAACCGCATAGGGGTTTTCCGGGAACGAACTGAACGGATATTTGATTACTTTATTTTCCTGTCCATTTGCCCAATAATTTTTAATCCAATCCAGGCTGGCATTCGGTTGCCAGAAAATAAACCAATACATTAACGATTGATTACCATAACCTGCACCAGGTAAGTTATCGCTAAACCGGTTACCATAATTGATTTTAGTGGCAATTTTTAATTTAGAGGTAACATCAGTATTGGTTGATAAAGTAAGTGTGGTACGCTCTATCCCGGTATTAGGTACAATCCAGGTATTGTTCTGGTTGGTAACAGAAAAACGGGCGGTGGTGTTTTTGTAACGGCCATCTAAACTCAATGAGTTGGTTAAATTTTCACCTGTGCTAAAGAAATCCCTGATCTGGTTTTTATAAGGTACCCAAGGTGTGCGGGTTTTGCCGGTGGTTTGTGTAATGGGGTCGTATTGAAAAAACAGCTGTCCATCGAAACGTGGTCCGTAGGCAGAACTGGTTCCGCTTGTGCTCGCACCATCTGCAGTTGTACCATACGAATAATAGGCTGCACCATCTACTCCCTGGCCATACTCATATTGCAGATCCGGCCAACGGTTAACTTCTTCGAAAGATCCGTTGGAAGTAAATCTGATATTTACTTTTTTATGTTTTGAATTACCTGATTTAGTGGTAATAATAATGGCTCCATTTGCGCCACGCTGGCCGTACAAAGCTGCGGCTCCGGGACCTTTTAATACGGTAACACTTTCAATGTCCTCTGGGTTGATGTCGTTTATAGAGCTTCCATAATCAGCCGGCATGTTATCACTTCCGGTACCATAAACGCCGTCAGAACTGTTGGCCGTACGTCTACCCCCACTGTTGTTGATGACTACCCCATCTAAAACAATCAACGCTTCATTATCACCTGTGAGGTTATTCTCCCCACGTAAAATGATTTTGTTTGAACCCGCCGGGCCACTATTTGATCTGATTAAATTTAAACCGGCAACTTTGCCCGAAAGGGCATCTGTCCAGTTGGTCGAAACAGCTTCCGTTAACTGGTTGCTATCAATTTTGGTTACTACATATCCCAAAGCTTTTTCCTGCCTTTTAATACCTAAAGCAGTAACCACTACTTCATTTAGTGAATGGTCAGCCTGGACCAATTTAAAGTTAATATTAGTTGTTCCACCAACGTTAACCTTTACTTGTTGTCTTTTGGCAATTTCATAAGATATAAACCTCGCCTCAACCGTATAAATACCCTGGGCAACATTAAAACTATATTCGCCATTGTTATTGGTTTGTCCAACCGCGTTAAGTTCAATAATTTTAATGGTAGCCGCTGGAATAGGCTCATTGTTTTCATCAACAACTCTACCGTTAATTTTACCGGTATTGATTTTTTTTGCTGTAATGAGGATGTTGCCTGCGCCACTCGCTTTATAGGTAAAAGGCATTCCCTTTAAAAGCAGATCGAGTACTTCATAGAGCGATCTTGTCCCGCGCGAAACATACACTCTTTTCTGATCATCAAGTTGGTTGTTATTATAGGCAATGTGATTGCCGCTAAGCTTTTCTAAAGTTTCAAAAGCTTTTTTTAATGTTATACCATCCGCTTCGAATAAAAACTTTTTATCACTTTGTGCATAGGTATATAGAGAGAAAGAGAGCAGATTCAACATTATGATGGTTATAATCACCATAATTTTTGAGGGATACTGATGGAAGTTTTTAATCCACCGGGTATTAATTTTCATAACTTTACTAAGTTTTACTTTGTCAAATGAGTATACAGTTTGTAAGGCTTGAAATGTGTCCAGCATTTCGGGCCATTTTTTCGGTTTAGTAATTTTATATCATATCTATCTTTATAGTTTATCGTTCATAAATGATTACTTTGTTTTCATAGATGGTATATTTTGAGTTAGATAGCTTAGCAATTACATTCATAATCTGTTCTACCGAACATTTATCGAATTTTGCAGTAAGCTTTACACTTTTTAAAGCTTTTGATCTAATTTCGATATCAAGATCGTACTCACGGGCAATCACCTCCGCAATTTCGCTTAGGGGTTTATCGTAAAAAAAGATTTTGTATTCCCTCCAGCTATCAAAATCGATTGCATTTACATGCTTTTTGGTAGCCTGTCCATTATTTTCATTCACGCTAAGTTGTTCATTTGGTAAGAGGAACTGTACAGGTGCTGTTTTATCTTTATTTTTAAATAACACCCCCACTTTACCTGTTTGCACCGTGATGGTGACATCTTTTAAAGATGGATAAGCATTAATATTAAATGAAGTACCCAGAACGGTAGTACTTACTTTTCCAGTTTTTACTATAAAAGGCTGCTTGCTGCGGTGCTGCACATCAAAAAAAGCTTCTCCTGATAAATAAACAATACGCTTGTCTGTATTAAAATTTAGTGCGTAGCGGATTTTACTATCGCCGTTTAAATAAATGTTGGAACCATCGGGCATGGTTACCAGTCTTTTCTGCCCACGTGGATTGTAAATTTCATGGTATGCAATAACTTCCTGTTCTTTTGAATGAAAATTATTAAAATAAAGCACTGGTAACAAAGCGATCACCATGATTGCGGCGGCTATGGTTAAGTACTTCCGGTAACTGATTTTTTTTACAATTGGCGGGTGTACCGAACTATTTTCAATATGTTGTTGAATGGCCGACCAGTTTTTTTGCTGATTAACGGCTTTGTTCAGCGAATAATCTGCTGCTTCAAAGGCCTGTAAGGTTTCCCTGAAAATCTGTTGATTCTCCTCGCTGCTTCCTACCCAGATCAGTAAATCAGTTAAATCTTCACTGCCAATGGTTTTCTTGCTGTAATGTTCTATTAATTTGTAATAACGTTCGTCCATTTAGTAATGCTGTTCTGCATGTAAGACAGATTATGGGATGCGCATACGTAGCGAAAAAGATCAAGTTATTGTTAACAAATCGTTAAGTGTAAAGAGTTGTTTATAAACCTCAGTCAACTATTAAGTTAAAGGGCTGTCTTATCGAGAAAATCTGAATGTTTTTCAATGAGAAAAGATAGGCCAGCGTTGCAGCGTCTTATAGCCGTGCCATTTAATACATCCAGATGAAAAAAATGTGATCCGCTTTTATCACATTCAGGTACCGTAACCTGTTACCAAAATCTTAGCGAAGTATAGCAAATTAAATAGCCGATCGGTCGGCAGTGAGCGATCTAAAGTTTTTGACGGCTTGGTATAATAGGGTTTCTACCGTTCTTACAGAAATATCCAGTACATCAGCAATGATAGTTTTTTCGAGCATGTCGATGCGGCTCATTAAAAGCACTTCCCTTTGCCGATCTGGCAAAAGGTTAATTAGCCCTATAATTTCGCAATAGGATTCTCTGCTGGTTAGCTGTTCGTGAGGGTTTAAATAGGAGTCCGGATAGTCAAGTGTATCATCACGATCGGTGATACTTAAAACAGGGAGCTTTACACGTTGAATTTCATTAAAGGCTAAATTTTTAGCTGCGGTGAACAGGTATTTTTTGACTGACCTGATCTGAAGATCATTTTTTTTATCCCAAAGCTTCATAAAAAGATCAGCAATAAGTTCTTCAGCCTTATTGTAATCTTTAATGTAAATAGAGGTAAATTTGCATAAAGCGGGATAATACCTGTTAAAAAGTGTTTCTAATGCCAGGCTGTCCCGATTTGCCACTAAAGACATTAAATCTTCATCACATTTACTTAAATATACATCCTTCATCTTGCCAGCAAAAGTAGCCCGGCAACGTTACGGTAATATTAAATAATCTTTTCGTTTAGGTTACCTATGTATTAATTGTGTTGGATTGGCAGTTTAAAACGTGTTTCTTATACAGGTTATTCAAAGAAAAATTACGTTTGGGAATGATCAATCCTACAAAAGGAAATATTAAAAATTCAATAATATTAAAATTGTAGAAGAGATAACCAAATACCAATATCAACCTGAAGCATTCGAGGTCATACATCCACTTGCGCTGTTCTAATAAGGCCCCAATATTAATGAGTGTCACCAAAATAAAAATCAATATGGTGTGATTAATATATTTTCTAACCAGCCCAATTTACCGTCATAACAATTTATATCTTTTCGTTTAACGAAACAAACTTAAATATATGGATCTTATCGTTTAAATTATCGCAATAAATTAATCAAACTTCATTTAATGTTTGCCATTTTAATTTATTTGTAGAACTTCGGAATTATAAATACAAAATTATGGCTACAGAGAAAAAAGCTGCAAACAACAATATATTATCTATTGATATAGGTGGTACAAGTATAAAAACGGTTCTTTTGGATGAAAGTGGGATGATGCTTACCGAATATTTAAAAAGTAAAACGCCACCAGAAGCTACTCCTAAAGATATTGTTTCAGGTATTGTTGAATTAATTAAGTCTTTTCCTGACAGCTATAATCGCGTATCAATTGGTTTTCCAGGTTATGTTAAAAACGGTGTCGTTAAAACCGCACCTAACCTGGCTAAAAATAAATGGGCAGATGTTGATCTCGCACAACGTGTTGCCGATGTGTTAGGCCATCCTGTACGTTTAGTGAATGATGCCGACCAACAGGGTTTAGGCGTAGTTGATGGTAAAGGCTTTGAAATCGTTTTTACAGTGGGTACAGGTTTTGGAACAGCACTATTGTTTGATGGTGATTTGCTCCCCCATTTAGAACTGGCGCATTTTCCGATCAATAAAGAAGAGGATTACGACGATTATATCGGGAATAAGGCTTTTGAAAAAATTGGTGTTGACCGCTGGAATAAGCGGTTAAAAAAGATCATCGAAATTTATAAAACCGTTTTCAATTATGATACATTATATATTGGCGGTGGCAATTCTAAACACATAGACTTTAAATTAGAAAGCAATATTAAAATTGTAACCAATAGAGACGGCATTAAAGGAGGTGCTAAACTTTGGAAACTGGCCGATAAGTATAATATTTTCACTGTTGAGCCCAAAAAATAATTGAGGTTTTATTACAATCATTTAACAACAATAACATCAATATTAATTTGTAAACCCTAATTTTGGGTATATTCTAAAACACAAAAAATGGCAAATAACGATTCTGAAAAATATAAATTGGGAATGATCGGGTTAGGCACAATGGGCCGTAACCTATTATTAAACATGGCTGATAAAGGCTTCTCGGTAACCGGATACGATAAAGATACCAAAATGATTGCTAAGCTCGAAGAAGAAGGCAAGGCACATCATTTAGAAGGCTTTAACGATATTGAAAGCTTTATTTCGAGCTTACAAACCCCGCGTACCCTGATTTTATTGGTGCCAGCAGGCCCGATTGTAGACAGCGTTATTGCCGAGTTAAAACCACTTTTAAGCAAAGGCGACATCATTATTGATAGTGGAAACTCTCATTTTACCGATACCAACCGCCGTGTTGATGAGTTAGAGAAAGATGGTCTACACTTCTTCGGAATGGGTATTTCTGGTGGTGAGGAAGGTGCACGTTTTGGTCCGAGTATGATGCCCGGCGGCGATAAACAAGCATACAATGTAGTAAAAGATGTTTTTGATGCTGTAGCTGCAAAAGTAGGCACAGACCCATGTGTAACCTATATAGGTCCTGGTGCTTCTGGTCACTTTGTTAAAATGGTACACAATGGTATTGAATATGCGATTATGGAGCTTATTGCCGAAGTATATGGCATCCTAAAAAATGGCTTAGGGTATTCAAATCAAGAAATTTATAAAGTATTTAAAAAATGGAACGAAGGCAGGTTGCAATCATTCTTACTGGAAATTACAGCCGAAATTTTCTTATTTAAAGATACCGAGACGCAAAATGATCTATTGGATCAGATCAAAGATGAAGCGCGTTCAAAAGGTACCGGAAAATGGACTTCGGAAGTTTCAATGGAACTTCAGTTACCTATACCAACCATTAACGAAGCTGTTTCTAACCGCGATTTGTCTAAATTTAAAGCCCTTAGGGTTTCGCTGGAAGATGCCTTTGGCAAAAAAGACGCTAAAATTGACGTGACTGTTGAGGAGCTGGAAGATGCATTTTACTTCTCGATGATCAGTGCTTATGCTCAGGGAATGCATTTATTGGTTCAGGCATCAAAAGAATACCAATACGATTTACAATTGCAGGAAATTGCCAAAATCTGGCGTGGTGGCTGTATCATCAGAGCTAAATTCTTAGAAGATATTTATCAGGCTTATGATAAAAACAATGCTCTTGAGCATTTATTTAGTGATGCAGGTATTCAGCACATCATTAAAGGCACCTTAGCTGGTACACGAAAAACAATTGGTGCCTGTATCAGTTCGGGCTTGGGTATCCCTGCCTTTGCTTCTACCCTAACCTATTTCGATACGATTACTACAGGTAGAATGCCTTCTAATTTAATTCAGGCACAAAGAGATTTCTTTGGCGCACATACCTTTGAGCGTATTGATAAAGAAGGCGTATTCCATGCCGATTGGAATAAATTATCTTAACCTATTACACTCACGAACAAAAACATAAAATGAAAGCCAAAACCGCATTAAACCCGACCATTTTTGTAATATTTGGTGGAACAGGCGATTTAAATAAAAGAAAATTAGCACCTGCCCTGTATAACCTGTTTATGGAGGGCTATATGCCTGATCAATTTGCCATTATAGGTACAGGAAGAACCGAATTTACCGATGATAGTTACAAAACTGCATTGGAAGAAGCGGTGAACGAGTTTTCACGTACCGGAAAAGTTAAAAAAGATAAATGGGAAAATTTCGGAAATACGATTCACTACTGCCCTACTGATTTTGCAGAGCCAAAAACTTTCGAAAACCTAAAAGCGGCAGTAGAAAAATATCAAAAAGAGTTTGGTGCAGGTACACAGGTTATTTTTTACCTTGCAGTAGCACCTAATTTCTTCCCTATTATTGCAGAATGTTTGCAGAAATATAAACTGACGCAAGATGAAGACAATAGCCGTATCGTTATCGAAAAACCTTTTGGCCATGATTTAGAATCAGCAAAAGAACTAAATGCCCTATTGAGCACTATTTTCACCGAAAAGCAGATTTATCGTATTGATCATTACCTGGGTAAAGAAACGGTACAAAACATGATGGCTTTCCGTTTTGCCAATGCCTTGTTCGAGCCATTATGGAACAGGTCGTATATCGATCACGTTCAGATTTCGGTAACTGAACAATTAGGTGTGGGCGATCGCGGAGGTTATTACGAAGGTTCTGGTGCCTTGCGGGATATGATCCAGAATCACCTCTTGCAATTACTTTGTTTGGTGGGAATGGAAGCACCAATTAATTTTGATGCCGATGAAATCAGGAACCGTAAAGTGGAGGTTTTAAGAGCAATGCGTCCTTTTTCTGCTGAAGATATCCGTTTTCACACCGTTCGCGGTCAATATAGCAAAGGCTGGGTTGAAGGTAAGGAAGTTCCGGGATACCGCCAGGAAAAAGGTGTTGATCCTCACTCTAATACCGAAACTTTTGCTGCAGTGAAATTCCATATCGATAACTGGAGATGGCAAGGTATTCCTTTCTATTTAAGAACAGGAAAACGGTTAAACCAAACTTCATCATTAATCACGATCCAGTTCAGAGATGTTCCACATCAGATTTTCTCTTCAGATGTAACTGAAAACTGGCAACAAAACAGGTTGGTTATCAGCATACAGCCGGAAATGAGTATCCGTATGCAGGTACAGGCTAAAAGACCTGGTTTAGATATGGTATTAAACCCTGTTGATATGGTATTTGACTATAAAGGAACTTACGAGGGCGATACACCAGAAGCCTACGAAACCTTATTATTGGATGCCATGATGGGTGATCAAACCTTATT
Organism: Pedobacter terrae; assembly: GCF_900100705.1. GTDB lineage: Bacteria > Bacteroidota > Bacteroidia > Sphingobacteriales > Sphingobacteriaceae > Pedobacter > Pedobacter terrae. Next base: position 441,051 of record NZ_FNCH01000001.1, read on the forward strand.
TATGCGCGGCGATCAGGTAGAAGCTGCGTGGGAATTGGTGATGCCTATTTTAAACACATGGGAAAGCAAAAAATCAATCAACTTCCCTAACTACCCTGCCGATAGCTGGGGACCGGAAGAAGCGGAAGCACTTATTGCAAGAGATGGTTTCCATTGGTTTAACCTGCCATTAAAGAATAAAGAATAATTTATCCACTGCGCGTCACCCTGAATTTAGTTCAGGGCCTTTTCAAATAGACGCTGAAATAAATCCGATAGCTATCGGATCAGCATGACGACTTTATTATTGATAAAAAATGAATCTACTCATATATAAAACATTAGAAGAACTAAACCAGGACCTGGCAGATTATGTAATTAAAATTGCAGAAATGTCTATCGAAGAAAACGATCGCTTTAATTTTGTACTTACAGGCGGTAGTTCTCCTAAAGCACTTTACCATTTTTTGGCCACCGAAGGGCAGCACAGAATTGATTGGGAAAAAGTATACTTCTTTTTTGGCGATGAACGTAATGTTCCGGCCAACGATGATAACTACAATGGACTAATGGCCAAAAAAACGATTTTAGATCCGTTAGGGATTAAAGAAGATCATATTTTTTACGTAGATACTACTTTGGCTCCGGAAAAAGCAGCTATTGAATATAAAAAAGCAATCGACAAGCATTTTAATGGCGAAGATCCAGTTTTCGATTTAATTCTATTGGGCATGGGCGATGATGCACATACGGCTTCAATTTTTCCGCACACTACTTTGGTGAAGGATGAAGAAGTAAATGTAGCGGCTGTTTATGTAGAAAAACTAGATACGTATCGCATTAGTTTTACTGCTGCATTGATTAACAAAGCAGATAATATTGCCTTTTTAGTGTTCGGTGAGAATAAAGCTGAAGCACTTAAACATGTAATTGGCGATGCGGAAAAAAATCCTGATCTGTACCCTTCTCAGCTAATCGATCCGATTGACGGTAAATTAACCTGGTTTACCGACGTAGCTGCAACGAAATTATTGGAAGATTAAGAGATGATGTTTTCTGAAGAAAAACATTTGTAAGACTTCTTAAACGGAAAAACGGAATATACCTTAGGTTTATTCCGTTTTTTTATGGAGCAATTGACCAAAATCGGCGAAATTAATCTTCATACTACCAGATCGATGATAGCCATCGAATCCAGAATACCTTTTGCATACATTACACAGTTGGGGAAAAACTTTATTCATTTAGTTATTCCTTGCAGTCAACCTTATGAAGATAACCTTTGCTTCACTAAGATTGTACAGGTACCAGGAACGAAGCAGTTTAACCACCATTTGAGAATTTATTTCAAGGAAGATATTAATGACGAGGTGAAAGATTTTTTGAAAATGGCTATGGGATGAGTGACGTCAATATGAGTTTGTTTTAGGGTTATGTACCTAGAATGAAATTATATCTCAGACAGATCCTGAAACAAGTTCAGGATGATGAGGCAGAGAGAGTTTTCTTCAGGTTTTATCATTCTACACCAAATTCGTCATTGCGGGAAGGCTTTTTAAGCAGACGAAGCCTGCCTGCTGCAGACAGGCAATCTTTATATTAAGGATGATAGGATAGATTTCCCCGCCTGTACGGGCGGGCGCTACGGCCTAAATGACGGATCTGATGGAGTAAAATGGTTTTAATCCAGCTTCTCCTCTATAAGCAATTTAATAATTCCATCAGCCATACCCACTTTAGGTACATAAATCTGTTTTATACCGGTCCATTTCATTAAGGTCAGGTAAATCTCGCAGGCCGGGATAATTACATCTGCACGATCAGGGTTTAAACCCAGTGTATGAATCCTTTCTTTCAGCGAATAACTGGTTAATTTGTTATACATCGAATTCAGTTTCTGCAAGGATAAAGGTGCATTTTCCTTTTCATCAGACATGCGGAACAATTTATTGATATTACCGCCGGTACCAATGCCAGCTAAATGCTTATAGGCTTTGGTATGCTCTTTTACCCAATCTTTCATTTCTTCCCAGGTTTCTTCTTTATCCTGGTTGTCAAGCATTCTGATTGTGCCAATATTAAAAGATCTCGATGCCTCGGGCGTACCATTTACAAAAACAGATAACTCGGTACTACCACCACCCACATCAATATACAGGTAATTTTTATTTTCATCTAACTCTTCCTCTATATGGTTGGCATAAATAATATTGGCTTCCCGCTGCCCCTCTATAATCTCTAAAGTAATATCTGTTTCTTTTTTGATCAGTTTAACAATATCTTCACCATTTCGCGCCTCGCGCATGGCAGACGTTGCACAGGCTAAATATTCAGAAACATGGTAAACATCCATTAAATTTTTAAAAGCAGTCATCGTTTTAACCAGGTCTGCAGATTTTTTCTCCGAAATATATTGATCCAGGAATGCATCGTCGCCCAATCGGAGCGGCACACGTATAAGGGTGTTTTTTTTGTACTTATATTTCCCGTCTTGTTTGCTAATATCGGCAATGAGTAACCTCACGGCATTCGAACCGATATCTATAGCTGCGTATCTTAACATTATGATTGATGCTTGGTTTTTAAATAATTGTAGATGTCTACCTGCGCCCTTATCTTTTTACTTAATCTGTTTTTATGGTATCTGTTATTGTTTAAGGCATTAATTTGCCTCGATTTGGTATTATCTTGTAGCTGCAGGTCGATAATGTCTTGTATCTCCTGTTTCACATCATGATCCAGTACTGGAAAACCAACCTCAACACGATGTTCGAAATTCCTGCTCATTAAATCTGCAGAAGATAAATACATATCGTTTTTGCCATTATTACCGAAGATATAAACCCGGGCATGCTCCAAAAATTTATCAATAATGCTGATAGCAGTAATATTTTCGCTAAAGCCCTTTACACCGGGCACCAAACAGCAGATCCCGCGGATAATGAGCTGAATTTTAACTCCGGCATTACTCGCATCATAAAGTTTGGAAATAATGCCTTCATCAGCTAAACTGTTTACTTTTAACATAATATAAGCAAGTTTGCCCTGCTTGGCATTTCTGATTTCGCGATTGATAAAATTAACCAGTTTAGAGCGGCTCTCCAGAGGAGAAACAATCAGGTACTTGAAGCCCTTGGTTACGGTACGCTTGCTCAAAGCATCAAAAAGTTTAACCAGATCGTTGGTGATTTCTTTCCTTGCTGTGAAAATGCTATGATCGCAGTATAAACCTGCAGTTTTTTCATTAAAATTTCCGGTTGCCAGGTTTGCGTAGTATACAGGTTTATCTTTTTCGATCCGTTTAACCAGGCAAATTTTAGAATGTACTTTGTAATCCGTTAAACCATAATTTACTTTAACCCCTTCTTCCATTAAGCGACTTGTCCAGTAAATGTTAGCCTGTTCATCAAAACGGGCTTTAAGTTCTAATAAAACAGAAACAGCTTTACCATTTTTGGCGGCGTTGATTAAGGCGTTGATTACTTTCGAGTTTTCTGCTAACCGATATAAAGTAATCTGTATTTCGGTTACTTTCGGATCAATTGCTGCCTCACGCAAGAACAAGATGATATAATCGTATGATTGGTATGGCAGGTTTACCAAGTAATCACGCTTTGCAACTTTATTAAACATGCTTTGCGTTCTATGCAGGTCGTGAACCTTAAGCGGTATGTTCGGCGCATATTCCAACTCTTTTTTGCCCACATTCGGGAAGGCAATAAAATCGCCAAACTTGTGGTAGCGGTTTCCCGGAATTAAACTTTCAGCTTCCAGCTTGAGCTTATTTACCAGTACCGTAAGCATGTTCAGGGGCATGGCCGAATCATAAAGCAAACGCATGGGTTTGCCTTTTTTGCGCTTCTCTAAACTGTTTTTTAAATCATCAATAAATTTATCATTAATGTTTTTATCAATATCCAGTTCGGCATCACGTGTTAACTGAATGGAATAAGCCTCTAAATTATCGTAAGTAAAAACATAAAATATATCGTCCAGGCAATACCTGATAATGTCTTCTGCAAGAATAATAAACTTTAAGTCGTTTGTTTCAGGCAGCACCAAAAACCGGGGTAAATTTGGTGGAATTTCAATAAGCGCATATTTCTCTTTAACCTTTGTGTCCTTTTTGGAAAGTTTAACAAAGAAATACAGATAACGGTCTTTCAATTCTGGAAAGGGTTTATCCATATCCAGCATGATAGGAACCAGGTTAGATAGAATCTTATCCCTGAAATGATTTTTTACGAATTCTCCCCTGCTCACATTCAGTTGAGTATCGTTTAATATAAAAATCCTGTTTTGAGCGAGTTCATTAATTAAAGTAGCCTGAAAGAGCTGGTCGAACTTTCTTTCCTGTTTTACAACAATATTTTTAATCTCGTTAAGAATTTTTTTAGGATTAAAGCCCAAAAGTGCCTTCGCCTTATCATTCAGATTAGTTAACCGGGTTATGGTGGCTACTCGTACCCGATAAAACTCTTCTAAATTGGAAGAAAATATAGATAGAAATTTAATCCGTTCAATCAGCGGAACAGTTTCGTCAGCCGCTTCTTGCAGTACACGTTCATTAAAGTAAAGCCAACTAATTTCACGGTTAAAAAATGGGATTTTCTTACTGGTCATTTAAAAAAAATAAAAAATCCCTGCCAAAACAGGGATGTTCAAAACTGCACATTAATTTGTTAAATCGATGTTAATTCATTTACATGTTAACGTTAACAAATTTATTTTTTAGCTGGTGTTTTTACAATTTTCTTAACTGCAGGAGTCGCTTTCGCAGCTGTTTTTTCCGCAATCTCAGTCGCTTTTTCCGGCGCTTTGCCTGCTACTTTTTTAGTCGTTTTAGCGGCTTCATTTACAGCTTCTTTAGCTATTACTACAGGTTTCGCCAAAACTTTCTCTGCTTTTTCTTCCGTTTCTATTGTCGCAACTTTAATACTTTGTACTACCGGCTTCGCTTTTGCCAGCGCTTTTTTTACCACTTTTTCAGCAGATTTCTCAGATTTACTTACCGCTTTGGCAACAGGTTTTTTTACTTCCTTTGCTTTCTCTTTGGATGTCTGTAATAAATCATCAATTTTTTGCCCCACATCAGCTTTTACAACAGTAAATTTTTTAGTTAGTTTTTTAGCTACCCGCTTACTGGCTTTACCCACCTCCGTACTAATTTCAGATACATCATGACCTAAACTTTTAATTACAGCTAAGAATTGGGTAGTAATTGATTGTTCAAGTTGTTTTATAGCTTCTTTTTTTATAATCTTTTTTTCGGACTTCGGCTTAGTGGTTTTCATATTATTTTCGTTTTTTTGTGAGACTGGATTAATTTCTATTAAATCTACTTATTTTTTTACTTTAAAGCTAAAACCATGCCTTCTTTTGATATTGTAAGTAAAGTTGATGCGCAAACATTAGACAACGCCATTAACAATGCTAAAAAAGAAATTCTTAACCGATTCGACTTTAACGGATCAAAAAGCACGATCGATCTGGATAAAAAAACAAATGTAATAACTATTGTTACTGAAGACGATATGCGCCTGAAAGCTATTGAGGGGTCTATCATTTCACGGATGATGAAGCAGAATTTAGATCCGAAAAGTTTAAACTTTGGTGATGAGCATCAGGCTTCTGGTAACATGATCAGAAAAGAAATCAGCATTAAAGAAGGTTTAGATAAAGAAGCAGCCAAAAAAGTGGTGGCCAAAATCAAGGCGAGTGGTTTAAAAGTTCAACCTGCTATCATGGATGATCAGGTTCGGGTTACGGCAAAGAAAATTGATGATTTACAGGCCGTGATCAGCCTTTGCAGGACTGAAGATTTTGATCAGCCATTACAGTTTATCAATATGCGCAATTAGAAAGCTTAACTGTCTAAACTGGTTAATAGTTTAACTGCGGAAGAGGCTTAGGAAAACTAGCTAATTCTTTAAGTGCTTTTGAAAGAATTCATTCATTTAATCATTCAAAATTCAATCATTAATCAAAATGGAAATCAGCGAAAACGGCTTTATATTTTCCGATCAAAAGGCGCTTTTAGATATCGAAGCAATACATAATTATTTAAGCAACGAATCCTATTGGGCCAAAGGTATTCCCTTAGCTACTGTTAAACGATCTATAGAAAATTCACTTTGCTTTGGCATTTATAAAGATCAGGAACAGGTAGGATTTGCGCGCTGGATCACTGATAAGGCAACTTTTGCCTGGCTCTGCGATGTTTATGTTAAAGAAAACTACCGCGGCTTGGGTTTATCTAAAAAAATGATGTCGTTTATGATTTTCCATCCAGATTTGCAAGGCTTGAGGCGTTATCAACTGGCTACATTGGATGCTCACGGACTCTATGAGCAATTTGGCTTTTCAGCGATTCAAAATCCGGAAAGACAAATGGGCATCGTGATTCAGAACGCATATGATCAGGGAGCAGAATAGATAAAAAAAACCTTTTTTAAACTCTCTTGTTTTCCATACAAATCAAAATATAAAGGAAAACATGAAAAAGATATTTTTATTATCCACCGCTTTTGCATTAGCGCTTTCATTTCAGGCTTGCCAAACTGCAGACAAAAAATCGGCAACGACTAAAGACAGCGTTTCTGGCGATACAACTATGGTAAACGGTAACCACGTAGCCGGATCAGAGAGCACTGAATCGGGTGTCGATGAGGCAGGTGCAACATTTTTAAGGAAGGCTGCTGTAGGCGGTATAATGGAAGTTGAAGCAGCTAAAATTGCGGCTAAAAATGCACAAAGTGCAGAAGTAAAAGATTTTGCGGCCAAAATGCTTACCGACCATACCAAAGCTAATGCAGAATTAAAAGCTTTGGCAATAAATAAAAAAGTGATTACGCCTGATGCCTTACCAGCTGATGAACAGATTCATTTGGATGGTATGAAAAAAATGACCGGTGCAGCGTTTGATAAACATTATATGGATATGATGGTTACCGATCATGAAAAAACAGTTGCCTTATTTAAGCAAGGTACTGAAAACCGCGACCAAAGTATTAAAGAATGGGCAGCAAATACCTTAAAAGTAATTGAATCACATAACGAAATGGCCAAGAAAATTGTGGCTGGTTTAAAATAGATTATTAAGGTATCTTTATATTTAGTAGTCGTCATGTCGAGCGGAGTGCACGAAGTTGGGAAATCTTTTCAAATAGATCTCTCCCCGCCTGTACGGGCAGGCATTACGTAAAGCTCAGTTCGGTATGACGGCTTTTTTTATTGGGAACCTGCCTTAAGGAGTGCGAAAATATGCCAAAAAGTATTTAATTTGAATACAATTTCTTTCAATAAGAAATTAAAATTAACTTTCGCCGTTTAATACGAAAATACATAAATGAATAAGAGTAAAATTTTCAGAGTGCTGTTCGGTATTGCGCTCGCTAGTGTGGTACCAACTTTGGCCAATGCACAAAAAGCCAATTGGCAAAATCTCGACCTTAAAAGTGATAGCACATTCGGAATCAGTACCGAAAAAGCATATAAAGAACTTTTAAAAGGTAAAAAATCTGTTAAAGTTATTGTAGCGGTAAATGATGGTGGTGTAGAGGCTACACACGAGGATTTGAAACGGATTATGTGGGTAAACACCAAAGAGATCCCCAATAATGGCAAGGATGATGACAAAAATGGTTATATCGATGATGTTAATGGCTGGAATTTTATTGGCGGACCTAAAGGATCTGTCAATTTCGAAACTTTAGAGTTAACCCGTTTGGTTCGTCGCGATCAGGTGCGTTTTGCTAATACCACAGATGCGAATGTAGCAGAAAAAGATAAAAAAGATTTCGAAGTTTTTAAAGCAGAAAGAGCCGATTTGGAAAAACAATTAGCAGAGGCTAATGAAAATCTGGCAGGTATTACGGGTTTTAAAAATGCTTTAGATGGTGTGGTAAAGAAAATCGGTAAAGAAAATCCAACTGCAGAAGATTTTAAAAACTTTAAACCTACTAATCAAGTTGAAGGCAGAATCCAAAATGTATTGAGTCAACAATTAGAAAAAGGCAGTTTTAAAGATTTTTACGAAGATCAGATCGTAGAAGGTTTGGATTATTACACACGCCAGGCCAAATACAACTTAAATATTGATTATGATCCACGTTCCATTGTTGGCGATGATCCTAACAATGCTAAGGAGCACTTTTATGGCAATAATGATGTTGCAGGTCCTGATGCTATGCACGGTACGCACGTAGCAGGTATTATTGCCGCAGATAGAACCAATAAACTTGGTATTTTAGGCGTGGCCGATAATGTTGCTATTATGGGGGTTCGTTGTACGCCAAATGGTGATGAAAGAGATAAAGATGTGGCTAATGGAATCCGTTATGCGGTTGATAATGGTGCCAAGGTAATTAACATGAGTTTTGGTAAAGCTTATAGCTGGGATAAAGCCATAGTTAACGAAGCGATGAAATATGCGGCATCTAAAGACGTATTGATTGTACAGGCTGCAGGTAACGAAAATAAAAATATCGATGTAGAAAATAATTTCCCTAACCACAAAGATTTAGATGAGAAAACTATTGCATCATGGATAACAGTTGGTGCTTCTGGCCCTAAAGATGACGAAACACTAAAAGCAAGTTTCTCTAACTTTGGTAAAGCACAGGTAGATGTTTTTGCTCCGGGTGTACAGATTTACTCTACTGTACCAGGTTCTAAATACAAAAACTTAGACGGAACCAGTATGGCCTCTCCTGTTGTGGCAGGTTTAGCTGGTTTAATCCGTTCTTATTATCCAAAATTAACGGCAGCGCAGGTAAAAGAAATTATTGTAAAATCGGTTACTAAGGTGGATCACAATGTTGAGTATGCCAAAGGTGAAGGACCAGATGCACAGAAAGTTTCTGTTCCTTTTTCCGACCTTTGTATTAGTGGCGGAATTGTGAATGCTTACAATGCATTAAAATTAGCAGCAACTTATTCAGGTAAGTAAGTCTATAACTATCCTGTTTGTCATTCTGAGCGAAAGCGAAGAGCGGACGAACAAAAAATGCGTTCCATTGAAAAGTGGAACGCATTTTTTGTAGATTAAAACAAAATTCTACCTCGAAGCCTAAAGAAGTCAAGTTTTTTAAACCCGAACTCTGTTTATAAAATTAGGCTCAACCAATCCACCATGATGAATTCATTCTACAAGTAGAAATAGCGCTTTCAAATGCCTTGCATCCTTTAACAGAAAGACTTTGAAATAAATTACCTCCGGTGAGCTCGCTAAAGGCTCGGTTCAGGGTGACGACCGCTTAGCGAATGACTACGCCAATATCTTATCAGGTGTGATGGGTAATGTCCTAATCCTCTTACCAGTGGCATTAAAAACGGCATTAGCCACCGCTGCAGAAAAACCGATCAAAGCAATTTCGCCCATACCTTTTGCCCCCATCGGATTAATGTAGGGATCGGGTTTATTAATAAAATTAACATCGATTTCCGGTACATCGGCATTTACCGGTACATGGTAATCAGCAAAGTTGTTATTGATGTATCTTCCATAACGGTGGTCGATTATTGATTCTTCGGTTAGGGCCATACCTATTCCGCCCACTGCACCACCGACCATCTGGCTTCGGGCTGTTTTCGGACTTACAATAGTACCTGAATCGCCAACAGAAACAATTTTATTGATCTTCACTACTCCTGTTAAGCTATTTACCTTCACCTGTACAAAATGAATGGAGAACGAATACATGGAGTAGCTATCTTTTTCTTTCCCGCTCTGGCTCTCTTTGGTAATTTCTATTTGAGGGAGATTATTCTTTTTTAATACATCAACAAAATTAGATGTAGCATCCATATTTGAATTTGCTGCCAGTTCTGCAATGGTTGACTTTAATGCTACGCAAACGTCATTCACGGCCGAGCCTACTGTAGATAACGTAGCTGACCCGCCTTGACTTGGTGCTGGTGGTAAGGATGAATCGCCCAATTCGAACGTAATTTTATTCACAGGAATATTCATTAATTTATTGGCAATTAAAGTCATGCCGGTTCCTGTTCCGGGACCAATATCGCTGGTTGCACTTTGTAAAAGCAGCGATCCATCGGCTTTCAAAATTCCTTTTACGCTGGCTTTACCCCTGTTGGCATTAAATACACCAACACTTACCCCGTAGCCTGTTTGCCATGGTCCTTCAAGCAAACTACCCGGTTTGTTTTTCCGGTTGCGCCATCCTATTTTATCTGCCCCTATTTTATAGGCTTCTTTAATATTTTTGCTGGAAAAGGGTTTATTTTTTTGCTGATCGGTTTCAGGATCGTTTTTAATCCTAAAATCCAGTGGATCCATATCTAGCGCATGCGCCATCTCGTCAATCGCGCTTTCCAATGCGAAAGCACCTGTGGCCTCACCCGGTCCGCGCATCCAGATTGGTACACCTAAATCAACAGGTACAATGACATAAGAAGTATTTACATTATCACATTGATACATAAATTTCGCCATGTTCACTACACCTTCAGTAAAGTTCTCATAAGTAGATGTCTCCCCGTAGGCTCTATGCGTAATGCCTGTTAATTTACCATCCTTATTGGCACCTAACCCAATGGTTTGTATGGCCGCTGGCCGATTACCCACCATGGTAAACATCTGCATTCTGGTAATCACCACTTTTACGGGTTTGCCAATATGTTTAGAGGCCATTACCGTTGCAATTTCCAGCGGCCAGGTCCGCAGGGCCATGCCAAAGCCACCACCCACAAACTCCGAATTTACCTGGATATTTTCCATCGGAATTTTAAAAACGTTTGCAATAGTACCCTGCGTAGCTTTTACACCTTGTGTTTTGGCGTAAACAGTGAGCTGGTTATTTGGTCGCCAATCGGCAATAATCCCATGTAACTCCATAGGATTATGTGTTTCAATGGGTAAAAAGTATCTTTCTTCGAGCTTTACCTCTGCAGTTTTATAAGCATTTTCTTCACCACGTTTATAATCAGCCTGTCCCTGTAGTTTTTTAGCCTTTGGATCTTTAAGTGCTTTTTCGAAATCGGTATTAAATGTTTCATTAGCGTAGGTGGCTTTAACCAATGAAGCAGCATAAGTTGCCCTTTCAAAAGTATTCGCAACAACGATAGCTATAGGTTGTCCGTTATAAAAAATCTTATCGGTATAGAAAATCTTCATCTGCGGGCCACTTTCCTGCTCATAAGCAGCAGCCGATGGTTTATTCAGGTGTGAAATCACAGCAATAACGCCCGGAGCTTTTTCGGCGGATTTGGTATCAAGTGAAGTAATTTTTCCTTTGGTAATGGTACTGGTTACCAAAACACCATAAGTTAAACCTGGTAATTCATATTCGGCAAAATACTTGGCTTTTCCGGTTACTTTTAAGAATCCATCTACGCGATCGTTCTCATCTTTTAACATGTTCTTTTCCATAACTAGGCTTTTGATTTTGCAAGGTTCAACGCTTCAATAATCGTATTAGGTGCCAGTTTTAATTTGAAGTCGTTACCTCCAAAGCCTTTAGCATCCTTCATGGCCAATTGTGCCGCCTGCTCAAAATTCGTTAAGCTAGCTTCTTTTCCTTTTAAAAAAAGCTCAGATGCCGTTAAACGCCAGGGTTTATGTGCCACCCCACCCATGGCCAACCGAACATCAATAATTTTATTATCGACGGTTTCAAAAGCTGCCGCTACCGATACCAGTGCAAAAGCATAAGAAGCCCTATCCCTAACTTTAAGATAATGGTAGTTTTTAGCCAGATTATTAATAGGAATCTCCAAACCGGTAATCATTTCATCAGCCTTTAAGTTATTGTCTAATTGGGGTGTATCTCCAGCTAAGCGATGAAACTCTTTAAATGGAATTTTGCGTTCGCCTTTTGCATTTGCCAATATCACTTCAGCGTCTAAAGCAACTAAAGCGATACACATATCGCTGGGATGAACCGCAATACATTGGTCTGATGTTCCAAAGATAGCATGCATGCGGTTAAAACCTTCCATAGCTCCACATCCGGTTCCGGGTTGGCGTTTATTACATGGCATTTCGGTATCATAAAAATATCCACAACGTGTACGCTGCATCATATTACCGCCAACAGTAGCTACATTTCTCAACTGCGCCGATGCGCCTGCCTGTAAAGCCCATGAAAGTAAAGGTAGTTTTTCTTTAACCAAGGCATGGTCTGCAACCGCTGTATTGGAAGTCAGCGCACCAATGTAGATTTTATTTCCCACCTGCTTGATTTCTTTCAGCGGGACGTGGTTGATATCAATGAGTTTTTCTGGTGCGGTAACACCTCTTTTCATCAGATCGATTAAGTTGGTACCACCTGCAAGAAATTTTGCGTTTTTATCTTTAACTAATAAAGCAATTGCCGATTTTACTGTGGTTGTTCTGAGGTATTGAAAATTGATCATATGGTTTGACCTCCTTCCTTAACTTCAATAATTGCATCAACTATGTTTGGGTAAGCGCCACACCTACAGATATTTCCACTCATGTATTCACTTATTTCTGCCCTGGAGTTAGTGTGGCCTTCGCGGACACAAGCTACGGCCGACATGATCTGGCCAGGTGTACAGTAACCGCATTGGAAACCGTCGTGTTTGATAAAGGCAGCCTGCATAGGGTGTAGCGTATCGCCATTTGCCAAACCTTCAATCGTGGTAATCTTCTTTCCCTCATTCATTACCGCTAAGCTCAGGCAAGCGTTTATCCTTTGTCCATCTACATGAACAGTACAGGCACCACATTGGCCATGGTCACATCCTTTTTTAGTACCTGTTAAGTGTAATTCTTCGCGCAGATAATCTAAAAGTGTTACCCTAGGCTCAACTATTGTTTGATAAGCCTTATTGTTTACCGTAAGCTTTAGTGGGATTTTCTCAAAAAGCTCAGCGAAACGTTCGTCAGCATTATTTTCGGCTGCTTTGATTGCGGCACCGGGCGTTAGTGCAATAGCCGTAATTACTGAACTTTTTTTAAGGAAATCGCGCCTGCTATCGCCTTGATTTGGTTTCTGATCGGAAGATTTCATAGTTGGATATTTATAAATGGATGCATTCCCAGAATCTTCTTTATTATAAATTCATCGATAAAATTACCTCGGTTCTCCGGTATTTCCATCTTTAAATTTAATATAAAAATTAAAGTAATTTCCTTTAATTTGATAGGTAAAAGAAAAGTTACGCCCAGGAGATAACATTAACAAATATAATAACCAATTATGCCGCTTATTGTTCGAACTTGTGTACTACAATATTGCTTCTTATGCGTCCGAAATACACTTGAGCGCATTTTTGGTTTCACGAGAAAATTAAAGCAAATTTAGCGTGGTCATTATCACGCATTTGATTCAAATGATGATAAAATTAATCTAAAATTGTTTTCCCTTAAGCACCTTAATTTCTGATCCTTCTGCTAAGAAAACAGAATCTGGCTGGGCATGATTTAAGAAAGCAAAATCATCTCCATAATTTATTCCAAAATCGGCATTGATTTTATAACTTTTCACGGGATAGGCTTGCCAGCGCGGATGTTCTACCCCATACTCCGATATTTTGTTGTGACCAATGTTGGTATAACCCCAGTAATGCTCTGTGATAAATTCTTCTTCGCTACCCGGTCTAATTTCTTCTGCCTGGGCATCTGCAATTACCTTAAAATTATTCCATGTTTTATTTTTCCAGAGATAATCCACCTCAAGCTCGTTTTCCTTCGCTATCCAAACATGTTTCATTGGTAAAGTTTGGTAATTTTCTTTATAAATGGTATTTGCAACAAGTGTTATTGCGGGTAAAGCGACAATTTCTTTAACAAACACAACTCCTCTTTTCCATTCTTTACCGTCTTTAAACCGAACATAAAAGCGCAGGTTAACTTCCTCAAAATTGGTATGGAATGGAATATTAAAGCCTCGTAACTTTACATTAACAAACATAAAACCAACCAAGCTAACGTAGTATTTCCCTTGCCAGGTATCCAGTTCAGTATATGGAGGAAGATATTTTAAAAGAATTTGCTGATCAACCGCATATTGCGCAAGTGCCAACTTACGCCATTCTGCAGTTAAGAAAACCCCTTTGTTAGCCGCCATTAGATAACAGCTTGTCTTAAGCGAACTAATTTGATTAAAGTTTCTTCAAGCAAATCAAGGTGAAGCATATTGGCACCATCTGATTTCGCATTTGCAGGATCAGGATGTGTTTCTATGAATAAGCCATCTGCACCAACTGCAATGGCTGCTTTGGCAATGGTAGAAATGAGTTCTGGTTTACCACCAGTAACACCGCTGCTTTGGTTAGGCTGTTGTAAACTATGTGTACAGTCCATTACTACCGGCACACCAAAACTTTGCATTTCTGGTAAACCACGATAATCTACAATCAGGTCCTGGTAACCAAAGGTATTGCCCCTATCCGTTAAGATGACTTTATTGTTGCCAGCTTCTTTTACTTTTTCGACAGCAAATTTCATTGATCCAGCCGATAAAAACTGGCCCTTTTTTACGTTAACTACCTTTCCGGTTTCGGCAGCAGCAATTAACAAATCGGTTTGGCGGCATAAAAATGCAGGAATCTGCAATACATCCACATAAGCAGCAGCCATAGCTGCTTCACCGCTTTCGTGAATATCGGTAACTGTTGGCACACCAAATTCTCTACCAATTCTTTCTAAAATCCTTAAGGCTTTTTCATCACCAATGCCCGTAAAAGAACTCCCTTTGCTCCTGTTTGCCTTGCGGTATGAACCCTTAAAAATATATGGAATCTGCAGTTTATCGGTAATCGTAATAATCTTATCAGCGATTCTCATGGCAATATCTTCGCCTTCAATAGCACATGGACCAGCCATTAAAAAGAAATTTCCCGAATCTGTATTTTTTAATTTATCTAAATAGTTAAGCATAGTTGGGGTATGAGGTATGAGATTTGAGATGTGAGATGTGAGATTTGAGAGGTAAGTTTTTCTCAAATCTCACATCTCAAATCTCACATCTGGTTTTAGTTTCCTAATTCTGACATGAATTTAATCCGCATCAATTGAATTTCTTCTCGGGTGTAATCGGTTTCACCCAGTTCATTAAGCGCTTCATCTATAGAATCGCTTTCAGCTGCTCTGAAATAGTCAAAAACCTCATCCTGTCTATCATCGTCAATTACTTCATCAATGAAATAGTTCAGGTTAAGTTTAGTACCAGAGTTTACAATCGATTCTACTTCTTTCAGGATTTCTTCGTAAGTGATGCCTTTGGAATCAGCAATGTCTTCCAAACCAATCTGTCTGTCTATATTTTGGATAATTGAAACTTTCATCTGCGATTTATTGGCCTGCGTTTTAATAATCAGATCAATAGGCCGTTCGATATCATTATCCTCCACATATTTTTTGATCAATTCGATAAAAGGTGTCCCGAATTTCATGGCTTTACCCGAACCTACACCAGAAATCTGGCGAAGCTCTTCCATCGTAATGGGATAATGCGTACACATTTCCTCTAAAGATGGATCCTGGAAAACCACAAATGGTGGCACACTTTTCTGTTTCGCAATTTTTTTGCGTAGCTCTTTCAGTAAAGACAGAAGATGGGTATCCAAAGCACCTGAACCTTGTTTTACATCATCGTCATCATCGTCGGTGCCGTTTTCTATTGGTTCATTCAGTATAAATTTCAGGCTATAAGGATTAACAATAAAATCTCTTCCCTGCTTGGTTAACTTTAATAAACCGTAATTATCGATATCCTTAAAAAGGAAATTATTTAAAACCGCCTGGCGGATAATTGACTTCCACATCAATTCGCCATCTTCCTTGCCAATTCCAAATTCAGGAACCTTACTGTGTTCGTATGCGATGGTTTGTGCTGTTTCTAAGCCCAGGAAAACGTTTAGCAAGTGTGCATCGTCAAATTTCTCTCCGGATTTCTCAATAAACTTTAATAAGGTAGATAACTGACTTTCGGCATCGAACTGTTTTTTAGGCTTTTTGCAGTTGTCGCACATGCAGTTACAGCCAGTTTCGTTAAAGTTTTCGCCAAAATAGTGAAGAATTTGCTTACGGCGGCAAACGCCAGATTCTGCATAATCAATCACCTCCTTTAATATCTGCGTACCAATCTCTCTTTCAGAAACTGGTTTATCTTTCATAAACTTGGCCAGTTTATCTACATCTTTTTGAGAGTAGAAAGCAATACATACCCCTTCGCCACCATCACGTCCGGCCCTGCCCGTTTCCTGGTAATACCCCTCCATGCTCTTCGGCACATCGTGGTGAATGACAAAGCGAACATCGGGTTTGTCGATTCCCATACCAAAAGCAATGGTTGCAACAATTACCTCGGCATCTTCCATCAAAAATTTATCCTGCGTTTCTGCCCTAACCTTTGGATCCAGGCCTGCATGATATGGTAATGCACTTATTCCGTTAAGGTTTAAAGCTTCGGCCACTTCCTCTACTTTTTTACGGCTAAGGCAATAGATAATTCCTGATTTACCCGGATTAGACTTGATGTATTTAATAATCTCTTTGGTAATATCTCGTTTAGGGCGGATCTCGTAAAATAAGTTCGGCCGGTTAAATGAAGATTTAAACAATGTTGCTTCCGTCATACCCAGGTTTTTCATAATATCCTGTTGTACTTTGGGCGTAGCAGTGGCGGTTAGTGCAATAATTGGAATATTATTCCCTAAACCGGCAATAACCTGTTTAATCTTGCGGTATTCTGGCCTGAAATCATGTCCCCATTCAGATATACAATGCGCTTCATCAACGGCAACAAAAGAGATTTTAATCAGGTTTAAAAAATCAATATTATCCTGTTTTGCCAAAGACTCTGGCGCAACATACAATAATTTAGTCTGACCGCTTAAAAGGTCAGATTTAACTTGTGTAATTTCAGATTTGTTTAAGGATGAATTAAGAAAGTGAGCAATACTGTCATTTCCACCAAAAGCCCTTAATTGGTCTACCTGGTTTTTCATTAATGCAATCAATGGAGAAATCACAATTGCTGTTCCCTCGCTCATTAAAGCGGGCAACTGATAGCAAATAGACTTTCCTCCGCCTGTAGGCATAATCACAAAAGTATTATTGCCTTCTAAAATATTGGTAATGATCGACTCCTGATCACCCTTGAAATTATCAAACCCGAAGAAATTTTGTAGGTTATCAAATAACGACTTTTTCACGTCCATTTTGTGTAATAAAATATGCGATGCTATTTTTGTATCCAAAATAACATAATTTTACAAGAATTTCAAGTATTAACAAACAATTATTTTCTCTTTGAAAAGTAAAAAATCTATAATCCAATCAGCTATAGGCACTTTAGCGCTCGAAGCAGCAGCAATATTAAATGTTGCCAGGAATATTAACGACGATTTTGAAAAAGTTGTATCAAGCATTTTAAATGGCAAAGGTCGGGTAATTGTAACGGGCATAGGAAAAAGTGCAATCATTGCGCAAAAGATTGTGGCTACTTTTAATTCAACTGGTACACCTGCCATTTTTATGCATGCTGCAGATGCTATTCACGGCGATCTTGGGATGATCCAGGTGGATGATATCGTGATCTGTCTTTCTAAGAGTGGAAGTACGCCAGAAATTAAAGTGCTTATCCCCTTATTGAAAACATCGGGCAATCTTCTGATTGGGATGGTTGGGGAATTAAATTCTTTTTTGGCTGAGCAGGCTGATCTGATTTTGAATACTTCTTTTGAAAAAGAAGCCTGTCCACATAATTTGGCGCCAACAACCAGTACTACTGCGCAATTGGCATTGGGCGATGCCTTAGCCATTTGTTTGTTAGAATGTAGAGAATTTAATGAATCAGATTTTGCAAAATATCATCCGGGCGGTTCATTGGGTAAAAAACTGTATTTAAAAGCTGGTGATTTGGCGCTGTCCAACGAAAAACCTGCTATACCCCCATCTGCTTCAGTTAAAGATGTACTGATAGAAATTAGCAAAAACCGTTTGGGAGCTGTAGTTGTTGTAGATAGCGATGATAAGGTGCTTGGCATTATTACCGATGGCGATATTAGGCGGATGTTGGAAAATAACAGTAGTATTGCAGACTTAAAAGCAGAAGACATCATGGGCAGAACGCCTAAGAGCATACAATTTGACGCCTTAGCTGTTGATGCCTTAGCTATTATTAGACAAAACAATATAACCCAGCTGTTAGTTCTGGAACAAAATACTTACTTTGGCATCATCCATTTACACGATCTTTTAAATGAAGGCATTGTGTAATTTTTAAATTATAAAATGAATAAAGACTATTATGCATTAATTATGGCCGGTGGCGTTGGAAGTCGCTTTTGGCCGGTAAGCAGAACGGAGTATCCAAAACAGTTTATCGATTTTTTCGGTGTTGGAAAAACGCTCATTCAAAGTACTTACGAAAGGTTCCTAAATATCTGTCCTCCTGAAAATATATTTATTGTTACCAACGAAATCTATTCTGATCTGATTAAACAACAATTACCGCTGTTAACAGATAACCAGATTTTAGCCGAGCCTTTAATGAGAAATACAGCACCTTGTATTGCTTATGGAAGTTTAAAAATAGCAGAGTTAAATCCTAATGCAACCATTGTAGTTGCACCTTCAGATCATACCATTGCCAATATTGATGGCTTCGTAGACTCTATTGAGCAATCTTTAGAAGCTGCATCAAAAAACGATTGTTTAATTACCTTGGGAATTAAGCCTAACCGTCCTGATACCGGTTACGGATATATTCAGCATACCGATTATGTGCTTAATACCGATACTGATCTGCATAAAGTTAAAACCTTTACCGAAAAGCCCAATTTAGAATTGGCAAAATCATTTTTGCAGAGCGGCGATTTCTTATGGAATGCAGGTATCTTTATTTGGTCGGCTAAAGCGATTTTGAATGCTTTCGAAAAACACCTGCCAGATATGTATGAGATATTTAATGTGGGAAGATCTGAATTGAATAAAGCCAGCGAAAAAGAATTTATTAACAATGCCTATCTTCAATGTACCAATATTTCAATTGATTTCGGAATCATGGAGAAAGCAGAAAATGTTTACGTGCTTCCATCTGATTTCGGCTGGTCTGATTTAGGAACCTGGGCCTCCATTTATGAAATGGCTGAGAAAGATTATGTAGGTAATGCGGTTATCCCTTCAGAACAAGTTTTGATGTTCGATTCATCAAATTGCATGGTGAATGTTCCAAAAGATAAACTGGTGATCTTACAAGGACTGCATGATTACATTGTGGTTGAAAACAATAACATGCTCATGATCTGCCCAAGAAATGAAGAACAAAAGGTTAAAGAGTTTGTGGCAGAAGTTAAATCCAGATTTGGAAACAAGTTTATATAGAGCGGTATAAAGTGAGAGGTAAAATGGATGATGTGCATAGTTTCATCATCCATTTTGCATTTTAACATCTTATTTTAACTTTATAAAAGATCCTGAAAAAAGTACCATTGTCAGAATCCATTAGGGCGGTCGTCATTCTCGCGCAGGCGGGAATCTTAAAGCAATTGCACCCATCTCACCTTTTCCATTAAATTTTGCTGATAGATCCTGAAACAAGTTCAGGATGACGGATTTGGTTGGATATAGATAGCTGAAACGAATTCCATCATCCATCTCCCCTTTTACATCTTACATCCTCTGTCTAACTGCTTCGTATAAAATTACCCCGGCAGCTACCGAAACATTTAACGATTCGATTTTTCCGGCCATTGGTATTTTAGCCAAATGATCGGCTACCCTTAAAAGATCATTAGATATTCCTTCATCTTCTGAGCCCATTACAATTGCTGTAGGCATGGTATAATCTGGGGCATAAATAAAATCATTGGTTTTTTCGGTACAAGCTACAACTTGTAAGCCACTTTCCTGCAGAAATAAGCAGGTTTTGTGCAGGTTGGCATGGCGACAAATCGGAATGCTGAATAATGCACCTGCAGACGTTTTAATCGCATCAGCATTAATCTGTGCCGCATTTTTTAGTGGAACAACAATGGCATGAACACCTACACAGGCAGCTGTACGTGCTATGGCGCCCATATTTCTAACATCAGTTACACTATCTAAAACCAAAATTAACGGTACTTCACCTTTTTCGAAAACTGCAGGAACAATATCCTCAATATTTTGGTAGGTAATTGGAGAAATTACTGCAATTACACCCTGATGATTTTTCTGCGACATGCGGTTCAGTTTCTCCACCGGAACCGAGTTTAAGGGAATTAAAGTATCTTTTAGAAGGGCTTTGAGTTCCAGGAAAAGTTCGCCTCCCAGACCGCGTTGCTGATAAATGGTTTCAATGTCTCTTCCTGCTTTAACGGCTTCTATTACGGCCCTAATGCCAAATACAAACTCATTATTCTCTTTTGCCCGTTGCGGTCTTCTAAAATTATCCATGTTTCGAAATTGTTAGGCAAAAGTATTCAAATAAAATGTTTTAGCCCTAAACAATGTGTTCCTTATTAACATTTAATTGTTTAAAAATTTTTACGGCACCATAAATCCGATAAAATTTAATCTGATTATGCTTCAATTTGTTAACAAACAGCTAGTAACTAATTCAAACAACCGCATCAAAATTTGATTACTTTTGTGGAATGAGTATCGATAACGAACAAGGCGGAAAGAACAGTATGACTGCTAGAAAAAGCAGGTTAAGTAATACCATAAGTTCACAGGGGAAAATTCCTCCACAGGCATTGGATCTGGAAGAAGCCGTTCTTGGGGCATTAATGCTCGAAAAAGATGCACTTTCTGCTGTAATTGATGTTTTAAAACCTGAGGTTTTTTATAACATTGCCCACCAGAAAATTTTTGAAGCAATCCATATTCTATTTCAGAAATCGAAGCCGGTAGATATTTTAACCGTAACTGCCGAGTTGCGTACTTTAGGTTCTCTGGAAATGGTAGGCGGCGCTTATTACATTACGAGTTTAACCAACCGTGTTGCTTCTGCAGCGAATATAGAATTCCATGCACGTATTATTTCTCAGAAATACATTCAGCGTGAGCTGATCAGAATTTCGACCGAAATCATTACAAATGCCTACGAAGATACTACTGATATTTTCGATCTTTTAGATCAGGCGGAGAAAGGCCTTTTTGAAATTGCCCAGAATAACCTGCGTAGAGATACGCAAAAGATGGACGATATTATTAAACAGTCGTTAGCTACGCTTGAAGAACTTCGTACTAAAACTGATGGTTTAACAGGGGTGCCAACAGGTTTTACCGGATTAGATAGAATAACTGGCGGATGGCAAAAGCAAGATTTAGTTATTATTGCGGCCCGTCCGGCGATGGGAAAAACGGCTTTCGTACTAACTTGCGCAAGAAATGCCACTGTAGATTTTGCAAAACCTACTGTCGTGTTCTCGCTGGAGATGTCGTCAGTTCAGCTGGTTAATCGTTTAATTTCCGGAGAAGCAGAAATTGAGCAGGAAAAAATCAGAAAGGGAAATCTACAGGAATGGGAATGGCAGCAGTTACACAGTAAAATTGGCCGTTTAACCGAAGCTCCCCTATTAATTGATGATACGCCTGCACTGAATATCTTTGAATTCAGGGCAAAATGCCGGAGATTAAAATCGCAATACGACATCCAATTGGTAATTGTCGATTACTTGCAGTTAATGCATGGTAAAGGCGAAGGAAAAGGCGGTGGTAACCGTGAGCAGGAAATTGGTAGTATTTCAAGAGCGCTAAAATCGGTTGCTAAAGAATTAGATGTACCGGTGCTTGCCCTATCACAATTAAGTCGTGCGGTAGAGAGCAGGCCAGGTTTACAGGGAAAGCGACCAATGTTATCCGATTTACGTGAATCGGGTTCAATTGAGCAGGATGCGGATATGGTATTATTCTTGTACCGACCTGAATATTACGGCATTACCGAAGATGAGCAGGGAAGGTCGCAGGCTGGTATCGGTGAGGTGATTATTGCAAAACACCGTAACGGTGAAACCGGAATTGTACCACTTAAATTCGTGGGTAAGTTTGTGAAGTTTACGGATCTGGAAGATGATTTTAATGCGCCACCAAATTCATTTGCTGCAGATCCTTCCGCTGGAATGTATCCCTCACAGGATTTTGAAAAACAAAGCAACGTGATTATACGTCCTTCTAAAATGGACGATTATAGTGATGATGATCCACCTTTTTAATCCTCTTTATCCTCTTTGATCGTCATTTCGAGCGAAGTGCAGCTTAGTCGAGAAATCTATAACATGGTTCAAAGATTTAGTCTGTAATGGAATGGTTAACTCAATCAAACTCTTCTCATTTCAGAATCAAATTATAAAAGAATCCCTTGCAATTTTACCAATTGCAAGGGATTTTTATGCCTAAAGGCTTTTTTTACAAATCAAAAAGCAAGCCTGCATTAAAACTTGATCTGTTCAATCTGATCTGGTAATTTTAAAACAATGTTCCTGATTAAAGGATGTATCCAATAAGAATACCTGCCAATACAATAATCGGCGGACTTACTTTAGTGAAATTAAGCAATAGAAATGTAGCGAGCATAATACCCAAAAACAACCAGTTAAAGCCCATTGGTATTAGTAATAGTACAAAAGCAGCAATAATAAATCCAACACTAACGGCATTGATTCCGGAAAGACTATGGCGGATTCTGGAAATTTTTTTCAGGTCATCCCAAAAAGGTACAATAAATAGCACAAGAATTAGGCCTGGTAAATTAATCCCGATCACACCAATCAATCCGCCTAAAATCTGACCCCATAATCCATATCCAAAATTCTTCATGCTTAACGCACCTAAGTAGCTGGTAAAAGAAAACGTTGGACCAGGTAAGGCTTGCTGTAAGGCAAAACCCGATAAAAACCCGGATGAAGGCAGGTAATGTTTCATCTCTACAAACTCGGTAAACATTAAAGGAACAAGCACCTGCCCTCCTCCAAAAACCAATATCCCGTTACGGTAAAAGTTTTCGAGTAAACGGATAGGTAAACTGAAGGGAGAAGTTCTGTTTATAATTGCGCCTACCAATGCGAACAAAAGTAAAGCACCAAGAAAATAGATCAGTTTACGGGGGTTGATATTTGAAAAAAGTTTAACCCTTAATTCTGTTTCTTCTTTCGGTGTCTCAATAGCCGAAGAGATCATTCCGCCTATTAATATGGATAATGGAAATACATAGGCATTTTTTAAAACCAATGTAGCAATAACCGAGGCAATGGCCAAAAATATGGAAACCTGTGAGGATAAAACCTTTTTGCCAAGTTTCCATGCACCATAAGCTACAATGCCCAGTGCAATCGGCTGAATATATGCTAAGATATAGGTAAACTTTTGCTTTTGATCAAGCAAGGCATAACTGATTGCTGCAAAAGTCATTACAGTTGCCGTGGGCAATATCCAGATCAGGAAAGTAATAATGGCCAGTTTAAGCTTTCCAACTTTCCAGGCTATTCCAACCAGGGTTTGTGTAGATGCGGGGCCAGGGAGTACCTGGGCCAATGCATTTAACTCCAAAAGTTCCTCTTCTGAGATAAATTTGGTGCTATGAACAAAATATTTGAGTAATAAAGACAAGTGCGCCTGCGCCCCTCCAAAAGAGGTGAATGTAAAAAAAACAACAT
Source organism: Pedobacter terrae (assembly GCF_900100705.1). Lineage (GTDB taxonomy): Bacteria > Bacteroidota > Bacteroidia > Sphingobacteriales > Sphingobacteriaceae > Pedobacter > Pedobacter terrae. The sequence goes on from NZ_FNCH01000001.1 coordinate 464,607, forward strand.
TCCTAATAAACAGCCACTGCTTTTTGGCAGCGATAGGTTTGTTTTGCATTAATTTAAACTGATAACTGTTAACTTGAAAACTGACCTAATCATCCTCATAATCCAATCCGGCAGCTGTATTATAAGCGCCCTGTAATTCAGAAAAAGCATGCATATCTCTTTTATTTCGGGCGACCTGCATTCCCTTTTGATAAATTTCGATTGCTTTCTCTTTTTGGTCGTCTTTTTCCAATAGCTTGCCTAAATGATAGTAAGTACCTACGTAATCAGGATGTTTATCGGTTAACTGAAGGTAAAAAGAATAAGCCTTTTCTTTATCATTTTGAGTGTTATACTCTGTGGCTAAGGCATATAGTATAAATGGATCGTTAGGATCGCTTTCTAAAAATTCCAATAACTTACTTAAACGGGTGGATGACATTTTATTTCCTTGCTTTTTTAATTAAATTTGCAGAAAGACCTTATATAATAATCATATCGTATATGGACTGATCAATAGTTAAACAATTTTAGTTCGAGATCGTTCATAACAATAAAACCACTATTAACATATGAAAATATTAGTTTGTATCAGTAACGTGCCAGACACAACAACAAAAATAACTTTTACTAATGATAATACCGAATTCAATACGTCAGGAGTTCAATATATTGTTAATCCGTATGATGAAATCGCTTTATCACGTGCAATTGAGTTAACGGAAGGTGGAAAAGGAACGGTAACAGTAATCAATGTTGGCGAAGCAGCTAACGATCCAACCATCAGAAAAGCATTGGCCATTGGTGCCGATGATGCGGTTAGGGTAAATGCAGCTCCCAGAGATGCTTATTTCGTGGCTAAACAAATTGCAGCATATGCAAAGGATAAAGATTTTAATCTTATTTTAACAGGTCGCGAATCAATTGATTATAATGGTAATCAGGTTGCCGCTATGGTAGGAGAATTTTTAGATATTCCTTCAGTATCTATTATCAAAAAATTAGATATCGATGGCGATAATGCAACGATAGAAAGAGAAATTGAAGGTGGTAAAGAAATTTTAACTGTTTCAGGTAAATTTATTGCCAGCTGTGCTGAAGGTGTAGCGGAACCTAAAATTCCGAATATGCGTGGTATTATGAGCGCCAGAACCAAACCATTGAATGTGGTAGATGCGGTTGATGCTGAAGCAGTAACCAAAGTAACTAAATATGAAACCCCTGCTCCGCGTGGAACCGTAAAATTAATTCCTGCAGATCAAACGGAATCATTAATTGACCTTTTACATAGCGAAGCTAAAGTAATCTAGTTACTTGGCAGGTTGCAATGTTCAGTTGCCAGTTTATAAAGAGATAATAAATAAAATTAATTCATTGTAAAATTAAATTCCCAAATGAGGGAATTTCGGGATAAAAATATGTCAGTATTAGTATATGTAGAACAAGCTGAGGGTAAATTTAAGAAATCTGTTTTTGAAGCCGTATCTTATGCCAAAGCCATTGCCGATCAACAATCAACCAATTTAACTGCTATTTCTATTGGCGATGTAGCCGACAGCGAATTGAAAGAATTGGGTAAATACGGTGCATCAAAAGTGTTGAATGTAAGTGCCGATCAATTAAAGACGTTTGTAAATCAAGCTTATGCAAGTGTTATCGCTGCAGCAGCTGAAAAAGAAGGTGCAGATATCATAATCTTATCTAATTCTTTCTCTGGTAAAGGTTTAGCTCCACGTATTGCAGTAAAACTTAAAGCAGGTTTAGCAGATGGTGCAGTAGAATTACCAAGTACTGATGGTAAATTTTCAGTTAAGAAAACAGCTTTCTCTGGTAAAGCATTTGCTATTACCGATTTAACATCAGCTAATAAAGTGATTGCTTTAAATCCTAACGCATTTGGTGTTAAAGAAAACGCTACCGATGCAACGATAGAAAACTTTACTGCAGATGTTAAACAATCAGATTTAGGAACGGTTATTAAAGAGATTGTTAGGGCAACTGATAAAGTATCATTACCTGATGCAGAATTAGTGGTTTCAGCTGGTAGAGGACTGAAAGGACCTGAAAACTGGGGTATGATCGAAGAATTAGCGGGTTTATTAGGGGCTGCTACTGCCTGTTCTAAACCGGTATCTGATGCAGACTGGAGGCCGCATTCAGAACACGTTGGTCAAACCGGTATTGCGATTAGTCCTAACCTTTACATTGCTATCGGTATCTCTGGCGCTATTCAACATTTGGCTGGTGTGAGTTCATCAAAAGTAATTGTTGTAATCAATAAAGATCCGGAAGCGCCTTTCTTTAAAGTGGCAGATTATGGTATTGTAGGCGATGCTTTTGAAGTTGTACCCAAATTAATTGAAGCATTAAAAGCACATAAAGGATAGTATATTATAGACCTTATAGGTTTTTAAACGGCGTAGCCCTCAATGAGGCCGTTGAAAACGTAAATACTCCGAATTAAACCTATAAGGTCTTACCACAAATATGAAAAAAGTTAAATTAGATATTGTAGGTTTATCTTACAGCCAGACCCAATCTGGTGCTTATGCCCTGGTTTTAGGAGAAGTAAACGGACGCCGGCGCTTACCGATTATTATCGGTGCATTTGAAGCTCAGGCTATAGCGATAGAAATTGAGAAGATGACCCCTAGCAGGCCATTAACACACGATTTATTCAAATCAATGGCTGATACTTTTCATATCAATATCAAAGAAATTATCATATACAATTTGGTTGACGGTGTTTTTTACGCAAAATTAATTTGTAGCGATGGTAAAAATACACATGAAGTTGATGCCAGAACATCTGATGCTATTGCTTTGGCTGTTCGGTTTAATGCCTTGATTTACACTTACGAATTTATTTTGGCTTCTGCAGGAATTGTGATAGAGGGTAATGACTTTCTTTTCCTCGAAAATATGGATTCTATTGCAAAAGAACCTGAATCCGATAACTTACCAAGTTCAACAAACCAGCAACCGGGCTTCGGTGATTTAACATTGGAAGAACTTCAACAAAAATTACACGATGCTATTGCCGAGGAAGCTTATGAAAAGGCAGCAAGGTTGAGAGATGAATTGAATAAACGCAGTAAATCTTAAGATCAGCATATCTTAGGTGTTATCCTGTTAAAATCGCCCCTAATTTTTTCTCCAATCACATTTGTAAAAGCTAAATTCTAAAACGAGCCAGATTATTTAAAATAATTTAGGCTCATTTTGGATTATCATTCAAAATAGTTCTATATTCAGCTTTTACTTTCAATCATTCAAACTAAAATATTATTATGAATGTTAAGTTTCGCTTAACGATAATGAGTTTCATGCAATTCTTTGTGTGGGCTGCCTGGTTAATTACAATTGCAAATTATTGGTTTGGAACAAAGCAATGGGACGGGGCAGACTTTGGAATCATTTTCTCTACAATGGGTATTGCGTCGCTATTTATGCCTACCATAACCGGAATTTTAGCCGATAAGTGGATAAATGCAGAAAAACTTTATGCCATTTTGCATCTTCTATATGCGGCAACCATGTTCTACCTGCCTCAGGTGAATGATCCACATACTTTTTTCTGGGTAATACTGGTAGCCATGTGTTTTTACATGCCAACCATAGCCTTAAGCAATTCGATAAGTTACACCACTTTAAAAAACGGTAATTTCGATGTGATCAAAGACTTTCCGCCCATTAGGGTTTGGGGTACCATTGGTTTTATTGCGGCCATGTGGATTACCAATTTAACCGGTAATAAAGCTAGCGCCAACCAGTTCTACATTGCAGGCATAAGCGCCTTATTATTGGGCGTATACTCCTTTACATTACCAGCTTGTAAGCCTTTAAACTTAATTAGCGATAAGAAAACATTTGCGCAAAAACTTGGGCTTGAATCTTTTAAGCTTTTTGCCGATTACAAAATGGCTTTATTTTTTATCTTTTCCATGTTTTTAGGTGCTGCATTACAGTTAACCAATGCTTATGGAGATGTTTTCCTGGATGAATTTAAATTATTTCCTGTTTTTGCAGAGTCATTTGTAATAAAATATTCTACGATCATCTTATCAATTTCGCAAGTTTCTGAAACGCTTTTTATTCTGGCCATTCCTTTCTTTTTGAAAAGATTTGGTATTAAATGGGTTATTGCCATTGCCATGTTTGCCTGGGTACTTCGTTTTGGTTTATTTGCCTACGGAGATCCATCAACAAACCTTTGGATGATTATCACATCATGTATCGTGTATGGAATGGCATTCGATTTCTTTAACATCTCGGGATCGCTATTTGTAGAGACATCAACAGCACCGAAAATACGCTCCTCTGCACAGGGTTTATTTATGATGATGACTAATGGCTTCGGTGCCGTATTTGGTAGTTTGGTTTCAGGCTGGATGATTAGCCGTTTCTTTACCACTTATTACCATACTATTGGTTCGCTCTCTAAATATGTTAAAAGTGATGCAGACAATGTACACCTGCTCAAATTTCTTAAAAATAAAGGAATAGATGTATTGCCAAACGGCGATTTGAGCAGGGCTTTGGATGTAAAAGACTGGCATAACATCTGGCTAACTTTTACCATTTATGTACTGGTTATTGCCATTGTTTTTGTGGTGATATTTAAACATAAACATACCCGGGCAGAAGTAGAAGCCATTAACCATTTATAATTTGCGATTAACCTCTTATGTCAGCTGGTAAATATAGAAAAGAACACAATTGCTTAAACTGCGGTGCTCATGTTGAGAAACATTATTGCAGCGATTGCGGTCAGCCAAATTTAGAATTAAAAGAAAGTTTCTGGGCTTTTATTAGCCATAGTATTGCACATTACTTTCATTTTGACAATAAGTTTTTTCAAACGCTTGCCCCGCTCCTAACCAAACCCGGTCAGGTTACACTCGATTATTTAGCAGGCAAAAGAGCACGGTACATTAATCCGGTAAGCATGTACATTTTCGTATCAATTGTTTACTTTTTAGTGGCTTATTCGCCAGAACATGTTGAAAGAGAAAATAAGCACAAGCCTGTTACTGCTGCTCAATCTCAAAAAAGAAAAGCCACACTTGATAGTGTACAAAAAGTACTTAAAGATGCTGGAATAGTTAACACTGGCACTGGCATAATTAACAAAACCACATCTAAAATCACTGAAGATTTTGATCGTGAAGATTTTAAAAGTTTAAGTTTTAAAGATCAGACGATTACTTTGGATAACCTTAAAAAGCATAATAAAGCTAAAAAATCAGATTCGCTAACTGAAGTAATTTCAAAATTTAGTAAAATTCATGATGACCGTAACGACAGTACATATGCGGCATATTTAGCGAGACAAAAAATACTTCAACCTCAGGATAAGGATAATTGGTTTGACAGGTTGATAAAAAAACGTGCCATTACAATTGGGGAGAAATCAGAGGTTATTCAAGAAACTTTGGAGCATAACCGTCCAAAACAATACTTTTTGCTGATGCCACTCCTGGCATTGTTTATCATGTGGAATTTTAGAAGAAATCATATCTATTACCTTGATCACTTGATATTTACAATACACGGGATGACTGCTTATTTCATTGTATCAATATTAACAAGGCCATTTATTAAGTATGTTTTTGGAACCGAAGGTATAATGTTTACCATTATAAAATTTGGCGTATTTGCTTGGATTTGCTGGTATATGTTTAACGCTTTAAAAGTATTTTATCAACGTAAAAAGGTTATAGGCAAAATGTTCTTGATTGTCATCCTTTATTACGTGTCACTTAAACTTACAGAAATGGTTATGCTAAATTTAATTTATTACGTGGCCACCTAGATGAAACTATAAGACATAAAAAAAGCTTCAGAAATTTCTGAAGCTTTTTTTATGAATTTGTGAATATAAATTATTTCCTGTCTTTAAGCTCAACAAATTCCCTATCGGTTTCGCCAACGTAAATCTGACGTGGACGGCCTATTGGCTCCTTATTTTCGTGCATTTCTTTCCATTGTGCAATCCATCCAGGTAAACGGCCTAAAGCAAACAGAACGGTAAACATTTCAGATGGAAAACCTAATGCGCGGTAAATAATACCCGAATAGAAATCTACATTCGGATATAACTTACGGTCGATGAAATATTGATCAGTTAACGCTGCTTCTTCTAATTTTTTAGCAATTTCTAAAATCGGATCATCAATACCTAAGTTTTCTAAAATATCATCGCAAGCTTTTTTAATGATTTTAGCTCTTGGATCGAAGTTTTTGTAAACCCTGTGTCCAAAGCCCATCATGCGGAATGGATCATTTTTATCTTTCGCTTTTGCAATCCACTTCTCCGTATCGCCGCCGTCAGCTTTAATCAATTCAAGCATATCAATTACCGCCTGGTTAGCACCACCATGCAATGGTCCCCACAAAGCTGCAATACCAGCAGCAATTGAAGCATATAAATTACAATCAGAAGAACCTACAATTCGAACTGTAGATGCTGAACAGTTTTGCTCGTGGTCTGCATGCAGAATTAGCAATTTGTTCATCGCATTAACAACAATTGGGTTCACATCATAATCTTCTGTACGTTGCCCAAATGTCATCCAAAGAAAATTGGTTACATAGTCATATTTATTTTTTGGATAAATAAGAGGGTGACCCAATGATTTTTTATAAACGAAAGAAACAATGGTTGGGAATTTAGCCAGGAGTTTAATAATGGTTAAATTCTGCTCTTCTGCCGTTTGATTTGGTTTTAAACATTCCGGATAGAATGTAGATAATGAGAAGATCAGTGAGCCCAGTTGACCCATAGGGTGAGATCTTGATGGATAACCATCAAAAAACTTCTTCATATCCTCATGAATCAGCGTATGCTGACTGATATCAGCCTGTAAATCTTCCAGTTGCTGCTGCGTCGGAAGATCACCGTAAATGATCAGATAAATTACTTCTAAAAAACTCGACTTAGCCGCAAGTTCTTCAATAGAATATCCCCTGTATTTTAAAATGCCTTTTTCACCATCTAAAAAAGTGATTTTACTTTTTGTAGAACCAGTATTTTTAAAACCAGTATCTAAAGTTACGAAGCCTGTTAAATCTCTTAATTTAGAAATATCAATGGCCTTTTCATCTTCTGTTCCTGTTATTACTGGCAATTCTACTGTCTTACCATCAACTTTTATCTCTGCAATATCTGACATATTATTGTATTGTGTTTATAGCTTTCTAAATTATATAAAATTAATATACATGCATAACAAATCTGTTAAATTAATATGAATAATTGGTCAAAATGAAGTAACAATCATGCTTAATTTAACTGATGTTCAGCAGTTATTTTGCTTTAATTTCTTCGGCAACTCTACCGCATTCCAACATCTCATTACCATAATAAGGGTTTTTAATTTCCTTTTCTGTTGATAGCCAGTCTCCTCCATCTCCTTTATTCGCCATTGGGCAATGTTGAACATATATTGTGCCTTTTTCTATTTCTGCATTTTTTAGTAAAGCGATGATATCGGCACTTAAAACGGTGAAATCTTTACGTTGTACAACCAGGTTATTACTTGATGCAATTTTTTGAGCTATTTCTGCAGTTGGTTCACAACCCTCATAAGCAGCTAAACTGTTTTTTAATACGGCAGCAGTTTTTTGCGCGCTTGCAGCATCAGATTTTACCAGCGCATTTTTTAAATCTACATAATTTGTAAATATGGCTAGTTTCTTTTCGTCTTTTATCGAAACCTCATTTTTAACAGATGCAGCATCAGTTTTGGTGGAGTCTTTGGTTTCTGTAGATTTTTTCTCTGCCTGACTGCAGGCCATTAAAGTAGTAAGTATGGCTATCCCGAATATTTTTTTCATGGTATTTGGTTTTCGGTTCAAAATAGCAATTAATATGGTAAATAAACAAAAAAGTCCCAATTTTCATCGGGACTCTAAGATTATATGATGTTTGAATTATAATTTAAAATTGTAAGCCAATCTTAATGCATACTGGCCTGTTTTTCTAAAATAGGTTGCTGACGAACTATCGTTTACATAACCTTCATATCTAACACCAGCATCAAAACCGCCGAACTCATAACCTAAACCACCGGAATAGATAAAGTTCGTTTTGCCACCATCTTTTATAGCAAAGCCTGCACCAGCTTCTGTTGCCAAATACATTCTTTTAATTGGGAATACTTTAACACCGCCTTTAGCAGGAATAAAATCAACATCAATAGCATTATTTTTTGCCATTAATTTGGTGTAACCACCTGAAGCAGTAAGGGCAACATATGGCGTTAAATCCCACTGCAATTTTAAATCAGCTCCATAAGCATAATCCATTGGTGATTGATCACGAAAGAGTCCACCGTTAACACCAACTCCAATTTTAAAAGCCATTCCTTTCGGAGCCGGATTTGGATCAGTTTCTGTCATGGTTTGCGCTTTTAATGTAGTAGTTGCAAACACGGCTACAGCAGTGGCTGCTGTAGCGAAAATTTTAGTAATCGTTTTCATATTCGATAAAATTAAGTTAATACTAAGGTTTTGATAGATATACGTAATATGATTTCATTCGGATTTACTAATTTTCATTTTTTTCAGAAATAATAATAAATAAAAAAAGCCCCAGCGATAGCTGGAGCTTTAAGTATAAGGTAAGTGATCTTACAAACTAAATCCGTAAGCTAAACGAATACCCGCAAATCCCATACTTCCATTATTTGAATAACCCTCATATTTAGCAGCTAGATCTAAGCCATTGCTCCATGAATATCCAATAGCAGGAGAATAAACAAACGAAGTTCCCGAACCTTTTTCGGTTCCAAATCCAGCGCCAAGTTCAGCTAATCCATAAGCACCAGAGCCTGAATCGTTAAAGAAATATTTAGCGCCAGCTTTTACAGGGATAATTCCAAAACTTCCACCACCATAAGAGTCTTTTCTAGAAAAGTTATTATAACCCGCAGTTACAGGAATTGATAATTGTTTGTCAACATTAAATTGGTATCTGATATCGCCACCAATAACCAAACCTACGCCAGTTGTTGTTCCAGCCCCTACATTAAGTCCTATACCTAAATTTCTAGGAGCTGTTTGAGCATTAGCATTTGTAGTAAAGAGTAAAGCCACGACAGCTGCTGAAGTAGCAATGATTTTAGTAATTGTTTTCATTTTAAGCTATTATTTTTGAGTTAAATTATATGCTTCAACAAATACAAAGGTTGTGCCAAAACGGCTTTTTTGATGTAATTTAGGGGATAAGTTATCTTAAAATGACCTATCTTGTTAAATTTTCATTAACTGAAACTTTTTCAAGGATTTTCTGTTTTAGAAGGTTTGTCGATTCAGATGCATCAAGCCAAATAATCTCTACACTGTCCTTTTCCATTTTTCTAAAGAAGGTATTTTGTCTTTTTGCGAACTGACAAATGGCGGTGCCAAGTTTTAATTTTAACTCTTCAAAGGTTGATAATCCATCAAGGTAATTCACAATAAATTTGTATTCCAGTCCGTAGAAGATTAATATATCTTTACTAATGCCCTCTTTCAGTAATTCCATTACCTCTTCTATTAAGCCGGCTTTGAATCTTTCGTCCAGTCTGTTTAGAATTTTAGCCCTGGTTACTTCAACTTCATTCTTCAACCCGAAAATAACCGGTTTAAGCACTGGTCGGTCTACAGTTTCCAATGTGTGATCTTTTAAATAATCTGCTATTTCTAAGGCCCGGATCAATCGTTTTTTTGATGATAGATCAACATGATCAGTACTTGGGCTCTCCATACTTTGCAAAGTTAAAATCAACTCTTCCTTTGATAATAAATCTAACTGATCTCTCAAGGGTTGATTGACGGGAACTGCAGTATATGGCTGACGCTGCAAGAGGCTGTGGATATACATGCCTGTTCCGCCACAAAGGATGGGCATGCTTTTTTTTTGCGTTATGGATTCGAATGCCTGGTAGAAATCGTTTTTAAAAGCATCTACATGATAACGTTCGCCAGGTGGTAAAATATCAATTAAATGATGTGGAATGGTTTTGCCATTGATATGGTACTCTTGCAGATCTTTGCCGGTGCCAATGTCCATTTGTTTAAATACCTGACGGCTATCTGCACTAATAATTTCTCCATTTAAAGCATCCGCTACGCTTACAGCCAGTTTGGTTTTCCCGGAAGCGGTGGCTCCTAAAATGATGATAAGATTATGCTGATCCATTAAAATTGGAGAATAAATTTTAAACTTCCTGTATTAAACACCTCCTGTGCAAAAGCCTCATCAGCTTTTTTTAGCTGGCGGGTGAGATTTTCATCCAGCACATAAATCTGCGGTTCCAAAACGGCCGTTTGCATAAAACCTAATTTAATATAGGCCTCTCCTGCCGACCAGTCGCGATCTGCATAAGTCATCAAGTCGTTAGGTTGATATGTCACTGCAAAAAAAGAAATGAGTTTACTTAATCCACCCGTAATGGAATAACCCGCTTTAACTGCAAACCTGATCAATTCTGCAGATTTGTAATTTTCGGTATGGTTCATTTTGCGTAATGCCGAAAAAGTTGCAACAGCTACCAGTTGATCTTTTTCAAACAAACCAATTTTGTAACGGCTGCTAACAGTGCCCTGCAAATGATTTTCAATTAAAAAAGTATCGGCAACTGGTTTGGTAATTTTTGCTATTCTGGTTTTTCTACCGTGAATGCGGCTATTTTTGCCAAGCAAAGATTTTATTCTTGCTAATACCTGATCTGGTTTTGCTAACCACAGGTCTTCCCAAAGGTGAATAAGTTTTAAGCCTTTTTGATAATGTCTTTCTTGCAGTTCAATAAGGTCTTGTGGAATAAAGCTGTTTTTTAAACAAACCAGATGGATGATGAGTTGATGATCAATCCGCAATAACCGAAATCCGGCTTCTGTAAAAAAAAAGCACCCAATTTTATGATCAGCAAGAGCCAAGCTAAATTGATGGTGCCAGTTATTTTCAAAAGTTAAATTATTCAATCAGTAGAATGTTATTCAGAAATATCTACTGCAAATTTAACCATCAGATTGTTAAATCCATTCTTTTTCTTTAAAGTTCGTATGGATAATCTCGATTAAAGTTTCTACTTCCTTTAACTTTTCATCATCAAGTGCCGAAATTTTTAACCCCGCTTTCTTATCGCCAAAATCGGATAGATGATGGTTTTCTGCAGAAAATTCATCTGTATTGATTTTAACTTCCACTGCATCCCCGTTGATATAAACACCTGCAAAAAAACGCTCAGTTATTTTTTCTCCGCTTAATTCAATATTTTTTTCACTATACAGATCGTATCCGTTTTCCGAATTTTCGTGCACCGTATATCCGCGGGTGGCATAGGGTTGTAATCCGGCTCTAATGGTCTGAAAAATTTCTACAAGATCGGTTTTCATAATGGTATTTGATTTTGATATTAAACACGCCAGTACAGTTATTGTTTAGTTTTTATTCTTTTAGCCACCAATTTTCAGTCGGTAAATATTCGTTCAAAATAATGGTTTCGCCCAATTTTGGGGTAACCAATGGAAGCTGTTTTGCCGCTGCAGCTAAAACCACCCTTTTAACAGGTTCGTTCCAGGGGTGCATGGCTAAGCTAAATTTACCCCAATGCACCGGCATTAAAATTTTCGCTTTTAAATCAATTGCAGCCTGTACCGTTTCTTCAGGAAACATATGGATATATGGCCAATAAGCATTGTACTGTCCGCATTCAATTAAGGCTAAATCAAAAGGACCGTGCTCCTCACCTATTTTGGCAAAGTGTGTATCATAACCAGAATCGCCGCCCAAAAAAAGTCGGAAATTATCAGTTTTTAATACGAAGGCCGACCAAAGTGTCTGATTCCTTTTAAACTTTCTCCCGGTAAAGTGCCTGGCTGGAACTGCTGTTAAATGCAGATTGTTAAACAATGTTATTGATTCGTTCCAGCTCAGTTCACTTATCTTTTCTCTATTAATTTTCCAATGCTCCAGATGTGAACCTACGCCAAGAGAGGTAACGATGCTTTTAACTTGTGGTGAAATTTTTAAAATACTCTCATAATCCAAATGATCATAATGATCATGGGTGATGATGAGGACATCTATATTTTTAAATTCTTCAGCCTTCACAATATTTGTACCCAAAAAAGCCTTACTTCCGATAAATGAAAATGGAGAAGGGGTTTTGCTGAATATAGGATCAACCAGGATCCTTCGACCGTTTATTTTAATCAGGTAAGATGAATGTCCAAACCAGATAATTTCAGGTGCATTTCCCTTCGGACCGCCATTTATGTTAGGTGAAATGCATGGAAGCGCTTTACCTGGAGCCTTGTTTGGATGTTTTTCGAAAAAGAAAGCATTTAAGATTTTAAAAAAGCTTACACCTTCTGGCTGCATTAAGGTTATTGACTCGTTTTGCAGGGCACCATCGCGATAATTACTGAGGTTGCGGATTTTTTCTAGCCGTAATCCCTTAGGCAAACGCCCAAAAACCGGAAGATTGGTTATAATGAGGAATGCGATGACTATAAAAAGTAAAATGTATATGATGATCATTTTTGAATTAAAAGCAGCCAAAATATGAATATGATTTTAAAAATGAAGTCGCCGCTGTATATATGACGTGTGGATTACAGGTTGAGGATGAACTCTTCCCATTCTTTGTCAAACAAGGCTTATGAAAGAAAGTAAAAAAACAACGCAAACGTTTGATTAATTTTGTATCATTTTATATTGAAGCAATTTTAATGTAGTAGTTTAGTAGGCATCATGCAGTCGAAACCAACAACCATCAAAGAAATAGCCAAAATCTTAAATATTTCTCCATCCAGTGTTTCAAGGGGACTGCACGATCATCCGAGCATTGGTGCGGTTACCAGAGATAAAATTAAGCAGCTGGCCAAATCGCTAAACTACGAGCCTAACAAGGCAGCCATTCTTTTTCAAAAAGGAAAAACCTATACCATTGGCGTAATTTTACCAGAGCTATCAGAACACTTTTTTTCCATCGCAATTTCTGCGATTGAAGATGAAGCGATCAAGAAAAATTATACAGTAATTTTTGCCCAGTCGCACGATCGTTATGAGCAGGAAGTAAAGCTTGTTGAAAAAATGAAGAATCAACGTGTTGATGGTTTATTGGTATCCATCAGTAAAGACACTTCTAATTTTGATCATTTCGAAACACTCAATTCTTTTAATATACCGGTTGTATTTTTTGATCGGATACCACCGTTTAAGAATGTGCATTACGTTGCCTGTAGCTTAGAAACTGCAACAGTTAAGGCAGTTACCTATCTTTTAAGGAAAGGACACCGGAGCATAGGAATGATTAACGGGCCCAATACTTTATATGCGAGTGATGAGCGCAAAGATGGCTATAAACTGGCCATTACCTCTAACCGCTTAAAATTCGATCCATCATTGATCTTAAATTGCGATTTGACTGAACAGGGTACCATAGATGCAGCCGAAAAGTTTTTAAACCATAAAAGAAAACCGACGGCTATCGTCGCCTTTAATGATTATGTGGCGCTATTTCTGATCAAATACCTCAAAAAGCTAGATATAATTCACAATTTTGATATTGTGAGTTATGCAAATTTGCCTATCATCGGTTATTTGGATCATTCACCTATAGCATCGGTAGAGCAATATCCGTATTTGCAGGGTCAGAAGGCTACAAATATTCTATTGGATCTTATTCATAGCCCTAATGTTAAACACCAGGCCTATTACAATACGATTGTAGATGCCGATCTGATTATAAATGATGTAAGAGGATAGACAAACGTTTGTGCTGCATTTTTAGGTTTTGTTTAAACTTCCTGGTAAAATATGATATTGCTTTTTAAAAGCGGTAATGAAATGTTGCGCATTTTTATAGCCTACCAAAAAAGAAACTTCATTTACCGTTTTCTTTTCTTTGGATAGCAGATGGTGGGCTTTTTCCATTCTGATTTTATACAGGTACCCAAATACCGTATGTCCGGTTAGTTCTTTAAAACCTATTTTAAGCTTATAATCATTAATCCCTACTTTACGGGATAACGCTATTAAAGAATTCGGTTTTTGTAAATCGCCCTCCACCAATTGTTTGGCTAGCATAATTTTTTCTATATCATCTTCTTTTATTACGCGCGTTTCCTTTTTTAGTAGTTGATTAAAATATGCAATGATCAAGTCGAATATTCTGGCTTCCAGAAATAGGCGTTTTATCCTCCCCTCGTACCTGGGCTGGATGATTTGCTGCAATACCAATCCGATTTCCGGTTTAATTGATTTTTGGATTGCCGTTTTGATATTGTAAATAGGTTCTTTGCCTGTTACCCGGCAAAAATACTGCTCTGTGAGCTGTATGTAAACGTATCTCGTTTTTTCTTTTATATTAAATATAATAGAATTAAACCGACCCACATTAAAATCCTGCTCATTTTTAACCAGCGATAAAAAATTAGATTGTCTATCGCTATTACAGTAACTCATCGCACCGCTCAAACAAAATAAAAGACCGATATGCTGTGGAGAAGATTCAAAGAAAAAGCGCTGATCCATTTGAGGATCAATCTCGGCAATGGTAATATGAACCCCACTAAACCATTTTAGGATTATCTTTAAACTGAAACGATCTGTAGCGAGTTCCGTTACCGTTTCTTCTACATCTTTAACCCCATTAAAATTTTCAAGGTATTTATACTCATAAATAACTTTTCGTTTCGGGTACGTTGAGAGTTTAATTTCCATATTTATTTAATCCGTTTAGCGGTATTAATTATCCGTTTAACGTTATCTGCTATTAGTGATTATCTACAAATTTGCATAATTATTTATAATTAGTCTAAATAAATGAAAACATATTTGTCAATCGCTTTATCACTTTATGGATTTATTGCTGTCGCTCAGGAAACTAAAGTGGATACAACGAAGGCAAATGATTTAAAAGATGTGGTAATTACCGGGCAGTACGGTCCACAGACCTTAAGAAATTCGGTGTACAATGTGAGAATGATCAGTGCAGAACAAATTAGTTTAAGGGCAGCAAGCAATGTACAACAGATTTTAAATACCGAACTCGGTTTTCGGTTTAGCAATGATTTAACCTTAGGTACAACTGATGTTTCTTTAATGGGGATGACGGGCAGAAATGTAAAAATACTTTTAGATGGCGTACCCATGGTAGATAGATCAGATACACGGGAAAGTTTAAATCAGATAGATATTAATACGATTGAACGCATTGAGATTGTAGAAGGACCAATGTCTGTAGTGTATGGAGCTGATGCATTGGCCGGTGTAATCAATATCATTACCAAAAATCCGGGTAAACAGTTCTTAAATTTATCAGCACGGGTTCAGGAAGAGACTGCAGGCAAAGAGTATGAAGTTTTATCAGGAAAGGGAAATCATCTGCAGCACATCACTGCCAATTGGAAGAACAACAATTGGAGTTTGCTGGCAGGTTTTACCCATAATGATTTTGGTGGCTGGAATGTAGCAGACAAAAAGGCTACCATACAAGAAGTTGCCGCAGTTACCAACCGGTGGAAACCAAAAGAACAATATCTGGCCAATACTAGAATAGGTTACCGCCGTCATCATTTCAGCATTTGGTATCGTTTGGATGGACTGACGGAAGATATTGATGTGCGGGCTGGTTTAAACCCGAATAGTTATAAGGGATTGCTACAAACTTATCGCACAAACCGCTATACCCAACAGCTTCAATCCGCATATAAAATCAGCAATAAACTGCAGCTGTCGGCTATTGCAGGCTTTACCAAACTCGATCGTGCCACTAAAACGGTTATCCACGATTTTACCAATAATACAGAAGTATTATCAAATGGTGCAGGCGAACAGGATATTGCCAGGTTTAATTCTGCCATTTTTAGGGGAACAGCAGTTTATATCTTAAATAATTTGGTATCATTTCAACCGGGTTTCGAATATAATCGTGATGCTGCCAGCGGACAAAGAATAAGTGGTTCGCCTGTAATTAATGATTATGCCGCTTTTGTTACAGCTGAAATTAAATTGGGGGAGATAATAAACATCAGACCGGGATTGCGATTTATCAAAAACTCCGTTTACGATGCACCTCCGGTAATTCCATCACTAAATGCGAAATTGATGTTAACCAAGAACCTTGATCTGCGTTTGGCTTATGCGAAAGGTTTTCGTTCACCAGCCTTGAGGGAATTGTATTATGATTTTGTAGATGCCAGTCATAATATTTGGGGCAATCCCAATTTAAAAGCAGAAGAATCGAACAGTTTTAATGGCTCTTTGGTGTGGACAGGCGCTCGCGACCAGCGTGTCGAATTCCGCACTACTTTAACCGGATTTTATAACCTGGTTAAGAATAGGATTGATTTTGGCTTATCTCCTACTAATAATTCCATAACCACTCTAATCAATGTGTCTAAGTACAAAACCGCAGGTGGCACTTTGGATAATGCGCTCACTTTTAGAAAAAGTTTGCAGGTTTCGCTTGGGCTATCCTATATCGGCAGATATAATGAGTTAAGCGAGAACGATCACCTACAAACGCCTGAATTCGCCTGGGCTACAGAAGTAAATTCGAATGTTACTTATACTTTTCCAAAGATTAGCGGAAGTATCAGCTTATTTTACAAATATACAGGTAGCTTACCAAGCTATCAGCTTTCTACAGAAAACAATGCCTCTACGGCAAAACTAGTAAAAATTGGTTCTTTCCATACAGCAGATTTAATGCTGAACAAAAACCTGTTTAAATTTTTAACCATTAATGCAGGTATTAAAAACCTATTTAATGTTACACAATTAACCAACGGTTCAACCGCAACTGGTGGGGCACATAGTACGGGTGGTGATGTTCCATATAGTTATGGTCGATCGTATGTGCTTGGGCTAACCTATAACTGGAATAAACTTTAACCATAATAACATAATTAAAACAAGATGAATAAACTTAACTTAATGATCGCATTTGCTGTTGTAATGATAACTTTTACAGCCTGTAAAAAAGATTCGGATGAACCTATTGTGGTTGTTCCGCCATCCGATGGCAGTACTTTAACGCTTAATGGTAAAACAGCAGAATCCAATTACACCAACATTGTATATGTAGATTTTAGTACCGATAAGCAAATTGCTGTTGATCGGAAAAGCTTTAACATTGGCTTAACTTCTGATGGTAAATTTAGAGTTGTGCTTAACCCTTCTTATCAAACGACTGCAACGGCAACATCTAAAACTGATATTAACGCTGTTACATTGACAGATCCAGGAACAACAGTTAATTTAAATCATGATATCATGGATCCGCTTACTGTGTCGCTGGTTGATTATTGGGATGGAAATATCACTAAAACAGCTTTCGCTGAAGTAAGTGCTACCGAATCCGAAAACAAGGTTTATTTATTAAGCTACGAAGGAAATAAGGATAAAGACAAATGGTTTAAATTAAAAGTTACTCGTAATGGATCTGGTTATAAAGTTCAATATGCCAAACTAAACGAAACTGTAATAAAAACTTTGGATGTACCTAAAAGTGCTGATTATAACCTGGTTTTTGTTTCATTAGAAAACAATAAAGTTGTTCAGGCTGAACCAGCAAAAAGTGCATGGGATATTTCATGGAGTTATAGTACTTCAAATTCTGGCTTAGGCTCGCCTTATTGGGTTCAGGATTTTGTATCCATTAATAATTTAGGTGGGGTAACAGCTGCAATGGTTTCTAAAAAAGATAGCTACGCGACATTTGTTGAAGCTGATTTGGCTGGTATAACCTTTCTATCTGTAAAAGATGTAATTGGAACAAATTGGCGACTTACACAACCAAGCACAGTTAATGGTATTACAATGCCAATAGGAGTAAAATCAGATACTTTTTTCCTTATTAAAGACGGATCTGGAAACGTTTACAAGCTTAAATTCAACAGCTTTACTTCTAACGATGGCGGCACGCGTGGTATGCCAGTGATCGAATATAAACTGGTTAAGAAAGGTTCGATTTAGGCTAAGGCTTATACCTATAAAAAATATGTTTTGTTAGTTGGATAGATGCTCTCCGCGATGGGGAGCTTTATCTTTTTAGGGGCTTTTGTGTGTTACAGATCCACGAGGTTTAACCATAAAAGACCGTCATTGCCAGCGGAGTGCAACACAGTCGATAAATCTATCTGGATATCTCCGTTGCACTTTAGGAGATGATGGCCGCTTTAAAGTCAAAAAAGGCCCTGAAATAAGTTCAGGGTGTCGTTTCGGAAGACTTATGAGGTCTCGCCATCGCACCTCCCTTTTAGACCTCGTCATACGAATCTGTTACAAACGCAAAAGGGTTCTGGCATACCAAAACCCTTTTTGTTTCATACTCGCGAAATATTATTTTCCAGAGTTTTTCTTTTCAGTTACTTCTGCACGGATTTCTTGTGCTAAAACTTTAAGATCTTGCATTGCTTTACGCACACGAGTACCAGCAGCTGCATTGCCAGCATTATAAAATTTTTCTACATCTGCTTCGATAGCAGCAACAGCAGCTTTAACTTTTGAGAATTTTTCCATCGCTAATTGATGTTTTAAGGTTTAAAAAATTTATTTTTTTTCAATAATACATATTTACCTCGAATTAACAACAGAAAGCAAATTTTTATTTAAAAGAAGTTTTGCACATTTTCACAATCAAAAAAATGCCCTGACACTTATTGTAGCCACATTTTTAATAATTTCAAGTCAAAATATGGTTACTTACGCAATTTGCTCAGCGAGGCTGATCAGGTTATTGAAGGTTTTGTTGGCACTATTGATACAGCGTTGGTAATCGGCTTCTTCCACCCGCTCATTTAATACGCTAACAAAATTTTTCCATTTTGTGCCAAGCTCCTCACCATAAATACCATAATAATTTAAGCCATTTTCGTGGTTTTTAAAATTCGGATTGGCTAGAATATGCCTTTTAATTACATTACCGCCTAATGTTGCCCCTTCCAATACATATAATGCGCCTAAAACTTCTGCTGTATTTTTTTTAGGAACAAACAGTTCAAAAGCTAATTCCGGCAAGGTTAAACTGTTTATATTCCAATAATCTAAGTCTTTTGTTAAAGCGTTCAGTTTCAATCGATCTTTCATTTCCAGTTGCTCCGCAATAGCTGCGTCAAGCATATTTGCTAATTCATTCTCTAACCTCTGGTGAATAATATAATTAATGGTTAAAAGCTTTTTATACTGATCTATACTTAAAGAATTATTCATAATCTCGTTAACGAACATTAACGATTCTAATGTTTTATGGTTCTGTGCAGTTTCGGTTCTTAATAAATTGGCAATCATAAAGGGGGATCTTGTTTTGAAATAGAAAAGATCCGGACTTCATAGCCGAATCTATCTATATAATTTTATTATATTTTAATTTAACCTCAAATGTCGGTTAAACCAAAAGTCGTGTACCGAATGCACACATTTAACCAGGTTCTCGTAACCATCGGGTTTGGTAAGGTAGGCATTGGCCCCAAATTCTATTGATGCTTTTACATCGTCAGGATTATCAGATGTAGAAAATAAGATAACGGGTATTGTTTTCAGATAAGGAATATCCCGTATAAATTTTAATAAATCCAAACCAGATAAGCCTGGCAAATTCAGATCAAGCAAAATTAATTTTGGTTTAGTTTTATTTTCTGCAAAATGCTGCAGTTTTTTTAATGCTTCTGCCCCATCTTCAACTATAGTTAGATTTAATGTATCCTTCACTTCATGTACAGCACTTTGCATAAAAAACGCATAATCTATATCATCCTCTACATAAAATATATCTGGTGTTTTCATTTATCTGTTTTTAAAAGCTACAAAAAAAGTTGATCCTACATTTAGCTTACTCTCAAACCAAACCCTACCGTGATGTTTCTCTATAATCCTTTTTACTATAGCAAGTCCCACTCCGGATCCTTCAATATCCTTTACATTATCCATACGCTTAAAAAGCTCAAAAACTCTGTCGTAATAACGGTTATCAATTCCTATACCATTATCTTTTACCGAATAGATAATCTCTCCTCCATCTATATACGCAGAAACCTCTACTTCTGGTTTGCTGGCCGCCGAAGAGTATTTAACAGCATTTCCGATTAGGTTTGTAAAAACCTGCGTAATCATGGTTTTATCTCCTTTTATATTTGGGAGTTGTCCTAAAGTTAACGTAACATGATCTGCTTTATAGGCCGACCATATTTCATTTTTGATCTCTTTTAATAGCAATTCTACATTAACTGTCTCAAAGTTAATTTCAGAACGGCCAACCCTTGCTAAATTTAAAATTTCCTTAATTAACAAGTTCATTTTATCGGCACCCACCAATATTCTGCTTAACATTTTTTTACCTCCCTCATCTATGCTCTTATTTTTAAGCATCAGCTCTGCGTAGGTTTTAATAGAGGTAAGTGGTGTTCTTAAGTCATGCGATATGGTATAACTAAACGTATCCAATTCTTCGTAAGCGGCCTGCAGCTTTTCATTCAGTAATCTAATTTCGTTCGCCTTTTTATTAATATCTGAAATAATAATTTCGCGGATCCTTAATACCGAGGTAATTTCTTCAGCCATCCATTTTTCAGAAGTATTGTTAACTACTTCCGACCAGATTTCGAATGATTTGCGTGGAGACAGGCTCATCAAACCATTTTCTGAGGATACTACGGGTTTATCTGGATTTCCGGCCCAGTTTACATTGCTAATCATTTCTGGTTTGAACCAAATGATCATTTCGCCCATTTCTTTGTTGATCACACAGGACAGAATGCCGGAAGCTATGGCTTTATATTTCTTGGCAGGAGAAAATATTTCAGATAAACGATGTGTATAGTATATCGACTCGTCGTTTGTAATTTTTAGCCATTCTGCAAGTTCTCTTATATCTTCTTCTAGCGGTACATTTCCAATCGCTCTGAGTTCTTTTTCAAAAATGATTGCCACTCCGGTAGCTTTTGTCGCATCTAAAATGGTTCGCTTGTGGGTGGTTATGGCTTCGATTAAATACTTGTCGCGGTTTAAATGCTCTGAAAGTATATTTGCAGTACTTTTAAATTGTTCAATAATCTTTGCATCTTCTTCTTCCTGACGATATTCAAGTGCTGAAGAAAGAATTTGTCCGATGAGTTTGGCACCTTCCCGTGCCTTATAATCTATAAATTTAGGGCTATAATTATGGCAGGCAATTAAACCCCAAAGCTCACCATGAGAAATTAAGGATATGCTAAAACTAGAATGAACACCCATATTTTTCAAATACTGAATGTGGATGGGCGATACCGCCCGTAAACCTCCGTTTGTTAAATCAAGCGATTCATTTTCTTTAAACGTAATAATTTTCGAATCGGCTATACTCACATCGGCAATTAACCTGGTTAAATTTAGTTTATACAACTCCCTGGCCTGCTTTGGAATATCAGATGCGGGGTAGTGTAAGCCAAAAAATGATTCTAAATCTGCTTCTTTTTCTTCTGCTACAACTTCGCCATGGCCATCTTCTAAAAATTTATAGACCATAATACGATCGTAATTGATCAGCCTTTTTACCTCTTTGGCTGCGCCCTTTAACAAGGCAAAAATGTTTTTTCCCTGAAGCATGGATGAGGCAGAGCGGCCAATGGAACTTTGAATATCAAACTGTAATGTAACAGGTTCAAACTCCAACAACCAATCGTTTGTTGAAGAGGAAATAATGAGGTAAAATGGCTTTCCGTTAATTTCCAGGGGATGTGGACTGATGGCATCGAAACTTTTACGGATGATACCAAGCTTTAGCAAGTCTTCAATATTGAAGGCCGAATCTTGTTGCTTAATCAAATCATTTAACTCAGCGAGCGGTTTATTTAATAAGCTTTTAGCCTCTTTTTTTAAAAAATCTCCTGTATTCTCACTGATATAGGCAATGGTAGTGCTATTCTTATCAACAGCTACAAGAAAACCATGTGATTGAATTTTACCCGGTATATGGATCGGCTCATGATCACAATTAGTTAGGTCTACAGAAAATTTAGTCATGTGTGTGATATTGCAGCATATTTAATCTCGCAAATTAACGAATATAAAGCCAAATTTTAGAATGTCTCTAATTTGATAAATTCGGATTTGAGATTTATTTTTTATTATATATTTGTTTGAAATTAAAAAAATCATTTAAACTTTGGCAAAGAAAAATATTTTGGTAATCGAAGATAACCATGCAATCCTAGATGTTATCACGCTTATTTTAGAAAGCGAAGCTTTCAATGTTGACGGATTAAACAAAGGTGCAGATTTCATCAACCATGTCCTGGAATTTAATCCAGACGTAATAATTATGGATATAATGCTTCCTGACGTTGATGGAAGGGTGCTTTTAAAGGAACTTAAAGATGCTGAAGCAACAAGGAATATTCCGGTTTTAATGATCTCTGCCCGTTACAACGCAAGCAATTATACAGTTGATGGATTAGAAGCAGATGACTTTATGGCCAAGCCCTTTAACATCGATGAGTTGATGGATAAAATCTATGCTTTGTTAAAAAAATAATTTTTATTCTGGCATACCTGGTAGTCTTACTCCTCCGAGTTTTAAGTTTTTCATTAATGCTTCCAGAAAAGCAAGTTTAGTATCTGTAAATCCATGAGCTTTTATCCAAACATTTAAATTTGCTTTAAAGCCGTTATCTTCCAAACTAGATACACCAATCCTCCGTTCAGGAGTTTTTAAACAGTCACTAAATTCATCAACTGTTTGATTAAAAATGGAAGCAACTTGTTGGTAATCTATTCCGTAGCTAAATTTAATTTCCACATCTAATCTCCTGGTGCCTTCTCTACTGATATTGATGATCACTTCATTGGATAGTTTACTGTTAGGGATTACCACGGTTCTGTTATCAAATGTTTTAACAATAGTATAAAATATTTGAATTGAAGTAACTGTCCCTTCCTGGCCTTGCGCAATAATATTGTCACCAACAACAAATGGTTTCAGTAATAAAATTA
The DNA here is from genome assembly GCF_900100705.1 of Pedobacter terrae. GTDB lineage: Bacteria > Bacteroidota > Bacteroidia > Sphingobacteriales > Sphingobacteriaceae > Pedobacter > Pedobacter terrae. The sequence continues at coordinate 487,552 of NZ_FNCH01000001.1, forward strand.
ACACTCCACTGGCAAAATTCTGAAGTGTACCAGATAAAGCTAAACCTGCTGCAACACCAATACCACCAATAAGCACCGTTAAAAAAGTAAGCTGAATGCCAACAATCTGCATTATGGTAAGTACGAGCAATACACGTAAAGTAATGAGTATTAAACTGGTTAAAAACGGTCGTAATGATGGGTTGATATCCTTACGGTGCATACCACCCTGCATCCATTTTCCCAACAGCTTAATTAACCACAAGCCCAAAATGAGCAGTATTATACCTAAAATTAGGGAAGGTCCCTTATCAATTATCCAATCGTAAGCTTTATCGTAAAAATGATCAATATTACCAGTATCAATCTTCATCATAGTATTCGCTATATCTTATTACTCCTTTTGTTTGGCTGACTTTTCTTTAGTTACATCAACTTTTTTGGCATCTTTAGCCGATGTAATTTTATCGTTAGCGCCTTTAGCTTTTGCATTTTCCGGTGCAGTAGCCTTGCTACTTTCTGCCGATGTTTTAGAATTTTTCATATTTTTTTTATCGTTAATCTTCAGCATTGAGCCAGGCTTTCGCCTCTTCTATTTCTTCTGGTTTAAAGCCTTTAGATTTGCCAGGCGTGGCGATGGTGAAAACATCAGTAAACCACTCTACTCCTTTTTCAGCACTTACAACTGCAATTTTTTTCCATTTATCGAAGTTTTGTAAGCCCGCTTTAACATCTTGCACCCATGCACCGGCTGTAAAGTTTTTAACATCAGTTTCTAACACCAATAAATACCTGATTTCTTTAAACCGATCTGCGGTTCTTTTCAAACCTGTTAATAACACACTCTTTATATCTTCACTGGTCACTTCTCCTGTGGCTCTTACGCCAAAAATATGATCTGGTAATCCTGTTATTTCCGTTAGCATCACTATAGTTTATTTAAGAACATATTAATCGCTCAAGAAGTTTGCCATTTATTAAAATTCAGAAATTTGTATGATCGCAAAAACACTTGTTGCAACGATTGTGTTATAGAGCCATATTTAAAAAATAAAATAACGTTATGAAAACCAACTTGTTGAAACCTATTATCTTTTTTTGCGGAACGGCCATTTTTCTTTCAGCATGTACTAGTGAAACAGAAAAATCTACTACTGCAGATTCGACTATAACTGATTCTACCAGAAATGCGGCACTAAAACCTGTGGGACCTGCGCCAGAATGGGGGAAAACCATAAAACCTGAAATGCAGGTGATAATAGAGAAATTAAGCAGTTATGGGGATAAACCCTTAGAAACTTTAAGTGCTACTGATGCGCGTAAGAATCATGCACCAACCGATGCGGTAATGGATTTGATGAAACAGAATAACATGGTTGTTCCTGTTGCTACGGTAGATACAGCAGGTAGGGATATCGATGTTGAAGGAGGTAAAATCCATTTACGCATTTACACTCCGAAAACAGGGAGTGGACCACACCCACTTATTGTTTATTATCATGGTGGTGGCTTCGTTATTGCTAATGTAGATGTTTACAATGCTTCAGCCCAGGCTTTAGCTGAACAGGTTGGTGCAATTGTAGTTTCTGTAGCTTATCGTTTAGCTCCTGAGAACAAGTTTCCTACGGCTCATAACGATGCATTTGCAGCTTATGAATGGGCAATAAAAAATGCGGTAGACTTAAAAGCAGACCCGGCCAAGATTGCAGTGGTTGGCGAAAGTGCAGGTGGAAATCTGGCAGCAAACGTTTCCATTATGGCCAGAAATAAACACATTATGCTTCCTGTACATGAAGTTTTGATTTATCCTATTGCCCAGGCAGATATGAATACGGAATCTTATACAATGTATGCAAATGCAAAACCTTTAAACAAAGCCATGATGAACTGGTTTACGGAAAAATACCTGAATAGCATGATTGAAGCGCAAGATTCCAGGATATCATTAATTAATGCAGATTTAAAAGGACTTCCGTCAACAACCATTATTACGGCCGAAATAGATCCTTTACATGATGATGGCGTAATGTTGGCTGCTAAACTGAAGGCTGCTGGTGTAAAGGTTAACGCTAAAAATTATGAAGGGGTAACACACGAATTTTTTGGGATGTCGCCTCTTGTGCCGGAAGCAAAAGCCGCCCAGGCTTATGTCGCCGAACAATTAAAAGCTGCTTTTAAGTAAAGTGAATAGCATTGAAGTGAAAAACACTTCAATGCTATCTTTTACGGCGCTACGCATAAAAGCGTTGAACACTCCCAAACCCCCAGCTCCCAATTCTCAACTCCAAACCGGACTCCCAACTCACTATGCTCCTTTCTTCGAGCCCAAGCTCTGCATCAACTGATCGTATAAATCATCACTTGAAGCTTTTTGAGGTTTCATCTTTTTAACTGTAGCTCGTTTTCCTTTAGCTTTTGCTTTAATAATTTTCAATAACTCATTGCTGTAATCATCTTTAAAAGTACTCAGGTCAAATTTCGAGCTATACTGTTTAATCAGCGCCAATCCCACATCCATTTCTTTTTTGGTAATGCTGATATCATCAACTTTATTAATCTCAGATAAGCTCCTGATTTCCTGATTAAACCTGATTTTTGTGATGACAATAACATCTTCCATGGGATGAATCACACAAAGATTTTCAGTATTCCTGAGTACAAACCTGGCCACACCGGCTTTGCCGGATTTTTGTAATGCTTTCAGTAATAAACTATAAGCTTTTCTTCCCTGTTTTTCAGGCTCCGTATAATAAGACGTTTCGTAATATATGGGATTGATATCTTTTATATCAACAAAATTCTCTAACTCAATAATCTTCGTTTTCTCAGGCGCAGCCTCTTCAAAATCGTGCTTATCCAATATCACATACCTGTCTTTTAGAAAGTAACCTTTCACAATTTTGTCGTAAGGCACCTCTTTATGGGTATTTTCGTTCACCCTCAAAAATTTAATCTTCGCCTGATCACGTTCATCAAGCATATCTAAATCAAGGTTACTATTCTGGACACCGGAAAACAACTTAACCGGAATGTTTACCAAACCAAATCCAATCGAACCTTTCCATATTGATCTCATAGCTAAATGTTTAAATTTATCTATTAACATGTGTATAAAACTTATTGTTTTGAGTTTATTGAGAGCAAAACGTCTAAACAACAAACTATTTAAATTATATAATGTTAATTAATTATCAACCTTACTGAAATACTTGTGAAACCATCATTCTTTTTCAAAGTAATAAAGGGAATAGAGAGATCATGATTGTAATTACCATTGAAAACATTTAAAAAGATGAAAATAGCCTATATTTCTACCTATCCGCCCCGTGAATGTGGCTTAGCTACCTTCAATCAAAATCTGGTTAATGCTTTAAGTTTAAATCCTACTTACGATGCCAACAAGAGTTTTGTCGTTGCGATGAATGAGTCGGATGATGTGAACGAACACCAATACCCAAGCGAAGTAAAATTTGTTATCCGACAACAAAACCAACAAGATTACCTGGAGGCTGCCGATTTTATCAATAACAGTGATGTAGACACCTGTATCATTGAACATGAATTTGGCATATACGGTGGCAATAGTGGTGTGTTTTTACTTTCACTAATTAATAGGTTAAAAAAGCCGTTCATTACCATTTTACATACGGTTTTAAAAGAGCCGAATTTTATGCAACAAACCATTATCAAGGAGATTGCAGCTAAATCGGCTAAACTGGTGGTAATGAGCAAAAAGGCAGTAATGTTTTTAACCAGTATCTATCAGATTCCGAAAGCTTCTATTCAATTGATAGAACACGGTGTGCCGGATTTAGAGCCTATTGTAAATAATCAAATTGCACAAAGTGAATTATTTAAGGGTAAAAAAGTGCTTTTTACATTCGGTTTAATTAGTAGAAACAAAGGTTTAGAAACAGTAATTAAGGCGTTACCAGATATTGTAGCCAAACATCCTGATGTTTTATATATGATTTTAGGCAACACCCATCCTGGTGTAGTAAAACATAATGGCGAAGAATATCGCGACAGTTTAAAAGCACTGGCGAAGGATTTAGGCGTAGAAAAAAATATTGTTTTTGTTAATAAATTCGTTTCGGAAGAAGAACTTCATCAGTATTTAACAGCATGTTGTTTATACATTACACCTTATTTAAACGAAGCGCAGATTACGAGTGGCACTTTATCTTACGCTATTGGTGCGGGGGCGGCGGTAATTTCTACTCCGTACTGGCATGCACAAGAGTTGTTGGCCGATAACAGAGGTAAATTGTTTGATTTCAAAGATCATCATAAACTGGCAACTATTGTTAATGACCTTTTGGGTGACAACGATAAATACCAGGAACTGAAAAAAAATGCTTACGAATATGGATTAAATCTGCGTTGGCCAGCTATCGGAAGCATTTATCTTAATGTATTGAATGAGGCCTTATCAGCCGAGGTTAAAGCGAAAAGAGCGATTCCGCCGATTATAGATGTAGAAGGAATGCCGGCTTTAAATTTAAACCATATTGCCTTACTTACAGACGATACCGGAATTATTCAACATGCTCGCTTCGGTATTCCAAATTTAAAAGAAGGCTATTGTATTGATGATAATGCAAGGGCATTAATTATGTCTTTAATGGCTGTTGAGCAGGATAAAAACAAAAGGGCGTTATCTTTCATGCCAATATACCTGAGTTTTATCCAATACATGCAAACCGAAGATGGAAATTTCAGAAACTTTTTAAGTTTTAACAGGCAATACTTAGATGAAGTAGGTTCTGAAGACTCTTTCGGCAGAACCATCTGGGCATTAGGATATTTAGTCTCCAGTGCCCCAAATAATTCGTATCGCGAATTTGGTCGGGAATTGTTCTCTCATTCGATAAAACACTTTAAAGAACTTAAATATTTAAGAGGAAAGGCTAATACAATTATCGGTTTATCTTATTACTTACATGCAAATCCCGGAGATGAACTGATTAGCCAGGAAATTAATATGCTTGCGGCTGCATTAGTGGCCTCTTACAAAGACAATAAAGATGGCGGCTGGCACTGGTTTGAAGACATTTTAACCTACGATAATGCAATTTTACCTCTTGCACTGCTTCATCATTACGAAGTTACAGGTAACAAAGAATCATATCAGGTTGCCATGGAGAGCATTGAGTTTTTAAATAGTTTTTCTTTTGAAAACGGATACCTTAATCCTGTTGGAAATGACGGCTGGATGAAAAAACATGGTCAAAACCCGATTTATGATCAACAGGCTATAGAAACAATGGCTATGGTTTTATTGTATGCAAAAACTTTCGAGGTAACCAAAGATGATCAATACCTGAATTTGATGCATATGAGCTATAAGTGGTTTTTAGGCGAAAACAGCCTTCATATCCCTTTATACGATTATGAAACCCATGGTTGTGCGGATGGATTACAGTTTAACAGTGTAAATAGAAACCAGGGTGCAGAAAGCACATTGGCCTATTTCATCTCACATTTAGCTATATTAAAAGCAGCTGAAGTTGAATACGAAACTTTATCCTCGCCATTAATGGAGGCAAATAAAATTAGCTAGCATTTAGACTACCTGTGAAATATTAAAGCTGATTCCTTCCGAATCAGCTTTTTCTTTGTATTCTCTTTTTTTATATTGGAGAGCCAAGGCCAATCTACTTTATATTTAATTTCGTGTTTCAGTATTTATTATAAAAAATATCAGACTGCATCAAATTTTACCTCTAATTTGTCATGTTGAGGCTGTCGAAACGCCTTTGATACCTTCATAATAGTTCTATCACTACTTATGCCGAAACTTCGGAAAGCTACCATTAACAGAATCCTTTAGTGTGGTCGTCATCCGATGGTTATCGGATCTCGTGCATGCGGGATGCTTAAAGCGCTTGCATTAAGTCCCATCCGATAGCCATCAGATCAAGTTGGGAATGACGATCTCTTGAGGATATTATCTAATGAATGTATCTGTTAATCATATTGATTTTGATAGCATAAATTAGTCCTTAGGATGCCATTTACGCTATTATCTAATAGCGTAAATGGCACTTGCAAAATTAATTGTTCTCTAATAACCTGTTTAATAGCAATTCTAAATTAACCGTAGCAAATGATGAACTGTAATCTGATAAACCATAAGGTATAATCAATTCACCATTACTGATGATGGATCCGCAGGAGTAAACCACATTTGGCACATAACCCTCTCTTTCATCATTATTCGGGATAATTAATGGCTCTTTCAGGTGTCCTATTTCAATACTAGGATCTTCCAGATCCAGCAAACTTACACCAATGCAGTATCGCCGCATTGGTCCCACTCCATGTGTAATAACAAGCCAGCCTTTCTCTGTTTCTATAGGTGAGCCACAATTCCCGATCTGCACCAGTTCCCAGTCATAGCGGGGTTGCTTTAAAAGAACAGGGTTTTCCCAAACATTTACCTTATCAGAAAACATCAGGTAATTGTTCCATCCATCTATCCGGCTCATCATCACATATTTCCCATTAATTTTTCGCGGAAATAATGCCAGATTTTTATTTTGTGCACCATCACCATAAAGCGGAATCACTTTAAACTCGTAAAAATCTTCGGTTTGAACGAGTTTAGGGATAATTAGAGAGCCATCAAAAGCAGTATAGGTGGCATAATACAGTACTTTCCCATCATCTTTAATAAATTTAACAAAACGCGCATCTTCAATACCTTTGCGTTCAAATTCTGAAATAGGGAAAATTACACGATCAGAAATATCGGTATCTTTTGAAAAAGTAATGGTGTGATAGGTGTCTGATAACCAAAGTATTTTATCGTACTCAATTAGGCGTGATGGATTTTCCTGATATAAACTTTTAGAATCTTTAATGATATTGCTTAAACTGGTGTATTCAAATTTATCATCAAGTTTCGATTCAATTTCTTCTAAAACAGCGGGATCAATCTGTGCATAAGCCGCCTTTTTCAGGAATAATTTCTTGACATAAATGGCATTTTTTACGACCTCTGCCTCATCAACATAATTACCAACCGGTAACACCTGGATGTTATTATTTTTATCAATTAAGGCACGGCGGAAAACAATTGATGAAATGTGCCCCTCGCCTACAGCCCTAAAGCTGATAATTACTCTTTTTTCGCCTTCAACTAAATCAGTTTGATCAGGATCATCAACAATGCTCGGATTAAAAAAAGCGGCCGATTCTATTGAATATTCATGTGTAAAGTAAGCACCAATCAACAATCTGGTGTATTCATCAATATCTTCGAATGACGTGCCTAAGGCTAAAAATTGTTTTTTTAATTTTTTACAATGTCTGGTTAAGATTTTGGTAATGTTCCGGTGTCTTTTAGAATACTCTTGCAGTATAGGCGATATTAATGAAAATACTTTATCGTCCGGAAATTCTAAAACCTTACGGATTACTTCTAATGCTCTCTCCTCTCCATTAAAAAAAAAACGTGCAATAACTCTCTTTGTATCTGGGTTTACCTTAACAGGTTTACGTTCTATGTATAATCTCATTATTTATCTGTTTTTGATGTTAATTTTTAATGCTTTCTGCTCCATAATCTCCAACCTTATAACAACTAAATTTAACGATTAATTGTTTATGGTATTGTACATAATTTCTACCTTTAGCTATTCATCTATTTATTAAGTGTACCAAAAATGCAATACGAAAAAGCAGAGCGAGATATTTTTTCAAATGAAGCCATGCGTTTGAAAAAGCTGGATAATTATGAGATTTTAAATACCCATGCCGAAAATGCTTTTGACCAGATTTCGAAATTGGCTGCAGAAATATTTGACGTACCATTTTCCGGCATCTGCTTTGAAGGCAATGGTTGTTTTTTCGTAAAATCCGAGCTTGGTGGATCGGCTCTGGAAATTATTCAGGATCGGGACAGCGCCAGATTTGCTTTTTTTGCTTCAGTGCCAATCGTATCGGCTGATGATTATCGTCTTGGTTTGATTTACGTAGCGGATAATAAATTTAAATCTGCTGACGCAAGGCAGTTAAACATGCTACAGCATCTAGCTGATATGGTTGTGGAAAAATTGGAGTCAAGAATGGCGATTAGAAGAACTTTAAGGGCTTATGATGATCGTTTGCATGTGCTTGTTCATGATCTTAAAAACCCAATGACCACAATCACACTTCAATCTGAATTACTGGGACGTATTCCTGGTATTGACGACAAAACATCTTTAATCGCTGGTAAGATTAATATGCAATCGAAAAAAATGATTGATAATCTGAATGGTATTTTAAGCGCCGCCCGGAAAGAAGTAACTTCATTTAAACCTAAAAAAGATAAAATAGATTTAAAGCAGATACTGGAAGAGGTAAAACAAGAATTTACGCTATCGCTAGAACGCAAAAATCAAACAATTTTGATCGATATTCAGGAACCTGTTGAGGTTTTTGCTGATGCTGATAAAATTGCTATGGTTTTTAGTCAGCTGATCGATAATGCGATCAAGTTTTCGCCAATAGGGAATGAAATTCTTATAACCCATCAAATTGCTGATAATGAGATAACTGTTTTGATCAAAGACACTGGTGTGGGTTTAACTGAAGAAGATTTGGAAAAAGTTTTCCTGAAATTTGCTCCATTGACTTCTGTAAGCACTAGTCGTGAAAATAGCTATGGATTGGGATTAATTACTGCCAATGCACTTGTTGAAATTCATAAAGGGAAATTATGGGCAGAAAGCGAGGGAAAAGATTTGGGCGCTACTTTCTACGTTACGTTACCCATCAAATAGGTTTAAATCTGATAAATCACTGATTTTCATTTCTTCCAGTAAAATCCTTTCGGGTATAGCATTTCTATGGTAAGACCATTTGATCAATCTGATAAAACCATCAGCTATTTCAATACCCGTGATATCGCCATCACTAAAACAACAGCATCCGCTGTTAAAATACCCAGGCTTGTATTTACCGAAAAGTGGGGCTTTATCTCCTTCTTTTATCCTTTTATGAAGCTCGGCATTTAAAAAAGCAACATCACTGGCATTTCTCTCTTTTTCGGCTTTGTTTAGTTTTACATAAATCCGTTCCAGATGTGTTAACGAGGCGAACACTGGCTGGTGGGTGTGCCCGGTAATTAAAGCAATATTTTCCCTGGTCATTACCCAATCGTACACCAAAGTGTTGTGCACTGTTTTAAGCTGATTATCGTACGCGGGTGTATTAAGGTTAATTTGAAGGTACGACTGTAACGGTGCCCATATGGTACTTACAAACCATTTACTAAACCAGTTTCCGTCACTCTGTAAGTCGCCCTGGTGCCCGTGCGTGAGGAAAATATCAAGTTTACCTTCTTTTAGGGGCATCCTTAATATCGCACCTTCATAAATACGAATGACTTCTCCGTATATTCTTTTCAGGTTAAATTGAGATAAAGGATCGTTGTCCCAATACAAATCGTGATTGCCAAATATTTTGGTGAAATGATTTTTGCCAATAAAGGCTTTCTCTGCTTCGAATGTATCTTTATTGTGTTTTATTACCGATTCGAGTAAATTCTCCCAAAGTTCCTCGCTATCACCCAAATTTATATAGTGGAAATCCTGTTGATGATAGTATTCAAGCGCCTTTAAGTAATTCTTTTCGGCTAAAGTGAAATCATCTGCATCATCGCGGGCACCTTTATGTTGATCTGATAAAACGATGAATTTATCAGTGTCTGTAACTTCGAAAATCAGTCCCCGTTTTCCAGGGCTGAGGTTAATAGTCTCATAAAGTTTATTTAAAGCTTCATGGATGCGTTTACGGTTAGGGTTTGAACCAAACTTATTCGACATGCGAATAATCCAGGCACTAAGTAAACGTTGTAAAAATTTTCGCATTAATCTGGTGCCGCATTAAAGTTTAAACTTAACAAAATATAAGTTCAAACGTTTCATCGGCGGCTAAACTATTCCATATATTTACCTTTATGAAATTTCTAACCTTAATTTTCATGTGCTGTTTTACCGTAAGTCAGGCGCAAAAAATACCTGCTGATACTTCATTCAGTATATATTCTACGTATATTAAAGAAAAAAAGAAACGCCCTTATATTACTATTGCTTATCCGTTAAAAATGGGTAATTTTAAAGTCAAGCGCAATATTGTTTATGTCAAATATCCAACAGGGAATTTATTGCTGGATGTAATTTATCCAAAGAAATCTAAAAAATCAACACCCGCAGTTTTGTTTGTTTTTGGTGGTGGGTGGCGTTCTGGTAATCGTGCCCAAAACATCCCATTGGCTCAGAAAATGGCGCAAAACGGTTATGTTGCCATTACTACTGATTATCGCTTATCTACCCACGCACAATTCCCGGCAGCAGTTTATGATTTGAAAAATACAGTGAGATGGATAAAAGCAAATGCGGCAGAATTTAATATAGATACCAATAAAATTACGGTAGCCGGATTTTCTGCAGGTGGGCAATTGGCTGCTTTAATTGGTACAACCAACCATGATCCTCAGTTCGAGAATGAAAAAATAAATAACCACAGTAGTAACGTCCAGGCTGTAATTGATATAGATGGGATACTGGCTTTCGATCATCCTGAATCTGCTGAGGTGAGTACAGATCCTAACAGGAAATCTGTTGCGGCGATTTGGCTTGGTGCAGATTTAAAGGAAAATCCAAGGTTATGGCATAACGCATCACCGTTAAATCATGCTGGTCAAAATTCCGTTCCAATACTATTCATCAATAGTTCTACTGCCCGATTTCATGCAGGTAGAGACGATTTAATTGCAAAAATTAAGCCTTTTGGTATTTATTCTGAAGTACATACACTTCCGGATACACCCCACCCCTTCTGGTTATTTAATCCCTGGTTCGAAGAGGTTTCCAAAATAATGATCAAATTTTTAGATCAGCAGTTTAAAGATTAAATTTAACTGGTTTCTAACTAAATTTCAATTTAACAAAAGATATTACTAAATTTGTTAGTATTGAAACGATCAGGAAGCGCAGATTTACCATTGCATTACGGCCATGTTCCCCCTTGGCTGGCACAGCGCATGTCTACACTTGGCCTCGCAATTACAGAAGCTATTCTGATGGAATATGGTAAGGCAGAAGTAATACGTCGATTAAGCAGTCCGTTTTGGTTCCAGAGCCTGGGTGCAGTAATGGGGATGGATTGGCATTCTTCAGGAATTACCACATCAGTAATGGGTGCGTTAAAAAAATCGATTAATCCTTTATCTAAAGAGCTGGGTATCTACATTTGCGGAGGCAAAGGAAAGCACAGCAGGGAAACCCCAAATGAACTTTTAAAAATTGCCGATAAAACAGGTTTAAATGGCACAGAATTGGTCCGGGCGAGTAAACTTAGCGCGAAAGTGGACAATACAGCCATTCAGGATGGATTTCAATTGTATCTTCATAGTTTTATTTTAAGCAGTGAAGGCGATTGGGCCGTGGTGCAGCAAGGCATGAGCGATAGCAGCTCAACAGCAAGAAGATACCACTGGCATTCTAAAAACTTAAAATCTTTTGTAGAGGAACCACATACAGGGATCTGTGGCATTAACCAGGGGCAGATCCTGAATCTAACGGCTACCAATGCTGATCAGACAAGGCAAAGCATGATGAGTATTACAGCGGAATCGCCCACACGGATGCTTAATGAAATACAAAAGTTAGTATTACCCAATCATCATGAAGTAAAAGCAAAAGATGTAGATTTAAAACGTTTAGGAAGCATATTGTGGCTGGCACAGGAAAAACAACCAAAAGACTTTGAGGAACTGTTATTACTGGAAGGCATGGGCCCAAGAACGCTACAATCTATGGCTTTGGTGAGCGAGGTGATTTACGGCACTCCTTCCCGGTTTACTGATCCTGCACGTTATTCTTTCGCGCATGGTGGTAAAGACGGTCACCCCTTCCCTGTTCCGGTAAACGTTTATGATGAAACAATAAGTGTTTTGCAAAAAGCAATTGATAAGGCGAAGATTGGCAATACTGATAGGCAACAAGCAATAAAATCACTTCATCAAATTGCCCGCAATGCTGAAAAAAACTTTATACCTAGTATGGATTTTGAAAAAGTGATTCAAAAAGAACGCGCTGAAAGCTGGAAATATGGTGGTAGAACAGTTTTTGGGAAAGAAAAACCGCCAATAAATGAGCAGTTGAAGTTGTTTTAAACTTTAAAATAATCCTCGTTTGCAACGAGGATTAGTGAGATTCGCATTTGTAATGCGGAATGAAACTTAATGGCGATGAAATCGCCTTTCTCATCCATCCTCGTTGCAAACGAGGACGATATGGACAGATCCTGAATCTAACGGCTACCAATGCTGATCAGACAAGGCAAAGCATGATGAGTATTACAGCGGAATCGCCCACACGGATGCTTAATGAAATACAAAAGTTAGTATTACCCAATCATCATGAAGTAAAAGCAAAAGATGTAGATTTAAAACGTTTAGGAAGCATATTGTGGCTGGCACAGGAAAAACAACCAAAAGACTTTTAGGAACTGTTATTACTGGAAGGCATGGGCCCAAGAACGCTACAATCTATGGCTTTGGTGAGCGAGGTGATTTACGGCACTCCTTCCCGGTTTACTGATCCTGCACGTTATTCTTTCGCGCATGGTGGTAAAGACGGTCACCCGTTCCCTGTTCCGGTAAACGTTTATGATGAAACAATAAGTGTTTTGCAAAAAGCAATTGATAAGGCGAAGATTGGCAATACTGATAGGCAACATGCGATAAAATCACTTCATCAAATTGCCCGCAATGCTGAAAAAGACTTTATACCTAATATGGATTTTGAAAAAGTGATTCAAAAAGAACGCGCTGAAAGCTGGAAATATGGTGGTAGAACAGTTTTTGGGAAAGAAAAACCGCCAATAAATGAGCAGTTGAAGTTGTTTTAAACTTTAAAATAGTCCTCGTTTGCAACGAGTATTAGTGAGATTCGCATTTGTAATGCGGAATGAAACTTAATGGCGATGAAATCGCCTTTCTCATCCATCATCGTTGCAAACGAGGACGATATGGAGCCGAAGAATTTTTCCAAACACCATTTTTTCTCACGACATTAATAAATCTGTGTTCAGCGCATTTATTATCTGTTGTTAATTCATTCCGTGGTCTCCGTGTTTCCGTAGCGAAAAATCATTCACAACTAAACGGATGATGGATGCTGAAACAAGTTCAGCATGACGACCACAGATAATAAACGTTTGTAATGAGGGCAATATCATCCCTTAAAGAATCGTCATCCTGAATTTATTTCAGGATCTATCCAATAATTATATGTCAACAAGTATTCATTCCGTGATTTCAGTACGTCCGTGGCAGAGAATTAATTAACTACTAAACAGCATAATAGATACTGAAACAACTTCAGTATAACGGCCTCATAAAAACAAAAAAGGTCGTGGTTTGCACCACGACCCAAAAAATATAAATTTAAAACCTATTTAAGCATATGCCACTGCATCTTTAGATGCCAGTTTAGTTGCGCCCATTAAGTATTCATCTACCTTGCGGGCAGCTTCTCTACCTTCTGAAATGGCCCAAACCACTAATGATTGTCCGCGGCGAACATCACCAGCAGCAAAAATCTTGGCAATATTGGTTTGGTAGGTATATTCAGATGCCTTTACGTTTCCGCGGTTATCCAACTCCACACCTAGTTTTTCAATTAAACCTTCCTTTTGAGGATGCAAAAATCCCATGGCTAACAGCACGAGTTCACATGGAAGATCCCTTTCGGTACCAGCAACTTCTTTGAATGTAACCGGACGCCCGTTCGCATCAATTTCCCATTCTACATCAACTACTTTTAATGCTTTAAGGTTGCCTTTATCATCAGCGATAAAGTTTTTAGTATTAACGGACCATGCTCTTTGCGCACCTTCTTCATGAGAAGAAGTATTTTTTAACAACATCGGATAATTTGGCCAGGGCATGTGATCGTTGCGTACCTGAGGAGGCATTGGCATAATCTCGAATTGTGTAACTGATTTTGCTCCATGACGGTTTGAAGTACCGATACAGTCAGATCCGGTATCACCACCGCCAATTACAATTACATTTTTACCGGTAGCCATAATATCTTCTGCTTCGACAGCTCTGCTTGCTACACGTTTATTTTGTTGTTTCAAAAAGTCCATTGCAAAATGCACGCCTTTAGCCGAACGGCCATCAATGGGTAGATCGCGTGGAATAGTTGAACCGCCTGCCAATACAATCGCATTAAAATCGCGCAACAAAGTACCTATTTCTACATTTTCGCCTACATTGGCATTGCATTTAAAAATGATGCCTTCTTCTTTCATCAAATCAATACGGCGATCTACCACATTTTTCTGTAGTTTAAAATCTGGAATCCCATATCTTAATAAACCACCCGGGGTATCATCCCGTTCGAAAACGGTAACTTCATGTCCAACTTTATTTAACTGAGCAGCAGCGGCTAAGCCTGCAGGACCTGAACCAATTACGGCCACTTTTTTACCCGTTCTGATTAAAGGTGCCTTAGCTTTGATAAATCCTTTTTCGAAAGCAATCTCAATGATGTGCTTTTCAATTTCCTCAATAGAAACCGGTGGCCGGTTAATACCTAATACACATGCTGATTCGCAAGGCGCCGGACAAATTCTACCGGTAAATTCTGGAAAATTATTGGTGCTTAATAAAATATTGGTCGCTAATTCCCATTTTTCCTGATAAACAGCGTCATTAAATTCTGGTATCACATTACCCAGCGGGCAACCTGATTGGCAGAAAGGTACGCCGCAATCCATACAACGGGCAGCTTGATTGTTTAATTCTTGTGGAGGTAAACTATTTAAAAATTCACCATAATGTTTTACACGCGTTGCAGCCGCTTCTCTGGTGGGTGCAACTCTATCGTATTCTTGAAATCCTGTTACTTTTCCCATGGCCTAGTGTGTTTTTACTTGTTGGTTACGTTTGCTTAAAACTGCTTTGTATTCTTTAGGGAATACTTTTACGAAATGAGCCGATTGAGTTTTCCAGTCGCTTAAGATAAACTCAGCTACCCTGCTATCTGTTAAGCGGATATGTGTTTTAAGCAAAGCTAAAATACGCTCTTCATCTTCTGCCTGAAGTGGATCTAAATCAACCATTTCTTTGTTGCATTTGCGTTCAAAGGTTCCATTGGCATCATAAATCCAGGCCACGCCACCACTCATACCAGCAGCGAAATTGCTTCCAGTGTCACCCAGAATCAGCACTTCACCTCCTGTCATGTATTCGCAACCATGATCGCCTACACCTTCAACAACGGCTGTTGCACCAGAGTTACGTACGGCGAAACGCTCACCCGCTTTACCACGGGCAAATAGTTCACCAGAAGTTGCACCATACAGGGCCACGTTACCGATAATAATATTTTGCTCGGGAACAAAAGTTGAGTTTGAGAAAGGATAAATAGCCAGTCTCGCACCTGATAAACCTTTACCTACATAATCGTTCGCCTCACCTTCTAATGATAACGTTACCCCACGGGTATTAAAAGCGCCGAAACTCTGACCGGCAGAGCCGACAAATTTGAAGTTGATCGTATCTGGAGGTAAACCAGCACCTAAATGAACTTTTGATATTTCATTCGATAACATGGTACCTATTGAACGGTCAGTATTTTTCACCTCAAAGCTGGCAAATATAGGTTCGTTATGATCAATAGCAGGTTGTGCCGCAGCAATTAACTGATGATCTAAAACCTGGTCTAAACCATGGTCCTGACTTTCTGTATTATAAAGAGGCAGACCATTTTCTTCCGCTTTGTATAATATGGCGGATAGATCAAGGTGCTTCAATTTCCAGTCTTCGGCAGGCAGTTCGCGTAATTTTAAAATATCAGCCTGGCCAATCATTTCGTTAATGGTTCTGAAACCTAGTTCAGCCATGATCTCACGTAATTCTTCAGCAAGGAAATAAAATAAGTTCACCACATGGTCTGCATCACCGGTAAATAACTTTCTTAACTCCGGATCTTGTGTTGCTACACCAACCGGGCAAGTATTTAAATGGCATTTGCGCATCATAATACATCCCGAAGTAACTAAAGCTGCTGTAGCAACTCCCCACTCTTCTGCACCCAATAATGCTGCAATGGCAATATCTCTACCTGTTTTAAGCTGACCATCTGTTTGTAAAACGATACGGTTACGCAGCTTGTTTTTAACTAAAGTTTGGTGTGCTTCTGCTAAGCCAAGTTCCCAAGGCAAACCAGCATGCTGGATAGAGGTGAGCGGCGAAGCACCGGTACCACCATCGAAACCAGATACCAGAATTACATCGGCATGCGCTTTGGCGACACCAGCAGCGATAGTACCTACACCAGCCTTAGAAACCAGTTTCACATTGATCCTGGCTGCGCGGTTGGCATTTTTCAGATCGTAAATTAACTGTGCTAAATCTTCTATCGAATAAATATCGTGGTGTGGAGGAGGCGAAATTAAACCTACACCTGGCGTAGAGTGGCGGACTTTCGCAATCCAATCATCTACTTTATGTCCAGGTAACTGCCCACCTTCTCCTGGTTTAGCACCCTGAGCCATTTTAATCTGTAACTCATCAGCATTGGTTAAATAATAGCTCGTTACACCAAAACGTGCAGAAGCAACTTGTTTAATTGCTGAACGCATGCTATCGCCATTTGGCAATTTGGTATAACGCATTTCATCTTCACCGCCTTCTCCGGTATTGCTCTTTCCGCCGATACGGTTCATGGCAATGGCTAAAGTAGAGTGTGCCTCATGAGAAATGGAACCGAAAGACATAGCTCCCGTTGCAAATCTTTTTAAAATGGCTTCAGTTGATTCTACTTCATTTAAAGGTACAGATGGGCGGCTATAGTTAAATTCGAACAATCCACGGATGGTGTAAGCCTGTTGTGTTTGCTCATTCACCAATTTAGAGTATTGTTTGAAGATATTGTAATCGTTTTTACGTGTTGCGTTTTGTAATAAGTGGATCGTCTGCGGATTAAACAAATGCGCTTCACCTTTACGGCGGAATTTATAAGTTCCGCCTGCTGGCAATAAGTTTTCGGTTTGTGTTACCGGGCCAAAACTGCGGTGATGTTTAATTAACGTTTCTTTGGCAATTTCATCCAGCCCTAAACCACCAATACGTGAAACTGCACCGGTGAAATAAGTATTCACGACTTGTTTATTTAAACCTAAAATTTCGAAAATCTGTGCACCTTGATAAGACTGCAAGGTAGAGATGCCCATTTTAGAGAAAATTTTAAGTAATCCACTGTTTACGGCGTAGATATAGTTTTTAGTCAACTGCTCAACTGATAAACCTGACTCATCTTTAAACTCATTAATGGTTTCTAAAGCCAGGTAAGGGTTGATTGCGGTAACACCAAAGCCCAATAGCGTAGCAAAATGATGTACCTCCCAAATATCACCAGCCTCTATTACAATACCTACTGCACCACGGTATCCTTTGCGGATTAAATGATGGTGTACTGCCGAAACCGCCAATAAAGAAGGCATTGCAGCATGTTCAGAATCGATAGCTCTATCGGTTAATACAATCACCTGGAAACCATCCTCAACCGCGTCAACGGCATAACGGCACAAACGGTCTAAAGCTTTTACCATAGCGCCAGGTTTACCATCAGCCCTGAAATAAGTCTGTAAAGTTTTCGCCTGGAAAACACCGGTATCAATACTTCTTAATTTCTCTAATTCCTGGTTGGTTAAAATCGGATGTTTAATGGCAACGCAATGTGCCTGTAATGGATTTTCTTCCAAAAGATTGCCGTTACTACCCATAAAGCTGGCCAAACTCATCACCACCTTTTCACGGATCGGGTCTATCGGCGGATTGGTTACCTGGGCAAATAATTGCTTAAAATAAGATGATAAGTGTTGTGGACGTTTTGATAATATAGCCAATGGTGTATCTGTACCCATTGAACCGATTGGTTCTTTGCCTTCAATGGCCATTGGTTTAAGCAAAAGATCTATATCTTCCCTGCTGTAACCAAAAACCTGCTGATATTTAAAAATAGACTCGGTAGATAAACCGGTGAACATTACACGTGGCTCAGGTAATTCCTCCAAACGGATCTGGTATTGATTAATCCAATCGCTATAAGGGCTTTTACCACAAACTTCTCCTTTAATTTCGTTATCGCTGATAATTCTGCCCTGCTCCATATCCACCACGAACATTTTGCCAGGCGTTAAACGGCCTTTTTCAATAACCGTACTTTGGTCGATGGCTAATGCACCAGCCTCAGATCCCATAATTACACGGTCATCAGAAGTGATGGCATAACGCGAAGGACGGAGGCCATTACGGTCTAAAGTAGCACCAATTAATTTACCATCGGTAAAAGCAATGGCTGCAGGCCCATCCCATGGTTCCATTAAAGTGGCGTGGAATTCATAAAATGCCTTTTTAACAGGATCCATATCTTCGTTTCCATCCCATGCCTCTGGCACCAACATCATTAATACATGAGGCAGGCTTCTCCCTGAGTGAAGCAACAATTCAATAACATTGTCTAAACAGCCTGAATCTGAATTGGTTTCGTCGATTACAGGCAATAGCATATCCAGTTCTTCTGGTGTGAAGTAAGCAGAAGCAAAAGACTTAACACCTGCTCTAAACCAGTTTAAGTTTCCCTGCAAGGTATTGATCTCCCCATTATGTGCGATAAAGCGGAAGGGTTGAGCTAACCTCCATGAAGGGAAAGTATTAGTCGCAAAACGCGAGTGAACCAAACCTAAAGCAGAAACCATGCGCTTATCGGTAAGATCGGTAAAATAGGTGCGTACCTGTAATGAAGTTAACTGACCTTTGTATATAATGGTTTGTGCGGAAAGCGAAACAATGTAAAAATCTTTACCACCATGAACGGTATTTACAATCAGTTTGATCAGGTAATTTTTAAAAACATAAAGTTTGCGTTCGAAATCTGCACCTGGTGCCACCGCGTATGGGCGGGCAATAAATACCTGCTCAATTTCCGGCTCAACGGAAAGGGCCATGTTGCCGATATCTGTTGTGTTGACATCAACTTTTCTAAAACCTAAAATTTCAAGGCCTAGCTTTTCAGCCGCACGGTAAATTAGTTCTCTGCATTCTTCTCTGGATCTGATATCCTTAGGCATAAATAACATACCCACACCATAATTATTGGTTTCTGGTAGGCTAAAGCCCGCTTTTAAACATTCGTCGTAAAAAAATTCGTGAGGAATCTGAATCATAATACCTGCTCCATCGCCTGTATTTGGTTCTGCTCCACATGCCCCTCTATGATCTAGATTCTCTAAAATAGTAAGTGCATCAGAGATGATTTGATGCGATTTCCGCCCTTTCACATGCGCAACGAACCCAATACCGCAGGCATCGTGTTCAAATTGCGCATCGTACAATCCACTGTTTGGTTCCATTCTTTGCTCGTTAGTTGTTAGTGTATAGGAAACACTAAGTTAGCAAAAACATACATTAAATTACAGAGTTGTTATGATTTTTAGGATAATTTTAGCCCTTAAGCAATTTAAAGTATATATATTAAAAAAATGACAATAGAATAGGTGTATTTTTGCTTAATTAATAATGAAGACATTTCGTATCAAATATGGTTTTTGAGCGTGAATTCTAAGTAAATCGTTTTAAATATAAGGTTTATTTAGAAGTGCGGTAGTTGCATAGCAAAGCCTATCCTGTAATATCATTAAATGGCATTTCCTCCAATCATTACGGATTTTAATTTTATTAATTTACTAATCAGCTACATAGCTTAAAAGTGAAAAAAAATGCAAAAATGCATTTTGGGAAACAACTTCTTTTTCTACCTTTGTGGCCGGGCAAGTCTTTTACGACCAGCTCCCTTTGAACTCCCCCAGGGTGGGAACACAGCAAGGGTAGAAGGTTGTAGCGGTGCGATAGAAGGTGCTTGCCCTTTTTTTACCCCCTTAATCCCCTGAAGGGGGGATACTAAATTCTTCAGGGGTTCTAGCAGCAGAACCTAATAATCATTTTAAGAATTTATAAACATGAAATTTTTTATTGACACAGCAAATCTTGATCAAATCAAAGAAGCGCAAGATCTTGGCATTTTAGATGGCGTAACCACCAACCCTAGCTTAATGGCTAAAGAAGGTATTACCGGCGAAGAAAATGTAATTAACCATTATAAAGCAATTTGCGATATCGTTGACGATAATGTAAGTGCAGAAGTGATTTCGACCACTTTTGATGAAATTATTAAAGAAGGTGAAGCGCTGGCAGCTTTAAACCCGAAAATTGTAGTTAAAGTTCCAATGATTAAAGATGGTGTTAAAGCCATTAAATATTTCTCTTCAAAAGGAATCAAAACCAATTGTACTTTAATTTTCTCTGCCGGACAGGCTTTATTGGCGGCTAAAGCAGGAGCTACTTATGTTTCTCCATTTCTGGGTCGTTTAGATGATATTTCCAGTGATGGTTTAGTTTTAATTGAAGATATCAGAACTATTTTTGATAACTACGGTTATGAGACCCAAATTTTAGCAGCATCAATCCGCGGACCATTGCACATTGTAAACTGTGCTAAACTAGGTGCTGACGTAATTACTGCACCGTTAGCAGCTATTGTTGGTTTATTAAAACATCCGTTAACCGATAGCGGTTTAGCTACATTTTTAGCTGACCACGCTAAAGCGGCGGGTAAATAAGTTTGGAGTATTGAGCTTGGAATGTTGAGTTCCAGGCACATACAAAAGTCCTGAATTAAGTAATAATTTAGGACTTTTTTGTTTAATAAATTTAATGAATAAGAATTCCTTAGGGCTTGCTACCTGAGCATTTTGCTTATTCCAAACTCCAAACGCCAGACTGGGCTACATATTTTCTTTTCAATACTTTAGTTAAAGTCTTTAGTCCTAAGTCTTATGTCGGATTTCCGGTTTAAGGCTTAGGATTTTTTTGTTATGGACATTTTACAAAATCTTAATGGGTAAGTGTGTGGAAGGATTTCGTAAGTATGAGTAGGAAAATCGTAATAGAATTTCAGTAGCTTACGACTGACGAAGTTACCCACCACTCCTTCCCTTTCTAAACTCCATCGGTCATTGCGATTTTTTGGAGAGCAGAAGCAGTGCGAATCGGTTTGTAAAGTCCTGCTTTCATTGTATTCCGGTAATTTTTTGATAATGATAAATATTCGGAAACCGGAATGCCATTTCAATCAGGTCTAGGTGGCCAGGGCATCTTACGAAATCTCAAAGGGTCAGCGCGTGGAAAGATTTCGCAGGTATGAGGTTGGGAAGCCTAATAGGATTTGAGGAGCTTTTGACTGACGAAGTATTCATCGGCTCCTTCTCCTTCTAAGCTTCGTAAGTCATTGCGATTTTTTGGAGAGCAGAAGCAGTGCGAATAGGTTTGTAAAGTCCTGCTTTTCATTATATTCCGGTAATTTTTCGATAATGATAAAATATTCGGAAACCGGAATGCCATTTCAATCAGGTCTAGGTGGCCAGGGCATCTTACGAAACCTTAAAGGATCAGCGCGTGGAAGGATTTCGTAAGTATGAGGTGGGGAAGCCTATGAGGATTTCAGGAACTTTTGATTTACGCCGTTACTATTCACTCCCTCCCTTTTCTAACTTCGTAACTCATTGCGATTTTTTTGGAGAGCAGAAGCAGTGCGAATCGGTTTGTAAAGTCCTGCTTTTCATTATATTCCGGTAATTTTTCGATAATGATAAAATATTCGGAAACCGGAATGCCATTTCAATCAGGTCTAGGTGGCCAGGGCAGCTTACGAAATCTCAGCGGGCAAGCGCGTGTAAGGATTTCGTAAGTATGAGGTGGGGAAGCCTATTAGGATTTCAGAAACTTCTAACTGACGAAGTATTCATCGGCTCCTTCCCTTTCTAAATCTGGTAAGTCATTGCGTTATTCTGCGTTAACGATGGAAACGGCATCCTTTTTGGACGCCATCCTGAGCGTAGTCGACCGGCAGCCAAAAAGATACAGTGTACAGCGTGTTAAAACGCCCAAATCATTAGAATGGATAATGTAAGATGGATGATGTAAGGTGGAGATAGGCAAATTGCAGGTTACATCTCCCATATTACATCCTTTTCTGACCATTAAGAAGTTCAGATCATTAATGTTGGTATGGGCGATTTGCTTACTCCAAACTCCTAACCCTGAACTCTAAACTAAAGATTCTCTTTTCAATACCTCTTTCACCTTCTCATAACTGATCTGCTCATCCGGTTCAATCAATATGCCCTTCACTCCTGCCCCATTTGCGGCATCTACGTCTCTTGGTTTATCGCCGATCATCACAGATTGTGAGGGATCAATATCGTACATATCAATGGCATCTAAAATCATTCCTGATGCGGGTTTTCTACATTTACACTCCCCGCCAACCGTTGGATGATGCGGGCAATAATAAAAGCCGGCAATATCAGCCCCTTTAGCCAAAAAAGCATTACGCAGCATTTGGTGCATAATGGCCAGTTCCTGCTCGGTATAGCGCTTTAAAGCAATACCGCCCTGGTTTGTAATTACAATCAACAAATAACCCTCATCGAACAGTTTTTTTAATACAGGGATTTGGTAATCTAAGATTTTAAAATCTTCCACACGGCAGATGTAATCGTATATTTCGTGGTTAAGTACACCATCGCGGTCGAGAAAAATAGCTTTGTTCATTATTGAGATATGAGATTTGAGAAATGAGATTTGAGACTCAGATCTCGTTTTATAATTCGCCAAAATAACTGAAAATTAAGGACAAAAGAAAGCCCGAATTTAATAAAGCCCGGGCTTAATCATTATTTTAATGATCTAATTATTTCAAGTTTAACCCTGCTGTATGCCCTCTAATTGCGAAATATAAGATGTATAAGTAACAAGAAAATACGGTTAAAAGATAGGCCAATTGAAAGTTAACATATAATTTTTCATTTAAGAAGCCATATCATAAAGGCATTAAAGCTCCTCCTTCAATTCCCATAATCATAAATAATGACCGGTTTTGGTCTCCGTGTTGGGATTGGTTTTGTTGTTTTTAGCATAAAGTTTGGTTCGGTTTATTTGTTTGGACCAGACTAAACAATAATTTTTAATAAATATGGATCACAGTTTCGTAATTTAAATTTAATATTTCTCTTTAAACTGAACTCATTCTGGATGTATAAATTTAGGCTAAGCCTAGGAAAAATTATCAAATCTATTCAAAAATAGAAAGGCCGAATAATTAATTTACCTATAAATCAATACACTAACACCTTTCAGTATTTTTTATTTGCATGAAACAGTCTGTAACCCTATATTTGCACCACTTTAAAGAAAACGGTTAACGTTTATATAAAGTAGATTCCGTAGCTCAGCTGGTAGAGCATTACACTTTTAATGTAGTGGTCCTGGGTTCGAATCCCAGCGGGATCACAGAAGATAGTATCAAAACTACGTAAAAGCTTGCAAATCAAATGATTGCAAGCTTTTTTGTTTTACCGGAAACACCAAAATATGCAATAAATCGCATAAAAAAAGTGAGTGATTCGGTGAGTGGTTTTACAGAGTGGTATACTCACTAGAAATGACGTAAGTTATTGACTTACATAAAGTTCAATCATTGAACGACTTGATACGATTAGACTGCAAGGCTAACTTTGTTAACTTTAAATCAGTCGATTATGAAAACTAATTTCAGTCTGCTCTTCTACCTGAAGAAACCAAAAAACTATCTTAAAGGTGCTGTTCCTGTTTATCTAAGGATTACCGTTGACGGAAAACCTGTGTAAATGTCCGCCAGCAGAAAATGTGAACCGGAATTGTGGAACACCAAAGCGGGTCACATGATCGGCACAAAAGAAGATGCCAAAACCTTAAATTCCTATCTCGACAAAATGAAAGCAGGTGTCACCGCTGCCCATACTTCTTTATGCCTAGAAGACGCAGAGATATCCGCTGAAAGCGTTAAATGCAAGTATCTGGGCAAGGCCGAAAAAATGCACACCATTATGGAGGCCATTAAAATCCACAACACAAACATGGCCGCACTTGTGGAGAAGGAAGATTATGCGGAAGGAACTTTCAATCGAGCGAAGATATTTTTGGAAAGTTGTAAGCTTCTCTAGTATCTCCATATCCAGCGCATGGCTTGGATTAAATGGGTTTTTATGCTCAATAAAATTAATACGCCGTAAACGATCTGCCACACATAGCTCGATGGATCACCCAGGCTTTCATCGGACAGATTCTACGCAGGATACGTTGAGTTCTCAATAAATAATAGTTAATAATGCCAGATAGAAGCATTGAAAATCGTCTTCAACACTATCATCTATATTATAGGCCAAGTTCTCAAGAATATCATCTTGTTTAAATCGCGCCTAAGTCTTTTAGTTCATCGCTTCTTTTTTCGAAATGTAAAAAATGGGAAAAGTTCATTAAATTGAACTTTTCCATCAAATAACCCATTGGAAATTTCGAACCATTTTATCAAATATTTGAAACGGTTAGAAAGCAACTGACTTAGGAAGAAAACCTTCGATTTCATGTGTACCTGCTCGATTAAAGATCAAGGCCCCTCATGTATCATACCGACCCAGTCAAGTATATTTTAGCTGTAAGCTTAGTCGTAATGATGTAGAAATAACTAAATGAAAGCATGCACTTTCAAATGTCATTCTGTTGATAAACCTACGGGTTATAATGAAAGCGATTTGCTATCAGTATTGAATAAACCGTAAAATTAATTTGTTTATTTATTTAGGGTTCCCTAACTTACATGCATCGGTATACATTATTTAATTTAGAGACACTAACTTTGGAATTACCAACGTCACTTGTAAACAAATACAACTTAAAAGTTGAGGGGAATCTGGAAGCAGCCCAAACTTTAGTTTTTGCACATGGGTTTGGAACAGACCAGACATCCTGGCGCTTTGTTAAGGAAGCTTTTTCGGAGAATTATCGTCTGGTATTATATGATAATATAGGTGGTGGCAAGTCTGATCCAAATGCCTTTAGTCCGATTAAATATCAGGAGCTTAACACCTATGCCTCCGATTTGCTTGAAATCGTAAACGTTTTGAACCTGAAGAGTGTAGTACTAGTTGCACATTCTGTAAGCTCAATGATTGGGATTTTAGCAGCAATAAGGAATCCCGCAGCTTTTTCAAAATTAATTCTTGTCGGTGCATCTCCACGTTACCTGAATGATGAAGACTATGAAGGCGGATTCTCCAGAGACGATTTAGACGTGCTTTTTAAATCAATGACAGCAAACTACTATGCCTGGGCAAGTGGGTTTTCATCTGTAGCAATGCGTAATTACGAAAAACCCGAACTCGGCAAAGAATTTGCCAGCACGCTATCTGAATTACAACCAAATGTAGCATTGTCGGTTGCTAAGGTTATTTTTCAGTCGGATTGTAGATTAGCGCTACCAACGCTCAAAAATAATGTCCTAATTATACAGATGAAGAACGATGTTGCGGTGCCTGAGGCAGTTGGACGTTACCTCCATACACATATTGAGCACAGTAAGCTACTTGAAATTGATGTAGAAGGCCACTTTCCCCAGTTGAGTGCTCCAGATCTGTTGAGTGTAGCGATCGAATCATTCTTAAATGAACAAAATTAATCAAACATTCTGGCTTCGACAGATAGTTGAGTACATGCGATGCCTGGATCAGGTAGAGAATGCTGATGCAAAAGATATCCTTGATACGCCGCTACGGAAACTTCAGGAGCTATCTTCTGCCAATAATATTTTCTTTATCGAGTTGAAAGATGCAGTAACCGCTATTGTTACCTATGCTTTTCCTGGCCCCGCTTCGCTGACTATGATTGATCCGAGCCTTTTTGAGAATATATCCGGGACAATGCCGATATACTTAAATGGCGTGCCATTTTCGGAGCTAAATACTAGAAATAGTGAAATGGGAAGTACTATAGTCCTTCCGCTAATGAACTCTAATCCTCGCAGTTGTGTAGTCTTGATATGGCATGAACCAATTAAATTCAGTCCAGAATTTAAAGAGTTCATTGAAATATCCTACTCGGTGTTGCGACGTGTAGCAAGGATATCAGCGGCTTTTTATTCCATTGAGCAACTTGAAGTCTATTTTAACGCAATTCTACAGACTGTACCACAAAGCATCATATTTATCGACGATTCTGGCAGCCGAAGTTGGGTAAATGAAAATGCTTCACGACTGCTTGATTTGCCTTCGGGCATCATAGAACCGGGTTTGTTGCATAGCAAAATGCAATCGTTCAGAAGTCTTGCAAGTAACAGAGAAGAAATTTTTGAGCGCGGAATGGAGATTTTTCAGTTGGGTCGAAAGGTTACAGGCGATTGGAAATGGATCTATTCAGATCCTGAACCTCGCGTACTAAATGTTTACTGTACCCCTGTCGAATCTAAAAGTATACAAGGAGTATTGTGGATGTTCGATGACATCACAGATAAACACTTTGCTGATCAGGAAATACACGATCTTAACATCAAGTTAAAGCTGGCGAGTGATTACAAATCACAATTTCTGGCCAATATGTCTCATGAACTCCGTACCCCTTTAAACAGCATTATTGTTTTGGCTGACCTGTTATCAGAAAATAATGAATGTAATTATACCAGCAAACAAGTTGGTTATGCTAAGATAATTTCGAATGCAGGTAAAGATTTGCTATACCTCATCAATGACATTCTCGATCTTGCAAAAATTGAAGCGGGCAAGATGGACCTGAATTTTGAAGCTGAAAGCACCAAGGAAATAGTGCAGAGTGTTCAAGGGCTATTTACAGAGGTTGCGCACTCAAAAAATATAAACTTTAGTATAAAGGTATCACCGTTGCTACCGAACTTTATAATGACAGACCGGTTGCGGCTTGCTCAGATTTTTAAAAATTTGCTTTCAAACGCTTTCAAGTTTACTCCGGAGGGCGGAAGTGTAGAATTCAGTCTCGACTGTAAACCTGAGAAAAATATTTTAGTGGTGCGGGTTTCAGACAATGGAATCGGAATCGACAGCAACAAGAAAAATGAGATATTTGAGGCCTTTAAACAAGCAGATGGGACTACGAGCAGAAACTTTGGAGGCACCGGGCTTGGTCTTTCCATAACCAAAGAACTGGTGTGGCGATTTGATGGAAATATTTTAGTTGAAAGTGCACTTGGGCTCGGAAGTACATTTATTATAGAGATGCCTTTAAAGAGAGCCGAGGAAGTAATGGCCGATCAGGTTCCATTGCCAGCAAGTTCGGTACACCCAATAAGTGAACCTGATCCAACCAAATATCAGGAATTAAACCAGAGGAGAATTTTAGTTGCAACTGGTGATATCCGTGAGGTTTTCTTATTCAATACAGCTTTGACAAATTGTGGGGCTTTCGCCAAACATGCTTCGTCAGTAGAAGAACTTAAACAAGAGCTGCTGATAGAGAACCCGGAAATTATCATTCTGGATTTAAACGTCTTCAGTGTTGATGCGGGTGCATTAAAAGCACAATTACGTAATGAGAGACAAGCATTGAAAATTATTGCACTTTCGGCCACTGCCCTCCAACCAGAAGAACTTGTAAGTGCAGAACTGGATGCAGTGCTTCATCGCCCGGTAGATGCATTACATTTGTTAAATACAATAAAACATTTATTAAAATCTACATAACACAGCTATGTCAGCAAGGAAATTTCCAATTCTGCTGGTGGATGATATCCCGGCTAACTTAGAGGCACTTGAAGGTATGCTTCAAAGTGAAACCAGAACGTTTCTAAAAGCGGGCAGTGGTACTGAAGCCCTACAGCTCGTAATGAAGAATAAAGATATCGGGCTGATATTACTTGATGTACAAATGCCAGATATGGACGGGTTTGAAGTGGCCCATTATGTTAAATCTTATAAACCCTCTAGTCTGGTACCCATTATTTTTGTTACGGCTATCAGCAAAGAAGAAAAATTCATTATGAAAGGCTACGATCGCGGAGCAGTTGACTACTTGTTCAAACCGCTGAACGTAGATATCACTCGATCGAAAGTTGAAGTATTTGAAAAATTATACTTGTTTCAAAGGGTGCTGCTAGACAGCTTAGCCGAGAACGAGCAGGTAAATAGCAAACTTCAGCGATTTACCAACATTGTAGCCCACGAACTAAAATCGCCACTAACCGGAATGATCTCCTTAGTGGAGTTACTACTGGAGGATGAACGGCTGTTGGTCTTGGATGGTATTCCAGAATACTTAAACTTACTATCTAATGCTGCTATGCGGTCTTCAGAGATGATCGACCATCTTTTGCAAGACTCGAAGGTGGCCAATGCTAAAGTTGTTGTGGAGATGGTAGATACCAATGATCTTGTGTCAGAAATGATAAAATTACTATTTACCACCAGGCCAGCGGAAACAATTATTCATGAAACGCTTCCTGTATTTCAAACGAACAGATTAAAACTACAGCATGTATTCCATAATTTGATCAGTAACGCTATAAAATACAATGATAAACAAACTATTAAAATCGAAGTAGGAAGTATAGAGAAAGAGCGTTTTTATGAATTCTTTGTGAAGGATAATGGTCGCGGGATCAAAGAAGAAGATTGCAAAAGAATCT
The DNA here is from genome assembly GCF_900100705.1 of Pedobacter terrae. Lineage (GTDB taxonomy): Bacteria > Bacteroidota > Bacteroidia > Sphingobacteriales > Sphingobacteriaceae > Pedobacter > Pedobacter terrae. The sequence continues at coordinate 516,126 of NZ_FNCH01000001.1, forward strand.
TTGAACTTTTTGAAACTGCAGGTCCATCAACGGAAAGTGAAACAGCCACAGGGGTCGGTCTGAATATTGCAAAGATGTATGTTGAAGAACAAGATGGAAAAATCTGGGTCGATTCCTCACCAGGAATAGGAAGCTCCTTTTACTTTCAATGGAAAAAGGCTGATTCAAATAGCAATAATTAAACCCTTAACATGTATAATTATGAAACTTCTTATAATTGAAGACGACGTACTCATCAGAAAAACAGTAGAAATGAAATTTCGTAAGGAAGGCTTCGAGGTAGTTGCTGCCATTGATGGCAAAGACGGGATGGAGAAATTTAAAACCATAGATCCTGATATCGTACTAACAGATATCATGCTGCCTTATATAAGTGGGTTGGAGATTGTACGTGCGATAAAATCAGGGCCTGATAAGCCTATACCCGTGATTGTCTTTTCTACCATGGGGCAGGAAGCGATGGTAGAAGAAGCTTACCGCTTAGGTGCTGATGAATTTGTGAAAAAGCCCTTCAGTCTGGCCGAACTTGCAATTAGAGTTAAAAGACTAACTAAAAATTGATGTCAGCTAAAGATTTATTTGGTTTAATTAAGGAAAGCAATACATTCACATGGCTTATTATGGCTTCCGTGCTTTTTTTTTCGACCGCTCTGATGATCATTCTGGCCACACTCCTTTACCAGATTATAAAAAGAAAACGCCTTAATAGTCGGCAGTCTTTAGAAGACACCCTCAACGATTGGATTGCTAAAGTATTAGCATTTGAAGATGAATTCTTACCAATGCCTGAGCAGCTATCTGTCTATTTTAAAAACACTGAATATCACCCTTATATTACAGCACAATTAATTGTAATCAGAAAAAACATTTCTGGGACTGCATTACATAAAATCATTAATGTTTATGAGCAATCTGGACTAAAAGCAAGTTCGGTGGAAAAACTGCGAAGTAATTCCTGGCAGGTCAAGGCACTTGGAATCTATGAACTGTACATGATGATGCAGAAGGATATGCGAGTTGAAATTAGTAGATATACCAACAGCAAGGATGATTATGTACGTGCGGAAGCACAAACAGCCATGATAAGTTTTGAAGGCTTTTCAGGCTTAAAATTTTTGGATACCCTAACAAGGCCACTAACGGAGTGGCAGCAGCTGAAATTAACCGAACAACTTCTAACATTGAATACGGAGCAAATTGTTGGTTTGGAAACATGGCTCCAGTCGAGCAATGCCCAGGTGGTTATTTTCGCATTGAAACTAGCGGCTAATTTTCAGCAGCTGCAATTGCATGAGGCAGTTGTGAATTGTTTGTCCCATGAACACGAAAAAGTAAGAGCAGAAGCTATTTTTACCCTTACCAAAATAGCAGATATTTCAACACCAGACCGGTTAATTGAACAATATGTTACTGAAACTGATTTTAATAAGCGAAACATACTTATTTCGTTACGTTCCATCTCTGGTGATGAGCAGTCCATCTTTCTTCAGGAACAGTTGAACAATGCTAACAATGAAATCAAGTTGCTTGCTGCCCTTGCCCTATTAAATACCTGTACGCATGCAGAACAGATCCTGATGGAAAAAGCGAAGCACCAGCAAGATCCCTACCGTATGATTTTTTTGCATGCTAAAAGAGAACTAACGTATGATCTGGATTAATCTGATTTCCGGTGTACTGACGGGAACTATTCTTGTATACTCCGTTGCATTATTAGTTTTTTATACTTTTATTGCCTTGTATTCAATCGGCGACACAAAGCGATACCTATATAAAAACGCATTTACTGATTACCGCCTGTTAGCCTCGTCGGCTCAATTTCCTTCGGTGAGCATTTTGGCGCCTGCTTATAATGAATCGGCGACGATTGTAGAGAACGTTAAGTCGCTCCTTTCACTTTATTATTCTAATCTGGAGGTTGTGATTATTAACGACGGCAGTAAAGATAACACCCTGGAAACTGTTATTCAGGCATACGACCTGGAAATAGTTGATTTTTATGTCAATTATAAAATTCCAACAAAAGATGTGCGAGGGGTTTATAAAAGTCGCAATCCGGTCTATAAGAACTTATTGGTGGTCGATAAGGTCAATGGTGGAAAAGCAGATGCGCTTAATGTAGGTATAAACACGTCCAGTCACGATTATATTATTTGCATTGATGTAGACTGTGTACTTGAGCAGGATGCAATTTTGAAAATGATGAAGCCGTTTCTTGAGGAAACGGATCAAAAAGTTATTGCCTCGGGCGGGGTAGTTCGTATTGCAAATTCTTGTGTGATTGAAGATGGTAAACTCATAGAAGTTCGATTGCCGGAAAGTTATTTAGCCCGAATGCAGACACTGGAATATATCCGTGCATTTCTTTTAGGACGTATGGCCTGGTCGCGATTAAACGGGCTTTTGTTAATTTCAGGCGCCTTTGGCGCATTCGATAAAGCCCTGGCAATTAAGGCCGGAGGATATGATGTGAATACAGTTGGTGAAGACATGGAGTTAGTGGTACGCATGCGCCGGATGATGGAGGAAGCAAAGCTACCCTACCGGGTAACTTATATTCCTGACCCACTTTGCTGGACTGAAGCCCCTACTAACAAACTTATTTTAGGAAGACAACGGAATCGATGGACAAGAGGCACTATAGAAACGCTAAAGTTTCACCGGGTAATGTTTTTCAATTATAAGTATGGCGTACTTGGACTCCTCAGCTATCCCTACTGGTTTTTCTTTGAAATGCTGGCGCCTGTAGTGGAGTTCGTTGGGTTTTTCGCTTTCATCATACTAACATTATTAGGCCTGATAGATTGGCACATGTTTGTTGGCTTACTACTATTTATTTTAAGTTTCGGGTACATGTATTCAACCTTTGCTATATTCATTGAAGTTGCCACATACAATCAGTACAAAAGATTGAGAGATACCGGAAAACTTATTTTAGCTGCGTTTTCAGAGCCGTTCTATTTTCACCCTTTTGTGGTCCTATCTGCAATCAGGGGTTACCTGGACTTCATCAGAAAAAAGCATAGTTGGGGGGAAATGACCCGACAGGGATTTAACACTAAAAAGAATAGCTGATCCCGAATCTGGTAAAAATGACTTAAAAAGACGATATATGTTTGAAAAACTGAGCCTATTTGGATATTATATAATGCTCCTGCTGAATTTACTGGTCGTTCTGCCAGGTAGAGCACAGCAGCAAGACGAAGGAAAAGAGGTGCTTTTTGAACAAGCAAAGAAGGCCGCATTCGATCAGAAAGATTATAATAAAGCAATTGAACTCACGAAAAGAGTACTTGCAAAAAATCCTGAGGTTATCGAGTATACCATTTTCTTGGGGAGGCTTTACACCTGGAGCGAAAAGTTGGACAGCGCCCGCAAAACATTCAGATATGTCTTAGAAAAAATGCCAGCACATGAGGATGCCACTTTAGCTTATGGAAACCTGGAGTACTGGAATAGTAACCCTGCAATTGCTTTGAAAATAATTGAACCAGGCCTTCGGGCCTCCCCAACATCAAGTTCGTTATTGCTATTGAAAGCACGGGTACTTCATTCTTTGAACCGAGCTCCTGAAGCCGGCCTTGTTCTTTCGCAATTGTTAAAAATCGATCCGAAGAACTCAGAAGCAAGGGCATTGGCAAACATTATTAAGGAAAAAAGTTCACTAAACAAGATTAACCTAAGCTATGATTACATTTATTTTGACGAACAATTTGAGGATCCCTGGCAAATAGCAAGTGTAGGATATGCGCGTCAGACCAAATTAGGCGCGATAGGAATTAACCTGAATTATGCCAATCGATTCAATGATAATGGTTTTCAGGCAGAACTGGAAGCTTATCCCAAAATATCCAAAACCTTTTACGGCTATGTATCGGGCGCCTATTCTGCGAACAAGGGGGTCTTCCCCGGATACAGGGCTAGCTTCTCCTTATTTGCAAACCTACCTTCCGCCTTTGAAGGGGAAGTTGGTGTCAGGTTTATACATTTTAGTCAAACAAACACCATATACACTCTTGCGCTGGGAAAGTACTACAAGAATTACTTGTTTAACATACGGACATATCTTACACCATCTAAAAACAATATTGCACAGGCCTACTCAATGAACGTCAGGTACTACTATGGAGGTGCGGATGATTATTTAAGTGTAAGCGCAGGAACTGGAATCTCACCTGATGATACCCAGAATAATGTGCTTCTAGATTCCAGTTACCAGCTTAAATCTACAAATCTCTCAGCAGCATATCGGCACGCGATAAATTTTAAAAACGTCTTCAGTATTGGTTTGACCTGGTTCAATCAAGAATATAAACAACAGAAATGGGGAAATCAGTATAACATTAATTTAACTTATCAGTTTAGATTATAAGAATGATTAGCAAAGCTTATTTTAACCTACTGGGGTGAAACACTAATTCTTTTTATTGTATCATGGTAGTAGCTTAGTTCGCAATGTCCGTATTAAATTCCTTTAAAATAGTAATTGTATTGTTGCTTATGATAGTCGCTTCTACATCTTTTTCGCAAGAATTATTTGACAACTTTAGTGGCGAAAAGCTGGATCGCTCCATTTGGAAAGCTGCAAATCGGAAATGGGGCGAGCATGAAGCAGGTATCAGTCACGGAGGAGTGGTACCTGCTAATGTGTATTTGAAAGACGGGAAATTGGTGATTTGCGGAAATGGAGATCTGTATACGGGAGCTGTTAAAGGCCATGGACAGTCTCAACGCGTCGGCGGCGCAATATCTACAAGAAGGCGATTTGGACCTGGACGGTATGAGATTTGTGCAAAAATTGTTCCTAAGCTTGGTGTACTATCAGCATTCTGGACATTTTACTATAAAAACAGAGACATGAACCATGAGATTGATATAGAAATTCCAGCTATTGATTCATCAGGAAATTATAATCTCAATTGGGGAACTTTCGCCAGCTGGAAGGGCCTTTCTGCGGGCGACAATGGCAGTATTAATAAATATCTGGGAAATATAACCGATGGTAACTTCCATATATTTCGGTTCGATTGGTTTGCAGCAACAGATGGTGAGCCATCAAAAGTAAATTGGTATGTAGACAACAAATTGCTTTATACGTCTTCTGAATCAATTCCAGATAAACCGTCACATTTCTGGGTAGGGGTTTGGTTTCCCTGGTGGATCGGTTCGGCCGATTTCGAGACAGAATTCATGTTTATAGATTGGGTAAAAATAAGTGCTATCTCCCAAATGTCAGGTAATTAAAAGTGAGTGATTTGTAAACCGGCATTGCGCCGCCTTTGTAGTTCTTGCAGTGTTTATAGCTTTTTGACACCGTAATTTGTAAACCTCAGAGGAATGGAACCAAAATCTGCGTTTAGAACACTTCGAAGATATTTGATTTCACCCTAAAAACACAAATGCCGCTGTACTTATCGTATGGCGTATTGTAGACCCAGACTTACTAAGGTCGAGCCATCAAATTTTATGGACATAAACATGTACGCTATCAATTCCTTAATTCCGAATCGCTGACTAGAAGATTTAGAATCTTCTAGTCAGCGATTCGATCCCGGCGTAGGTTCCCCTACTGGTGACCGAACCAATCTTCGTTTCCATGCGGTATAGCCATATAAAAAATAGGCGAAAACCAAAAAAAACTATCTGCTATAAAGAAGGGTCGTACACCAAGTCCGAGTCGAATCTAAAAAATAAGATCATTGAATCTAGATTTACATTTTTTAGTATAAAATGCTATATTTATGTATAGCATTTGCAGCTATTCTCTATTAAATAAAAGGTGCGTTATTCGGGGAGTTCTGATTTCAAACCACTCAAAAATATTGCAAACGTTGATTTTTACACGAGGTGTAAATCCCAGCGGGATCACAGAAATCCTCCAACGAAAGTTGCAGGATTTTTTGTTTAAAAGGATTCCGCTATGCTAAAATCCCAAAGTCGTTTTTGCCCCTACCCGGGCTGCTCCGACACAGCGATACACCCACTAAACCTTAGGCTAACCTTCTCTTTACCTCTTATTAAGTTATTGTTTACCTGCCAATTGAAAGCGAGGTAAATCTTCAACCGATCTGATCTAAACCAGGGCTAAAACTCAACCGAAGTAAGTGTAAAGTAGCATGCAAGCAAGTACGAAGCAGACCTGGCCGGAAGGTGGCCTAAACGTGGGGTAAATGTGGCGTGAAGGTGGAATGGGAATATTCTTTTTGGAGTTTTTTAATCAGACGGATCGATTTGGATGATCATCCCTTTTTGATTATCCTAATATACTAAAATTATGGCTAGCCAAAATGGAATGATTAAAATTAATGGACAAGGGATGTTTTTTTATCGGCTTTATGTTTGTTGAAAAAAGATTTCTGAACCACAGCTTTATGGTATTTCATCAACGGGTTAACGTGAGGCTATATCAAAAATATTTATGCTGGCCCACTAAGCAAATAATATTTTGAGACGTTGTCATTCCCAATTTATTCTTTGATAACTTTCTCTCCAGGTACGGTGATATAAGGTATTGTCGTGATTACCGGAAGACGAAACTGCAGCTTTATAAAAATCAGGGTAAGTTCCCCATGCAGCTACAGCCATTCTTGTACATCGGTGAAAACACTGCCGCAAACTATACCTTTGAAATAAACGGGATGGATAGGCTTAGTAAGTAAATCAGCACACTTTTTAACTGTCTTAAATCAGCTTAATGAGCATGTTTTGCCTACCCTAAATTAATCCAAAACCGAAAGTCAATCACATATTTTTCCAAATTGAGTGAATAGATCTGAAGAAATTCTTAATTTTCAAAAAAAATCTAATCAACAAAGCGGATTGTTCTTAATGAAAATAAAATTGTACGCCTATAAAATATTGCTCTTTACATTGCTCATTTTTTGTAAACTAATGGCTTCAGGGCAAATGACAAACCAAAAGTTGGTAAGCACTAATAAACCTTTTGTTTTAGGCCACATAGATGAAATCCAATCAAAAGCATTAGCGGAGAAAAGAATCCTGAACATATATCTTCCCGAAGGTTATAAACAATGCGACACCACAAAATATCCGGTAATCTATTTGCTTGATGGTTCTGCTGATGAAGATTTTATTCATATCGTTGGGCTTGTACAGTTTAACAGTTTCGAATGGGTAAATCAGGTGCCAAAATCAATTGTGGTAGGCATTGCTACAGTTGATCGTAAAAGAGATTTTACTTTTCCAACATCGATTGAGCGCGATCAAAAAAGCTACCCCACTACCGGCCACTCTGATCAATTTATTTCTTTTATCGAAAAAGAACTTGAACCTTATATCCAGTCAAAGTATAAAACGAATTCCAATAAAACCATTATTGGTCAATCTTTAGGAGGTTTGCTTGCTGCTGAAATTTTAATTAAAAAACCTATACTTTTTAATCAGTACATCATCATTAGCCCTAGTATATGGTGGGACAATGGCTCCTTGTTAAACCAGGAATCAAAAATCAACGGAAGTAATTTTAATCAGCAGACTAAGGTTTATATTGCGGTTGGGAAAGAAGGTTTAACACCAACCGAAGTACCTCGGGTAATGGAAGTTGATGCAAATTTGCTGGCCGAAAAGATCAAAGGTTTTAAAAATGTAAAAGTGTATTTCGACTATTTACCACAAGAAAACCATGGCACAATCATGCATCAGGCGGTTTCCAATGCTTTTAAATTTCTATATCCTATCGCTAAAAAGGATTAGTACCAGTTAAATGCTTCACGATCAATATAGACAGTAAATCACTTTCGGCTACAAGAAACTACTTTTCGGCTACAAGCGTGCAGAAACCAAACCTGAACTTTGTTTCATTAAATGATATCAAGATGAAAGTATTTGTTACAGGTGCTACAGGTTTCGTAGGAACCGCCGTAGTACAGGAATTATTAGCCAACGGGCACCAGGTTTTGGGTTTGGCCCGCTCGGAAGAATCAGAAAAAAAATTGCTTGCAGCCGGGGCAGAAGCACTGCGTGGAGATTTAAACGATTTTGAGGGTTTAAAATCAGGCGCTATCGCCTCGGATGCAGTGATTCATTTAGGGTTTGTCCATGATTTTACAAAATTTGAAGAAATGTGTAAACTTGATGGAAAAGTGATTGAAGCCATAGGTGAAGCTTTAATGGGAACAGATAAACCGTTTCTCATCACGTCGGGAACTGCACTTTTTTCAAAAAACGGAATTACAACTGAAAAAGATCTTTCTGTAAACAATCCTTATCCCCGAATCGCAACAGAAAATGCAGCTGATGCTGTAGCCGCAAAAGGTGTAAAAGTTGCCGTGATAAGACTCTCACCCTCCGTTCATGGTAAGGGAGATGTAATTGGTTTTGTTCCAACCTCCATTAATATTGCAAAAGCGAAAGGAAAGGCTGCAATGATTAATGATGGTCGTAATTTTTGGCCGGCTGTTAATGTTCTGGATGCAGCTAAATTGTACCGGTTAGCCCTGGAAAAACCTTTTATAAGCGGAATAAGATATCATGCAGTTGCCGAACAGGGAATTCCGTTTAAAGAAATTGCAGCTTTTATCGCCGAAAAATTGCAGCTCCCAATTGTTTCCTTAACAAATGATGAAGCAGCAGCACATTTCGGCTGGTTTGCACATTTTGCAAAACTTGATAACCGGACTTCAAGTGAAGCAACTCGGGCAGCTTTAGGCTGGACTCCTCAATACCCAACTTTGATGGAAGATTTGCAAAGTGGTGTTTATTTCCAGGAGGTAAAATAGCCTGTACCTTTTAAATTCATTAAATTTGATTAAATATTAAACTGATGTCTGATTCGCCAATAAGAATAAAAACCATCTCTCAATTCCATACTTTACGTGGCCTCCCAAAGCCCAAACATCCGCTCATCAGTGTGATTAATTTTGAAGATATGGCGCCGGCCCGGGAAAGTGTGAAGCAGCGTTTGATGTTTGATTTTTATATGATTTCTGTCAAAAGAGATATGGATCATAAATATAGGTACGGACAGCAGGATTATGATTTTGATGAAGGTGTAATGTTCTGTATGGCACCACATCAGATACTAAGTGTGATACGGGAAGAGAATGGCAAAAATCCGTCCGGATGGATGATGATGATCCATCCGGATTTTCTATGGAATACCCCATTGGCGGGCGCGATCAAGAAATATGAATTTTTTGATTATTCCGTTAATGAAGCCCTATTTTTATCGGAGGAGGAAGAGATAAAAATTCAGCAGATCACTGATAATATCAAACAGGAATACCAAACCAACATTGATCAATTCAGTCAGAACATTATTATTTCTCAGCTGGAAACACTTTTGAATTATTCAGAGCGGTTTTATCAGCGACAGTTTATTACGCGTCGCAAATCGCATCATCAATTTTTAGAACGACTGGAAATACTGCTCAAAGATTATTTTGAAGGAAATAATCTCAAAGAACATGGCTTGCCAAGTGTTCGTTTTCTTTCCGAAAAATTCAATATGTCGCAATACTACATGCGGAGTCTTTTGAGAACGTTAACCGGACAAACTACCCAACAGCACATCCACGAAAAGCTCATAGAAAAAGCCAAAGAAAGACTCTCTACAACTGAACTTTCCGTGAGTGAAATCGCTTATGAATTAGGTTTTGAGCATTCTCAATCTTTTAGTAAATTATTTAAAGCTAAAACTGATATTTCGCCGCTCGAATTCAGGAAGTCCTTGAATTAAAATGATGCTCATTCCTCTGGTTACTTACAGCAGTAAAAGGTCTGATTTTTTTACTATAAATGTTTGCATTGAGATTAGATATCTGTCAAAAGGAATCGTCAATCTGCATGCTCATAACGGCAGAATGCAAGGTAATATCCCGCTTCTCACGGCAAGAGAAACGCAGCGACCATTTTTAGACAGTTTTCAATGCTTATAAATTCGCTATCCTATTCCAAAAAAGGAGTAATCTTTAAAAAATGCCTAAATTAATAGCGCTGGAATTCTATAATTAATCGTACTCCCGTTTAGGTAAAAATTGATGTTTTTAATTAAAAGAATAATTAAATTTTTTAATTCAAATAAATAAACGTTAATTAGACATTTATTTATTGTTATGAGCAAAGCAAACTATGTAATTGGAGTAGATTATGGGACTGATTCTGTCCGGTCTGTTCTAGTCGATACCGCAGATGGAAAAGAAATTTCGGCCTCTGTTTTTCTTTATCCGAGATGGCAGAAAGGTTTATATTGTAAACCCGCTGTTAACCAGTTCCGTCAGCATCCCTTAGATTATGTTGAAGGTTTAGAACATACCATAAAAGATTGTTTAGCCAAAGCCGGCGGTGCAGAAATTGCATCTCTGGTAAGAGGTATTTCAGTTGATACCACCGGTTCCAGCCCAGTTGCAGTTGATGCCACAGGCACTCCCCTGGCCTTAACACCTGGTTTTGAAGAAAACCCAAATGCCATGTTTGTGCTTTGGAAAGACCATACAGCAGTTAAAGAAGCGGCAGAAATTAACGGGCATGCTACCCAGTTCAAAACCAATTATTTAAAGTATGTGGGCGGAATTTATTCGTCTGAATGGTTTTGGGCAAAGCTATTACGTACCTTAAGGATAGATCAGTCTGTTCGGAATAGTGCGCAGTCTTGGGTAGAGCATTGTGATTGGGTGCCGTTTTTACTTTGTGGAGGCAAGGATGTGACAACGATGAAAAGAAGTCGTTGCGCTGCCGGACACAAAGCCTTATGGGCCGAAGAATTTAACGGCCTGCCACCAGAAGATTTCTTTAGCAGTCTGGATCCGCTTTTGGCTGGTTTCAGAGATAAATTATTTAATGATACCGACACTTCTGATGTTGCCGCAGGCAACTTATGCGAAGAGTGGGCAAACAAACTGGGCTTAAGTACCGATGTAGTAATTGGTGTAGGCGCTTTTGATGCACACATGGGCGCAGTTGGCGGACAAATTGAACCTTATTATTTAAGTAAGGTAATGGGTACCAGTACCTGCGATATCTTAGTGGCACCTAACCAGGATTTGGATGGTAAATTGATTAACGGGATCTGTGGACAGGTTAACGGTTCTGTAATTCCGGGTATGGCAGGTTTAGAGGCAGGTCAATCTGCTTTTGGCGATGTATACGCCTGGTTTAAAAATTTAATCAGCTGGCCATTAAACCATTTGCTAACTGAATCTGCATTGATTGATGAAGCTACGGCGATTGCGCTAAAAGAAGAGCTGGAAGCTAAGATTATTGCCAATTTAAGTAAACAGGCTGAATCTTTAGACGACGAAGACTATGCAGAACTGGCTGTAGATTGGTTAAACGGCAGAAGAACACCAGATGCCAACCAGGAACTAAAAGGTGCCATTACCGGTTTGGGCTTAGGTACCGATGCTCCGCGGTTTTTCCGCGCATTGGCAGCAGCAACCTGTTTTGGTGCCAAAGCCATTGTAGATCGTTTTAAAGAACAGGGCGTACCTGTAAAAGGTATTATTGGCATTGGTGGTGTGGCTAAAAAATCAGCTTACATTATGCAAATGATGGCCGATGTACTCGAAATGCCTATCCGTATTCACCGTTTTGAACATACCTGCGCTTTGGGTGCGGCCATGTTTGCCGCAGTAGCAGCCGGCATCTACCCCAATATTGAGGCTGCCATGCAAGCCATGGGTACTGGTTTTGAAAAAGAATACAAACCTAACGCAAAAAAGCAAAAGCTTTACCGCCAGCATTACCAGCAATATTTAGGCCTTGGCCGTTATTTGGAGAAATACAGCAAAAAAGACGTTAAACCTTATTTATCATGAGCAACTATCAGGATATAAAGCAACAGGCTTACGAAGCCAATATGCAGCTGCCCAAATTGGGCCTGGTACTGTTTACATTCGGTAATGTAAGTGCTGCAGACCGCTCAAAAGGCGTATTTGCGATTAAACCCAGTGGTGTACCTTATGAAGATTTAACACCTGACAAAATGGTGATTGTAGATTTTGACGGGAATACGGTTGAAGGTACACTTCGCCCCTCTTCAGATACAAAGACCCATGCGGTTTTGTACAAACACTGGGAAGATATTGGTGGCGTAGTGCATACCCACTCTACTTACGGTACCGCATGGGCACAGGCACAAAAAGCCATCCCAATTTTTGGTACCACCCATGCCGACCACTTAACGGTAGATATTCCATGTGCGCCGCCAATGGACGATGCCATGATTAAGGGCAATTACGAATATGAAACGGGTTTCCAGATTATGAATCATTTTGAAAGTCTGGGCTTAAGCCATAAAGAAGTAGAAATGATTTTAGTAGGCAACCATGCACCTTTTACCTGGGGCAAAACGGCCGAAAAAGCAGTTTACAATAGTGCAGTGCTAGAGGCCGTGGCACAAATGGCTTTGTTAACCCAACAAATTAATCCACAGGCACCTAAGTTGAAAGATTCGTTAATTGAGAAACATTATGAGCGTAAGCATGGTGCCGGAGCTTATTACGGACAGCAGTAGTGAGTTTGGATTCTTTAGTTTGTAGTGGTGAGCATTTGAAAAACCATTGCAGTGGTGCGCGGGTAACGACGTCCCTGCCATACGCTGTAGTCCGATGAAACCCTCGAAACAAGCAGGCACACCCTAAATTAAATACAAAAAATTGCTTAAATCGGGAGCTGCCGCTACTGTCGGTTTAGTATGGTAAGGTATACCCGGGTAACCTAAACCTGATTGGAGTGAGCATGAGCCTTACCGCAGGTGGGCGAATAAAACGCAAAGCAGGACTATCCTAACCGATGAAAACAGGAGCCGACTTTACTAAAAAAGAAAAGAATATTTCGGTGTTTAGGAAAAAACCGATAGTAAAAACAAAAATTTAAAAAACAACATAAAGCATAATGATTGATTTAAAAAAATTACAGGTTTGGTTTATTACCGGCACACAACATTTGTACGGTGAAGAAACCTTAAAACAAGTAGCAGAACATGCACAGCAAGTGGCTGATTCATTGAACCAAAACCAAGATATCTCTGTTTCGGTGGTTTACAAGCCAATTGTAAAAACAACAGAGGAAATTTTTGAAACGTTACAACAGGCCAATATTGATGAAAACTGTATTGGGGTAATGACCTGGATGCATACCTTCTCGCCCGCCAAAATGTGGATCAGGGGCTTAAATGTATTGCAAAAACCTTTGCTCCACCTGCATACCCAATTTAACCGTGATATTCCCTGGAATACCATTGATATGGATTTTATGAACCTGAACCAGAGTGCACACGGCGACCGCGAATTTGGCTTTATGGTTTCGCGTATGCGTAAAGACCGTAAAGTGGTGGTTGGGCATTGGCAAGATGAAGAGGTAGCCAAACAAATTGATACCTGGTGCAGGGCTGCGGCCGGATGGAACGATTGGCAGGGCGCTAAATTTGTACGTTTTGGCGATAACATGCGCTTTGTAGCCGTTACCGATGGCGATAAAGTGGAAGCAGAAATGAAATTCGGTTTTTCTGTAAATACTTATGGTATTGGCGATTTAGTAGCCGTGATTAATGGAATTGATGAGGAAGCTATTCAGGCTTTGTTAAATGAGTATGAAGCTACTTATGAAATGGCTGATGATTTGAAAGCTGGTGGCGCAAGACATCAATCGGTTTACGATGCAGCTAAAATTGAGTTGGGATTACGTAAGTTTTTGGTTGATGGCGGCTTTAAAGGTTTCTCTGATACCTTTGAAGATTTACATGGAATGATTCAGTTGCCAGGTATTGCAGCGCAGCGTTTGATGGCGGATGGTTACGGTTTTGCCGGTGAGGGCGACTGGAAAACTGCAGCTTTGGTACGTGCATGTAAGGTAATGGGCGCTGGTTTACCAGGTGGAAATGCATTTATGGAAGATTATACGTATCATTTCGATCCGGCAAATGCAATGGTATTGGGTTCGCACATGCTGGAGGTTGATGCCAGTTTAGCTTCAGGAAAAGCAAGTTTAGAAGTACACCCGCTTGGCATTGGTGGTAAGGCCGATCCGGCTCGTTTGGTATTTAACGTAGGTGGTGGCGATGCGCTTAATGCTTCGTTAATTGATATGGGTAACCGCTTCCGTTTGCTGGTAAATGAAGTTAAAGCTGTTGAAGCGGAAAATGACCTCCCTAACCTACCGGTAGCACGTGTGCTTTGGAAGCCACTTCCGGATATGAAAACGGGTTGTGCAGCATGGATTTATGCCGGCGGAGCACACCACACCGCTTATAGTCAAAACTTAACTACCGAGCACTTATCAGATTTTGCCAATATTGCCGGTTTGGAATACATCAACATTGGCGCCGATACTAAAATCAATCAATTCAGGAATGAATTGCATTGGAATGAGGTATTTTATAAAGGCTAAGCTAAACAAACCTTAAATTATAAAAAGCCGATAATGATCTAAATTATCGGCTTTTTTTTAGCAATTATACTCTGAATTTCTTTGCCGCGATCAAATCGCTGTTCCCGTTCATCCGCGTTACAAACGCGGACGATTTTATTATTCTTATGCAATCGTCATCCTGAACTTCCGCCAGGCCAGTCGGACGGGTGTATCAGGATCTTTAAATGAATATGCTCATTTTATAGATGCTGAAATAAATCCGATAGCTAGCTATCGGATCAGTATGACGTCATTGGGTTAATTTATGGCTAAAATTTAATTTTCCATACTCAACAGTAGTGAAATATTTATTTTAAGCTGCCCTTTTCGATTGGATTATCCAGAACGGTGTATGACAATATTTGTTAATATTTAGGCAAGAAGATAAAATTTTTAGTAAAGAATATTTATTTTATTTGTAATCTAATCATTTATCATACACATGTTTTCACTCAAAAATAAAAAAGCGGTAGTTACAGGAGGCGGAAGTGGAATTGGCAGGGCTATAGCAACTATATTGGCTAAGCAGGATGCCGAAGTTCACATCATTGAACTGGGGATTGCACAAGCAAAAGATACACTCGATGAAATTGAAGCAGCCGGTAAAATGGCTTTTAGTTATGCATGCGATGTTTCAGATCACCAGGCGGTAAAAACTGTTTTTGAGCAGATTGGAAGTATTCATATTTTAGTCAATAACGCGGGCATTGCGCATATTGGCAAAGCCGATACTACTGAAGAAAGTGATTTCGACCGGGTAATGCGGGTAAATGTTAAAGGGGTTTACAATTGCCTATATGCTGCTATTCCACAAATCCGCTCGGCTGGCGGAGGCGTAATCATCAATATGGCCTCTATTGCCGCCTTAGTAGGCTTGCCAGACCGTTTTGCTTACAGTACCGCGAAAGGTGCGGTAAAAGCCATGACCATGAGTGTAGCCAAAGACTATATCGGCGAAAATATCAGGTGTAATTCTATTTCTCCGGCAAGAGTACATACGCCCTTTGTAGATGGTTTTTTGCAGAAAAACTATCCGGATCACATTCCTGAAATGTTCGAAAAATTATCCAAAACCCAACCGATTGGCCGTATGGCTAAACCTGAAGAAATTGGTGCACTTGCTTTATATCTATGTAGCGACGAAGCTGCGTTTATTACCGGTTGTGATTACCCGATTGACGGTGGATTTACAACCTTGAACAATTAATATTATTTTTAAATACAAAATATAAATTCTTAACATGAAATTAATAAGATTTGGCGAAGCAGGAGCAGAAAAACCGGGCGTAATTATTGGTGATAATTACTTTGATGTATCTGCATTGGTGAGCGATTATAACGAAGCTTTTTTTGGTGGAGATGGTTTAGAAAAGCTAAAATCAGCTATCGCATCTGTTGATTTGCCACAAATAGATAAAGGCGTACGCTTAGGCCCGGCTTTGACCCGCCCATCCAAAATTGTCTGTGTAGGCTTAAACTATAAAGATCATGCCGCCGAAACCAATGCGCCTATTCCAACCGAGCCCATTTTGTTCTTCAAAGCTACATCAGCTATTGTCGGCCCGAATGATGATCTGATTATTCCTAAAAATAGTAAAAAAACCGATTGGGAAGTGGAACTAGCTATTGTTATTGGCAAAAAAGCCAGTTACGTAACCGAAGAAAATGCTTTGGATCATATTGCAGGTTATGTATTGCATAATGATTATAGCGAGCGCGAATTCCAGATAGAACGTAATGGACAGTGGGTTAAGGGAAAAAGTGCCGATACTTTTGCGCCAATCGGGCCATTTATTGCCACACAAGATGAAATTGCAGATGTACATAATCTACGCCTTTGGTTAACTGTTAACGGCAAAACGTTACAGGATGGCAATACCTCAAACCTGATTTTTAACATACCCTTTATGGTTTCATACATCAGCCAGTTTATGACCCTTTTACCGGGAGATGTGATTACCACAGGTACACCCGCTGGTGTAGGTTTAGGGCAAAAACCAGCGCCCTGGTATTTAAAACCTGGTGATGTGGTAGAGCTGGGTATTGACGGTTTAGGAACCAGCAAACAAATAGTTAAAGCTTACGCTGAAAATTAATATGAATAGATATTGCCTGGCACTTGATCTGGTTGATGATCCAAAGCTTATCGAAGAATACAAGCAATATCATCAGTCGGTTTGGCCAGAAATTAAAGAAAGTATCAGCTCTTCCGGAATCGAAAACACGGAAATATACCTCACAGGTAACCGCCTGTTTATGATTATGAAGGTAAATGAAAGCTTTTCATTCGAAGCCAAAGATACAGCCGATCTGGCTAATCCGAAGGTACAGGAATGGGAAACCCTGATGTGGAAATTCCATTCTTCTTTACCAGGGGCTAAACCTGGCGAAAAATGGATCTTGATGGACCAGATATTTAAATTGTAATACCATTATAAAATGATTGATACCCACGTACATTTTTGGAATTTCGATCCGGTTAGAGATAACTGGATTAACGACGATATGAAAATCATCCGCAAGGATTTTGCTCCCGAAAATATTTTGGATATTTATAGTGAGTTAAATATTAAGGGATGTATTGCCGTACAGGCGAGCCAGTCGGAAGAAGAAAACCATTTTCTCCTGAAACTGGCAGCGCAGCATGAAATTATAAAAGGTATTGTGGGCTGGGTTGATTTGCTTAATCCCCATCTGGATGAGCGTTTAAGCTACTGGCAAAATTATAAGACCATTAAAGGCTGGCGACATGTATTGCAGGCCGAGAACCGTGATTTTATCCTGAATCCTGTTTTTATTGCTGGCGTTAAGCAGTTAAAAAAATACAACTATACGTACGATTTGTTATGCTACCACAATCAATTGGAAGCCATTATACAGCTGGTTGATCAAATTCCCGATCAGCCATTTGTACTAGACCATTGCGGCAAACCGGATGTAAAAAGTCAGGATTTAAAGAAGTGGACAGCAAACATCAACACTTTGGCTGCAAATCCACATGTACAATGTAAAGTATCAGGCCTTTTAGCCGAAGCTGATTGGCAAAACTGGACGGAAAAAGAACTATTCAATTGCTTTGATGTAATATTTGAAGCGTTTGGCCCTGAACGCGTCATGTATGGTAGCGATTGGCCGGTCATGCTGATTAGCAGGCCTTACCAGGAGTGGTTTAATCTGGTCAATAAATACACAGAAAGATTTACCGTTGCGGAAAGGAGACTAATCTTTTCCGATAATGCGAAAGCTTTTTATCGGGTTTAATATGCTTGATTCTTATAATTGCCGTCATCCTGAACTTGTTTCAGGAACTATTAAATTTAGTAAATAGGAAATAAGCATGAAAGATGCTGAAACAAGTTCAGCATGACGAACCTCGCCTGCTTGGATGCTTTTGAAAAGAGTGTAATTCAACCTCATTACAAAGCACTGTATTAGGATATCATATTTTATGGTGTAATTCTAATTATTCCTTACTGGTGTAAACAAATAATTAATGATATCCAAAACCGATCGATACAAAATAGCAGATAGTGCAGGATGGAAAATATCATACAAAACATTAGTTTTCATTTTTTAAAACACCATCTGACCAACACCATATTTAATTATGAGTAAAAAGATTACATTCCCCTATAATCCTCAATTCCCTTCTGTAGCCGATTTAAGAAAAAAAGCAAAATCAAGAATCCCTAAATTTGCTTTTGATTACCTGGAGGGTGGTTGTAATGAGGGACTTAATTTATCGAGAAACGAGAGCGACTTCGATAATATTTACCTTAAACCAAATTATTTACGTGTTGGTGGAGATATTGATATGTCGGTCGAGCTTTTTGGACGTAAATACAGCACGCCTTTTGGTATTTCACCTATCGGTTTACAAGGTTTAATGTGGCCGAATGCACCTGAAATTTTAGCTAGGGCTGCCGCTAAAGCCGATATTCCGTATACTTTGAGTACGGTATCAACGAGTAGTATCGAACGCATTGCAGAGGTTTCGGAAGGAAAAGCCTGGTTTCAGCTCTATCATCCTACAGAAAATAAATTAAGAGACGATATTTTATCACGTTTAAAGGCGGTCGAATGTCCGGTTTTAGTGGTGCTGGTAGATGTTCCTGCTTTCGGTTTAAGGTATAAAGAAATTAAAAGTGGTCTTTCCATACCGCCAAAAATGTCGGCAAGTAATATTTTACAGGCTTTCGCAAGACCGTTGTGGGGCATTAAAACACTGCAGCATGGCATCCCCTCTTTTGCGACCTTGAAACCATACATGGAAAAAGGAATGGATATGTCGCAACTGGGACAGTTTATGAACCGAACGTTTACCGGTAAAGTCGACATCGAAAAGGTTTCGGCCATCCGCGAAATCTGGAAAGGACCATTGGTATTAAAAGGCATAGCCACCGATGAAGATATGCAGGCTGCTATTCAAATTGGTGTTGATGGGGTAATTGTTTCCAATCATGGTGGAAGACAGATTGATGCGGGTGAATCATCGATCAACTCTTTAATTAAACTCGCCGGAAATGATGCCTATAAGTCAAAACTGAAGATCATGCTGGATGGCGGAATCCGTTCGGGGGTTGATTTAGCCAGGGCACATGCGGTAGGTTCTGAATTCAACTTTATGGGCCGTCCGTTTATGTATGGCGTTGGCGCTTTAGGTGATGAAGGCGGTGAACATACGATCAATATGTTTAAAACCCATTTATACCAGATTATGCAGCAACTTACGATAGAAAAAATCTCTCAATTCCCTGAAAGGTTATTGGAAGTATAAACGTCATTTATTTATCTTTATTGGCTCTCAATGTGTTTCGGTTGGTGTGACACTAACCGATAGGTGAATAAATAAGTACCTCCCGAGGTCGTCATTTTGAGCGGAGTGCAACGCAGCCGAGAAATCTTTCTCTGTAGATTCTCTCATTTAATTGTTGTTGTATAACTAATAACTAATAACTAATAGCATTTTGTTAGTCAATTACCTTAATGCTTAGGTAGCTAAGCGTTAGTGATCATTGTCTCAAAACACCTCTGTTTATTTCATTGGCTACCGCGATGTGTTTCGGTCGGTATAATACTGATAGATAATAAAAAAAGACCTCACAGATTTTAAAATCCTGCGAGGTCTATCATACAATAAATCCTTAAACAATAACCTTATTTCGAGAACTTATAAGTTGTACTGGTTTTATAGGTTTCGCCCGGTTTAAGTACGGTTGAAGCAAAATTAGGATGGTTTGGTGCATCTGGGAAATGTTGTGTTTCTAAACAGAAAGCCGAACGGTGCGGGTAAGATTTACCACCTTTACCATCTTTATCAGCGCCTGTTAAGAAATTGCCACTATAAAATTGTAGGCCTGGCTCGGTAGTAATAACGGATAAAACAATACCTGTTTTTGGGCTTTTAACTACAGCAACAGGTGTTTTACCATCATGATGGGTTAAAGCAAAGTTATGGTCGTAACCTTTACCAAATTTCAACTGTTCATCCTTATCGCCAATCTGTTTGCCAATCAATTTTGCTTTATTAAAATCGAAAGCAGTACCTGCAACAGGTTGTAATTTTCCAGTCGGGATTAATGTTGAGTCGACCGGCGTATAAGTGTTGGCATCAATCATCAGTTCGTGATCCAAAATTGTACTGTCACCTTCGCCGTTTAAGTTAAAATAAGCGTGATTGGTTAGATTTACAATAGTTGTTTTATCTGTAGTGGCTTCATAATCAATTTGCAGTGAATTGTCGTCAGTTAAAGTATAAATCACCTTAACATCCAATTTGCCAGGATAACCTGCTTCACCGTCATTAGAAACATAGGTCAACTCCAGTTTTGTGCTATCCAGTTGTTTGGCATCCCATACTTTGCCAAAAAAGCCATCAGTACCACCATGTAAGGTATTAACCCCATCGTTAAGCTGCAGCTGGTATTCTTTTCCTTCTAAAGTAAATTTGCCTTTGCCAATACGGTTTCCGTAGCGGCCAATCAGGGCGCCAAAAAACGGTTCGCCTTTTTTACGGTAAGCACCTACACTATCATAGCCCAGCACTACATCCGTTAGTTTATTGCTTTTATCGGGCACCAGCAATGAAACTATCCTTCCACCGTAATTGGTAATCGATACCGAAGCTCCCTGTTTGTTTTTCAACGTATAAAGTTTAACTGCTTTACCATCAATGGTGGTGTTGTATTTTAATGAGTCTTGCTGTGTGCTGCTTGTTGCACCTTTATCGGCTTTAGGGTTACAGGCGTTAAAAGCAAGGGCTAAACATAAGGTAGCCAGTGGTAATGCCTTAAGAAATGGTTTTTTCATCAGTTATTATTTTTTTAAGTTGATGAAGCGATCGTGATTTTTACTTAGCAAAACTCCTGATGCTTTCATATAGATTTATTTTTGGTTCCAGCTAAAGTAGTAAAAAATAATTAACGTCAGGTTAACGATTATCATATTATTTCTGTTAATATTGATCCTCATTCCTTACATCAAAAAAAAATCACATAATTTAGCAAGCATATGCGCGATTTAAATTTCAGCCCTAAAGCTTTTCTCTTCGATTTAAACGGAACCATGATCGACGACATGGAGTATCATACCCTGGCCTGGTACGGTATCATGACCGAAGATTTAGGTGCAGACCTGGATTATGCAAGTGTGAAAAAAGAAATGTATGGTAAAAATCACGAAGTGCTGGAGCGCGTTTTTGGTAAAGATAAATTCAGTCCTGAAGAAATAGAACGTCTTTCAGTAGATAAGGAAAAGCGCTACCAGGCAGGTTATTTACCGCATTTGTCTTTAATTGCTGGGTTGGACAACTTTTTGGAGCGCTCTAAGGCTGCAAAGATTCCGATGGCCATTGGCTCGGCAGCTATTCCTTTTAATATTGATTTCGTGGTAGATGGTTTAAACATCCGCCATTACCTGGAAGCAATTGTAAGTGCAGACGATGTGCAACTGAGTAAACCCGATCCGGAAACCTTTTTAAACGCTGCAGCTGCACTTGGTGTTGCACCGGCCGATTGCCTGGTTTTTGAAGATGCCCCTAAGGGTGTAGAATCAGCTTTGAACGCAGGCATGCAATGCCTTGTATTAACCACTACGCACACTCTTAAAGAATTTGACGGTTATCCAAATATTTTGGGCTATATTAACGATTACAACGATACTAAATTAAATCTGCTTTTTTAAACATGGGAAAATATTTAAATCAAAAACCTGTACTGGTCGCTGTTGACTGCATTATTTTTGGTTACGACGGTGAGCAATTGAAACTTTTGGTTATTAAACGGGCCATCGAGCCAATAAAAGATCAGTGGAGTTTGATGGGCGGTTTTATCGGCGAAAATGAAAATCTGGATGGCGCCGCGAAACGGATCCTCCTGGAGCTTACCGGCCTGCATGACGTATATTTAGAGCAGCTGCACGCTTACGGTAGTCCCGACCGCGATCCGATTGAACGTACGGTATCGGTAGTATATTTTGCCCTGATTGATATTAATAAATACAGCAAGCAGATTAATGATCAATATCATGCCGAATGGTTTAAGGTTAAAGAGGTACCAGAACTGATTTTTGATCATAACGATATGGTTAAAGCAGCGATGGATAAAATCCGCTACCAGGCTGCCCTCCACCCTGTTTTGTTTGAGTTATTACCAAAACGTTTTACCATACCACAATTGCAGGCTTTATATGAACAGGTTTACGATGCCCCAATTGATAACCGCAACTTTATCCGTAAAATAACGGCCAGTGGTTTGCTTATCAAACAAAATGAAAAAGATAAATCGAGTTCCAGACGTGGTGCTTTCTACTTTAAGCTCGATAAAAATAAACATAAAGCGCAGTTTCAGTCGTTTTTGAACTTTATACCCAAAGGAGCTAAATAAGAAATTTCAGTTTTATTAACCGTCATTTTGCTATTTGATAATTTTTATTTAAAAAGGAAAAAAATATTTTCTGACTTAGCATTTTTAAAATCAAGGGATTACAAATATATCACCTAATTTTAACGCTAAAGACCAAAAACATTTTATAAAAACATTTGCAAAGAAAGGATTTATCTCTATATTTGCACCTCCTTAAACAAAAGGAAATGATTCCGTAGCTCAGCTGGTAGAGCATTACACTTTTAATGTAGTGGTCCTGGGTTCGAATCCCAGCGGGATCACACCAAAGACTATCAAAACGTATAAAACCCTGCAATCGCACGATTAGCAGGGTTTTTGCTTTTAGGGAATTGCCAAAAATCGCATGAATTCACAAAACTTTGGTGAGTGATTCGGTGAGTAAGGCAAAACGGTTAAATTGACTCACCGAATGGTATATAACCATCTATTGAACAGGTTGTTATAAACTGAACATCTTGTGTAGATTTAGTTGCAAAGCTATATTTGTTTCACCTTTAATCGTTAGATTATGAAGACCAATTTTAGCCTGCTTTTCTATCTGAAAAAGCAAAAGAACTATGTGAGTGGAAATGTGCCTATCTACATGAGGATTACCGTAGAGGGAAATCGTGCAGAGATGGCCACCAATCGGGACTGCGATCCCAAAAGATGGAATGCCAAGGGCGGCCGAGCCATCGGCTCAAAAGAAGAGATCAAGGTGTTGAACACCCATCTTGACCAATTGCAGAATGCAGTCTATTATGCCCATCAACGTGTTTTCGATATGGGTTTGCCGATTACCGCCGATACCATCAAATCAAGTTATCTAGGTACGCTTATTAATTCACATACCCTATTGGAAGCGGTTGCCGATCATAATTTAAAGATGGAACAGCTTGTAGGTAAAGATTATGTGCGTGGCACATTGAACCGTTATAAAGTTTTGGAAAGACACCTTAAGGTTTTTATCCCTTTGAAATATGGTGTAGCCGATATGGACATTAGAACTATCGACCAAGCATTTCTCAACGGATTTGATCATTACCTAAGGTCTGATAAGAACTGCGCGAATAATTATGTGGTAAAAAACATCAAAAACCTCGGGAAAATCCTTCGCATCTGTATGGAGAATGAATGGATAGATAAATCACCATTTACAGCTTATAAAGGCAAAACGAAGAATGTTGACCGCTTTTATCTGAACAAAGAGGAATTGGCTCATATCGCGGGAAAAGAGTTTTTATCTGAGAGATTGAAGCAGGTAAGAGATGTTTTTATCTTCTGCTGTTTTACTGGTTTGGCTTATGTCGATGTCTTCAAACTGAAACAGGAGAATATCAGAAAGGGAATTGATGGCGACCGATGGATCTTTACCAATAGGCAGAAAACCAAAACAAGATCGTCGGTTCCGCTACTGTCAACAGCCGTTGAGATTGTCGACAGGTACGCAACCAACAAAGTTTGCCTTAATAAAGGCTTGCTTCTTCCTGTTCCCAGCAACCAAAAGATGAACGAATACCTTAAAGAAATTGCTGACCTGTGCGGAATTGAGAAAAAACTTACCTCACACATTGCCCGCCATACTTTTGCGACCACGGTTACCCTGTTGAACGGTGTACCAATAGAGAGCGTTTCAAAAATGCTTGGACACACCAATATCAGGACTACACAGCATTATGCTAAGATTTTGGATATCAAGGTAAGCGAAGACATGGCAGTGCTAAAGAAAAAGTTAGCTATGATATAAATCAATAAATTTAATAATCACAGCCAACTGACAAATATTTAAAAATATTAGGCATTAATTCCTGTTTTGATTAGATTTGTATGATGTTAAAGGAATTGAACAAAAGAGTAATCGTTGTGCACTGGAAAAGATTTGCCAGTACAGATATCGATGTGTTTTCAAGCCTCAAGGGATTTTGCGACAGCTACCCAACCTATAACTATCATACATTGAACAACTATCTTTCGAAAAAAAAGGTTCCATTCGAAAACGATGAAATCAAAATTGAAAGACATCCACTGATACAAAAGGTCAGAAGACCAGACCTTCCAAAGGTACTGTTCTGGGACTTTGATTTCGAGAAACTGGACTGGAGCAGGAGTTACAAAACGGTTATCGAACGGGTGCTTGATAAAGGCAATACAATGGATTGGGAGGAGATGATCAGGTTTTATGGTAGAGAAAACGTAATCCGAGCCCTCAAAGAAGACATCACCTATCTTTCTGATATGACCATGGAGGCCGTTTGTAAATATTTTCAGTTGGAAAAAGAAAAACTCAGATGTTACACAAAGAAACAGTTACACCAGGGACACTGGATCTAATCCAGACACTGATGCAAGACCATCAGCTCAATTCCTTTTACCTTGTAGGTGGTACCGCACTATCTTTAAGGATCGGACACAGGGAATCCATAGATATCGACCTTTTCAGCTCTTCGGATTTTGATGGTGATGGACTCGCCGTACACTTAAGGAACAGCTATGGCGCAGATGTAAAACGCCACAAGGGCAACTATGTAAGTGGTAGTATTGGCGAAGTTGATTTTGATTTTATCTCGCACAAGTATCCATCTATCAGACCAATAGAAACCATTGAAGGCATAAGGATGATGTCCAATCAGGACATATCGGCCATGAAGATCAATGCAATTGTAAATAGCGGGCAAAGGATCAAGGATTTTATCGATATGCATTACCTGTTAATGGAAATGCCTTTGAATGAAATATTGGATTACTACTGCCAGAAATACCCAAATGTCGACCCTAACACTGCTAAGTCGTCTCTAATGTACCATAACGATATCGACTTTAATGTTCCAGTAAAACTGATAGACGGAAAGCTAAAATGGCAGGATGTGCAGAAAAGTATTTTAAAGGCAGTACGTGAATACACAAGTCTACTAGAAAGCAGGGAATTGTACCGTAAGCTTCAGGAAACAAAAAACACCCATCTTCTGCATATACTCTTTGGCATGTTCCAACATGACCTTATCGGTCAGTTTGGGCAGGTCTTCCCTACTCCAACTTAAAACCAGATGCCTAACCGCCTTGCCCATTTCCGGCCTCATTTTTCTTTGCAGGTTAAAATCATTGGTTAGCGTGGTGGCGTTCTGCATCCTTACACCCTCGGCAAAAAGAATTTTTGCTTCGGGCTTATCCACGATGTAGCGGATACAGCCCCCGAAGCTTCTTCCTGTAATTGGTTTACCGATCATGGCTGTTGAGTTTGGTTAATAATTCTTCGATCTGCCTGATCAGCGCCTGGCATTTTAAAGCCAGCGTAGGCAAGCCTTCCACATGGGCAAGGTGGGTCAACTGGTTGAGGTTATTCGCCATTCCTGCTAACATCCTGAACCATCCGCTTTCCTCGGGGGTAAAGCGGGGGAAAACCCTGGCACTCTTTGCCGCTCTGCGGAACCATTCACTTGGTTTCAGCCCTGCATTTTTCGCCCGTTGCCCTATCAGTTGTTTTTCTGTAGGGGTTAACCGGATCATGAGCAGATCACTACGGCTGATCTTTTTTTTAGGTCTGCCAGGTACCCTTTTTTTCTTTAGTTCACTATTGGCTGTCGCTGTTTTCATCCGCTATTTTCCTTTCAAAATCTGTGGTAGATCCTTTCTTAATTCCTTTTTTTAACCGACCAACGGGAGCGAGTCCGGGGCATCCCTTTAGGGTGAATCCGGGTTTTTGTATAGGAAAAACATTAACTCGCTCCCTACAAAGCGCATAAGTTTGACGTGCTAAAAGCTTCGGCAAATCTTAGCGGTTTCCATGCCCTGATGGCTCCTGTAAGGGGCGTCAGGACTCAAACTTCGCCGGGATTTCCCGGCTCCTTTTTTTGATCTGCTGCCCTAATCAACCGGGTGGCCAGTAAACCAGGCTGCCCCTGATCGGGTGGTAAGATGGCTGGTAGCGTATGTAACCAAATGCATCTAGTTCTTTGATGCATTTGTGGTATGTGGCAATTGATGCAATCCGGCTATAGGCCATCAGCTTTTTGCGGGTAACGGCAAAGGGACTGGCAAATCCGCCATGATGCCAGCAGACAAAAAGTGCGGCAAACAGGCTGACATGGGTGGCCAACATCCGGCTGTCTGCCGCCATGCGCCTGATCAGTTTGCTGTAGTCCGCCGTCTTGTTATGGATGCCTGTTTCTGTCATTGGTTACCTCCCTCTAGTAACCTGGTAATGTCTTCCAGTTTGTAATACATCATGCCTCCAATCTTTGTAAATCGTAGCGTACCGTTAATGCGCAGGTTTTGCAGGGTTCCCGGTGAGATGTTCAGCAGCTTGCGCACTTCGGCGCTTTTTAGCCATTGTTTACTTTGCCTGTCTTCCGGTTTAATGAGCTGCCTGATCTCGGCCAGCATTTCAGTCTTTAACTGTTTTAAATCTTCCTTAGTGATGATCTCCACGTGCATAATAATTCCCTCCTTAAATTAATCTGTAATGTCTTGTTGCATGATTTTAAGCACTTCGCTTTTTTTGAAATACACACGCCTGTGCAGGCGTAAAAAGGGCAGCCCCTTTTTCATCCATTCGGAAAGAGTAACCAGAGAAACGCCTAATTCGCCTGCTAGTTCCTGTTTGGACAATAGGCGTTCTTCCTGTTCCTGCCTGGAACTGCCGCCCGTTTTAAAATGCTCTTGTAATTCTGCCCGCAATGCATCCCGGATGCACTGGCTAAGGGCTTGTTCATTGATAATCTCCATAGCCTTTGTTTTGGGACAAAAGAATGCTATGGAAATGGCTTACCTGTACCATAAAGATTTTTATGGTAACTTGAGGATGTTTAAATTAAGTTGGTATTCAATCGCAATAAACTTAATATCAAATTGATACGATTTTAAAGTATAAAAGATTTACGATCATCTATGAATGCTTTTTTCCTATCTTTTTTTAGGTTTTATCTCAAAAATCTTCTGATCCATTGGAACAAGGCGGGTTCTCCCGCTAGAATTTTCCCTGTCTTTTGAAAAATAACTGCGTACCCGTTCCATGTCCAGCTCCTCTTTATCTACCCGAAAATACTTACATATCATCTTGACCCATACAATCGGAAATTTTGTAAGCATCAGCTTCTCTTCCTTGATTTTGAGATCAATCAATTGGTTAAAAATGTCATAAAGGGTCAACAGATGACCTTTAGGAATATCAATATATTGTTTGGTTTCCAGCTTTTTTGCAGTACTTAGATCATTTTTTAATTTGGCAATTTCCGATTGTTGCTTCCTGATTACTTCGTGCTGATCGGCGATAATTTCAGGGAGGGTCTTTTGGGTATGCCACTGGTCAATGGAGCGAAGATACTTTTGGAAAGTTGTAAGCTTATCTAGTATCTCCATATCCAGCGCATGGCTTGAATTAAAGGGGTTTTTACGCTCAATAAAATTAATACGCCTTAGCACAATCTGCCAGACAAAAGTGAAAAATTCCTCTTCACCATCTGACTTTTTTCCTAGAAAATAAACAAGGTGATATTGATAAAATGCCCGATATTCCAGTTCGGGTAATGTAAATAGTTTTTTGATGAAAAGATTATCCTCGAATCCATTTTTCAACCCCGTGAAAACACCTATATCATATGGATGGGGATTGAGGTTAAAGGCTTCGTGCGGTTTGAAATATTTATTGGGCATGGTTTCCGGCTTAGTTTTTTTAATGAATTATAATCATTTTCTACTTAAACTTGGCATTTATTAAACATTGTCAATAAGATAGTATACTTTATTTGGCAATTGATCATTGATAATAACTAATAAGTACTGAAACCATTTATCCTCATGTGCAATCTCCTTAATAGTTTATCCCAGTTTTGCTGTATGAAAAGACCTGGTTTATTGGCCGTCATAATTCGGTTTTTAATAATAACAAGAAAGCCAAGATATGACATCAATAATCCTTCATTAAAGGCATCTGCTTTATAGCAAAGCACTGCGTTTCTTAATAAATGTTTGGCATTATCCGGAAAAAGCCCAACTTCAATCCATCCTTCAATTTTAAGCTTCATATTGTTTTATATTAGCTAAAATAAAAGAAGTTTCCATGATTAAGAATTCTTAATTATTTATAAATTGGCGATATGAACGTATTTCAAAAAGAATGGATCGAATTACTGATCAAACAAGATTTCCCAGAATGGAATATTGGTGAAGATGGAAATGATATTTTGGTGAAAATTCCGGACAGCCAGGATCTACAACTTGTAATAGACAATTTCCCAGAAACAATTTTGGCTATACAAAGTGAAATCACAAACCCACCACGAAGACTTAAGTTTTTAATTGGCAATTCTAAGACTAGTGGTTCATTCGAAATTAACCCTAAATAATAATTAAATAGCCTTTAGAGGCTATTTAAAAAATTCAGGAATAACTTGCCCTAATACGTCTTTTGTGAGTTTTGCCATGGGTCTTTTATTATAATCATGTTCATGGTAATAATTCCCAAAATAGAACTGGTAAAATTCAGACTTATTAGTGCTTAAGGTGCCAAATAGTTTTTTCAATGAATTTGCCTGACCTCTGCTGTAGACATCGGCTTTGTGTACCAATTCACCAACAATATCGGTGTGTGCATTGTAGACATCCTCAATCTTGAAGAGATTGTTATTACCCTCAGTTGAAGCACTTCCAAAAATTTTTCTCCTTTTGGGATTAAAATTTGACATCGCGTCCTGTAAAACCACTTTGTAATTCCTAGAATCACTAATATTCGGATATAAATCTGAGATCACAATTCTAAAAAGCGCATCAGAACCAAATCCATCTAAGTAAGGATGTAAGTGAGTATCATGCATTATTGTAGTTGCATTCTTTAAAGTACAGTTACAATAATAACAAGACGGGATCAGGTTATAAAAGTTCAGCGGAAGAAACGGGTGTTTAGACTGTGAGAAAAAATGATCATAAGTTGGACGGATAATCTGTTGCCCACCTTCCTTCATCACCGTATTAATGTAAACCCTGTTACAATATGGGCAAGCATTTAAGCCAAGCTTGGTCGAAATGTCATAAGAAAAAGCACCAAACAAATCGTAATCAAGAATGATATTAAGGAATTTGAAAATAGTTAAATCATCATCTTGCTTATTAATGTTAAAGTATGCCTGCAAAGCTAAATCCTTATCATAGGCTTCCAGCGGTTCCACCAAAATAAGTTCTTTAAGGTTACCCTCATCCTTTAAAAAGGCTAAAATATCATAGAGTTTCTGAGGATTGGCAGTAATCCAAGGTTCAACATTTGCAGGTATTGCTAAGTTATGATCGGATGCTCTCTTTATTTTTAGCGTTAAAAAGAAAGATAAGATTGAATTTTTAGTATTACCATTTACGGGTGAATCTATTACCTCCTGAAAATTAATTTTTTGAGTAAAATAATCAAGCGCAATCTCTACGAATTCAATACGAGTGTTAATCTTAGGTATTATAGCCTTATAATACGTATTAGCGATATCTTTTAACGCCAGATGTTCAATTTTGATCATTTTTCTTCTGGTTTCTAATGCTCTTTAACATATCGAGTTCGGTAGAACGCGATTCAATAATTTCATCTATAAGATTAAAATCAGCTTTAGAAGCTACCAGTTCAAGTATCTTGGTCTTTAAAAACTGCTCACCAATTAGGTTAACTTTGTTTTTATAAACTTTATGATATTTTTCTCTCGTAATTTTTCTTGTCTTTTTAATCTCCTTAATCAATCCCTGGATATACTCCCTTGCATGTTCACCCATCAACCCATCCTGTAAGAAAAATGAATTGGTAAACAATTCGTGAATGTTTGCTCCAAGTGTTTCTGTTTGAATTTCATCGCTTGGCAGGCCACAATTGCCAGAGTCATCTTTTCGAAGAAAAACTAAATTCTGTTTAGGAAGATCAGAAACTATAAAAGGTGAATGTGTTGTTAATATAATTTGAACCTGATTCTTTGCAAACATAATTTTTACACAATCTAACAGCCAGGTCAAAAAGAATTTTTGCCATTGGGGGTGAAAATACAATTCCCCTTCATCAATCAGTAGCATCAAAGGTTTATCTTTTACTGCCCTCTTTATTTCATGCAAGCGGGAAAAGAAATTTAGTTGAGCCTCTTCGCCAGCACTCAGGCCATCGTAGCCCCAACTGTAATTTAAGAAAATGATATCTTCCGTATGTTTTAATTGAAATACATTGAATATAAGACCTAAAAGATTATAATCTATTTTAAATACAAAACTTTGCAAATCTTTTAAATAGAGATTATCATCAATCATGGTAGCCTTATCAAGGGCATTCTGTAATTTTTTACCTAAAATCTGATGAACAATCTCCACCTGCTCGTCATCCTGCTTTATCTGTAGTCCATCCATGAATTTTCGAATCTCAGGAAAAACCTCCTCTGCATTCTCAACCAAGTCTTTAAGTGCATCCTTAACCGCATCTCGGCCTTTAAAATTCTCATCTTTTAGGATATTATGACGGATCGAATGATAGAATGCACATAAATAAAGTATGTCTACAAAGGCTCTTTTTTTATCCAAATCAACATACAACTGATTGGTCGCTTTTTTGTGAAACGCGGCCAGTCCAGCATTATTAAAATATAAGCTATGCTGCCCGTCGTTGTCAATAAGATAATCGTAATCATCAAAGTTAAAGCTAATGGTCATTTTTTCTGGAAGATTTAGCTTATGAATCAATACAGCATTAGCTGGTGCGGCTAAAAAGCGAACATTACTTTGTAGCTCCTCATTATAGAAATCAGTTAAATGGGAATGATAAAGTAATATCTTTTTGTCAATTTTAGCTGGTTTTTGAATTGCTTTGTTTTCAAGCTTGGTAACCTGTTTATTTAAATACTTATCAAGTAAGAACGTGGTAGAATAATTCTGAATCCCATGATAAATGCTTTCAGGATGCCTCTCAAAACTATTGGTAACATAACCACAAGCCATGTTTTTAAACTCGAAATTAAGTCCGTTAACACGGCCATGATCATCAGCCATACGGTTAATATTATAGGGCCTGGGGTTTTCAAATTTATATTTACCGGAGGCCTGATTTGTCGTTTTTAAAGTTACTGGTAGCGCCATCATTTCCTCTACACCTCCTTTTTGATAAAAATAGGTAGAAACGACTTTTGATTCTGGATCTAAAAAGGAAAAGATTAATGGACACGTTAAGCGTGGCAGACGACCATACAACATTTTTATACAATGCATTAACGTCGATTTTCCAGATCCATTTTTTCCAACTATTCCAGTTACACTAATGGATGCTCCTTCAAAAATATCCTGGTAATCTTCATTTAATGTAATATCGATATCGAACCAATATCCATTGTCATTAGGCTTCGGGGTAATAGTAAAGTTAAGATCAGAACTGAAACTGAATCCTTGCTGTTTAATCTTTCTATAGTCAAGAATCCAAAGGTATAAGAGCCGCATAATTAAATATTTTTGTTATTCTCAAATGTAGACATCTAAACCAAAATTTACTAATTGCTATCTTAAATTATGTTGCCATTACCAGTCGGAGCATTTGCTATAGCTATCGAATCAAAATCTTTGTTTATGTATGATATAAACTCTTTATTACGAAATATGTAAAAACGAACTCTCAAAATACTTTAGAAAGGATGGTAGCTACTGCCGGGAGTCGAATAAAAAAACAAGCTTACCCATTTAGATACAAACTGTTATATTTAGATTATAGCATTTGCAAACAAAAGTTTTTTGAAAAAAAAGGGGCATTATTTGGGGAGTTCGAATTTCAAAGCCAATTAAAGATATTGCAAACGTTGATTTTTACACGAAGTGGAAATCCAGCGGAACAAAAAAAACAAAACACTGTAAGTCAATAACTTACAAGTACTTATTTTATACAGTCAATTTCAATGACAGTTTTAATAAATATATCTCATCAATACTCTATTATCTTAAGATAATATTTTCGCATTTTATTATTCAAATTGTATACGTTAGGAGCTAAACTAGGCTACCAAAACAAATTATGTGATTATATCCTGCATTAAAAATCCCTTTATCAATCTGAATATCTCCT
The DNA here is from genome assembly GCF_900100705.1 of Pedobacter terrae. GTDB lineage: Bacteria > Bacteroidota > Bacteroidia > Sphingobacteriales > Sphingobacteriaceae > Pedobacter > Pedobacter terrae. Next base: position 548,427 of record NZ_FNCH01000001.1, read on the forward strand.
ATATGCATTTCGATTCAAAGCTTTGTAAGATTATTAGCTAAATTTGAGGCTAACAATAATAAAATCACTAACCCACATATTAATCAAATATACTTTACTACTATTTAAATTCTATCAGATCACCTGTATTAGAAAAGCGATAATCGAAACGGCCAAGACGCAATACTACGTCACCTGTTCCATTGCCGCTGATGACCTGATAACGTCCATAATTAATTTCCTGAAATGCCAACCTAGTTATCGGATACCCATAATGACAAACTCGGATCATATGGAGGTTAACCAAACCGCTATCATAGGTATGCAAGGGAATGAATTCATTGCCAAAAGCGTTAGGAATTGCTGACCAGGCCTTGGATTGGATATTGATTTCCTTTTGCGCACCAAAATCGTCGCCCGACCGGTACTTATAAGCAGCACGGGCCAGAATATCATAAACCGTTTTATTGACCTGTTTTAATTCTTTAAGCGTAGGCAGAGGCGTCACCTCCCTATTCAACGGCCTGTTCGAAAGGACGCTGCATGAGACCACTTAACCAGCAATAAAAATACACGGTAAAAGACCCATAGCTGATATGGTGCTTTTTGTTTCTTCTTGCTGAAGTTTTTAAGAAAACATTTGGACAGAGTTTATTTTTATATCAAATTTGTTAAAAATTTAACTCTCCAAAACATTAACGTTATGACGCTCACAATCTCTGGTCACTTACAATTGTTAAGTACCGAAAATACGGGTACAATTGCTGCATTAAATGGGCAGCAAAAAGTACTCGCCACCACCTCTACTACTGCCGACGGCCGCTTTACGCTGAATGCGGTGATTACTGATCCCGGATGCAGATTATATGGTTTTCCAGGACAATCGTTAACCGATGACGCCATCGCTTCAACGCTACAAACAACAGGCGCGGTGCATTATGAAGCCCTGATTCCTGAGACCAGATCTCCCTGGATTACTTTATACCTGAATGCGGGCTCATCCATGGTAGCTGCGGCCCACAGAGCCAATGTGGAGGAAAACGAAGTACAAAAAAAGGTAAAATCTTTACTTTTCGGGGAAGCTGTTGGTTTATTTATGCCCGGATATACTGCCGATTTCATTGCACACATTGCTCATCCTGAAGTTTTCGATGCCAGTCTGTTCCTGTCAAAATCGTTGGAGGCAGGCGGACCAGACGCCCTGTCAGATCAATTGCTAAATCAAACTGATCCAGAAAAGAATGGAACACCACTGTTCGCAACACCAAAGGCAGCATCTGTGGGGACAGAAGCGCCGATATCAGCAACTGAAGCCCCTTCAGCTATTATAATTCCGCCTTCTGCCACCTGGGCATGTAATGTTCCACAGTGGATGGATACATTGGATGCTGAAGGTGGGGTATATACAGACACGATGACCACCCTATCCGAAGTGTCTGATGGTCTTGCCGCGAGCGTCGGAACTGAAGCTGCCGGACTTAGCCTGAAGGATCTGGCAACCAACATCGGTAAATCAGCCGCAGGAAGTCTGGTTTCTTTCGCAGCTTCCCAGCTTTTTGGCCTGTTGGAAGGATGGATTTTTGGACAACCTGTAAATCCGGTATTGGAAATACTGCAAAACATCTCAAAACAATTGCAAACGGTGATCAATAACCAGATACAAATGCTGAATGACCTTAATGCAATTATGAATGTATTGCACACCATCCAGCAAAATGCCATTTTAGAACACTTAACTCAGCCGCTAACCACGATTCAGACGAACGTACAAAACGCGTATAATTTTAGTATCAGCAGCAATTCCGGGGTCCCGTCTGCAACGCTGACAACCGCTGCCGGTAACATCACCGACCCCAATGTGGGGGTCATCTGGGCTTTGCAGGACATGCACAATCTGATTACCGGGGCCAGCGGTGAGATGCCACTTCCCCAAGCCGTATTTCAGTGTTATCCAAAGCTAGCCAGTGTTAACGGACTGAACCAAAATTTCCTTTCTAATGAGAACTTTTATTTAAAGATACAAGGCCTGTATCACTACTATGCAAGTGTCCAAACTCAGGGCGTTCAATTGGTCATGCAAGCGTACAATTATCTGGAGAACCAAAGTATTTCTAACAATAGTACCCCATATCCCGCAAGCCCCTATGCAATCAGTTATTACAACAACTGGCTCATCGGTGGATCAACAGCAAACGGTGCAACACCGAACCTGGTCATCCAGCGCGAGGGGTATCGTTCCTGCTTTCAAACCTATTATCAAAACTTTCAGGGATATATGGGTGCACTACCGGATGATATGGCAATTTGCCTGATTCCGCATTCCCGCGGACAAGTAGCCCCTATTTACTACAGCATTGAAGGGGGATTTTTGGTGCTTGGCTATGTGTCGTATTTATTGCGAATCTGGACAGGTGGGACAAACGTACTTGATAATCAGCAGTTTGGAACACTTGGAAACTGGGGGTTGCCAGCGGTTTTACAGAACGCTTTTCACTATCCATCTCCGCAAGATCTTAAAAATATGTTAGGACAAGGCCTGGGCAGTGGGTTTTACAACGGAAATTATTATTCTTACCTGCACGATCAGGGTTTTACAGACGATTCGGCAACATATGGCACTAATTATTTCCAGCAGGTTACCATATGGACGAATACCTATGGCAATTATTATTCGGGCAATTTCTGGCGATATAATTGGCCTTCATGGACACCCGCCTATAACCCGATCGATATTCATAACGTCAAGCTCCAAATGGAAGGTATGACACCTCCCCCACCACATTATTGCGGGATTCAAGGTACGCTGCCAATCGGCATACAATTACAAGGAAACACGACAGGTAATTTAAATACAGGTTTTTATTCTTCTAATCCATACCATCCGCATCAGGACGCGGCGGCCTGGGACGCACCAACCAACCAGATTTACGGTGGGTTGATCGTTGCTGAGGTCAGCACTTTTACAGGTGAACCTCATCCTAGCTTAAAAGCATAAGATCACTAATAAAGTGGTTCGAGTTTTGTGCCCAGCGGGTTCACATCTAGGGACAAGTCAGAAAACATCTGATTTGTCCTATTTTTTTGCCTTGTAAAGTCTTTTCAAACAGCAAAATAATACTCCATTGATTCTCAGGAGTAAAAACTTCTAAAAGTGATTATTCTAGTCAAGTAATGTCAATGACGATTGGTTAGAACGCACTTCTCGCTTCTTTCAGATTATAGAACTTATTATTGATAATCTGAAACGATTAACAGCCGTGCTAGGGCCGCAGATGGAGTTGGTTACATACGCGTGGTCAAATCGAATCCTTATTTTGCAGTTCTATCCATATTAGGCGTATGTATCAATTTGTTCCCGTAGGCACTAAAGGCTTGGAGGGTATAGTCATCAGGAACTTAATTTTTTTTAAAAAAAAAGGGATTGGATTTTAGGAAACGAAATAACCAAAACTAGTGTAAAAAATCTTTCCTTTTGCGATGCTGATCACATATTTAAGGTGATCTAGTGTTAAATTGGGGATACCACTAAGCCTCAATATAACCCCAAACTTCATATGAACTATATCATCGGGAATTAGACCCACATTGGTACTATTTAAGTTGATCTCGGTTATCGCCGTTAAAGGAATGATAGCTTTAGGAAATGTTTTGAGCTGGGTAACGGCCAAATTTAAAGTTTTTAAACCATCTAATTCGGCAAATGTTTCGGGTAAGGTTTCCAGCTTGCTATAGCTTAAATCGATCTCTTTCAAGTTTTTCAAGTTTCCAATGCTATTAGGAAGGGTTTTCAGGCTGGAAGATTGCGCGTTGAAATAGCTAAGTTGCAATAGATTGCCAAAACTCTCCGGTAGTGATTCAGCTTTTCCGCCGAGCATTAAATTGTTCAGTTTACTCAAATTTCCAAAGCTGTTAGGTAGCTTGGTAAAACTGCCATGAAGCGTTAAACGTTCGAGGTTAGGCAAATTGCCAAAGTTTTCGGGTAATGATTGAAGCCCGGTTCCGTTTATTGATAGCGTTTTTAAAACTGTTAGCCCGGCAAACGAATCAGGCAAGCTCCTTAGTTTATTGCTCGTGATTTCGAACGTCTCTAATTTTTTTAAGTTGCCAATGCGCGATGCTAGCACGACATCTCCACTAGCTGAATCATCAAAATTCAGTCTAAGGAAGGTTAATGCGGTGCATTCTGCCAATCGCTGAGGAAAGGCGGAACTTCTGCATACGAGCTCAACATGTTGCAGTGCTTTGAGTTCTCCAATATCTTCTGTTAATGCATTAATTATTGTTTTCAAGGTTTTTAGGCTGGACAAACTTCCTAACGTGCCATTAAAATTGACATAGCCGGCATGTAAAACAGAGAATGTTTCGAGCGCCTTTAAATTTGCGAAAGATTTCGGTAAGATAATTTCGTTATAAGGAGATGCGGTGTTTCTTGGCGAAAAGATCAATGTTTTGAGTTTGGCAAGGTTCCCAAAATTTTCTGGAAATACCGTACTTTGCCCCATGCCATCCATACTTAAGTCTTCTAAATCTCTGTAATACTCACCAAAAATCTTGGGGATTTCGGCTAAGCTTGATCCGCCCAGAGTGAGCTTCCTGAGCTTTGTAAATGAGGTTAAGGCCGGGTAAACATTTGGCTGCTCGAAGATCCAGGCGATTCCTGATGCCTGGAGATATAATTCCAATACATTGCCCTGGTTATCTTCAATAACCCTGCCGTCGCCGCGGGATAGCTGCAGTTCAAAAAGGCCCTCATCCTGTGTATAATTTCCAGTTTTAAAACCTGTCTGATACTTAAAGGTTTTACCTGCATAAATATAGGTGTAAGTAGCGGTATAGTGGGTGTTTGCAAAGGCATGTATTTCTATACTCGGTTTTTTGTTTGCAGGCTCGGCTAAACCATCAAAGGATCTGGATATCAGGTAACCGTAAGACCCTTCGAACGACCAGGTGCCTCTGTATTTTGGATTTACAGATAAGGTCCGTATTGTTTGAAATTTACTGGAAGTTTCATCCTTAATCTCGATTGCTGGTTCTGGTATCTTAACCTTGGTTTGAAGGACACTTTCGGTTCCATCTTTGGCCCAATGTTTCCATTCCAACACATATTGTTCCCCCGGAATTCCCTTGAATTTGCTAAATGGGCTATTTTTCTGTTCGATAACGACAAAATTGGCCACGACTAAGCCGCTTATTACCTTCCATTCGCCCCGTTCGCCGCTTTGTAAAACCCTCGCATTCAAACTCACACTGAAATCTTCTAGGGCAACTTCAGAGGGTCTTACTTCAGGAACATATTTATCTTGAAGTACCATTACTTGTTCTTCTTTACTGCAGGATTGAAGAATAACCAGGAAAATTACAAAGACAAGTTGTTGAAATTTTAATTTCATGAGCGTTTAAGGATTAGTACCAAAAGAATAAACATCAGAATAAGCTTCCCTGGAAGTATTTGCATCTTTTACTAAAATCTGATAAAAATAAGTTTTGTTGGGAGTCAAATTATTAATGAAAACTCCATATCGATTTAAACTCATTTGATAAGCATTTGTCTGAATCGTTTGAGCATTTTGAATAATCATAGCCTTGCTTTCTGCAACTTTTACAATAACTTCGGTGTAAGGGAATTCTTGTAAAGTAAACTGAATATTATAGGCACCATTGGTATAGGTTACCACTGGATTTACCTGTGCAAAAGCATCAATAGTAACCTCAACAGGCTGTTTTTTGCAGGATCCTAAAACCAGTAGAAAAAAGAGGACGTATATGGCCCGACCGTTTCTAACGGCCTTTGTTAATGGAGATTTCATAAACCTTTTGATCTGCGAAAATATGATGCTTGTTGTTATAGTTGAACAGCCCACTGATGGATATACTGGAAAAGCTGTTTTTAACGTACACTTGATAAAGTTTTTTCTCTGTGAGATCGAATATCTTATAATCGTCTGCCGCCACTGCGAGTAAAATCTTTTGATTGTAGTCGCACACGTATCTCACATTAAAACGCTCTGGAGAAACATCCGTTCCTGCTTGGTAAAATGGCTCTAGCGTAAACTGATCTGTTATTTTGAAAATAGCAAACGTAGCGCTCAGCTTGTAACCCTGGTCATACACTGGTTTAAGCCCCAATAAATACAGCTGATTATTGATTGATATGAAATGATAGTTTAGTATCGGTGTACCTAGTCCAGGCAATTTATCGAAACGCTCAGTAGTTTTATTGTAATGATAAAGATAATCGTCTATTTTACTTGGTGAACCTGGCGATACGATGCCATTGTTCATAATACTGAAGGTTAGATAAAGCTCACCTTTATGGGTAAAGTATTCGCTGTTCAGGATAGTTCGGCTGGTATTGGGATAATGGTACTCCTTAAAAGCAAATATAGCCCACTTACTCGTCGCAGGTTCATAAGCACAGCCTTGGGGATAGTTGTAATAGTCTGATATATTCGCAGGATTGGGTGCGTATCCTCTGGCTATTGGAGGAAAAAAAAGCTTTCCATTAAACTCAAAGGCGGTAGGCAGCGCAAGATAAGGATCGATGTTGCCAGGAGGAATAGGTTCTATAACCGACATCCGCTGCTCTGGATCATTCCATTTTACAACCTGCTCGCCATAAAAGTAATAAAGTTCATTTTGAAACACCGAAGGTGGATATCCCCGCAAACTCGTCAGCTGAAGATTCATCCAATAACGGTCGCCATTATAAACAAAGGGAACTGATTGCCAAAACACCTCTTTTCCTTGATAAGTAGCCTGTACAGGATAGTTCACATTTTCTACTGAAAACGTACCTTGAATAACGATCCTATAGCGCGTACCCGATATATGTACAGGATATTGTAGCTGAGTTTTATTGAGCATCACCGTAAATTCCAATTGAGAAAGATTAATATTCTGCAGGTTTTCTCCCTCAATTTCTAGGTTAAAGTTACCTTGATCATCATAACTTATACTTGGACTGGAAATGTGGAATGCAAATCTGGCAGCTTCTTCTGATAGTGTTTTGATATTATACTCTTTACTGTCAGGTATTTCGGTACCATTAACTTTAAAATAAACCTTAATCGCATACTCTGTATTGGCCGACAAATCTTGAAGTGATAATTTTAATCCCTCCTTAGTACGGACGGCCGGCACCCGCTGTGTGCTACTTGGATTGCCTTTTTTATAATAAATAACGCCAGTTGCTTCATACCCAAAACTCGATAGGTTATAGCTAATGTCGATCTGGTTGTTGGTAATAGATGCTACAAAAACATGCTCTACCGAAATTCCTTCGCTAGCTGGTTTTGCATCTTTCTTACACGACCAGCATGCAAATAGCAATGCTAATATCAAAAATGACCTATATTTTCCCATTGAGACCGGTTTTAATAAAAATGAAATTTTTGTTTGTGTACGTATAAGTAGTAAAGTAGTTTAAGAAGATGTTGTAAGTTCCATCGCTATTGTCCGTAATGCCGCTCACTGCATGATAGGGAAGATCAGTGTAATTCACTTTAGACTTGATGTTCATAGAGCTGTCTAAAATATATATGGCCGAATAAGAAACGAATCCAGAGCCTGTGCGCTGACCTAATATTACCACCTCACCACTCGCGTTTAAAAAAACCTTTTTAGCTAAAAGCCCGTCTGATGTTTGATTCTTCTTGATCACATTTCCTTCGCTGTCGAACTTAAAAAACCTCAGAAAAGCATAATCATTATTGTGCCCAACCAGGTATAAATTGTCTTCCTTATCTATTGCCAAAGAAGTCATGTTAAAGCCCCAGTTAGATTCGCCCGGAAGGGTACCATCAAACAAAAAGCTTTTGACAAACAAACCCTGAAGATCACATTTATGAATACGTATATTGGGATACCTGTCGCTGCGGTCAACAAAAATATAGTAGATGTTTTTCTTGGAATCTACCTTAATGTCAATTATACTTCCTATTTTATCGGTATTCTCTCTGATCCAGCTTAATGCTAACGTATTAGGGTTTATGCACAAGAGTGTTCCTTGTTGTGTGCCAATAAGTAGTTCTTGGCTTGAGTTATAATAAATACACTGGAAAATCAGTTTGTTGAGGGTAGTACCATATGATTTTCGCTCAATAATTTCGCCATTGGTGGTAGAAAACTTGATTAGAAAATCCCCTAGCGCTAAAATCGCTTCTTGTTCCTCATGGTGTAGTATCAGTTGCCAGGCGGCATATATAGAGGGGGTGTTGTAGTTCTTGGGTGAAAGTAGTTTATACCAAAGCATGTTGCCCTGCGCATCAGTTCTGAAGATGAGGATCTTATTGGACTCATCGTCGAAATAAGTGTCGTGACTGAGATTTTTAACCAACAGGTGACCACCATCTGAAAACCTTTGAACTGCGGTTGCACCGCCTATCGACGAAAAACTATGCAAATTGTATTCTCGGTAAGTGCTTAATTGATCGGTGCTACGACTCAATGTGCTAGTAGTTATAACCTGAGATACTTCCTGACCATCAGCAGTTGATGCTACAACTTTAAGAGTGTACTTTTGACCACTCAGCAAATTGATCGCGCTGTATTTTGTTGTGCTGATCCCCTCCATCACTTTCTTGTCATCTACATAAATAGCATAACTAACAGGCTTGTAGTATGAGTTTTTTACCGGTTTCCATTGCAGCTCTATAAACTGGTAACCTGCGCCAGAAACTTCAATATTTAAGGCAGAAAAGTCTTCAGTATGCTGAACAAAAACATCTTCTTGCACAAGTGCAGTGTCCTTCTTACAGCCTAATTGTATAACTACTGCGAATACGAGCAGAATGAGAAAGATTCGCGAAGGAGTGATCATATAGAGCGTTAACTTTGGTTTGGTTATTTCAACAAAAATAGAAAATTATTTGATTTTTTTCAGGGAGGAATTTGAATGGAAGCGACTAAGTTGATTGGGTATTTCGGCAAGTGACGGATCAAGCGGAAAAGTTGGGGGATTATAAAAAGAATCTGTTTTGTCTTCTGCCCCTGAACAACTGCTGCAACTCTTATTACCTGAAGTTTTACTTGATTATTTCAATCTTAAAGAGGTCGGTTCAGATGGTGGGATGCTGTGCATCTTCGTGGAAGAAAAGAAATATCATTCCCGAAGAATACCTCAAAGAAAACCTTTACGCTAAAGGCAACAGGATGCGTTTTCTCTATCTGCTATCCCAGCAAGGAATATGCATAGTCGCTAGTTTCCAATTTTGACATAGTTATAATACAATGTCTTTTTTGAGCGATATGTTGATGAAGTTGGATACCTGTACAGCGGGTATTGCTCATGCTGGAATTGACAGAACGATGAATGATCCGGCGCTATCTTACCTTGTTATCAGGAAGAAGTGAGAAAGATTTTTAAGCTTAGGTATCATCAATGCTTAATAATGGGAAAGACAAAGTTTTCACACACTAATTATGAAAGAGCTTTGATCAAATCTGCAACTGCACTCACTTGATGGAGTAACTTAGCATTAGGGTAAAAAGACGGGATAAATATGGGAGAAACACCCTAACTATTGCTATAACCCTTCTTTAACTTCACATTATCCATTTAACAAATCTCAAAAATATGACTGAAACCCAGATTACCAGAATTGTCATTGAAGAAATTGACATTCTCAGCAACTTCACTGAACTTGACATCAAAGCGTTGTATAGTCCTCCGGAAACGGACCCTAAACTATCCAAATTTTTCTCCGCTTCATTGAAGTCAATCTTAGCTCCAAATCTTAAGCGACGTATGCGTTTTATTAAGAGCACCGAACTCACAAACGATCTATTTGTATCGATAAAAACGATTAACCAGTTAGTAAAAGCAATAAAAAACTATGACACATCTAACATTTAGAAATAAGCGGAATTTGCTTTTTGCAATAGCGTTACTATTCTCGTTACCAAGCATGTCGCAGGATAGAATATTTTCTATAGGCTATACGAAAAATTTCATTAGTAGCGATTCTTCCAATGTATCTTTCACAATTGATCTAAATAGGATTCCGGGAAAATCAGAAGGTCCCGGCACCTTCTACCTAATTAACATCCCGGCATTAGAAAAACTAAACTTTTTTGTAAAACCGACGGCGGATGTTAATCTTGGCAGCTATACTACCTTGACGGCAAATAATGTTTCAATAGGTCTCCCTCTTGGTTTTTCAAGAAAGCTTAATAAAGATACTCCTAACACAACATGGGGTACACTATGGGGTAGCTTTGAAATTGGTCCGGATTTTATAGCCGACAAAACTTTTAACAATTATCTGTACTATCTTTCTCCGGGATTCGCACTTAATTACAGTTATACAAGTACAAACGAGACAGTTGTTGACTTTGGTGTTGGTTTCAAGTATGGATTTGGTAAACGACTTCAAAGTGTAGAAACAAAAGCAACTAACTCTTATGGAAAATATGTCATTCCAATTGGGTTAGCACTTAATGCTTTTAAAGCAAAAGACGATTCTTATCATCATTTAAAACTATCAGGAATTTACAAGTACAACCACATTTTGAAAGATGAACTAAGTATTGGCACAGGCAAAGACAAAAATTATTTACAGTTTAAACTAGATTACTATTTCATGAGTCAGCTAGGAATTAATGTTACCTACACATCCGGTTATGAGGAACCTTTGTTTAAGAAGGTCAATTCTTTAGCTTTTGGTATAACGTTCGCTCGAAAAGGGTAAATGTATTTTGTGATTGGTTATCAAAATGACTATAGGTAATTATACCTTCTCTAACAGCCACTATGTAAATCGAGTGGCTGCTTTTTTTTAAACGATTTCGGTTTCATGGAAAATTTCCTCCAAAGTCTTGCTGGCACTATTACAGACTTTAGAGGTAACACGGCGCAGTACAGTGTACATCAATTAACGTCAAGGTTTTTATAATCTCCATACTTACAGCCTGAAAACAACATATTTATCCATTTCTTTACTTGTCGTTTCAGTGATAATATTTTTGATAACCCACTATCAAATCGTAGGGTAATATCCCCTGTTGAATGTCAACCTTACTCTTTTGCATTTAATATAGTGCAGTAGCCTAGAATCACTTAGCATTTTTGGCCGAGTTCGGGGTTTTGCGGGGACTGAGCCAATCCCAGTGGAATCACACAAATTTTCGTTAGTTCTTAGGCTCCTGCCGGCGTCGATTTATGCCATGTGGCTTGGGCCTGCAAATAAAGAGCATTCAATGCCAGCAGATATCACTTCAATTTTCGATGGTTTTGGGATTATGTCGGTGGGTTAATGACCGACTGGGGTGTGCATTTATTGGATTATGGCTTGCTGGGTATGAATTCACCTGTACCAAAAACCATATCTGCACTAAGTGGCCGCTTTGCCTATAATGATCTGTATGAAGAAACTCCTGATACGCTCTACCTTATATGAGTATGACAAGTTCAACATGGTATGGGATTCTGCCATGTGCATCGATAACGGCTCTTATAATCGCAACCATTGGATTGCATATATCGGTAACAACGATGCGCTGATTCTCAATAGGCAAGCCTGGGAGGTTATTGAAGAAAAGGTAAGCTGCAATAAAGTGAGCAAGCCTTTTGTTAAATCCTCAGATAATGGACTGGACAATCATATGGTTAATTTCTTTAGTGTGGTCAGGTCCAGGAAAAAAGAAGAACTGAACTGCTCTGTACGGGATGCTGCACATGTAGCTACCGTTGCCCATATGGAAAATATTGCCTTCAGAAGCGGACAAAAATTATCATGGAACAATGTCAAACACCAGTTTACAGACCAGCAGATCGACGATAAATACCTGCTGGCAAATGATCACAACGGTTACAGCTTACCCAAAGTTTAGCGTTACAATTTAAACAGGATTTATACTTCATTTGATGATACCGCAGACCAATAGACCCGATTCAAATTCAGGCTACACACAAGCAGCGGTTTTTCAAGTATCATCAGCCGTTTTTCCTGACTTAAATGGTGGAAACAGCTCCTTTCCAACATCTATAAATGATTAAAAGTGCGAGAACATATCTAATAATTATGTTGAACACCTTACATGCTCACTACTGACAATTAATAAAAAGGCTGCTTTGAATAAGTAGTCCTTAATGGGATCGACATACGGAACCGCAAAAAACTCCGGTTTTCTGGTATGATGAATATGTGTTCTAAAAATGCACTAAAATGCAACCATCATGCACTAGGGCTCCTATAGAACACGAATAAGGATCGGAGGAAGTTGGGATTTCTTCGCGCTTAAAGAATACGCGGGATAGAAACAACCAGGCATTGAGACACATCTGCTACCTCGATACGCTGCAATTAATACAACACTATTTTAAAAAATCAGCAAGTAAAAAAATAGAAATCTTAAAAATAAAGCATCAACTATATTATTTAGAAATTTTTTCTAACTTCGCCGACCAAACAAAACTTAATGCGCCCTCTAATTCCAAAGTTGCAATTTTTTGCAATTTGTAAGCTTTATTCCGCTTCTATACTAGGCTTCGTCTCCGTTTTTTCATTTCTTAATACCGCTAATGCTCAAAGCAAGGCTGATACGACTATTGTTGAATCTACCCTTTCTAAATTCGAGATTGGTATTGCCGGAGGACTCACGGTAAACAAATTTAGCAACGGTCAGCCACAAACCGGCATTAATACCGGATATGTTGCCGGAGTGCTGGTTACCTACAATATTTATAAACAATTCAGCCTTCAGTTGGAAGCCAATTTTATTCAACAGGGCGGCCAATTATTAACTTTTAAGGACGACACACGATTTGGGTTGCCGGAAGATTTCACGACAAAAAATGTGAAAAACAGTTCCGTGCACTTAAATAGCCTGAATATACCATTGCTTCTCAGATATAGCATTCCGTTAAAGAAGGATTGGAAACCTGCCGTATACATTGGTGGCAGCTATGCCTATAATTTTAATGCAACAGCGCGCTATCAGAAAACCGGAGATTTATTGCCTGGTGAAGACATTATTTCCACTGTATCAGACTCAGAAAATGTAACCAGCAGGTATAATAGAGATAGAATTAACTTACTGATTGGGGCAGATTTGCGTTTGCCATTATTTAGCAAGGTGAAATTACTATTAGAATTCAGGTACCTCGCTGGCGCAACTCCGGCAAGAGAAAGTTATTCTTATATGGAGAAGGTTGGTTTCGGAAGCGATATCAGATCCAACTCTTTTGTATCCAAACTTGGCCTCCTCATTCCGGTACAGTAACCGAAAAATCTTAATCCAGAACTATTTATATGAAATTAAAATTTACCAGACTATTTTTAGTCGTCCTGGCACTCTATGCCACAGGTTGTTCAAAGGACGAATTTTCAGAAGCAGATGCAATTGCTGCTCAAAAGGAATTACTTTCGCTAAAATACCAGCATGAACTGGATTTAGAGACTTTAAAACAGAAAGGTGCGAACGCACTTCAGCAGTTGATTAACACCGCTGCGCTTCAGCAATTAAAATTGAATGATAGCCTTGCCCGTACAAATGCTATTGCTGCTGCTAAACAAGATTATAGTGTTGCGGTTACTGATGTAGTGACCAATGCTCCGGTTGCTGACGCGGATGTAATTGTTTCATCAGAAGGAAAGCTTTTCTCAACCAAAACAAGTGCACAGGGTATAGCTACTTTTACTTCTTTATACTTGTTCCCCACCAGTACATTCCTAATCACCAAAACGGGCTATGCAGCCACGCAGATTATGCGTAAGGACATCACTTTAGGAACGGCCAAATTGTGGAATACAGCTGAATTATTAAATGAAATTTCCGGAACGTTATACATTGATACTGACTTAACGAATACTACACCAGAAAAAGTTGGTGCAAATGTATTGGTTACTGCATCTACATCTGTGCCTAATGGATTCAATGGTAACTATAGTGTACAATTTCCAACGTATACTACGGCAACGGGTACTTACTCGCTAAAGTTACCTGCCGCTCCGGGGGGATATTCGCTTAGTTTTGCACAAGTAGAAGCCGACCAGAAATTGTATGTGTATGGTACAGAAGATAATGATATCAATGCTACGCCTTTTCAATTGCCTTATGCAGCTTCCATTAAAACCTATTTTAACGTTAATTCTTATGGTGCAAATGTTCCAAGCATTGTTAGTCCGCTCTACCTGAAGTTTCCGAAAGACAAATTGGGCAGGGAACTTTACATCCAGATAAATGGGAACTACAACAATACTGCTTACTTAAGCGCTGTTACCGACGGCTACCAGTTAGAGCGCCTTAACATCTCCAATTATAATTATTATAATGGCATTTCATATGATTTGAACCAAAGCACGTTTGACGCAAATACAAAATTAGATGTTTCTGTTGTTGACATTACAGGTAGTCTTGTTAAAAGCCAACCACTTCTAGGTGCTACAACTAACATTGCTGGAAAACTGGTGCTGACCAGTTCTCCAGAAGGTGGATATGGATACGTTCATTTGAGAAGAGATGCAGCTGGCCAGATCGTAGCGAACGCTAAAGGCTTATTTTCAAGAGCTACTCTTTATGATACTTATCAAAATTTATATGTTTTGACTTTTAATTCTGGTTTGAACTTCACAACAAATTCAGGCACCAGTTTAAACTACCTCCTACCTAATAAAGGAGATAAGAAAATAGTCAACTTCTACTATGGCTCAGGCGAAAGCAGAGTTAAGAGGGTATATTAATCTATTATTGTTTTGAAAATTTCAACCCCTGTAAGTACCCACTCGCAGGGGTTTTTATTTACTAAAAAGTTTTTCGATAGTGAGCTGGGGTAAGTGATACGTCCAATATCCAGTCGCCCGTATCAAGATATTTTTTTTTGGTTAAATCCGCAATTAATTGGTTCGGGTTTTGTAACAACAGGTTCACACGATAACCTTCTTCAACTTATGGAGAAGGTTTTTGTTTTAAGATGCTTATTAATCGTTGATAGCAGAAACAACTCATGATACCGTCTGTTGTTTCAATGTATTCACTCCATAGTTTTAAAAATAGCAGAAATTCAACTGTCTCTCTTTTAAAGTAAAAAAATTATAACTGATAGAAATTTCATGCGTAGAACCTGCATAACCAGCCAAATTGCTCATGCTATGATCGTAAGAATAGCCTAACCTTAAACGTTGGCTGATAAATATTTCTGTCATCCCGATAAGCGCATTATTGTTGCGGAGATCACCTTGCAATGCTGGCTTGTTATAAAGTTTAATCCCGGTTCTATACCCTGCGCCAAGCCAAACCATTTGCTTAAACAAGAAAAAAGCATTTATATCCAGTACAGTTGGCCCTTTAATATCATCCTTAATTAAAAAGAAAGGTTTAAAGTCTATCAAATATTTCTCTATCGGAATTAAGGTCCCTCCGGTTAAATAATAATGTGGTTTAGGTGTTGGAAAGTTATAGTCTAGAGATTTTTTATCTAAGATATATTTACCTATTAAATTGTTGACTGATGCGCCTATATACATTTTAGGTGTAGAGAAAAACACCCCTGCATGCATGTCTGGAAGTATTTGTTTAACCGTACCGGTTGGAATATAATTATCAAACAGATCCCTGGGATTTAACCTATCTCCATTTAAGCCAGATTGCATAACGCCAATACCCAATCCGAAAGCAAGTTTTGAAGTTTGCTCTTCATTAATAGGTATCCGATAGGCATAACTGGCAAATGCAGATATGGTTTTCTGCGCACCCAACTGTTCTGCACTCATTATTAAAGATAACCCCACTCGCTCATTTGGCATTAAGGCATCTGCAGCAAATGAAAAACTTTCGGGTGCACCCTCGATGCCAGTCCATTGGTTTCTGTGAGTGGCATTTATATTTACCCGTTCCCGATAGCCAGCGTAGGCCGGATTGATATAAATGCCATTGAAAATATATTGGCTATACTGTGCATCTTGTTGGGCAAAGCATTGAGCTGACACACACAACAATAAAATAAACTTTGCTAATTTCCACATATCAATCTTTTATCAATGTTATCCAACCTGTAGTACTTCTTTCGCTTCCATCTTTTGCTTTGATCTTTAATAAGTAGTAATAAGTACCCTCATTTAAACCATTTCCATTCCAGTCATTTTTATAAGCGCCTTTACTATTATAGACCTCATTGCCCCACCTATTAAAAATAAATAAGGTATGATTTGGATATAGCTCCAGCCCATCGATAATAAAAACATCATTTTTGCCATCACCATTTGGCGTAATTACATTGGGTACCACCACTTCCTCAATAATCTCTTTCACATCTGTAGATACATTGTTTGCCAAATTTGGATCCGGCTCCACAGCAGTTACATTTGCTGTATTTATTACCTTTCCTGCTTTAATTGCCGCAGTTTTTAGCGACAAAACTAATTTTTGATTATTTGCCAAAGCAGGAATTTTCCAGGAGATCAACTGATCAACTACTGTAACTTCTCCAGTCGGCTCTCCTGTAAAACCTAAGTATTTCAAGTTTCCAGGTAATCTATCTATCACTTCTATTCCTGTAGCAGTAGTATTTCCATTGTTCTGTACTGAAATTTGATATTCAAAGCCTTCACCCGGCCCGACATATCGCGTTTCAGAAATTTTGCGGACTTCTAAATCTGCATATTCAATTATTAACAAAAAGCCATCCGACAAGTCAGATCTACATCCCTCAGTACTTATAGAAACCACCTGGTATAAACCCGACACACTTGCGGTGTAAGTTGCCCCTGTAGCATTGGCAATAGGCCTCCCATCTCGATACCATTGGAACGAGTAAAGTCCAGCTTGATTTCCTACTGCAAAATTGATTGATGAACCCAAACGGATTCGAACAACATTAGGATTTGTTTGTGCAAATGCCCAGTTTGTTAGGAGTAGGAAGAATGCCAGTAATATGTACCGTTTGATGTTCAAACTAGTGATCTGTAATAGTCAACATTATTGGATAACGATGGTAGGTTTAACAGGTTTTGGCGTTACCGTTACAGTTTGTGGTGCGGTAGCTGTAACCTCACACCCTCTATTATCGCCAGATTTGAGCACACCAGTATTGGCCGTAGTTAATACATATTTTACCGTAGCGTTAAATACATAAGTACCAGCAACAGTAGTATTAAGGGTAAATTTGTTTACATCTGTTTTCGAACCATCATCAGCACCAATTCCAGAAAGCGGATTTACATTAGTTCCGTCCTTAGTAGCCGACCAAACGTAAGCATACTCTATACCCGCAGGCAATGCTTGTCCGGGTGTAGTAGCCGTTGCAGTGATTATAGAGCTTAAACTAGAATTTTCACCACAATAAGAAGTATTGTTTGCAGTAAGAGCCAGCGTTTTGCCTGGCAGTTGATACACTTGAAAAGGAGCAGATACCTCTCCAAAACAACCAGCTGAAGATTCTATCATACTGGTATAATTATGCACACCAGTGGCAAGATTGTTTGGTGTTACATAATTAGTTTCGTTAGCTGTTCCATTAAAGGTTTTAGTAGCTACTTCAGTACCTTCTAAATACCAATGGACTTTGTCGCCAGCTGATAAAGTACTTTCTTCTGGGGTGTGAAGGGTTGCAGTTCCTCCATCACACAAATAAACTGGATAGTAAGTTTGTGCCTCACTCTTTGCATTTACACTCAAAAGGATAATAAATGCAGCAAAAATTGATTTGATAAACGTTGTTTTCATTGTTCGGGTGATTTTTATTAATTGTTTAACTGAATATGTGCTTTGTTAGGTTTAGGTAGAATATTTACGGTTACGGCTAGATTTTTTGCCTGACTACAGTTTGTTGTTAGATCTTTAACCGATAGTAATTGGTAGGTAAATGTGCCGGTACTACTTAAAGGTATGACAACCGTTGCTGTAGCTGAATTTGAAGATGTGGTAATGGTTTGTACAGTACCATTGTTAACCGTGTAGCTAAATTCATAAGCACCCAAAGCGCCGGAACCAATAAAACTGATTGCTGGGTTATCATTCGCATCAACGCAAACGCTCAGAGGACCATTTGCTGTAGCATCCGGCAAGGTATTAGCCCTTATAATTACATTAGTTTGGGTTCTTTTAGTGTTTAATGTTTTGATATAAAATGTTTGTATACCAGCAGAAGATAGGCTACCGCTTATTGTTCGGTTTCCTGAAGCGTCTTGTAAACTCAGTGCCGTTGGTAGCGTTGAGTTTTCAAATTGTGTTCCATCGGCAGATAAAGGATAGCTTACAGGCACAATATTATTTCCCTGGCATACCTCTTGCCCATTAACTGTATTGTATTTGATGTTGTTACATAAGCCAATGCCAGAAGAAGCTCCGTTTAAACATTCTTCATCTGCGTTTACCGGGCCTGAAGCGTTATTGCCTGTAGCATCTGGATCGGTTAAATCGGCAGGCCTTAATATGCTTGCCTTTGTGTTGCTAAATGTTTGATCATAACTTCCTGTAAAAGTAGCTACAACAATAAAATCGATAACAGCCTGGTTAGGCAAGTCAAGCAATGCGGTATAGCCTTGTGCGGTAGTTATACCATTATTTACAGTTACGCCTACACTTGCATTTGCTGTTGTTACCAGGCCAATGGTTAACCCCGCTGGTACTGCAATCGATAAATTTGATCCGTTAGCAGCTGAAGGACCATCATTTTGAACCCTAACCGTATAAGTGATGGTTCGATCCGAAAAATACTTAGCTAAATCTGGATTAACTGACTCTATTTTTAAGTCTGCTTTTAGTATTTCTATATTAACTAACTGCGTTGTTTTTCCACTTTCTATATATGTCCAGGTATCCATTGAACGGCTATCCCCAAATTGATTTGCGGTACTATAAGCACCAAACTTATGCCCATTCGTATTACTACTTACACCAGTTAAATTCGTTACCGGATTAGAACTATTACGGCCGGCTACACCCGCATTAGTGATGTTTACATCATCCCAATAAACAATATCACTGTATTCTGCTGGATTAGTATTGGCAGGATTTACATTATAACTGGTATTGTTCTCTATTAATTCGATAATAATTCCCTGTGGATTGATTTCCATGTCTATGTATGGAAAATGAACCTCAGCCGACCTTAAGAACGTTTGCACCAATGGGGTAATAGGACCTGGTGGTACTAAATTTCCATTACCGTCTTTAACATCCCAAAATATTTCATTATAACCTTGAGCAGCAGAACCATTAATAACACGACTGGCACTATTGGCTATCGGAATGGTAATCTGGTAACTACCTGATGAAGAAGCCGTGAAGGATATTTTCGCTCCTTTATAGCTTATTTTGCTATCGGTTCCTTCAACACCGGTAAATTTTAAATCTGTAATGATTGGTAAAACAGCAATTTTCTTGAGCCATGTAGTTTGGTTTGCCGCAGTAATATAAGCTGCGCCTATTGGCGGTAGATCAGCATTGGGCTGATTATAGAAAATTTTATGTGTTTTATTTAAAGCATCATCAGGAGTTCTGGGATCATGAAGCCCAGCAAGAGCGTCCTGCGTAGATGCATCTAAACTTTTGTAAGTAGCTACCCCATTTACAGCAAAGCCATTGTTATTAGAAAAAAAAGTAAAAGCCCAACCGTTATTACCATTGGTTTTTACGCGATAGGCTCTCCCATCTTCGGTAAGAATATAATTGGTTACATTAAATCCTTTTGCACTACTCGTAAAGTTGTTATTAATACCAAGGTTTAGCACATTGGTATAAACCCGACCTTTAAGCCAGCCCGAATTTTCCGAATTTCTTACCGAAACATCCCAAGCAGCTATATAATTTGCTGTGTTACCCGTTGCCTGGGTCCAATTCGCATTTGCTGAAATATCGGGCGCGGTGATATCGCTACTATTACCATTTCCTACCGGCGCTACAAATTCTACTTTCCAAACCCCTTCATTTGCTGCAGTAACTACAACCGTAATTGGTGTATAGCCACCAGCACCTAATGGTCCTGCTAACTCTGCTGTTCTACTGGAAATACGACCCACGCCACCCGTTGCGACATTATAAGTAACGATAGTTCCATTTGGCGAAGTGACGATTATTTGTCCATTGTTTATTCCCAGGGCACTTGAGGCTACTGCAATTGTCTCGTTTGCTTTGGCATAAACAAAGTGAGCTCCTTTAGTTTTAAAAGGATACCTGTCTGTGAAATTAACATTGTCGGTGTTTGCATATAAAAATGCCCTATTACCTATTGCTCCAGCTGGGTAAAGATCCTTACTGCCTTCTGCAGCAGATTTTAAAGTACAAAGAGAAAGTAATAAAAAAAGTAAGCCACACAGCAAAAGCCGTGCAGTTAAGGAGGATAGCTTTAATATGTCTAAACGCCTGACACAATACATAATTCAAATGAGTATGCACTACAAGAGCGTGACTGTTGTAAAATAAACATAGAAAAAGGGATGTGGGTAAATCGTTAATATACTACACAAAAAAGTATAAATTTGAATTGGTAAATATATTCTACAATTTGGGGAAATAAAAGTAATTATGTAGAATGTATTACCCAATTATCTGTTATACAATTTCGATAATGAGATAAAAATATACATTATATTACTTATTCTAAGCATATGATGTTATTTATAATTTTTGGCACGATATATATTAACATAAACCAATCATTGGCACTTTCTTAAGTTGCATTGTTTTCAAAAAAAAAGAGGCTGCTCTCGCAACCTCTTTATAGCTTATCTTGCTACACGGTCATTAAATGCTTAGCTTCTATCGCTTCTTTGTAAGGCTTGCCCTTGTCATCCCGTTGAAGAGCTTTTTCTTTCAAATCGTCAACTAGGTTAGCGTATTCTTAAACCGGACAGTCGTTGCCAAAGGACTATAATTTCATCAATCAGATTTAGTAGACCAATATTTCAAATGAATGATAACGAAGAAAATTTCCAATCAATCCTAGCTGATTATAAAAATTCTTTAACAAACATAATTTTACTTAGTACCAATTTCTACCTTCCCACCATATTTAAACAGATCATGAGAGATAAAATATCCATTGCTTACTTTCCCGTTTACTTTAATCTGATTAATCGCCCTGCCCTTGCCCGGTTTGGTAATCGTTAATAATTTCCCGGTACTGGTTTTCCATTTAACTTCATCAAAAAGCGGGGCAGTAACTAAATATTCCGCATCAGTTGCAGAAAAGGGATACAAACCTAAGGAGCTGAATACATACCAGGCAGACATTTCGCCGGCATCATCCATTCCAGAGAGCGCCAAACCATCATCACCGATACCGTATAATTCGTTTAAGATTTTATCAATGATTTTTTGCGATTTTTCTGGCTTTCCAATAAAGGTATAAGCGAAAGGTGCTTCATGATCTGGCTGGTTGCCCTGGCAATATTGTCCAATCATGGTTTCTACATTACGGGCAATATATTTCGGGTTCCACGGTACCGTAAACAGGGAGTCCAGTTTGGATTCGAAGCCTTTTGCACCGCCATAAAGTTCGATTAAACCTTTCATATCATGCGGCGCATAAAATGAAACCTGCCATGCATTGGCTTCTCTGTACATATACTCGTAATAAGGATATTGTGGATTGAAAGGTTTGATCCAATCGCCATTTTCTAATCTGCCCCTCATAAACCGCGTAGCCGGGTCGAACATGTTTTTATAATTCTTAGATCGGGTCATCAGCGTGTGGTAATTACTGCTGTCGCCTAGTTTTTTAGCAATTTGAGCCAGCGAATAATCATCATAAGCGTACTCCAGCGTTTTAGAAACACCTGCTTTGGCTTTGGTTTCTACATGTGGATTTTTAACATCAGGATCCGAAATATATCCTTTTTCTATATATTCTTTCACAAACGGACGGGCTCCACCAGCCACATTGGCATTGCGTAACAAAATCTGGTAGGTGCCTTTGACATCGAAATCATCGATTCCCCTCAAATAAGCGCCTGCAATGGATGATGCACCATGATCTCCATGAAAAAAAGTGGGAATAAAACCCGTTTTATCGCCAACATCTTTCATGGATTTAATTACATCAAGGGTTACTTTAGGCGTAATCAGCCCTAAAAGCACATCTTTATTGCGGTAGGTATCCCAAAGTGATGGTTCTGTATAATAATTGAAATTTCCCTTCACTACGTTGCGTTTTGCATCTCTAAACTCACCGTTAACATCGCTTCGCAAAGCTGGCCATAAAAAAGACCTGTACAGGCAGGAGTACAACATCTGTTTTTGTTTTTCTGTTCCGCCCTTTACCTGGATGTTGGATAAAAGTGCCTCCCATTTTTCAGTCGCCTCCCGGCGGATCTGCATAAAAGTTTTATTACCGATTTCTTTTTCCAGATTTTCTTTAGCATTGGCTATACTTACAAATGATAAGCCGATTTTTAGCTCGACTGGTTTTTTGTCTCCATCGGCGAGGTGCACAATGGCATAACCAGAGCGTTTGCCTTCTTCCGTGATATCAAGTTGATCGATCTTTCCGTTTACCACGGCATAAAAATATACGTTTTCGCCTCCTTGAAAGCCCTGTATGGCCGACGGACCGTCTTGCGCAATATTCCATGTATTAACTCTGCTGTTGGCTTTACCCATACTGAACAGAATTTGCCTGTCGGTATTATCTTTGTAGGTGTATTCATGAAATCCACATCTCAAAGTTGAAGTAAGCCTAACATTTACCTGGTAGTCATCCAGATAAACCTGGTAAAAGCCCGGTGCAGCACTTTCTTTTTGGTGAGAAAATTTTGATCCAAATTTTCCGTTCGGTTTGGATAGCGGTAGAATGGGAATATTACATAGGTTCCAGTGGCCTTTATTGGTATGTGCAAAACCGTAAATGGTATCATCTTCGTATTCGTAGCCGGCACCAGATCCAAATTCCGTAATCGGGCTCAGCTGCACCATCGCATTCGGCAGAGAACTGCCCGGAAAGGTTAAACCCGCCCACGATCGCCAACCTTCAGGCAGCTCATACCCTAAAATGTTAGGATCAGTTAAAGGTGCCGTGCCAATGAAAGTATTTACGTATGGCGTTAATTTAGTTTGTGCCTGAGCTCGGCTCAAATTCACAACACTCAGTATTAAAAGGATGGTTAAGGATTTGGTTAGCAATTTCATTTCACATAAAACGTTTTAGTTTTCTATCAAATATATAAAATCTCTTAAAGTCCTCTATAAAATATCAGAATAGTTACTCATAAATTTAACGGATTCTCCATGCTGGGTGCTTAAATAGTTGAATAATTTGCCAAATATCGGGATGCTTTATTGCCTGGCTTTCCCTGCCTCCACTTCTATTTTATATATCTTTGATTTACACACTAATCAAATAACCAACATGCTTTTAAACTACAGGCAAAACATAGTTTGCACCCTATTATCCTGCTTACTGCTCTGCTGCTTTATCAACCAGCTTCAGGCTCAAAACAAAGAAGATGCAGCTTTTACAATGTGGGATAATCAACCTGCAAAGCAATGGATGACTGAGGCCTATCCTATTGGCAATGGCCGCATAGGCGGGATGATTTTTGGTGGTGTAAATCAGGAACACATCCAATTTAATGATAATACGTTGTGGACAGGCGATGAAAATGACCGTGGCACTTATCAGGCTTTTGGTGACCTCTTTATTGATTTTGATAACAAAGACCAGCAATTTACCAACTACAGTCGCAAACTCGATATGACTAGGGCTGTACATACCATTAATTATACCCAAAATGGCATCCAGTTTAAACGCGAGTATTTTTGTAGTTTTCCGGATAAAGTGATGGTGCTGCGCTTTACGGCAAACCAGAAAAACGCTTACTCGGCAGTTATTGACTTAAAAGATGCGCATGACGGCAAAATAACGGCCAGCGGAAATATCATTCAGATCACTGGTAAATTGCCAAATGGCATGACTTACCAAGCTACTGCTATAGTTAAAGTAGAAAATGGAAAGCTTGAGTCGGTAAAAGATGGTAATAATGAGCAGTTAAAAATAACAAATGCTGATTCGGTTACAATAATTCTTACTGCCGCTACCAATTATAACAACAAACGCGAGCAAAACTGGAAAGGTGAAGAGCCAGCGCCTAAAATTGCGCGTATCTTAAACGCGGTTAAAGCCAGGCGTTACGATAAACTTTTAAAAACGCATATTCAGGATTACAGCAATTTATATAACCGACTTGCGATAAACCTTGGAATGAGTGATGCAGATACCCAAAAGCTACCTACATACCAAAGGTTGATCAACTATAAAAAAGTTGCCGACCCGGCCCTCGAAGCTTTAATTTTCCAATATGGACGATATCTATTGATTAGTTCGTCAAGGCCAGGTGGTTTGCCTGCCAATTTGCAAGGCCTTTGGAACGAAAGCAACAACCCGCCATGGGGCAGCGATTACCACTCCAACATCAATATACAGATGAATTATTGGCTGGCTGAGCCGACCAATCTTGCTGAGTGTATGATCCCATACCTGGATTACATTAATAGCATGAGAGCAGTGAGTGCCATTGCCACCCGCAGGCAATATCCCAATACCAGGGGATGGACCGTAAAAACCGAAAACAATATTTTTGGCGGCATGAGTTTTCTGTGGAATACACCAGGAAGTGCCTGGTATGCACAGGCGCTTTGGGAACATTATGCTTTTACAAACGATAAAAATTACTTAAAAAATTTCGCCTACCCGATTATAAAAGAAATCGCTGAATTTTGGGATGATCATTTGAAACGAAGACCGGACGGTACGTTGGTATCGCCAATGGGCTGGTCGCCGGAGCATGGACCAACTGAAGATGGGGTAACGCATGATCAGCAAATCGTGTTTGATCTGTTTACCAACTATATTGAAGCCGCTGATGTTTTAGGCATTGATGCCGAATACAGTAAACATATTGCAGACCTTAAAGCGCACTTACTGAAACCCAAAATCGGGAAATGGGGCCAGCTACAGGAATGGGAAACTGATCGCGATGATCCTACTGATCAACACAGGCACGTTTCACAGCTCTTTGGTTTACATCCCGGAAGAGAGATCAGTACCATTAAAACACCAGAACTCGCAAAAGCAGCCAGGGTAACTTTAACTGCCCGTGGCGATGAATCAACGGGTTGGTCGATGGCCTGGAAAATGAATTTCTGGGCACGTTTACAGGATGGAAGCCATGCTTATAAGATCTTACAAAATTTTATCACGCCAGTTGGTGGCTCGGGTACCGATTATAACAACGGTGGTGGTATTTATGCCAATCTATTCTGTGCGCATCCACCCTTTCAAATTGATGGGAACTTTGGTTACATAGCCGGTATTTCAGAAATGTTGTTGCAAAGCCAGGCAGGCGAATTGCAACTCCTGCCTGCGCTACCCGATCGATGGGCTAAAGGAAGTATTAGAGGTTTAAGGGCCCGTGGAAACTTCGAAATTACCGATCTGCAATGGAGGGATAACAAAGTGGTGGCTGTAGCCATCAGATCTTTATCAGGCGAGAACTGTGTGATCAGGAGCCCAAATCAGTTAAAAGGAAATGTAAGAGGCATAAATGAGCAAAAATCAGGCAAAGATTTTAGGTATAGCTTTAAAACGCAGGCTGGAAAAACCTACTACTTTAACTCATTATCGGAGTTTGGTCAATAATCAGTTCTAATGGCTGATTAGAATACGGAGTTAACAAACCTGTTTAAGTTTTCTTACTTCGATTTCGCCATGAGCCAATACAAAACGGAACATTAAAAACTCGTCTGTTTCGCTGATTTCCACATTTTGAATGATGCCAGATTGCTTTTCATTGGTAATTGCATCGCCAGCTTTCAGTTCCAATAGTGTAGAAGTAGGCAAACTATCACTTAAAATTGTCATGTGTAAAAGGTATATTTAAAGTGAAACAAGTTTGTTCAGGCGTAGAAGATACATCCAGGGTACCATCGTGTGCGTTGGCAATTTCTGAGGCAATATAGAGACCTAAACCTAAGCCTTTTTGACTGGGTTCTACTTCTCCCCTCGAAAATGGCTGAAAAAGGCGCTCCATTGCAGCATCCGGAATTTGTTTCCCTTGATTGGTTACACAAAGATTAAACTCCTTTTCGCTGCTAAAAGCAGTAATTAAAACTGTAGAATCTGATGGAGAATAATTTAAAGCATTAGCCAATAAATTAGAAAAAAGCTGTGCCACACGTTTTCCGTCTGCATGAACAGGATGATCAAAACTAAAATTCACCTTAATATCCCTTAATGGCCAAATGGCCTGCAATTCTTCTATCACCTGGAACAATAGCCTCTCCAAATCTTCATCTGCTGTTCTACTGAGTGTAATTCCCCCACCTAAACGCCCGCTGGCAAAGTCGAGCATATTTTCAATCAGACCATTCATTCTAAATGATGAATCTCTGATAATTTTAATAATACGACCGGTACGTTCATCTAAATTCGACCGCGATAAAAGCTGTGTACTATTCGATATCGCATTTAGTGGATTTCGTAAATCGTGACCCAAAATAGCAATAAACTGATCTCTTAAAACAGCTATTTCTTGTTCTTTTTTTAATTCTCTTTCTGTTTTAGCCAGTTCTTCCAGTGCATCTAAATGAAAGGCAATCAGGTCAGCAAACATGGTAAACATACCAGTTATTGTTGGATTTTTCAGTTTAGCCGGTTTGGGGTCAATGGCACAAAGTGTACCGAAAAACGTGCCGTTTTTTAGTATGATCGGCACGGAGATATAGCTTTGAAAACCGTACATTGATGGTGTATGGTGATGTGCAAAATCGGGGTCTTCAGCCACATGATCAATGATAACGGCCTGTTTATGTTGTCTGATCTCATTACAGATTGTCGTCTCCAGTTTAAGCTCACCCCCTACAGCTATTCCAAAATTTATTTCATCGCGAACCGCGCAAACTGTCCAGGTATCAGACGTTACTCTGGCCACTGCCGAAAAGCCCATTCCGGTAGTTCTGCAAACAATTTCTAAAATATGTGCGACTGCGGGAATTTTATTTATGGCTTCTATGTTGGTAAGGATGATTTGATCGGAATGTAGCAAGACTCGATGATTTTTGAGCAAATTACAAATATTTTGACTGATAAAAAACTCAGGCCTCCTGTTCTGACATGTGTTTTACATAAATCGGCTTAATTAAGGGTAAATTGGATATTAATACAGGTATAGCGTCAGTTAATGCTATAAAATAAGAATCCATATTGATCAGTTAAGGAATAGAATAAAATCCCTTATAAATACTGATCAATATGGCTGTTAATGGTTATGCTTTTAACAAAGCTGGTTTTTCATGATAGGTTCTCCAAAGCAACTCACCAAATAAGGTGTTAGACCAGGCAAACCAAGCCCTGGTAAAGTTGGCAGGATTATCTTTATTGAAAGATTCGTGCATAAAACCTTTACCTGCATGCGTTTTACGCAAAGTATCTATACAATATTTAATCTCTGCATCATCTTTAGAAGTTAATGCACGCATGGTGATGCTCATCGGCCAGATCATGTCCTGACCCGCATGCGGACCGCCAATGCCTTCTGCCGCAGTACCTTTAAAGAAATAAGGATTATCTTTAGAAAGCGCAAATTTCCTGGTGTTCTGATAAATCGGATCTTCAACTTTCATGGCACCCAGATAAGGCAAGCCTAATAAACTCGGCACATTCGAATCATCCATTAAATACGAACTGCCAAAACCATCCACCTCGAAAGCGTAAATTTTGCCATATTTTGGATGGTTTACAACAGCATGTTTCTGAAGTGCAGCATTTACCTCATCAGCAAGATTTAACAAGTTACTTTCTAAAGCCTTGTCGCTGTTTAGGGCTTTAATCATTTCTGCTGCCTGTTTTAAGCTAGATACGGCAAAGAAGTTAGATGGAACAAGGAAAGGAAAAATAGTAGCATCATCACTCGGACGAAATGCAGAACAAATTAAACCAACCGGGTTTACCGGAAAACCATATCCCGCCATGGGTAATGAATCAGTAGGTTGTGTGGTTTCCCGCTGGAAATGGTATGGTCCTTTATCTGTTTTGCGTTGTTGCTCTTTAAAAGTTTTTAAAGTAGCTTCAATTCCTTTTTTCCAATTGGCATCGAATGGTGTTTTATCGCCTGTTTTTTTCCAATAGTGATAAGCCAGGCGGATTGGGTAACACAGGGAATCGATTTCCCACTTGCGCTCATGCACACCTGGCTGCATATCGGTTTTATCGGTTTTCCACTCGCCTACTTTATTGGCATCGCCATAAAAAGCATTGGCATACGGATCTTTTAAAATGCATTTGGTCTGATGGATGATTACCCCGGCAATTAGTTTTTTTAGTGGCTCATCTTCATTTACAAATTGCAGGTAAGGCCAAACCTGGGCTGAACTATCGCGTAACCACATGGCATCAATATCGCCAGTAATTACGTAAGTATCAGGTCTGCCGTCTTTCTCACCATGATAAACCGTGGTATCTAAAGTATTTGGGAAACAGTTTTCAAACAGCCAGGCCAATTCAGGATTTTTAACATTTGCCTGGAAAGTTTTAATGGCAGCGTCTACCGCCTTACTTTGAAAATGTCTTTTCGCAGCAGCTACACGTACCACAGGAAATTCTGGTGCCAGATTAGCTGCGAAAGAAAATTTTGATGCAACCACTCCTGCCCCTAACAAGCCTGTGTTTTGTATAAATGTTCTTCTTTTCATTATGATTATGATGATATTTTGGTTTAATTTTTATTGAAGACCCCCGATACAGTATGGATTCACATCACTTGCAGCGCTGGCATATTATTCGGTTAGTCCTTAACAAATATTAGGATTATTTTTCGAACATCAAAATCATGATGGTCAATTTAACTATTCCTAAATCGATTTTCTTATGCAATATTTAGAATAAATTCAGCTTGTGTTCTTTTGATAAGGTGATTGATTATGGATATAAAATAATATATTTAAACAACCAAACCTGATTTTTATGGATGCTGATCACGTTTCACTGTCTAAACGTATTTTATCTATTGATATTCTTCGCGGGTTAGTGATGATTATTATGGCATTGGATCATACCAGAGATTTCTTTCATATAGGTGCCATGACAGCCGATCCGTTAAACCCTGAAACCACCACAGGGATATTATTTTTTACCCGGTGGATTACACATTTCTGTGCACCAACCTTTGTTTTTTTATCGGGTTTATCTGCTTATTTATCTGCACAGCATAAAACGGCAACCGAGGGGTCTAACTTTTTGTTAAAAAGAGGCTTGTGGTTAATATTGGTTGAAATTATAGTGATTACCCTAGGCTTAACGTTTAATCCATTATACCATTTTATTATCCTTCAGGTGATCTGGGCCATTGGCTGGAGTATGCTATTTTTAGCATTGGTTAGCCGTATTTCAACAAAAAGCGTACTTATGATAGGCTTAATTTTGGTTTTCGGACATAATCTTTTTAATTTATTTCCTGCTCCGGCAGATCCGGACGGTGGTTTGATCCTAAAAATTTTCTTTACCGCATCCGGAACAGTTGTACCACTATCCGGCAATCATTTGGTCGGTATTTTTTATGCCATCCTCCCATGGACAGGAATCATGTTTTTAGGTTATGGGTTTGGTGCATGGTATAAAAAAGGTTATGCCGCCGAACGCAGGCAACGAAATTTACTGTTTCTAGGCTTATTTACGATAGGTTTGTTTATCTTCCTGAGATTAATCAACGTATATGGCGATCCTGCCCCAAGAAAAGAATATCAAGATTTCTTTAAAAATGTACTTGCTTTTTTTAATGTGAGCAAATATCCACCGTCACTACAATATGCCGCATTGACTTTAGGTCCGGCTATCCTGTTTTTAGCTTTAACCGAAAACCTGAATAACTGGTTTACCAGGATAACGGCTGTATATGGCGCTGTACCTTTCTTTTATTATGTACTGCACTTTTATCTGCTTCATGCCCTACTTGTAGTTCTATTTTTTGCCGCAGGGTACACGAGCAAGGATATCGTACAAATTCCGTTCTGGTTTAGGCCAGCTACATTTGGCTTTGGTTTGCCCTTTGTTTATTTAATATGGTTTTGTGTAGTGGCGTCCCTATATCTTCCTTGCCGATGGTTTAAAAAATACAAGCAGACACACAAGCAATGGTGGCTAAGTTATATTTAGCCTCTTAAACATTTAACAGATTCATTTATTTAAAGTTTAACAAAGCCATATTAAGTTCATTCTCTGTAAACGCTTTCTCATAAAACTGTCTCTTTTTCTTATTTACAAATAAGGTAGCAGGAATAGCACCCGACCATTTTTTGTCGATTCGTTCTGTATATTGTTGCTGATCCGGTTCGTTTAAGAGAAACACCTCAGCATTAATGCTGTTCTGCTGTACAAATGGAATCACTGTTTTTTGTAATTTTGATTTAAAATCCAAGCTCACCAAAATTACCTTCACCGGCTTTTTTAAGTTGGCTAATCTTAGTTTCTCAAAGTTCGGCAACTCAGCTACACACGGGGAGCACCAGGTTGCCCAAAAGTTAATCACGTATGTAGTATCTTTTCCGTTGGCCATACGTTTATCCAAATCATCTAATTTGAGTAGCTTTACCTGTGCATTAACAGAATAAGTAATTAAAGATAAGCAGATTAGGAGAAACAGACGCATAAGTGGACAATGAAATTTGTAGTGGTTTTTTGTTTTACCATCCGTGATCTAAACAGTTGTTCGTCATTCCCGCGCAGGCGGGAATCTTAACGAAGCCTGCTAAGCCTTTGAGATTCATGGATAGGTCGGTAATTAAGAACCTGTATTAAAGTTTTCTCCCCGCCGGTACGGGCAGGCATTCCGTTGCACTCCAGTCGAAATGACGACATATATCAATTCACCGATCCAGATTTAACCAGCACACGTTGATAAGCAGGTAAATTTAAGTCATCAACAATCACTCCCCTGGTAGTGCTTGCATGTACAAAAAAACCGTTATTGAGGTAAACGCCAACATGGTCTACGTCATTTCCGCCGAAGGAAAAAAACACCAGGTCGCCTTCTTTCAGCCTCTCAATATTTTTATGTTTCACCATATTTGCCTGATCCCGCGAAATTCGTGGTAGCGTTACCCCATATATTTCTTTCTCCAGTAAAAAAGCGAAGCCAGAACAATCAATCCCACCTTTATCTAAGCCTCCAAAACGGTATTTTACACCTGTCCAATCGGTAATGAAACGATAGAGCGATTTGCTTTGTAAATTGGCCATGGCGTCAGCCGCTTTTGCTGCCTTCGTATCACTTTTAACGGTGTATTTTCTGGTACCGCAAGAAGAGAGGAAGAATATGATAGCTACTAAAAAGAATAAGTTTGTTTTCAGGCGGACGGTAAAAGGCGTATGGTTTAAGGTGAGCTGCATAAATATGATGTTAATGTATTAGCGGTTAAAATGTTTGTCTTTAAAACTTACCCCCTAACCGCTAACCCTTCTTAATTCTTAATCAATCGTTGTATTTCATCCAGTTTTAACAAAGCTTCTACAGGTGTTAACGCATTTACATCTAAATTATTTAGCGTATCACGAATTTTTACCAAAATTGGATCGTCAATAGCGAACATCTGTAACTGGTAAGCCTGGTTCTGAACTTTTTTTATACTGTCTTTTATGCTCTGTCCTTCTGTACGGTCTATTTCCAGTTTTTTCAGAATCTCGTTCGCACGGCCTATTAACTTGGTTGGCATACCGGCCATTTTCGCCACATGTATACCAAAGCTATGTTCACTGCCGCCAGGCACCAGTTTCCGTAAGAAAATCACCTTATTGGTCATTTCTTTTACCGATACATTGAAGTTTTTAATCCGTGGCATGGTGTTGGCCAGTTCATTTAGCTCGTGGTAGTGGGTAGCGAATAAGGTTTTTGGTCGTGCTGTTGGGTGCTGATGTAAAAATTCGGCAATGGCCCAGGCAATTGAGATACCATCGTATGTACTCGTTCCGCGACCAATTTCATCCAATAAGATCAGGCTATCGTCTGAAATATTGTTCAGAATACTTGCGGTTTCATTCATTTCTACCATGAATGTACTTTCTCCTGAAGAAATATTATCTGATGCCCCTACACGGGTAAAAATCTTATCTACTATACCTACCTCTGCATCTTTTGCCGGAACAAAAGAACCCATTTGTGCCATCAATACAATCAGTGCAGTTTGCCTTAAAATGGCCGACTTACCTGCCATATTGGGACCGGTGATCATAATAATCTGCTGACTATCCGTATCGAGATATACATCGTTGGTAATGTATTCTGTGCCCACAGGCAATTGTTTTTCTATTACCGGGTGGCGGCCACCTTTAATATCAAGCACTTTATTTTCCGTAACTTTTGGCTTGTTATAATGGTTTTTAGCCGCCAACTGCGCAAAACACAATAAACAATCAAGTTGAGCAATTAAATAAGAATCAAGCTGGATTGGTTTGATGTAGCTGGCGGTTTCGTACATCAGTTCGTTGTACAAACGGATTTCGATGGCCTGTATTTTTTCTTCCGCACCTAAAATCTGATCTTCGTATTCTTTCAGTTCTGGTGTAATGTACCTTTCGGCATTTACCAAAGTCTGTTTACGAA
Source organism: Pedobacter terrae (assembly GCF_900100705.1). Classification (GTDB taxonomy): domain Bacteria; phylum Bacteroidota; class Bacteroidia; order Sphingobacteriales; family Sphingobacteriaceae; genus Pedobacter; species Pedobacter terrae. The sequence goes on from NZ_FNCH01000001.1 coordinate 580,931, forward strand.
TCCAGCCTTCCGGTACTTTATCTTTATGGGTATGGGTAACTTCTAAATAGTAACCGAAAACATTATTAAAGGCGATTTTTAGCGATGGAATACCTGTTGCTTCTGCTTCTCGCTTTTGGATCTGAACCAGGTAATCTTTGCCACCAAAAGCAATTTTACGCAAACGGTCTAAATCTTCGTCAACCCCATCGGCAATTACATTTCCTTTAATCAGCAATGCCGGTGGCTCGGCCTGCAATTCCCTTTCTATCCTTTCGCGGATGGCCAAACAAGGATTTAACTGATCCGCTATCTTAATTAGGAAAGGATTTTTAGATTCTGCAGCCAGTTTTTTAACAGCCTCAATATGATAAAGTGCACGTTTTAAAGCAACCAGTTCCCTCGGACCAACCCGTTGCAAACCTACTTTGGAAATCAAGCGTTCTAAATCGCCTATCTGTTTAATGTGGGAAAGAAATTCTTCCTGTAGCGTTTCGTTAGATACAAAGTATTCTACCATTCCCAGACGCTCCTGGATAGGTTTCAACTCTTTCAGTGGCATAATAATCCACTTCTGCAACAAACGCGCACCCATCGGGGTACAGGTATGATCCAGGATATCGAAAAGGGTTACAGCATTATCGTTAGGCGAATTCACCAATTCCAGGTTGCGGATGGTAAAACGGTCTAACCACATATAGCGGTCTTCCTCTATACGGCTAATCGAGGTAATGTGCTGTAGATTGCGGTGTTCTGTTTCACCTAAATAGTGTAAAATAACACCGGCGGCAACAATTCCACTTTGTAAACGCTCTACCCCAAAACCTTTTAATGAAGACACTTCAAAATGTTTCATCAGGGTTTCGTTTCCGAAATCAGTGGTAAAAGGCCATTCATCTAAACCAAAAGTGTAAAAACGGTCGCCGAAGTTTTCGGTAAAAACTTGTCGCTTTGATTTCTGAAAAATAACTTCTGTTGGCTTAAAGCCTTGTAAAAGTTTATCGATATAATCGCTGTTTCCTTGTGCAATCAGGAACTCACCTGTCGAGATATCTAAAAATGAAACGCCCAATTGTGTTTTATCGAAGAAAACGCAGGCCAGGAAATTGTTCGATTTCTGGTTTACAATGTTATCGCCATAAGCCACACCCGGTGTAACCAATTCGGTAACACCACGTTTTACGATGGTTTTAGTCGTTTTAGGATCTTCAAGCTGATCGCAAATGGCCACGCGCTGCCCTGCCCTAACCAGTTTAGATAAATAGTTATCCAAAGAGTGGTGTGGAAAACCAGCCAGCTCTAAAGCACCTCCATTAGGGCCGGTCCCTCTTCTGGTTAATACAATGCCTAAAATCTGTGCCGTTTTAATGGCATCTTCGCCAAAGGTTTCATAAAAATCGCCAACCCTAAATAGTAAAAGTGCGCCCGGATACTTCGCTTTTATCGCGTTGTACTGCTGCATTAACGGGGTTTCTTTATTTGTGTCTTTAGCCAAAACTGAAATGAGTTTACAAAAGCCATAAAGATAACACGAATAAGTATTTTACAACTGTTTTGTTGAAAAGTTGAAAGATTGTTTAAAAGAGGTGGTTAATCGTAGGGTATCACAATTAACCGGTGATAACAATTTAAACAGTTAACCGCTATTTGGAAATGAAGGGTTCTGTGCGTTTGGGCGTATGTAGTCCTGTTATCCGCTTTACTTCGTTACACTCCGTGCCCGCTCCTACCAGGTTTAGGTACAAAGGTCTGTCTAAGCCAGCTGCATAATAATTTTCTTCCTTCAGCAGTTAACCAGTTTATACAGTTTAAACAATTAACCACTATTTGGAAAATGAAGGGTGCTGTGCGTTTCGGGGTATGTGGTCCTGTTATCCGCTTTACTTCGTTACACTCCGTGCCCGCTCCTATCAGGTTTAGGTACAATGGTCTGTTTTAAGCCAGCTGCATAATAATTTTCTTCCTTCAGCAGTTAACCAGTTTATACAGTTTAAACAATTAACCACTATTTGGAAGTGATAGGTACAATGATCTGTTATAACCGGTTGTATAAATTTAACACTAATTAAAAACGTTTCTTATAGTTGTGTGTTACGTTTATATAATTTAACCTAATATTTTTAATTATGACGATCCAACTGAATACCGACAAAAATTTAACCATACACCAGGAATACGACGAAAAAATTCAAACACAGTTAAATGAAGGTTTGAGCAGATATAGCGATTTAATCACGCGTCTGGAGGTACATTTATCTGATGAAAATGGCAGTAAAGAGGGTTTAGACGACAAAAGATGTTTGTTAGAGGCCAGAATAACCGGAAAAGAACCTTTAGCCGTTACTAATATGGGTAATACCTACGATTTAGCCATTACAGGTGCTTTAACCAAGCTGAAAAGTGCACTGGAAAAAGTGGCCGGGAAAATGAAATCGCATTAATCAAAATGTTTATCGTCATTCCCGCGAATACAGGAATCTTAAAGCCTTTAAAATGCATTAGGATTCCCAATCAAGTTGGGAATGACGAATCTACAGAATAAATTATTTACAGCTGTTCAATATATCCCAAAAACAGATCCAAAGCTTTCTTTCTATCTTCTGTAACATCAAATTGCAATTTATGATATAAATAATCTTCCAGATCGAAGTTAGGTGATGCTGGTAACTCCTGTAAAACCTCTTTTCTATGGTTTAAGCCAAATTTTAAAGCGGCATTAAACTCATCTTTAAATTCTTGCGAAATTTCTTTATTGGCTACCCAGGCTGCATACATGAATGGTAAACCAGTAAATTTTTTCCATTCCGCTCCCATATCATAAGCATAATCAAAATCATCTTTCTTTCCAAAGGTCCTATCGCCGATCAAAACAAAAGCATCTGTTTTTGCGTCAGGATCAGTTGTGAATTCCACTTCTGTTTTCCAATGGAACTTCAGCAATACTTTCGCTAAATTATTGGAGGTACGCGAGTGGGCATCCAGCCTCACCGTTTTAATTTCCTGGGCTGGAACTTCACTAAAAATAAACACAGAATTTACGCCGCCATCACTTCCTATACAATAATCGGCTACAATGTTGGCATTTGGAACCAAGGGAATGGCTGCTACTGGCATTAAACCGATATCGGCCTGACCATTAATAACTTTGGCCGCGCAATCTGAAGGAATATCTAAGCTTAAATCAATTTTATTGATAATATCCGAATGTTCTAATCCGTATATAAAAGCTTTAGTATTGGTATAGGCAACAGCCGATATTTTAATCTTATTCAAGTTGTTATGTTTTGCGCTTCGCGTTAAGCGTATTATTAAATTACTAAACCGTCTAAACGGACGGCTTCCGCCATGGTTCGTGTCCTCACGAACCATTATATAAATCCCTTTATCTTGCCAACAGATCCTGAAACAAGTTCAGGATGACGAACTGATAAAGTTATCCAGCCACTAAACCATCTAAATGCACGGCACTATTAAACTCGAGTACAGTAAACTTACCATCTTCAAAACCCATTTTATAAAGCACGGTATTCTGATGTGGAAATTCGGTCATTTCGCTTAATGGTCTGCCCAACAATAAGCACAAGAAAACCCGCATTGCCCTACCATGCATACAAAGCAGTACCGTTTTTTCTTCAGGACGGGTCATCAAAACTTCCATCGGTTGTTTTAAACGTTCGTAAACATCCTGCACGCTTTCGCCACCTTCAAAATGAGCGGTATAATCTCCATTTTCCCAGCTTTGCAACATCTCCCGAAAAGCCTCACGCGCATCTTCAGTATTTGGTTTTCCTTCCCAAATGCCCCATGCCAGCTCATCTAATCCCGAAAGTTTTTCCCAGGGCAATTTGGCATCAATGAACTTCTGCACCGTTTGCCAGGTACGTTTTAAATCTGATGTGTAAATCTTATCGAAAGGAACATCCTTGTATTTTTGATAAAAAGCCTCGGCTTGTGCCCTTCCTAAATCATTTAGATCAGAATCTATACCTCTGCCCTGTACTATGCCTTGTCTGTTAAGTTCCGTTTCGCCGTGGCGTATGATGTATATTTCTTTCATATATAAGTTATTGAATGAGTGCGTTTTGAATGATTGAATGTAAATCTAACCCCGTTATTCTAAACACTCAATCATTTCCTCATTCTATCATTCATCTTAATTCACCACCGGTAGTTTATAGTATTGTGGTTTTTTCTCTTCCTCAAAAACAACGTTTTCAAAATCCGTAACTACGTTGTATAAAGTATCGCGTTCTATTGCTTTTCTCCCTACTTGTTTGATCAGTTCAACCAATTCTTTCGTAGTCATTGCAGGCGTTTGCTCTTCAGCACCGGCCATCGAATAAATTTTGGTGGTATCATCTAAAGTTCCGTCAATATCATCAACACCATAGTTTAAGGATAACTGTGCTGTTTCGCGACTGATCATCGCCCAATAGGCTTTAATATGATCGAAGTTATCCATATAAATCCGGGCAATGGCGTAATTTCTTAAATCTTCAATTACTGAAGATTCAGGTACATTGCTCATCTGGTTATGCTGATTTCTGAATTTTAAAGGAATAAAAGTTTGGAAACCACCGGTACGGTCCTGCAGTTCGCGGAGCTTTTCCATGTGATCTACGCGGTGCCAATATTTTTCGATATGGCCATAAAGCATGGTTGCATTACTGCGCATGCCCAGTTTGTGCCATTCTTCATGTATATCTAACCACTGCTGACCGGTACATTTATCTTTGGCAATCTGCTCTCTTATTTCTGGATGAAAAATCTCTGCCCCTCCACCTGGTATCGATTCCAGACCTGCTTCTTTCATCAAACGCATACCGGTTGCGTAATCAATCTTAGCTTTTTTGAAAATGTAATGGTATTCTACAGGTGTTAAGGCTTTCACATGTAAATCCGGACGATGTTGTTTAATAGCAGTAAACAAGGCCGAATAAAATGCCACATCATATTGTGGAAGCACCCCTCCTACAATATGTACCTCCGTTACCGGTTCACCATCGTATTTTTTAACAATATCTAGCATTTGCTCCATCGTTAAAGCCCAGCCTTCTTCTTTTTGCTTGATTAAACGGGAGTAAGAACAAAATTTGCAATCGTAAACACAAAGATTCGTAGGCTCTAAATGGAAATTTCGGTTGAAATAAGTTTTGTCGCCGTGTTTTTGTTCGCGTATAAAGTTGGCTAGAACGCCAAGGTAGCCCAGTTCTGCATGTTCATAAAGATACACACCTTCATCAAATGTAATGCGCTCTCCGTAAAGAACTTTGTGTGCTATGTTTTGTAATTCAGTTGATAAATTGGTATCAGCTAATATTTTTTCAACTTGCTCAGTTGTATTCATTCCTGATTTATTTTGAACAAAAATACAACAATGAGCCGATTTGAAAATCATTTTCTTGTAACAAACCGCGGTTTTTGAATGTGGAGTGAATTAATGAACCACGGATCAAAACAGATAAACACAGATTTAATACTTTATTTTTATAAACCTTAACTAACTTCGTCATCTGGACTGAAACGCAATGGAATGCCTGCCCGTACAGGCGAGGAGAGATCTAACTAGACTAATTTTCAGAGTGTTAAGTATGCAATGAAGTAAATGGACTAAATTTTTGTCTTACGATAATTAATAAATAAAGCCCTTAGACTCCGCTCAGCGTCACAAAGCTATCTCAAACTATCATAGAAAAGTTCTTGGGTACAATTCACTGTCTTAGAAGCAAACCATCAGCATAAAAAAAGCACCTCTTTTCAGAAGTGCTCTCGGGTATGTTTTTCAGTGTTAGATTTATCTTGCAGCAGGCGTAAAAGTTAATACGATATTTGCAGTTTTACCACCAAATTCGATTGGCGATTTCAAAATCATTTGTGTGCTCGAAAGATCAGTTAATATCAAACGGTAGCCCTCTGTTACGTTTTTAGCTTTATCACCTTCATAGATTTTTTTAAACTGGAAGGTTTGATCTTTTGGTGCAGCTGACCAGAAAATGGTTTGCATTACCGAACCACAAGCGCTTGATGCAGGTAAAGTGTAAGAACCATTACCGCTATTGGTTAAGTTCCATGTACTTCCCTCGAAACATTTGTAAGATTTTTCTCCAAATAATCCCTGAACAGCGCCATCAGGCAAGCCTTCTAAAGCTACATTACTTACTACCCACTCGCGAACAACTGTACCTCTGCTACCGGTTACGCCTGCAGTTACTCTTTTTGCCGTATTACAACTTTGTAACATTACTAACGTGGAACATGCAATTGCGATAGCTATAAATAATCTTTTCATTTCCTATGTAATTTTAATTTTGTCAAACTTGTTACATAAATCTTGCCAAAACCGTTACGAACCTTAAATTAGCGCCAAATTATTAAATTGCATCCCGAGATCACTTTGTTCAAAATCCTTTATCATGAAACCAGAAACCCTTGCTATTCACGCCGCTAATCTTGTAAAAATCAATACAGGTGATGTTACACCGCCAATTAATCTATCTACTACATTTTTTCGTGATGAAGACGGTGGTTATCCTGGCGGACACATGTATAGTCGGGTAAGCAATCCAAACCGGTCTGCTTTAGAAAACACTGTAGCTAAATTGGAATATGGCGAAGATGCGGCAGCCTTTTCCTCTGGTAATACCTGTGGTTTGGCTTTATTTCAGGCTTTGAAACCCGGCAGCCATATTATTGCACCGGATGATATGTATTGGGGCATTAAAAAACAATTACTGACTATTTTTAACGATAGTCTGGAGTTTGACTTTATTGATCAGACCGATTTAGATCTGATAAAATCGAGTATTAAACCCCATACCCAACTGATTTGGATCGAGACACCATCCAATCCACTATTAAAGGTTACCGATATTGAAGAGATTGCCAAAATTGCTAAAGCTAAAAGTATTGCATTGGTGTGCGATAGTACATTTGCTTCTCCCATTTTACAAAATCCGATTCTATTGGGAGCAGACATCGTGATGCATAGCAGTACAAAATACCTTGGCGGCCATAGCGATGTATTGGGTGGTATTTTAGTGACAGCTAAAAAGGACGAACTGTGGGACAAAATCAAAAATATCCAGCAAACTGGTGGAGCAGTTCCCGCTCCATTTGATTGTTTTCTGTTGACAAGGAGCATAAAAACCCTGGCCTATCGTATGAAAGGCCATTGTGAAAATGGAAAGATGGTAGCTGATTATTTAAATAACCATCCAAATGTTGAAGCTGTATTTTATCCGGGATTAGAAAGTCATCCACAGCATGAAATTGCTAAAAAACAGATGAAAGATTTTAGCGGGATGATGTCGTTTTTAGTTAAAGGCGATGTAGCAGCCGCTCATAAAGTGGTCAATAAAGTTAAATTGTTTGCACAGGCTACCAGTTTAGGCGGCGTAGAAAGTTTAATCGAACACCGTTATTCAGTAGAGGGTCCTGATAGCAAAACACCTAAAAATCTGCTCCGAATCTCTGTTGGATTAGAGCATGTGGATGATATTATTGCCGATTTAGCGCAGGCGTTAAGCTAAAGTTTTCTATAGTCCTATAAGGTTTCTGAAACCTTATAGGACTAAAATCTATTTCGGATTACAAACCGTAATTAACTTCAAAGAATAATTTGCCTCCAATGGTTCATTGGTCTGTGCTAAACGTTGCGAACCTGTATTCGCAGGGCAAGCAATGTCTCCTGCTGCATCATAAACGAGCCTGTTCCCGTTTGCTAGCAATTCTTTTGGTACATATACCTGTACTTTGGTAACTGAATAACCTGAAGGGAAATAACGCACATAATAACCGTCAGGATGTTTAGTCCAAATGCCGCTTGGTACATCGCTTCTTGGCGGAGCCATTCCTGCAATGATAGCATACTTCTCCATCTCGGCATAAGTATAATTACCGGAAGACACTAACTGACGGATATTATTTTCTGCCTCAAAAACAGCCCTCACGCCTGATGGCAATTGGTCTTTCGCCTTTTCCATGACATCGAAAGGCAAAATACCCAGGGCGCCACCTTCTAACTGTGTAAGTTGTTTAGGTGTTAATAGTTTAAGGGCAGTTACTTTAACTTGCCCGTTGTAATCAACAAATTTTGTTTTGGCTATAATCGTCCAGAGTAATGCTTGTATATCATGCTGTTCTACTTCGGGGTGTTTCTCTGCACTTTTCAAAACAGCAACCACAATCTCTTCTTTCGGGCCTAACACCGGAGCAAACATGTAGCCATCGCCTTTGGATGGCGCGAAAGTTCCGGCCATTAAGCAATAACTTTTATTGGTCATCTCATAAAGTCCCTCACAAAGCACAAAACCGCCCTCTGGATTTTTAGGTAATAGATACAAGGGTTGAGCTTTTAAATTTAAAGATGTAATAAAATCAGGCATTTTTTCACCTTCCCTGCTTACATCCTCAAAATTCGTGGTAATGGCCGCAGGCTGTTTCAAAAACTTGTCTACTCCTAAAGCCTTTGCACCCTGCACAGTGCCGATTTTTAATAATTTGTCTTTTAAACCGCCAAATTGAGCATTTGCAGTGCTAAAAGATATTACTGTGAATAGCAGGCCTAAACCCAGAACGCTTGTATTTTTCATCATCATATTTAGATAGGTAGCGCAAACTTAGAATTTTAAGCGTTAATTTTATATGAAAAGTTTTATTTATCAACTGAACCACTAAAATACATTGCTCATTTTCAGTTACTTATTTTAAATTCAAAATTTTATTTTGTATATTAAGAATAATTTTAGACATTTGAAATATTATTTGGCGGATAGCTGAATAAAAGTCAATCTTCACAGGTTGATTTATAAAGAAGTGGCGAGAGACTGGCTCGATGACCCACTGGCAACCCTCAGAGAGAGAAGGTGCCAATTCCTGACCGGGTAACATGGTGTTATCTGGAGATATAAATTAGAACTGATGCAAACATTAAATCTTCAATCGCTTAGCGGAACTAACGCAAACCTTAAAAAGGTAGAACAAACTTCTATTTCTTTTATTTGTGGCCACATGCCTGCGATGATTTGTATGTGCTGTTGCATACAGTAATTTAAAAATCTTCCTTTTTTGTTTCTTTCAAACTGGAAGGTCCCGGATAATCGGGATACGCCCTGCCGTTTTAGGATTAACTTAAGCTCCTTATCTGATCATTTAACAATTAAAAACAGAAATTATGTCAACATCATATAAATTTGAAACTTTACAATTACACGCTGGCCAGGAAATAGATCCAACTACAGGTTCAAGAGCGGTGCCAATATATCAAACCACTTCATACGGATTTAACAGCGCCGAGCATGGTGCCAATTTATTTGCATTAAAAGAGTTTGGTAATATCTACACCAGAATCATGAATCCGACCAACGATGTTTTCGAAAAACGTATTGCAGCTTTAGAAGGTGGTGTTGCAGCTTTGGCAGTAGCATCTGGTCAAGCTGCTCAATTTATTGCGCTGAATAATATTTTAGAGGCTGGAGACAGTATCGTTTCTTCTTCACATATTTATGGCGGAACGTATAATCAGTTTAAAGTAGCTTTTAAACGTTTAGGTATTCATGTAGATTTTGCGAATCCGGATGTACCGGAAGAATTTGAAGCTAAAATTACCGATAAAACCAAAGCCATCTATCTTGAAACCATTGGTAACCCGGCATTTAGTGTACCTGATTTTGAGAAAATTGCGGCCATTGCTAAAAAATATGATCTTCCTTTAGTGGTTGATAATACTTTTGGTGCAGGGGGCTATTTGTTTAAGCCCTTAGAACATGGTGCCAACATTGTGGTAGAATCTGCAACGAAATGGATCGGTGGTCATGGAACAAGTATTGGCGGTGTAATTGTTGACGGTGGAAACTACAATTGGGGCAACGGAAAATTTCCTCAATTCTCTGAGCCTTCAGCAGGGTACCATGGTTTAGTTTTTAGCGATGTTTTTGGTATTGGCGGGCCGTTTGGTAATATTCAGTTTATCATCCGTGCACGTGTAGAAGGATTAAGGGATCTTGGTCCTGCCCTATCGCCTTTCAATTCTTTTCTGCTGTTGCAAGGATTGGAAACCTTATCACTTCGCGTACAGCGCCACGTTGATAATGCCCTTGAACTGGCTACCTGGTTAGAAAATCATCCGCTGGTTAAGGAAGTACAATATCCGGGATTAGCAAGCAGCAAATACAATAATCTTGCGAAGAAATATTTAAGTAACGGTTTTGGTGCCGTACTATCTTTCGAATTAAATGGAAGCAAGGAAAACGCCACGCAGGTGATTGATCATTTAAAGTTGGTTTCGCATCTCGCTAATGTGGGCGATGCCAAAACATTGATTATACAGCCATCGGCAACAACCCACCAACAATTGAGCGAAGAAGAACAATTGGCTGCAGGTGTAAAACCAAATGCCTTAAGGGTTTCAGTCGGTATTGAACATATTGATGATATCAAGGCCGATTTTGAGCAGGCTTTTGCAGCCATTAATGCACAGATTTCTACAGAGCGTTTATTAGCCTAAGCCCGTTTATTTTCCGAATACAGCAAAACAATGAGTACAGCATCAACATATCATTACAATAAACAGTTTAAACTAGAAAGCGGAAAAAAAATCCGTAACCTACAGGTCGCTTATCAAACTTATGGTAAATTAAATGCCGCTAAAGATAATGTAATTTGGGTTTGTCACGCACTTACGGCCAATGCTGATGTTTTTGAATGGTGGGAAGGTTTATTCGGTCAAAATGCGTTGTTCAATCCAGAAGAGCATTATATCATTTGTGCCAATGTTTTGGGTTCGCATTACGGCAGTACCAATCCGTTAAGTACCAATCCGGTAACGGGCTTGCCTTATTACCTTTCGTTTCCGCAGTTTACCATCCGCGATTTGGTATCGGCACACCAGTTATTGGCTTCGCATTTAGGAATTGATTATATAAAATTATTAATCGGCGGATCTTTGGGTGGGCAACAAGCGGTGGAATGGAGTATTTCGGAGCCAAATAAAATTGAAAACCTGATCCTGATTGCTACTAATGCAGCACATTCTCCCTGGGGGATTGCATTTAACGAAAGTCAGCGTTTAGCCATTACTACCGACAGAACTTTTTACGCCAACCAACCAAACGGTGGTAGCAAAGGTTTAAAAACAGCGCGTAGCATTGCACTATTAAGTTATAGAACCTATAATGCCTATGGCAGTACACAGGTAGAAAGTGTAAACGATAAGACTGACAATTTTAGATCGTCTTCTTACCAGAATTATCAGGGTGAAAAATTGATTAACCGATTTAATGCATATAGTTATTATTATTTAACCAAAGCCATGGACAGCCATAATGTGGGGCGTAACCGCAAGAGTATTGGTGATGCATTAAAATTAATTAAGGCGAATACCCTGGTTATTGGAATAGAAAACGATGTATTATTTCCGCTTTCAGAGCAGAAATACCTGGCCGATCATATCCTTGGGGCAGAATTTTGTGCCTTGCATTCTGATTATGGACACGATGGTTTTTTAATCGAAACCAATGCTTTAACCAATGTAATCGGAAACTTTATGAAAGAAAGCCGTAACAAGAAAATAATCAAACTACAGCATACGGCTTAAAAAGGTAGAGGGTTGAGGGGATAAAGGTAGAAGGTAAGAAAACTGGATACCGGAATAAAATTTTAAAAAAATACAAAAATAAGAACAGCTATATCGGTGTAATCCACCTATCTGTATAATCACTTTATAACAATGAGTAAGAATTTAAAAATCGGTTTATTTGGTTTTGGTGTTGTAGGACAAGGTTTATTGGATATTATCCAAAGCCAGAACCTAAACCTGGAGATCATTAAAATCGCGATAAAAGATCCAAGAAAAAAACGTACCCTCAATAAGGATCTGTTTACTACCGATCGAAACGAGATACTGAACAATACGGAGATTAATACAATTGTAGAATTGATCAATGATGCCGATGCGGCGTATGAAATTGTAACTACAGCATTAAAAAATGGCAAAAATGTAGTTTCCGCCAATAAAAAGATGATCGCCACACACTTAAAAGAGTTGGTAGATTTACAACAAAAGCACGGAACATCCTTATTATATGAAGGAGCAGTTTGTGGCAGTATTCCAATTATCCGCAATTTAGAAGAGTACTACGATAATGAATTATTCCATGCTTTGAGTGGAATTTTTAATGGCTCATCTAATTATATTTTATCAAAAATATTCAATGACGGACAAAGTTATGATTCGGCATTAAAAGAAGCACAGGATTTAGGCTTTGCCGAAACCGATCCGATTTTAGACGTAGGTGGATACGATCCGAAATATAAACTGGCCATCGCTACTGCACATGCCTATGGCTTATTTGTAAATCCTGATGTCATTTTAAACATCGGGATACAAAACCTATCCAACAATGATATTAAATATGCGCGTGAGAAAAACTTTAAAATTAAGTTGGTTCCTACAGCACGCAAAGTAAACACAAAAGATATCGTGACCTATGTGCTTCCCAAGTTGGTAGCGAAGGATGATTTCCTTTATAACGTAGAAAATGAATACAATGCCGTAGCCGTTCAGGCGGCTTTTGCAGATAAACAATTCTTCTATGGTAAAGGTGCGGGTGGCCATCCTACCGGTGCTGCTGTACTTTCTGATATTGCGGCTTTACGTTACGATTATCGTTATGAATACAAAAAATACCATTCAGAAAATGGTGTAAAACATACAGCGGAAATTCTTTTAGAAGTCTATTTGCGTTACGCAGATGAAGATCTGATTACTTTACTGGAATTTGATAATATTAGTGAGCGTTATGCGGCCAGTAGTTATAAATATGTGGTGGGTACGGTTAAGTTAGAAAGTTTGATTAAAAACCGCGATTTGCTTTTAGATCAATCTGTTTTTGTGGCTTACACCGGCAGACAGATTTATAAACAGGAGCAATTGAGTGAAAATGTTTTTGCCTCAGAACTAGCAAGCCTGTAATTTATTTTTAAGGTTAATTTTTTTTATTTGTTTTGTTGTTAAGTATAAAGGTTGGAGCGAGTCCGACCTTTTGCGTTATTTAAAATTGTCTAGAATACGCTGCCTGTCTTCGTTTTCCTTATCGTTTTTATGATAAAGCTCAATAAAAACAATCTTTTTTTCTTCTTCGAAATAAGCATAAATCAATCTCAAGCCAGAGTTTACTCCCCGTCCTTTTAAACTATCACAGGTAATTTTTTTAATTTTAATTACACATGTAATAATATCTAAATTATCAATACGAAAGCTAAAAGGATTGCGTTCATCAGGCTTTACCCTTAAAATTATCTTTACATCTTCCAAATCAGATTGCAAGCTACGATATCGCTTCAAAAGCTTTTTTAGATCCTTATCAAATTCGTTTAGTGATTCGAAAACCATAGTTAATCGTTATCATCTTCATCATACACCCGAACAGAATAAGGTAGTTCCCGATAGAAAGCTAAATTATAACTGATATCTTTACCTTCTTCAGTAACTTCCCAGGGTAGATCTTTATGCGAATAATCGCTTATGGCTGTGGCAGACCAATCGCTCATCTGCTCAATCACTTTATCTATAACATCCTTTTCGCTGGCTTTAAGTCCGGTTAAATCAGCTTTTTCAAGTGGCAGGTAACGCTTTTGCGGAAAACCTTTAAATTCTGTTTTGATCCGTTGAAGCTGATTGGCATCTATCATTTGACTGATGATAGCATCTAATTTTTGAGGAACAGGGCCATATGGCAACTTTTTATACCTCGCTCCTGTTAAATGCTCTTCGTACAACTCGTAATAATTGAAATCAGAAAAATAAAGAAGTTTATATAGTACGGTTTCACCCACATTAGGTTTGCCGGCACAACGCTCTAATATATAAAGTAAAACATTTTTAAATTTATTTATATTTAAGGTTGGAACAGAAACACGTTCTGAGGTAACCTTCTCTTGTGATGTGCCAGATGGCTGCAAACTTTGATTGGACAGAAAAGCCTTGGTCATAAAATCATCCAGTGAAAAACCTAGCGCTATGGAAATTTTTTGCATTTCAATTAGGCTAACGCCGCGGTTTCCCAACTCGATCTGTGTTAAAGACGGCCTTGAAATGGCGATACTTTTGGCTAAATCTTCTTGAGAAATACCTTTTTTTGATCGTAGGCTGGCGATTCTTTCCCCAATTTCTTTTTTCGATAGTTCGTATCCCATAACACAAAGCTACGAAATGATTCGAAACGAAACAACGAAATGATTCATTTTAAAACAATATTGTTTTAAAATGTTCCTCAACTTTCAGAAATACAGATCGAAGAAATGCTTATTATTTTATTTTGATGTATTTTTCAATGATTACACGGTCTACCCCAGCCTTTTCCACCTTCTCTACACCTTTCTGAATCAAGGTATCATGATGGATGGAGAGTTTGAACTTAAAATGCTTGTCTTCCCAATTTTTGTCTTTATAATATTCAAGGTGCTCCGCGTAATCATCGCCCTTTAAAACGTAGGTTCCACCTCCTGCGTCAAAACCAGTGCTATCCTTCGGATCAAGGCTATGTTTCAAAAAAGCAAAATGGGTGTTATTGAATAGTTTGATCATTTTTACTTTTCCGGAATAATCAGTGGTTTGGCTGTTTCCATTTTCGATTGTTGTAGCCGATAACAACTGCCAGGTACCCTGAATATTTAGCGCCGAATCTTTTTTGTTTCCATCTTTATTTGCACATGAAAATAAGAAAAGCACTGCTAATAGCATCAATATGTTTCTCATAAGTTAGATTATTTGGTATTGAGTTGTTTTAATAATTATCCCCTGCCTGCCATTTTGATCAGTTTATGTGCAAGGTCTTTGCCTAAATAACGATCTATGATAGCATGTACAAGATATAAAATTGGAGTCATTAAAATGGCAACAATAAATTTATAGGTATAATTCACCAAACCGATTGCGGCAACCATTTTCCAGCTGTAGTGGTATTGTGGGTTTAAATAAAATGCGATGAAAATCACCACAAAACTATCAATTAGCTGAGAAACCAACGTAGAGCCCGTAGCACGCAGCCATAGCGCACGTTCACCGGTTAGTTTTTTAATGCGGTGGAAAATGAGCACATCTGCCATCTGCCCGATAATAAAAGCGGTGATGGAACCTGCGATAATCCACATGCCCTGTCCAAAAATCCCGGCAAAAGCATTATTCATATTTAAGTCTTCACCATTAATTTTTTGGTGTACCCAAAAATCGGCAGCACTTAAATGCATCGATCCCCATACCACCAAAAAGGCAAAAGCGATTAAAATGGAGGTAAGTATAGATAAAAAACGAACCTGCTTTACGCCAAAATATTCGTTTATAATATCTGTCATGATGAAAATAATGGGCCAGGTTAATACACCGGCAGACATTACAAAAGACAGATTTGGAACACCAAGCAAATTGATATCGAACTTTTTAAAACCCAGCGTTTCTTCAACACTGAACAATTTAACGCCAATAAATTCTGATAATATAGCATTTGCTACGAAAAAACTACCCAGAATGAGTAGCAAACGGCTTTCTTTTGTCTTAAAAGTCATAGACTATAAATCTATAAATAAATAGCAGATTTAACACACCGATCTTCACATTTTTAACATAGATGATAAAACGCTTATAGAGTAGCCTCTTTATGGTCTATGGATTAAAATATGATTTTTACAATCATTCGACCATAAAAATAGGTTAGCAACATAAATCTCCCAATCTTTGCGCCATCAAAAACCGGTAATCTTTTCATGGCTAAAAAACAACATTTCTATCTTATACTCATTTTAGGCTCATTGGCTGCTCTTGGCCCTTTTTCAATCGACATGTATTTGCCTGGCTTTGTTGATATTGCAAAGGATTTAAAAAGTACCGAATCTACAGTAGCACTCTCTTTATCCAGCTTTTTTATCGGAATTTCTGCTGGCCAGTTATTGTACGGTCCGCTGTTGGATAAGTTTGGACGGAAAAAACCGCTATACTTTGGGTTGGCGCTTTATATTTTTGCTTCCTTTTTATGCTTGGCGGTAACTGATGTAAACCAATTGATTGTTTTACGTTTTGTACAGGCCATTGGAAGTTGTGCCACTGCAGTAGCCTCAGTTGCTATGGTAAGAGACCTGTTTTCTGTAGAAGAAAGCCCAAAAGTATTTGCTTCTTTAATGTTGGTGATCGCTGTTTCGCCTATGCTGGCCCCAACTGCCGGTGGTTATTTAATTTCGGCCCTGGGCTGGAAATATGTATTTGTATTTTTAGGGTTGATGGCTATTTTAATGCTCCTGGCTTCAATATTTAAATTACCAGAAAGTTATAAACCAGACCCGAATTATTCTTTAAAACCAAAGCCAATTTTAACCAATTTCTTTACCGTTTTGAAAGAGCCGCAATTTTACACTTATGCTTTAATCAGTTCAATTACCTTTTCAGGCTTATTTGCGTATGTATCTTCTTCGCCAACCGTATTTATGAAAATATACGAAGTAAGTAAAACTGGTTATGGATGGATTTTCGCCTTATTATCGATTGCCTTTATTGGGGCAAGTCAGGTAAATAGCTTCATATTAAGATGGTTTACCAGTAAAAAAATTGTCACCTACGCGCTAATTGCACAATGTATTTTCAGTTTAATGTTTTTGATTTTTGCTTTAAATAATTGGTTGAATTTATATTCTACCATAGGTTTCATTGCATTGTTTTTGGCATGTTTAGGCCTGATTAATCCTAATGCCGCCGCCTTGTCACTCGCACCATTCTCTAAAAACGCGGGCAGTGCATCTGCACTTATGGGTGCCTTGCAAATGGGTTTAGGTGCCCTGGCTTCGGTAATGGTAAGTTTATTTAGCGAACACTCGGTAGTACCGATGCCTTTGGTTATGACAGCCGCGGCGTTTATCGCACTTTGTTGTTTGTTAATCGGCAGCAGGTTTATCACTAATGAAGTAGAGGCATCAGGTGATGCTGCCGTTGCAGCGCATTGATCGATAAGCTGAAATAGAATCTGCCAAGCCAAGTGTTTAACTTAATTCAATGCTATAAATTTAATGTAAGCGTATAACACTTTTGCAAATAATTCCAATAGGTACAATCTCAATCATTTAGCAAGGCTTATCGCATAGGTTTTTAAGTCTTAAGCTTTTTTTTCCTATTTTCGCTTATAAGATGCTTCATATACAATCTAAACTTCCTGGCATAAATACCACCATTTTTTCGGTGATGAGTAAACTTGCCGCTGAACACAGTGCCATTAATCTTTCTCAGGGATTTCCAGACTATGCCTGCGATCCGAAACTAATAGAATTGGTGAATAAAGCCATGAAAGATGGTTTTAATCAATATGCGCCAATGCCTGGTTCTGCTTTTTTAAAAGAAACCATTGCAGAGAAAGTTGAAAAGCTTTATGACATCAAGTATAATCCTGATACAGAAATTACGGTTACAGCAGGTGGAACGCAGGCCATTTTTACCGCACTGGCAGCCATTATCAATGCTGGTGATGAGGTTATTATTTTTGAGCCGGCTTACGATAGCTATGCGCCTACGGTTAAATTGCTGGGTGGCCTGGTTAAAACTTATGAACTTGCCCCGCCAAATTATGCAATTGACTGGGATATGGTTAAGAAGTTGTTTACGGTAAAAACAAGAATGATCATCTTAAATACCCCACAAAACCCTACAGGTAGTATTTTATCATCAGATGATATGAAATCGCTTATTAAACTTATTAGCGGCAGCGATATTGTGATTTTAAGCGACGAAGTTTATGAACACCTCATTTATGATGGACAAAAACACCAGAGTGTAATGTGCTATCCAGAATTGAGGCAAAGAAGTTTTATTGTGGCCTCTTTCGGCAAGCTTTTACATGCTACGGGCTGGAAACTGGGGTATTGCCTTGCCCCGGAGGATTTAACCAAAGAATTTAGGAAGGTACACCAATTTAATGTTTTCAGCGTTAATAGTCCCATGCAGCAGGCCATTGCCGAATACATTAAAGAACCGGAAAATTATAACGAAATTAGTAGTTTCTTTCAACAGAAAAGGGATTACTTTAGAAATCTCCTGGCCGAAAGCCGCTTTAAACTTTTGCCTTGTAATGGTTCGTATTTTCAATGTGCAAGTTATAGCGATATCAGCGACGAAAAAGACACCGATTTTAGCATCAGGTTGATCAAAGAATTTGGAGTGGCCACCATTCCGGTTTCTGCATTTTACCAAAAAGCAACTGACCATAAAATTATCAGGTTCTGCTTTGCTAAAGAAAATGCTACGCTCGCCTTAGCTGCAGAAAAACTTAAAAAGATTTAACCAGACTAAACCGATATACCATGGAAGCACCTGTTTACACCCAAATTGAAAATCTGAAAGTAACTGTTTTTCAAGCTTATCTTTTTTGGGAAAACATCGAGAAAAACCTTTTGAATCTGGCGCTGAGATTATCGATGGGTGTAAGGGAGAAAACGGATATTATTATCTTGCCCGAGATGTTTAATACGGGTTTTAGCATGAATTCTGAAGCTTTGGCCGAAGAAATGGGTGGAAAAACAATGCAATGGATGCAGAAAATGGCGCATCAGTACAATTGTGTTGTTACAGGAAGTTTAATTATTAAAGAAAACGATCAATATTTTAACCGCCTGATCTGGATGGAGCCAGATGGTAAAAATCAGCATTACGATAAACGCCACCTGTTTGGTATGGGTAATGAAGATCAGCATTTTAGTCCAGGTAAAGAAAAACTCATTGTAGAACTTAAAGGCTGGAAAATCAGGCTGGCCATTTGTTACGATTTAAGGTTTCCGGTTTGGTTACGTAATGTAGATCAGGAATACGATATCCTACTCCTGGTGGCCAACTGGCCTGATAAACGTTCGGCACACTGGAAGGCATTGATTCCAGCCCGGGCGATAGAAAACCAAAGTTATGTAATTGCGGTGAACCGTGTTGGACATGATGGAAACCAGATTTACCACAGCGGATTATCGATGTGTCTCGATCCATATGGCAATACTGTTTATTATAAACCAGAAGATGAAGATTTGTATACTTTCAGTATCAACTACGAAGAACTGGTTAAGGTCAGGAGACAGTTTCCATTTTTAAAAGATGCCGATCATTTTACAATTGAATAGTACGCAATGATCAAATCACACTGTAAGACCATAGTAAAACGATTAATTATTTCAAAATACTGATCATCAAATCGCAATTAGCACGATTAAAGCGATTTAAAAATATCATAATCAACCACTTTGTTAAATAAACCATAAACCAGTTAATCAACCCTCTACATGTTTAACCGCCGTAAATTTATAAAAGCTTCTGCCCTATCAGCCGGACTGATGGCTATTGATAAAAGCAGTATCGCCAATGCTATTCCAAATAAATCGTCAAAAGCAGCAAATTTTCCCATTGTCATTTCTACCTGGGATTTTGGAATTGCGGCAAATGCTGATGCCTGGAAAGTTTTATCGTCTGGCGGTCGCGCTTTAGATGCAGTAGAACAAGGTGTTTGGGTACCGGAAGCCGATGAAAAAAATCAATCTGTAGGTTATGGCGGTTTGCCCGACCGTGATGGTCATGTTACGCTTGATGCCTGTATTATGGACGAATTGGGTAATTGTGGTGCTGTTTTGGCACTAGAGCATATTAAACATCCCATCTCGGTAGCACGTAAAGTGATGGAAAAAACGCCGCACGTTATGTTGGCTGGTGATGGCGCTTTACAGTTTGCATTGGAACAGGGTTTCAAAAAAGAGAACCTGCTTACCCCTGCCAGCGAAAAAGCATGGAAAGAATGGCTAAAAACGGCGAAATATGCGCCGGTAATGAATATCGAAAATAAACTTTACGAAAAAGCAGCGCCGCAAAAATTGCCAGGAAATCAATACAACCATGATACCATTGGAATGTTGGCTATTGATGCGATGGGTAATATTTCTGGCGCCTGTACCACCAGCGGCATGGCTTATAAATTACATGGTAGAATTGGCGATAGTCCGATTATTGGCGCTGGCCTTTATGTAGACAATGAGGTTGGCGGTGCAACATCAACCGGTGTAGGCGAAGAAGTGGTACGGAATGTAGGCTCCTTCCTGGTGGTAGAGCTGATGCGCCAGGGTTATGCGCCGGAAGCAGCATGTAAGGAGGCAGTAATGCGTATCATCAAAAAAAAGCCGGAAACGGCCAAAAACATACAGGTAGGATTTTTAGCCATCAATAAAAAGGGCGAATATGGTGCTTATGCCATCCAACAGGGCTTTAGTTATGCCGTTTGCAATGCTGAAAAGCAAGATCTTTTAATTAAAGGTAAAAGTTACTATTAGCATCATTAATCTCTCCAATAACAAGCAATAAATGGGATTGTTATCTAAAATTTTCGGCAAAAAGAATGTAGAAGAACGTAAGGGCGAACCTGATATGGTTTATATTTCAAACGAAGATGAGCGTATGCGTTGGGCGATTGAAAAGGCTGGTTTAACACTTTGGTATTTCGAAGAAAGTCTTTCCAATCCACAACCACATCAAGCTTACTTCTCGGTTAAAGCTCATATCAGAGACGGGGAATATAGCGAGCATATTTGGCTTACTGAACCTCATTTTGACGATGAAGGAAATCTGTTTGGTACCGTTGGTAACGATCCTGTTGATGTGAAAACGGTTAAATTAAATCAAAAAATTGGTATTTCTGGTGATGATATATCGGATTGGATGATTATTGAAAACGGTCGTTTAATTGGTGGCTATACCATTCGAGCAATTAGAGACGGCCTGGCTGAGAAAGATAAAACTGCATTTGACGATAGTATAGGTTTATACATTGATGAAGGTGTAGATCATTTCAAAGTTAATCTGGAGACGCCTGAAGGTGCCATACTTTCGATTGAGAAGGCTTACATCAATAAAGACATCGATGCAGCAATGGATTGTAAAGATTTTTACGAAGAAGCGAAATCTTTACTTTCGGGGATGAACATGGCAGTTGAAATTGATCAGGATATTATCAACGAAACGGCCGAAGTGCTGAAACTGTCTTTCATCAATAACATTGAAGCGCATGGCTTTCCTGATTTCTCAAACATTAAAAATGCATTTCCAGAACGTAAAAAGGTTGATGAGACACATTGGGTAATTACTGAAGTGTGTTGGTACCCGGATGGAGGAAAGTCTGTACAATTGCTAAATACCTTTAAATCGCCAAAGGGATGGGTAGTTCTAGGTCCGGCGGATTCGATAGAATAAGATGGCTTAATAATAAATGAATATGAATATTGTTCCTGGCTTAGAAGTTTGTGCCAATTCTTACCAATCGGCATTGGCCGCCCAAAATGGCGGAGCAAAAAGAGTAGAATTTTGTGATAACCTGGCAGAAGGTGGTACTACACCAAGTTATGCCCAGATTGCATTAGCCAAGAAAAATCTCTCTATCGAAGTTTGGCCGATTATACGTCCACGTGGAGGAGATTTTTTATATTCTGAAATGGAATTTGAAATCATGAAAGAGGATGTAAAGGTTTGTAAATCATTAAATTGCGAAGGTATAGTTACTGGAATACTTAAGGCTGATGGCACGATCGACAAAGAACGCTGTACGGAACTTATTAATCTGGCCAAACCTATGGAGGTTGCTTTCCACAGGGCATTTGATATGAGTAACGATATGGATCAGGCGCTGGAGGATTTAATTTCCCTTCAAATAAAAAGAGTACTTACTTCAGGAGGTGCTTCTTCTGCAATGCTAGGGGCAGAAAAATTAGCAAAGCTGGTAAAAAAAGCAGCGGGACGGATTACAATCATGCCTGGTGCCGGAATTAATGAAAGCAATATCCACAAACTGATTGAGCAAACCGGTGCTACAGAATTCCATGCCTCTGCCAAGGAATTTGTTTCCAGTAAAATGGAATTCAGAAATACAGAAACCAAAATGGGCAGTATTGAAGACGAATACCGGTACGAACTCACCTCGGAAACCAAAGTGAGCGCATTGGTTGATAGTATAAATGAAGCTTTTAAAATAGCATCTGCTTAATAGCGATCGTAAAAATTATATTAAATATCAAATCGCCTTTTACGTTAGTTTTTAATGCTAATCACCACTTCTGGGCACATAGTGTAACCCA
Organism: Pedobacter terrae; assembly: GCF_900100705.1. GTDB lineage: Bacteria > Bacteroidota > Bacteroidia > Sphingobacteriales > Sphingobacteriaceae > Pedobacter > Pedobacter terrae. Next base: position 603,035 of record NZ_FNCH01000001.1, read on the forward strand.
GGTGTAAGGTAGTGAAGCAAAATCACTCTCGAATAGCGGTAATTAATGGGCGATAACAACAAAACACCGGCTAAAATTAACCCCACATAGTACCACAGATTCTCATATACTAAGTCTAAACCTAAAACATAAGAAGCTACACCAATGGAAATGATTTCTGCAACATTCATGGCATAACTTACAAACATTGCTACATAGAAAAAGCCAGGTTCGCGCTCAAATTTCAAATTGCAATGTGGGCAGTTTACATTTGTTTTTTGTAGCCTCAATGAGTAAGCACTACCTGTAAAAATATCACCCTTGCGGCATCGTGGACACTTACACTGTACAAAAGCCTGGAATTTCGTTAACTCTGCCATAATCTCCTAATTTGATCCTACAAAGATAAGCCTAAAATTAAACACTTATTTATGATCTAGGTCATGTTTGAGGTATTAGTCTAATAATTTAACAGCTTATTTATCATTAAATATCCTGTTGTTAACTGTACAAATCACTGAAGCATGGCTAAACCTTAACAATTTTTCCTTTAACGGTTTTAATCAGGCCTTTCCCGGCTAGTAGTTTCATTCCCCGGATAACAGTTTCTACCCTCAAACCAGTCATGTCGGCTAGTTCTTGACGTGTTACTCTTAAATTTTCGCCTGCCTTAATATCGGTAAGAAGGTAATTGATCATTGTTAACAAACGGTGATCAGCCTTTTCGCTCGCCAGCTCCTCCAGCATCATCGATTTATAAAACAGGCGGTTACTTAAATTGCGGATCAGCTCCATGCTAAAGTTAGGCTCGTTTTCAATCAGCTTGAAAAAATCTTCTTTATTTACCGAAATAATCTGCGAATCTCTACTGGCAATAGTGAAAGCTAAATAAGGTCGATCGGTTAACAAGGCCGGTTCGCCAAAATATTGACCTGTTTTAAAAACACCTTGAATAAATTCTTTCCCTTCATCGCTCACGGTAACCATACGCACCTCGCCTGACTTGATAAAATACACATAGCGGGGCTGCATTCCAGGCTCATAAATAACCGAATCTTTTGGATAGCTTTTGAGTTTTAAACCTTTATCAATCAGTTTCTGGATGTTCATTGGTGTGCAGGTTTTGGCGGAATAGCATGTATCTACATAACATTTAAAACAACGGCCTAAAAAGCCTCGTTAAAAGCAATATATCCACAAATGCAAACGCTACTATTTAAAGATTCTTCATTGCATTCAGAATGACAAAATTGACGCAGGCTAGCCTAAAGTTTCCTTCATTAAACGGGTATAGAACTCTTTTAAGGTAATGCCCATTGCTGCTACCTGCTGTGGAATAAAACTCGTTGCGGTTTGGCCGGGAATGGTATTAATTTCAATAAAATAAAATTTATCGGTTCCTTCCTCCAGAAAGTAATCGATACGCACCACGCCCCTACAGTTCAGTTTTTGATAGACCTCTTTTACCAACTGTTGCACACGGCTTAGCTCTTCAGCATTCATTCTGCCAGGGGTAATTTCCTCGGTCGCGCCTGGTGTATATTTGGCTTCGAAATCGAAAAACTCATTTTGCGGAATCACTTCTGTTGCAGGCAAAACGATAATTTGTCCGTCTGAACCAAAAATGCCGATTGAAAACTCCCTGCCGCTTACAAACTCTTCGATTAAAATCTGTGTATCCTCTTTAAATGCTTTTTCAATCGCTTCTTCCAGATCATCAGCATGTTTTACCTTAGTCATGCCGATACTGCTTCCTCCACTATTGGGTTTAACAAAATAAGGCAACCGTAAATCCTGCTTAATCTGATTTAGATTATAGTTTCCACCTTTAAATATCTGAACAGATTTTGCGGTATACAGGTGATCAATATCTGCCACAATAGCTTTGGTATAACCTTTATTCATGGTGATGGATGAAGTTAATGCATCGCAGGTAGTATAAGGAATACCCAACATATCAAAATAGCCCTGTAATTTTCCATCCTCACCAGGAGAACCATGTATAGCTATAAAAACACCATCAAACTTAATTTTTCTTCCTTCCAGCGTTAAGGAAAAATCATTTTTATCAACTTCAATTTTAACAGAATCTGCAGGTTCATAAAACCAACCTTTTTCGTTCAGCATAATCTTATACACATCGTATAAATTAGGGTCGATATTTTGAGCAATAGTGGCTGCGCTTTTTACAGAAACAACCCATTCGCCTGTGGTACCGCCTGTTAGCAATGCTATCGTTTTCTTCATGTTAAAAATCCTTTTATAAATAGAAATTGAATATAAATATATCCTCAAAAATATAAATATCTTTGTGCTTTAGTATGTTTGGAGGAGAATTATTGAAGGAGTGAGTGATTGAATAATTGGGTGAAGAAAAGATTCGATAATTCAATCCATCATTAAAATAGTTACATTTGAGCTTGTACGCATAACCCAAATTAAGATTCATGTCTAAATTTATAGAGTATTTAAAAACCAAATCGTTTAGAAACAACATTTTAGCGGCTATAGTTACTGTTATAGTGCTGCTACTGATTGCTTTTTTTAGTTTAAGATATTACACCAAACACGGACAGGGCCTTAATGTACCTTTGGTAAAAGGTTTGTCTTTTGAACAGGCCGTAAAAAAACTGGAAGATGCCGGACTAAAATATGAGGTGGACTCTGTTTTTATTATGGATCAACCTGCCGGAATGGTAATTGATCAGGATCCTGACCCCAATACTTTTGTAAAGGATAACCGTACCATTTATTTAACCATTAATGCGGGCAAAACGCCGAATACAAAATTCCCTGATATTGCGTTTAAAACTTTAAGAGAGGCACAAGCGATTATAGAGAGTTCGAGGTTAAAACTTGGCGACACCACCTATAAGCCGGATGTAAGTCGTGATGTGGTTTTAGAAGCCTCCTTTGGTGGTCAACCGATAACAGCCGGGCAGGTAGTGCCTGTTGGTTCGAGAATTAACCTGGTATTAGGCGATGGACGTGGCAACGAAGAAGTAGATATCCCACAGTTAATGGGCTTAACCATCGATGAAGCTAAATTTAGCCTGAGAGGATCTAACCTGACGCTAGGTAACATCCTATATGACGGGCCGATTACCGATAGTGCTGCTGCAGTGATCACTAAACAAGACCCAATGTTACTTGATTCGGTAACCAAAGTGCCAATAGGTACCAGAATTAACATTACGCTATCTAATAAACAACCATAAACAAGTATCATTGACAGATGACTGAAGTAGAAAAAAAGAACATGAGTACAGGTAAAAAAGCGGCTATAGTTATTGCGCTTGTCGTTATTTTAATTGCCGGTTACTTTGCGTTGAATATTTACAGGCTTTATTTTGCCCCTAATGTTACCGAAAATCAAAAATATTTATACATCAAAACCGGAAGCAGCTATGATGATTTGGTTGCGGAAATTAAAAAGAAAGATCTGCTAAAAAGCATGTCGTCTTTTACAGCTGCTGCCGGAAAAATGAATTTAGCAACAACTGTTAAACCAGGACGTTACCGTCTGAAAAAAGGGATGACCAACCGCACGTTGATCAACATGATCAAAGCCGGAAACCAGGACCCTGTTAAATTAAAATTCCATAACATCCGGAAGAAAGAAAATTTTGCAGCCTATCTGGCCAGCAACCTGGAAGCCGACTCGTTAAGCTTTATCAAGGTATTGGATTCTACTGCGCTGATCAGCAAATATGGTTTTAACCAGGATAATGTGTACGCCATGTTTATCCCGAATACCTATGAAATGTACTGGAATATTTCGCCGGTTGATTTTTTTGAGCGCATGCATAAGGAGTATGAGAAATTCTGGACGGCAGACCGTAAACAAAAAGCAGCAAGTTTGAACCTTAGTCCTGCACAGGTGTACACGTTGGCTTCAATTGTAGACGCAGAAGCACTTTATGATAAAGAGATGCCAATTATTGCGGGTTTGTATTTAAACCGTTTAAATAAAGGGATATTGCTTCAGGCCGATCCGACGGTGATTTTTGCCAATGACGATTTTACAGTAAAAAGGGTAACCGGAAAATTATTACGGGTGCAATCGCTTTATAACACCTATAAATATGCAGGTTTACCTCCCGGCCCGATTATGATGCCGAGTATTAATGCCATTGATGCCGTGCTTAACCGCGATAACAACAATTACATCTACATGTGCGCTAAGGAGGATTTTTCAGGTTACCATAACTTTGCCGAAACCAAGGCTGAACATGAAATTAATGCAAAGAAATACCGCGAAGCGTTAAACAAAAGAAATATATTTAAATAATGTTTAGCCACAGTACAAAAATCAGGGTTCGTTATGGCGAAACCGACCAGATGGGTTATATGTATTATGGCAATTATGCACAGTACTACGAAGTAGGCCGGGTAGAAATGTTGCGCAGTTTAGGCATGAGCTACAGCTCAATGGAAGCTGATGGTATTATGATGCCCGTTTTAGAATTAAAGTGTAAATACATAAAACCTGCTCTTTACGATCAGGAAATTACCGTAAAAACAATCATTAAGACCTTGCCGGGTGTTAGGATCTTTTTTGAGTATGAGTTGTATAATGAAAAAGAAGAGCTGATTAACATTGGTTCAACCACATTGGTTTTTGTTGATATGAAGAAAAATAAACCGACAAATCCACCCGAAAATTTTATGGAAAAGTTATCGGTGTTTTTTTAATTAAACAATATAATGGAATGGTTACACAGGCAGTTATTACATCTTAAACTCTATTCTAGATTTGTAGAATGGACTAAAGGGTGTGTTTTGCCTGGTTTTAGCCCACTACCTTTATATACCGTCGCGACATTTTTCTTTCGGGAAATCGGAAAAGATGCCTTGGTAAACAAGTCATCATCTTTAGCATACAGTTTTATGCTGGCTATTTTCCCGGGGATTATCTTCCTGTTTACCCTGATCCCCTTCATCCCGATTAAAGGTTTCCAGGATCAGCTTTTAAATTTAATTCAGCTGGTATTGCCGCACAATGCATTTGATGCCTTTGAAGCGACCTTAAAAGACATCATTAAAAATCAAAATCGTGGCTTATTGTCTTTCGGTTTTTTATCCGCACTATTTTTTGCCACCAACGGGGTTAAAAACCTGATGAAGGCTTTTAATAAATCATCAACGATTATCGAAACCAGGGGCTGGATCAAACAACGTTTTATTGCACTTGTACTAACTATAATTATCTGCTTTTCGATCATCATCTGCATTAGTGCAATGGCCCTGGGTGAAGTTTTGCTGAACAAAATTAATGATGAACTGCACCTGAAAGACAGTTTTTTGATCTATACCATCAAATTTACCCGTTGGGCATTATTGGCAATTTTGTATTTCATTACTATTTCCATTTTATACCGTTACGGACCCTCCCACACAAAAAAATGGCGCTTATTTAGTGCAGGTTCCTGGCTGGCCACTATCCTGGCCTTCCTTACCATTTGGGGTTTTTCTTTTTACATTAACCATTTTGCTTCCTACAACAAGGTTTATGGCTCTATCGGAACACTGATTGTAGTGATGATCTGGCTTTACCTCAATTCATTAATTTTACTGATCGGTTTTGAACTGAATGCTAGTGTTGATGTGAGCAAAAGAAGTGTGAAAATTATCCGCCCGACCTTTAATTTGTTCAAAAAATCGGAGCCAATTGAGGAAAATATACAGAAAAAATAATTTTTTCTCCCTCTGTGTTAAGTAATTATCAAGTTTATATAAAAAAAAAGCTTTCTGAGTTTGCAGAGTTACGCTGAGTTTGTACTTTTGCAGCGGAGAGCTGGCAGAGTGGTCGAATGCGGCAGTCTTGAAAACTGTTGACTGTAACAGGTCCGGGGGTTCGAATCCCTCGCTCTCCGCAGAAAAATTAAAGCCTGAAATCATAATATTTCAGGCTTTTTTGGTTTTTCTAAAACATATTCTAGCGCAAATCGCAACGCCTGCGGCCTAAGCACATTGGTCTGAATGAGCTTTCATTACATCAATCTCAAATCAACCGTTATTTTCCCATTCCAGTTCGGTTTATTATTTTAATCCATAACCCAGTCAAAAGCTCGCAAATCGTATGATAGCGGGCTTTTTTAATTTTCGGAAGCACCAAAATATGCATAAAATAGTATACTTGAGATGAGCAATTCGGTGAGTAAATTCAATTTTGAATAGTGCGTACTCGAAACGACATAAAACGTTAATCCACAGCATGTTCCGAAGATATACATCTTGATTTTTAATGACTGCAAAGCTAGATTTGTTACACTTTAAGGTGAGTCATTATGAAAATTAATTTGAGTTTACTCTTTTACTTGAAGAAGAGAAAAAGTTACAAAAACGGCCCTGTAGAGGATTACGGTGGACGGAAGGCGTTCCGAAATTACTACAGGACGCTCCTGCGAACCGGAGAAATGGAGTATTTCGGCAGGTAGATCGTCCGGAAAAACGGAAGAGTCCCGAACCCTAAACGCATATCTGACAGATCTAAAAACCAAGGTTTACGAAATCCATCGTCAGCTTGTCCAGAAAGATGAAATTATCACAGCCGATATCATCCGCGACAGATTTTTGGGAAAAGAAGAAACACCAATTACACTGGTTAGTGTTTTTGAGGAACACAACCGCAAGGTTGAAATTCTGGTAGGCAGCAAATACACTAGTGGCACAGCCGAGAGATACCGTACATCTCTCAAGCACACAATTAACTTTCTTCAATGGAAGTATGAGGTGAGTGATGTACCCTTAAAGAAAATCAACCATCAATTCATAAGTGAGTATGATTTTTATTTGAGAGCTGTACGCAAATGTAACAATAACTCAGCTGTCAAGTATCTAAAAAATTTGGAAAAATTATCAGGATCTGTCTTGCCAACGAATGGATGTCTGTTAATCCATTTTAAATTATAAACATAAGGTTAAACCAGTTGAACGGGAATATCTTACCGAAAACGAGATCAGTATTATAGCCAGCAAAGCAATGGTGAGTGATCGGCTGGAACAGATACGGGACATTTTCCTCTTCTCGTTTGACCTCAAAAAATGTGTACAATTTCTGGAATACATAAAAATTAGTTTAAGGTAAGCTAATCATGTATCTGTAAAGTAAAAATGTACAAAAATAAGGATGAAGATTCAGATCCGCGCCTAACTGTTCCTGAAAAAGATAGATAATATCCAAAAACAAAGAGTTAAATTCTTGGTGAGTTACTTGTTTATCTTTTAAAAAACCACCTAGAGGATTGAGCCAGGTAAGTGTGGAGGTTACATAATTTTCCATGAAATCCTGCCATATTTCTGGAACACCAGACGCAGCGAGATCCAAAGGGAATAGCTGTCTTTCCAACATAACAGTTTCTCTTATTGTCTTCCGTGACAGCATTAACGTAATTATCTCCCTTAATTGTAACTCCATCTTACGGCAATCACTAAAGTAAGTGTGCAAGACTGTCATTAGGACGTATACTGAGATTCCAACTTTAAATTCATCTCCAAATTCCCCATCTATTTGACTTGCTATAATATTGGTAAATATACTTCTGATTTGAAGTAGCTCACTCGAGTCGAAAACAGAGGTTTGCTGATTAAATGGTCTATAGATAGCCATCTTTACAGCATTATTTTCAAAATTCATAAAAAAGCTATCCATGGGGAACTTCTGAACCAAATTTTCTGAGGGATAATGGATTAGGTATTCCGAAATATTCTCTTTAAGAACGCTTTCGAAGCCCAAATTTTGATTACCTTGCACAGTTAACTTAATATGGTGTCCCTGATCTTCGCTAAGATGCCAATAAAAGCAGTTAATTTTTTTTCCTTTAATACACCCATCCAGCTCAGGAATTAAACATTGCCTTATGAGTTGTTCCCAGCGAGAATTGTGATAGAAAATGGAAAAATATGATTCTTTTTTGTTTTCTGATAAGATCATTAGCTTATTGATTTTAAGTGCTGTAATGCATTTTCTTTTGCTGTTTCAAAAATCTCTAATGGAACTCGTGCAGCCGGTGCAGTGCCATTCCCATTCCCCTGCCATCTCCAGGAACCTTGATGTATGTGAGCGGCATATTCCCCAAAATAACAAGATTCTTCAATATGCCCTGGTTGGATGCATATCCTTCCCCCGTTCAATAGTAATTTGACATCTGGAAACTTATCCACTGTGTGATGGTATATATTTGTGAGTGCCCCCGGCCCTGCATATTCCAAAACCTCTTCTTCGGTATGAATGGCGTGATGGCTATTTTCTAATATGTATATCAACATTTCAATCCAAAACGGGTGACTTGGCTTGCTGCCAAACATATAGTTGGCTATGCGCATCTGGTGGGTATGTCCAAGATAAAAAGCTTGAGCTGCAGATATTGTTTTCTCCTCGGCCAATACTAGGTTTTCAGAAGCTAAATCATCTAAACGTTTTAAACAAAGCATATCCATATCCATATAGAATCCGCCGTAGATATAAACCAATATAATTCTGAAAACATCTGCTTTTTGAACGGTGAGTTCCTGCATGTCAAACCAGTTGAAAAGATATGGTACATGCTCCTGAATGAGTCTGGTCGCAGAATCCATATCATAGACATTCACTTCCCAATCCGGATGGGTATTTTTGATCCTGTTAAGACAATATTTAAATACGGTTGGCTGTGGCTCCTTATTATTGAGATAGACACAATGTATTTTTTTTGGTATCATTTGATAAATGCTAGGATTAGTTCAAGGACTGATTCTGATCTTCTTTAACAGCTTTCCACCAGCTACCAAAAAAATAGTGCACCGCATGCGCCCGATCCAATCTTTCTTGGATCTCTTCAGTGATTTCTCCGGACAGGACATCCCGGCTTTCATGCATGCTCAGCGGAGAGATACGCTCGGCTGAAAGAATTTTCACGTTGGTTTTTCCCGGAAAGCTTTTATACAATTTGGTAAGAAAAAATGGTCCAGTAGTATTCAGGGTATTCAATACCGTGTTCTCATTTCTGATCTGGATTGTGGCGATTGATTCACAGAGAAACTTGAAGAAATTATTTTCTGGTGTGCAGCCCATAAATGCATTGCTAACGATTAAATCCATGTAAAACTTCTTGCAATGATCTTCAGGTTCACTTCCAAACACGACGCTGTTTCCCTCCAATAACTCTTCTACATTTTGAATGCATTCATAATCCATATCTACAAAAAGACCGCCGTATTGATAAAGGATAAAGTATTTTACAGCATCAGCTTTTTGTATGGCTGAAGGATACTGTTCATAGATGGGTAAAAAGGAAGGAAAGAAGTTTTTGATAAAATCATAGTTCATTTGATCTGTCCACAATTTGTATTCCCAATTTGGATGGTGTTCCTTCCAAGTCTGAGTGAGTATCTGATAATGCTTTGGAGGCTGATCATTCTTCCAGGTTTGATGGATAATTTTTGGGATGTTGTCAACTGATTTCTTTTGACTAACCCCCTTAAACTCTTTTTTTGAGTCAATTACACGATCAAAAAAAGATATAATTTCTTCAATGTGATAATTAAAGCTTAAAACTTCTCTTTTCTTCCATATCTCCTGCCTCATATCATACATCTTCTCTCTATCGCCAAGTTGAAGAGCAAGGTCATCAAAGGAATTATAAAAAATTCCAAAACCATGTTTTTTTGTGAAGGATTGGGATGCACAGATATGTTGCGTATTATCACGCTGGATCATTGGCAGCCCGGCAGCTCCTAAGGTTGACATTCTGGCGGCATAGTTAAGATCGAGCCAGTTTGCTTTCATCATTTCCCCGTTATTTTCTGAATCGAAAATATGAAGCCAGCCAGCGTCGTATTTAGAAAGTTCAACTACCCAATTTTGAGGTGTACAAACCGGATGCAAATGCAAATATCCTGGGGCTAGTGCATTCGCTTCTTCAATCCATGTTTTATACACACTGTGGTAAAAATCTCCATAGATATGTAAATGGATCTTTCTCCGCGACAGTTCTTGTATATCTATTGGAGATAGTCCGAGGGGTCTTCCGGGAACAACTGTATGGATTTCACCATCAAGCTGTGACAACAATGGACTTGGTTTTCCCTTGAATCTATCGATGTGAGGCAGATCGCCATCGAGAATCATACTGAGCGGGGTCTCAAAATAAAAAAATTGCTCATACCATATTTTAATCTCCTGATTGAGGAAAATGGTTCCATCTGCATATTCAAAAATATCAATCATTTGATCCCAAAGACCTTTTTGCCTGCAGAAAAATGGACCTTCTTTAAAGTGCCATACAAAAGGAATTTCAAGGTTTTCACGAATAACCCTGTGTATAAATGGTATTGCCTGAAAATTTAGAAGTGCATAAATGATGTCGGGTTTGATTTCCTTAACATGCTCCTGCCAGTTTTCTTTAGGCACATCAATAATATTTCCAAATGGCAGTGGGCCAATAGCGTTAAAAAAAGAGGGGCTACCCGTCCATAACCCATATAGCTGATGTCCCTTTTCTTCAAAGGCCAGAACTCTTTCGGCGTTATAAGCTAACTCACCAACTAGTAGAATCTTTAATCCTGATCTTTGAGGAGAATTTTGAGGGTTATCAAACTCCAAATATTCAGTATGCTCATCAATCATCCCCCCAAACACGGAGTTATATTTAAGCTTTTGATTGATGTTGTAAAACTGTTTATATAAATTGATTCCTCCACCCCAACGCTCACTAATGATTTTGTGCCGCTGACTGGGATGGGAAGTCCATTCAGATGTAATTTTCATAGTGAATTTTGGCACAGTTCCTATCAGTAATCTATTCCAAAACATTAGATTTAGGCTGTCTGTAACTAACTCATTCCTTTCCATCCACCGCGTTTCTGTTTTTTGGTGCATAATCTGGACTAATTGGTATCCAATGTCTGCAAACGGTCCAAAACATTTTTGTCCAGCACTGCCATTATTATTATCCTGATAGTTATACTTTGCCCCTGAACAAAAAAATGTCCCTTCGGGATTGGCTTCTGCTAAGTTCCATAGCGACTGCAAGTGATCGGAAAAATAAAGATCGTCCGAAGGCAAATAGCTGATATAATCGTATGATGCATTTTCCAGTCCAAGGTTAGCTGCAGTACCAAGGCCCTTATTGTTTTTATAAAAAAAATACTTAATACGTTTATCACCAAGATATTTTTCTATCAATTCTACTGTACCGTCAGTGCTTCCGTCTACTATTATGATAAGCTCCCATTCAAGAAATGTTTGGATCAGTAAACTCGTTATTGCTCTAGATATAAAGCTCACCTGATTATAGGTGGGCATGATTACGCTAATTCCTTTTCTTTTCATTTAATTTTAAAAAAAAGCGACCAGATACAAAATATGCATTTGGTCGCCAATGTATAATAAGGTTGTTCAATATTCCAAACCAATAGAAAGAGACAAATGTATTTAAATTATACCCACCTATTGATTTTTTCGAAATTTCAGAATACCGGAAGCCTCCCTAACCAATTGTAAAGCTTTGTCCTTCGCAGCATCTGTGAAATAAAATACGATTGTAAATTCGCCTTTACCTTTCCTGGCAGCTAAGACATACCTATCGTTATTATATTTATCTAAGAATGCGTCAGAACAGTTTTTTGTGTATTCCACTGCATTATCGGCATTAAATTTCTTATCGGCCTTCTGCTGGTGGTACACCAAGGAGCTGAAATGGAGGGAGTCGGCTTCACTTTTCTGTCTTTTAAGAATATTGGAGACGGGTTCATAATATTGCTGTCCCCGATCCCTTATAAAATCCCCAAATCCTATAATAATGCTGCTGTCTTTATTAATAACAGAATATACAAGCGTTGTGGTTTTGTTATAAAGATCATCCTTACATTTAAAACTTGTAGTGGAATCCTGTTCAGAAAAACCAGCTGGCAGCGTGTACTCTAAATTTAATTCGTCCAAGCATATTTTGAAAATTCTGTCATACTTTTGGCAAAACGCAGACATTTGTAAAAAGGTTACAAAAGCTGCGCAAAGCAAAATAGGTTTAGGATTGAAGGTATGTATTTTCATGATGATTACTAAATAGCGATTAGGTAATTTGTACCTGCAAGGTCTCCACCTGTAACATTACGCGTGACTTTTGCGGTTGGGTCATAAATTTCATAAGTACCGTCTCCATTTCTGCAGTTGATAATGATGGAATGACCTTCACCGTCCGGTCCTTGGTTGGCCAAATTGGCAAGAACTCTTTTGCCTGAAGTAAGTGTTGCATTTAGATTGCTTGGGGCAACGGATTGTACACTGAAATAGTTCGACATTAAGTTGAGCATGATATCTGTGCTTGTAGTCACCCCTGTCATTACTCCTTGACTATTTCGATTAATCATGTTATCACTATTCTGAGACCTGTAATAGTTTAACCAGTGTTCTTGTGAATATTGTGTTCCACCGTAGATTCCGCTTAAATATGTGAGCGTATCAAAAACGCAGTTTCCATAGGGTGTTGCATTTGTACTTGAATAACCTCCATAACCACCATAGCTACCGTAGCCGCCAGAACCAGAACCCCCAAAATAATTTGGATCTTCCCACCAATTCGTATAACCTCCATAGCCTCCATATTGGCCATAGCCTCCATAACCTCCGTTGTTTCCACCACCTGGAGAGTAGCTTCCCGCAGGAGGTACATATCCATTCTGCATTGCCGCGTACATGTCTTCCCAGGAATTATAAGCTCCGTAGTTACCGGTCCCCCCTTTTAGCATCGATAGATCAGACTGATCGATCAATGTCATTTCTTCCCTTAATGCGTCGAGGGAAAGTTTCAGTGTTACTTTTTTCATAATTTAGAGTTAAATGTTAATAGATTTAGATTTGATTATTTGGTTGATGAGGCAAGCTTGAAAAATTCTTAAACAGGTTACCTTTGTGTATACGCTTATTTTTTACCTTTATCAGTCCCTTTTTTGTGTTTTCATCCATAATCAGCCTATTGGAAAGTTGATGAAAAAAAAACAATGCCTCTTCACGCAGCGTTTCAGATTCAATCTTATAAAAACCTGGATGCTGAGTTAATTGGTCCTGTTCGCTCCCAGCCCATTGACCATTCACCCAAGATTTTTCGAGAATGGAAAAGTGATAATGCTGTAATGAGTTTGAATTTATTTTGCGTTCCAAGCTATTGTAAACGAAGTTATTGATCATAGTTGCGCTTTTGGTTGTTCCATCTTGGAAAAGGAAAAGTAACTCCGAAGTGTAGGCATTAATATACCTGATAAAAAAATCAATGAGATAAAATCCTTCTTTGGAATTTAACATCCGCTCTTTATTGGAGTGAGGTATAGCCCTAAGGAATAATGGGTTTGCAATATCTATTTTATGAAGTCCTGATCGTCCCAAACGACAGATCAGATCAATGTCTTCAAAACCATAATGTTTCATCCTTTCATCATAACCGCCGATTTTCATAAAATTATCTTTCATCATACAAATTCTCCCAAGAACATCATTTCTACCTTGCGATATATAATAGGTAGTCATAAATACATCGGTTCTGTTTTGGAAAACTTCATTAACATACTGCGCAAATCCCGGGCCTGTAAAATTGTCTGCATCAATATTACAGATCACATCACCGGTAGCCAGGGAGGCAACCAGATTTCTTGAATGTGCCCAGTCGTAGAACTGAACAGAATCAATTCTATAGTATACGATCCTGCCATTATACAATTCATCCTGGTAAGAATCCCTGATATATTTCTCCAATTCATCCGAGGAGTTATAATCAAGAATCACAAATTCGAGATTTTTGTAATCCTTATTGTCAAAAAGATTCTTCGGGAGAGTCTGTCTGAGATAGAACAATCTATTCATGCAGGTAGTACAGAACGAGATTTTGATATCACTCATCATAGAAATTATGGTCCGGTAAATTATTAACTGTTGCTATGACAAGAAATTTCTGCTTTCGAGCATTCCTGATAAATATGAATCAAAGAAAAAAATTGACACAAAAAGATCGAAGGGACTGAAGCCAGCGAAGCGTGGTTTAGAGTTTTCATGAGAGCGGTTAAACTAAAACGTTTTTATATTTGGTTAAATATTATTAGTGTAATATTAAGAATTACTTCTTACATTTAAAAGCTTTTCAAAATAAAAACCAAATATTAGCTCTCATGATAAAACGCTTTCCTCTCGATAGGCAACTGGACGTAATGGACTGTGGCCCTGCCTGTCTTAAGTCAATCGCCAAATTTTATGGTAAATTTTACTCCCTGCAGTTTTTAAGAGACAAATGTGGCATCTCTAGGGAAGGAGTCTCGTTTATAGATCTGAGTTACGCCGCTGAGAGCATTTCACTCCGCAGTCTAAGCATAAAATCAACTGTCGAAGATTTGCATACTAAAATTCCGTTACCTTGTATTGTTCATTGGGATGATAGTCACTTTATTGTAGTCTACCGGACCACTTCTAAAAGTATATATGTTTCCGACCCAGCCAAAGGTCTTATCAGATACAGCTATAAAGAATTCAGAAATAAGTGGTATAAAAAAGAAGAAAACTGGAACATGGGGGCTTTACTGGCACTCGAACCACAGTCGGAATTCTTTCAAAGGGAAGAATCTGAAAAACTAAATAGGAAGAAGAGCTGGGAAAATCTCGTTAGTTATTTCAGTCCTTACAAAAAAAACTTTGCGAATTTGTTTTTGGTGATGCTTATCGTCACCATCCTCCAGGCTGTACTTCCTTTTATATCGAAGTCGGTGATCGATGTTGGTATCCAAAGAAACGATGTCGATTTCATTAATATTATTTTAATTGCCAACATTGCCATTATCTTAAGTATTACACTTTCCAATGCGGTTAGGGATTGGATACTGATCCATATCACCTCTAGAATAAATATTGCTTTGATTTCTGATTATCTGATGAAACTAATGAAATTGCCAATCACATTTTTCGAAACTAAAATGACCGGCGATATTCTTCAACGGGCTAATGATCATGAACGGATCAGGAGTTTTATTATGAATAACTCCATTAACATGATATTCTCGGTACTTACCTTTTTCATATTTGCAATCATACTTTGGATCTATAATACATTCATATTCTATACTTTTCTGATAGGAAGTATTCTTTATGTTAGCTGGGTTTTAGCTTTTCTGAAAATCCGGCAAAGGTTAGACTGGAATTACTTTGAGCTGATATCCAAAAACCAAAGTTATTGGGTGGAAACAATCGAAGGTATGCAAGATATTAAGGTTAATAATTACGAAAAGGCCAAAAGGTGGAAGTGGGAAAATATTCAGGCCCGGCTATATAGGGTAAACTTGCGAAGTCTTAGCATAAACAATATGCAGAACTTGGGCGCACAGTTTATTGACAGCCTTAAAAATCTGTTGATTACTTATTTTTGCGCTAAAGCAGTTATAGCGGGTGAGATTACCTTCGGGGTTATGATATCTACACAATTCATTATAGGTATGCTAAGCGGCCCTGTACAGCAATTTGTACAGTTTATTATCTCCGCTCAGTTTGCCCATTTGAGTTTTCTACGGCTAAATGAGATTCATGAACTTGAGGAAGAAGATGATGAAACCGGGACAAACGATCTTGAACTCACTGTCAATAAAGATCTGACTTTACATCAAGTTTATTTTGCATACAACCATCACTCCCCTCCTGTACTTAAAGGGATTAATCTGGTCATTCCTGAGGGGAAGGTTACCGCTATTGTTGGTGACAGCGGCAGCGGAAAATCAACCCTATTAAAACTTTTGCTGAGGCTTTATCGTCCAACGCATGGGGAAGTATTAATTGGTGATATGAACGTAAACAATATTGGTTTGAGGCAATGGCGGGATAAGGTTGGAGTTGTTATGCAGGACGGAAAAATTTTTAATGATACCATTTTGAATAACATCGTACTCGATGATGAAAAAATTGACTACGAAAGATTGAGGCATGCAGTTGAAACAGCCAACATTGCGCAAGAAATTGAGCGTTTGCCCCTTGGTTACAAAACGATTATGGGTGAAATGGGTAGAGGGCTTAGTGGTGGGCAGAAACAACGGGTACTGATCGCGAGAGCTTTGTATAAAAATCCTGATTTTCTCTTTTTTGATGAAGCGACCAACTCTTTGGACACGATAAATGAACAGAAGATTATCTCGTCATTGGAAACGGTGTTTAAAAACAAGACGGTGATTGTTGTGGCGCATAGGCTTAGCACCATAAAAAAAGCTGATCAGATTATTGTGATGCGGGATGGGAATATTGTAGAACGCGGTACCCATGAATCTCTCATGAAACTCAAACTGAGATATTCCGAACTGGTTGCTTCTCAAATGGATTTAATTGGAACGGTACCGATAAACCGAGCTGAATCAAACGCCACACTATAATTATTAGCAGAAAAATGGAAAATAAACTTAAAAATATTCAACGTACTGAAGAAGTTCAGGATATTATCGAGAGAATGCCTGCAGCTTTTGGATTTCGTATTACCATTGTGGTGATGATTATTGTAGTAAGCTTCCTGTTATTCGGTTGGATCATAAAGTATCCGGATGTAGTGGCGGGCAGTATTGTTATCAATGCTTCGTCTTCCCCCGTAAAATTAGTTTCCAATACCAATGGAAAAGTGATGTTAAAAGGCTTGCGTAATTACTCGGTGGTTAAGGAAGGCGATTATATTGCTGTGATCAAAAACAGCGCCGACCCTAAGGATGTATTATTTATAATGGACAAATTAAAAAAGATTAATTTTTCCAAGGATCTACACTCATCTGTATTGAACAGCTTTCCCCGAAATCCAATCCTTGGGGAATTGAATTTGAAATATTTTACATTTCTCAATGCCTTTTTCAAGTCTGTCCAAGAAAAAGAAAGTAACCTCTACAGTAAGCAAAATGATCTACTTATATCTATGGCAAATGATTATAAGGGAATTATCGAGATCACCGATAAACGGCTTAAAATGAGTGAATCGAGCCTTGATCTTGTTAAAAAATCCTATCAAAGAGATTCAATACTTAGCGCAAAGAAAGTCCTCGCTGAATCAGATAATGATCGATCAAACATGTCCCTGATTTCTGCAAAAGATGCGCTACAGGCAATGTTGAAAGACATTACTCTTACAAAAAGTCAATTGGCTCAAACAGAAAACCAGCTCCAACAAAATCAGATGCAAAAAATATTAAAAGAAAAGCAGCTTGAGATTGACCTGGTAACAGCTTACACAGAACTGGAGAGTGCAATCGAATCATGGGAACAAAAGTATGTTTTCAAGGCCCCCATAGCTGGTAAGGTACAGTTCACAAAGTTCTGGACTGAGAATCAAGCTATTCAAGCCGGAGAGGACTCCTTCACAATAGTCCCCCAAGAAAGTGACATAGTTGGACAGATGACTTTACCGGCTTCAGGGGCAGGAAAAGTAAGAATTGGACAGGAAGTATTAATAAAGCTAGCTGACTACCCATATCTTGAGTATGGAAATGTCAAAGGGATTGTTAAATCAATATCACTCTTAACAAATCCCTTAAAAATCCAAAACAACGAAATCGAAACCTATCTGGTCAATGTGAACCTTCCGGGTGGGTTAAAAACAAATTATGGGTCTCAGCTACCGTTCAGATTTGAAATTAAGGGTTCAGGAGAAATTATTACAAGCCCAAGAAGATTAATTGAGCGGCTATTCGATAACTTAAGGTATAAGCTAAAAGAATAATTCCATGGAAAAGTTATATGATTATGTGATTATTGGTTCTGGTTTATTCGGTTCCGTGTTCGCTCATGAGATGACAAAAAGGGGAAAAAAATGTCTTGTCATTGAAAAAAGATCACATGCTTATGGAAATCTGTTCTGCGAGAAGATTGAAAATATAAATGTCCATAAATATGGTGCGCATATTTTTCACACCAGTGATGAATCAATATGGAGCTATGTCAACCAGTTTGTCAAATTCAACAATTTTGTAAACTCTCCACTTATTAATTATCAGAATGAGCTCTACAATCTGCCATTTAACATGAACACTTTCTATAAGCTATGGGGAACTGTATCTCCACAGGACGCCAAAGCTGTGATTGCGGACCAGATCGCAAATCTCAATTTCACAAAAGCTACAAATCTTGAAGAACAAGCCCAATTACTAGTGGGAACTGATATTTATAATATGTTCATTAAAGGTTATACAGAAAAACAGTGGGGTAAAAGACCAAGTTTGCTCCCTGCATCCATTATCAAACGAATTCCCGTTCGCTTTACATACAACAATAATTACTTTGACGATCATTATCAAGGCATTCCAATAGGCGGTTACAATGCCTTAATGGAAAAATTTTTAAATGGAATCGATCTTCGACTCAACTGCGACTATTTTTCTGACCGGACATATTTCGAATCCCTTGGAAAAAAATTAGTTTTTACTGGGAAAATCGATCAATTTTTCAATTATAAATTTGGTGTTTTGGAATACCGGAGCTTGCGTTTCGAAAACAAGATTTTGCCAATTGAAAATTTTCAGGGAAATGCTGTTGTAAATTATACTGATGCTAATATCCCTTTTACAAGGATTTACGAGCATAAGCATTTTGAATTTGGCTCCCAACCCTCGACAGTGATTACGAAGGAATATCCAATCTCCTCTTCTACTGATAGAGAACCATATTATCCGATAAACGACTCTTTGAATATGACTATTTTTAATCAGTACAAGGAAGTGAGTAAAGACTTTCCAAATGTCATTTTCGGAGGAAGATTGGCTGAATACAAATACTATGACATGCATCAGGTTATAGGATCAGCTTTGACTAAGATGAAACATGAACTTAAGCTGGCGTATGTATAAACAGCATCTCTAAGAATAGCTGTCTGTGTATTTCGGCGATAATAAATGTTGATACCTCTGCCGTTTACCACTGAAAGAGCCGTTTAAATAAAAATGCATACCCTATTGGGGTCAACCAAAATGGTCTTTCCACTGGAATGATCTGTTAGTTAAATTTACCGTTTTAACGAACAAATAGTCATAACCAGTGAAATACTGGTCTTCTTGGCCGATGCAAGCTCTACGAATTTTTACATTACTGGACCGCTTTATCTTCGTGTTTTTCAAAATTGCCGAAATGAACATAGTTCATTAACCTGATCTCTTTTCCAAAGTACACTTTTCAGATCGGATTTTACAAAATTCGTGAATATGGTTTGACATCGTTTCACCAGCAAACAGAAAATAATTTGAAAGTGCTCAGAATTACTCTCCTAAATCTTACAATTATATCTCATCAGAGTACTTTTAATAGTTTTGTTAATATTAGTCAATTAAATCACCGCATTTTACCACAAGCTGGCGAAAAGAACTGGATGTTAGCTCAATCGAGCTACAGAAGAAAAGTTCGAAGGCTTTGTAATGACCCGGGCGTTGACTTTCCTAGCATTATCCCAGTAACATAAAATTTCATTCATCACTTTAAATTCATCTCTGATATAGAGTCTACCCAACCAGCTTTTTATAGATGCTCACTTAGTCTTTATTTAATATTTATTTTGTGCAGATCCGGCTATTTTCATATCTTTATAGTAAAGAATTTGCATTAAAAAAATAGAGATGAGTTTTTGGTGCCTGAACGCTCAATAAAAACTAAAAATTACTGATTTTCAACACACTTTAAGCCAAGGTTCGACTCCCTTCGGTTCCTTCCGAAATAAAATTACCAGATTATATGACCAGTAGCAGTAGGTTGTATTATTAACATCACCAGTTAAGCATTGCTTAATTAACTCAAGTTGTTAGTTATGGTATTATTTTATTTATAGTAAAAGCGAAGATAAACAGTGTTATCTTCAATAGCCATCCTTTGAAAGTTACAGCATGAAGTTTTCTGAGGAACAAACCTTTAATCTCCCTAATCGTTGTTTCTACCCTTTTACGCATATATTCCTTAATAAAGGCAGCGCTTGCACTGTCTTTTCTTGTTGCATTTGATTTGCGGTGTACCTTTAAAGCTATCTGTTCTGTTTCCATTAATTGATCTTCAATTTCGTAGTTGGTATAAGCCGAATCTGCAAATATCTTGCTTTCAGCAGGCAGTTCAAGAGGCAGTTTCCTTAATGCCTGTGCATCATGTTCACTGCCTGGAACAAAACCAAATTCAACCGGAATGCCATCTTTGGTAATCAATAACTGAACTTTTACACCATAAAAATATCTTCTCATACTGGTTTGCTTACCATGCCATTGCTTTCCCTTTAATATTCGGGTTTTCAAGATGCGGATATTATCACATACAGCAACCGGAAAAGAATCCAATACATAATTCATTTCGCAGCTGATATACTTTAAGTAATAGCCAATCTGCATAAATAGACTGTATATTAGTTCAGCAAGGGAATGTAAGCGACGGTTAAAACGGCTTTTATCAAGCATCCTACGTACCATTCCTGTCATTTTCATAAACTGCCGTGCTTTATCCTGATGCCTGCCAAAATATAATGAGGAGACTACCGCAGTTGTAATAATCTCACTGTCGCTAACCTGTCTGCGACTATCTTCATAATGATGGCTTGTTTTCAACAAACCATCTATAAAACAAAATATTCCTATAATTTTATCACTCGTAAGCATCATCATTGGTTCTTTAGTTGTGGTAAACCAAAGTTCTTAGTTTTGATGCTTACTTTTTTATATTAACTAGCAACTTGAGTTAATTAATTAAAATTTCTATCTTTACAGAATAGCATTTGCAGTAAAAAATCAAGGTGAGCAATTCGGTGAGTCACTCATCGAATATATCTATTAAACCATATTAAAGCAGGATTTCAGCCCCGGGTTCGGGAGCCTCGCTCTCCGCCAAATGCAAAAGATAAATTCTTTACATTGCATTAAACGATTTAAAGCCTATAATTTTACAAGATTATAGGCTTTTCTTTTTTTAGTACACATGCAAAAATTTTCATAATCTATGTGGCAGAATTCCAAACTATGGAAAAATACCAGTTACAAACTACTTATATTCAACGCGATTGTGTGTTACCGTTAAAGTCTAATCAAAAATAAATGCTTAATTAAAAGAAATTGCTGCCTTATGCAATATAAATTCAATGCCGACGACGCACAGGGCAAGGTGCAGATTTGCGAGTATGGTGATACTTAAAATATAGTAGGTTTCTATCCAACCAGGAGTAAGAGCAAATACCCGCATACAGATTAACCTTCGAAGATTAGCTTTGTTTAGATGATTTTGGTATTCAACTTAACTAGCTTCACATTTGATTTTCACCCCATTTTTTTAATTGCCCAATTAAAGGGATCAAACTTTTCCCTGTACCGGTTAGTGAATATTCCACTTTTGGAGGCACTTCGTGATATACTTTCTTTGTGAGAAGCTTATCGTGTTCTAGTTCGCGTAAAGTCTGAGTTAGCATTTTGGGGGTAATACCATTGATTATTTTTCGTAATTGCCCATACCGCATTACGTTTTAATTTTCTGCAATATACCAGATAATTCGTCCTTTATATTTCCCTCCTATTCGCTTAAAAGCGAAATCCACAGGACATTCGATCTTAGGAGATTTTTTATTTTCCATTTTTTTGATTTTTTTATCGCTGATAATCAGCATTAATATCCTTCTGGTTTGTAGGTTACTTAAAAGTGCATACTTGTGTTAATGTATAATATGACTGAAATTTATATCAACAAAAATATATTTTTTATGAAAACAACGGTAATAATCACAATTTCTGCAAATGGTAAAATTTTAGTCGCCGATAATGAAAAGCATCAGGCACCACAGGAGGTTTTTAATTTTTTTATGGATAAAGCAAAGTCGGCAGGTAATATCATTTTGGGCAGCACAACGTACAAATTATTTACGACGATCTTTGGTTTAAAGGATTTCTTGTCAGCATTGGACGTTGTTGTACTGTCAAACAAATTAGCGGAATCATCTGACTACAAAGTTGCACGCAGTCCAAAAGAGGCGCTGGACTTTTTAAAAGCCAATAATCATCAAGAAGCAATTGTGCTGGGTGGAGTTAGCGTATACAATTCATTTATAAACGAGGGTCTTTATGACTTACTTTATCTGACTTTGATTCCGATCCTTATTGGTGATGGAGGGGATATTGCAACAAAAAATGACCTATTTACACCGCTATCTGGCATGAAATGGGAAGTGGTTACGGACAATGTTTTAAGAGTTGAATTAACTAAGTAGTCGCTTGCGACATAATAAGCAGACATTGTCACAATCAATAAGGCAATCTCTTTTCGTTACTTATACTTACGTGTTGTCGTCTCGGTTAAATTAAAATCTTTCCATAGAGGGTCAAAGTTTTATGGTATCCCATTATCTTATCCGTCGGCTAACTGATCGGCATTTAAACTATCACAGGCATGCTAACTCCTATTGCCCTGTCGGGTGTAGGTATTATGAAAGCCTCAACAGACTATATTTTATCACTTCCCAATCTTCTTATCATACTCAACCTGAAGTTCATCCAAATAATCATAGAAGTTTTTTACATCCATAAAAACAGCTGGATTATATGGATCCCCGGGTTTGTGTTTTTTGAGGAGGTCAAACTGCGAGCCGTGTGAGGCCACCCAGAGATCGAACTTTAAGTTTTTCATGCTCCGCAATGTATAGGCGTAATCTTTTGCAATTTGAGGATAGGCAGTAACTTCTGCAAATTTTTTATCCGTTACGATAGTAGGTAAATTGGCAATCAGCACCCTGTACTTTCTCTTTTGGTCGTTAGTGGTGAGCAGAAAACTGCATGAACCTTTGGTATGCCCGGGGTGGTGAAGCATGATTAATTCCATCCCTCCTAGCCTGATGATATCCTTATCATGCAAAATACGGTCAACTTTTACAGGTTTGAAAACAGCAACCTTGCCATCCAGATCATAATCAGAACGGCCACCATCAGCTGCTACTTGCGCATCTGCATAATCGACCATAAATTTTGCACCTGTTGCTTTTTTGATGGCAGCCATGGCGCCCAGGTGATCAAAATGCGCTTGTGTAGTCAATAAGATTTTAGTGTCTGATAGTTTAAATCCCAGCTTTTTAATACTTTCTTCGATAAGCTTTTCTGACGATGCCAATCCCGTATTGATGAGGATATTTCCTTTCGACGTAACGAGCAGATAACAAGCCAGATCGGCCGTGCCCACGTAATATAGGTTACCCACAATGCGAAATGGCGGAAAAGGCTTTGACCACTCCGGGTGATTTTTGGATGATGGTTCATGCACTTCTTGTGCCTGCATAGCGCAGTAGCCAAAAGAAATGAGGATCAGTAACAGGATTTTTTTCATATATCTTTTGATCAGATTTAAATCTTATTTTCTAAGTTCAACGCCATAGCGATAAAGATCTTCGTAGATTTCGAAGAACTTATTTTCTTCTTTTTCGCTCAAGGATGTATTGATAAATAAGATCACGGCAACTCCTTTATTCAGATCTGAAAGCATAAAAACCCTCACCCCTGGGTCAGACCCATTATGCCCTATTCTGGTAGCGCCCATTTTGGTTGCCCAGAAAATACCCGAATTTAATGTTTTAGATTTCACATTTTCAGGTTTATGGGTTTCATCAAACTGGAACCGGAGCATTTCTTTAACGGTTTCTGCTTTTAATACCTGTTTGTTTTGATATCTTCCATCACTTAACAGGCAGATAAAGAAATGACTGAGGTCATCTACCGAGCTGCGCACGCCCCCGTCTGGATAGGTGGTGCAGCCGTACAGAGGAATTTCCTGAATTTTATTATCCGTTTTGTCATAAAGTTTGGTATGTTTTTTCAGATTAACTTCTGATAAAAACCATCCAGTATCCTCCATTTTTAATGGATTGAACAGGTATTTTTTGCTGTAATCATTCAGTTTTTGACCAGTCCTGATTTCGACAATATAACCGGCCAGCGCAGCCCCAATATTGGAATACTCACGGAATGTTCCGGGTTTGTGATCCAGAAAGTTTTCTTTCGAATAGTACTGTCCGCCAGGCATAAAATATTGCTGCAGAAAATCGCCCAATGCCTGAGGAGAATCTTTTCCATTAAAGTAAAGGCTATCAGTGTAGAACGGATACCTATCAGTAAGGCCCGAAGCATGCGTAGCTAAGTTTCGCAGGGTTATTTTGTCTTCCGGAAAATAAGGATTTCGAATTTTGAAAGGAAGATAGTTATTGATATCCTCATCCAGTGAGAGTTTGCCTTGTTCTACTGCTCTCATCAGGCAGGCACCGGTTACCGTTTTAGAAACGGATGCAATGTTCATTAAAGTCGACGTGGTGAAAGCCGCTCCTGTTCGCTGATCTGAAAATCCGTATCCTTTTTTCCAAGCTACTTTTTTATTGATAATAATGGCTGCACCAAGTCCCACAATCCCACTTTCAGACATTTTTTTTCTAATCACACTATCAATGTCCGTTTTACCAGCATGATTTTGTGCGGAAACATTTGTATTAAGCAGTAATGTTATCGAACAAAAAAGAAAGATGTATTTATAATCGTTCATAAAATTGATTTTCGAAATTTAAGTTAAAAATTTTATGATTGGTTTATTTAAATAAATTGATTTAGCATTTTCATCATTTCGTGTTCAGGCTTTACGCTTACCTCATCATTAACTATTTCTTAAAACCAGCAACCTGAAAGTTACTCACCAATACCTTTGCACCATTATCATATTGCCACGGAGCCGATATATAAAAGTTTTTAGCCGCTCCGGGACTAAACAAAACAGTATCGGCAAGTTTGATATTGTTGAGGTAAACGGCCATCTGTTCTCCATTCACCGATAGCACAACATGAAGTGGACGGTCAAGCCATGGTGCAAGGTCAAAAGTGGTGCCTACGAACTTTTCGGGTTTATTACTGCCAATATTTACCTGATCGGTATCGTAATAGTGCAGTTGTACATAAGTACCGATATTGCTTTCGTGCTGGCGGACACTATTATCACTTGCAAAACCAAACGACATTGGCGCAATGTCTTTGATCTGGTCTGCTATTGCAATGATATCAAACGATAAGGTAAACTGCTTAGGGTAATTGAGCTGGCGGGAAAATTTGTAAATAGCCTTATCCTTTATATCCATCCATTTGCCTTTTTGGCCATTAATGGTTACTATACCGGCTACACCGTTTGTTTTGAAACTGGTGGCCGTTGCACCAGTTTCAAATGCTGAAAAATCTTCTGTAAGCATAGCAGAATCGCCAATAACAATATTGCTGTTTCCGGAGCTAATTATTGCTTTAGGTTTTGTAGAAACAGTATTTTTATCAACTTTTTTTTCGATGGCTTTCGATGCTTTCTCTTTGGCTTTTTCAAACAGTCCACCTAGCTGGGCATGTACTTCAACCCCTGATAACAACAAAAGCATAATTGTTATCCCTATACTTATTTTAGCTGTTTTCATATAGTAGATTTACGGTTTGTGAATTTAGTGCAACTTAACCTTCACCATCTCTCCATTTTCCTTTACCTCCACGAATGCCTCGATCCTGTCCTCCTTATTTTTGTAATATTCTTTTTTCTCATAGTAATCGGTTCGTCCACCATAATTGTTATAGCCTGAACCCGTATAGGCATTATAGGTACCTCTCAGCGTATAATCTAACATACCCTGCAAAAAATATTTACCAGGTTTCATATCTGGAAAGGTAAATTCTCCATCACTATTCGTAATCGCTTCAAGCCTGTATCTGTAAGCCTGGTCTGAGAGATAGACAAAGCGTTTCCTTCTAATGCTTTCTTTATCTTTTCTAAGCTGGTACCATTCTTCAAAATAAGGTGTAACCGGAAAAAGCACTATTTTTATTTTATTGGCAAGTATACGGGGTGATAACGGGACGCCATACCCCAGCGGATGTTTCTGCCTGGTAAAGGCTACACCTTTGATAACAGCAGTGCCCCTGGCCAGCATTTTTTTGGCCAGCAGGGAGTCGAACGCCATTTCAGGACGGAAAACTTCCACCTTGTCTTTTTTTTCTGGTTCTTTATACTGTGCAGAAACTACAGCTGTTGCTGATACTACATAGAAAAGTGTAAGGACATATTTTTTAAGCTTCATGATATTATTGATATTAAGGATTAATAATTGTTTCGTAAGGAAGATTAAATGTACCATCGGTAATGTTAATGGCCTCTCCTGCACTGTTTCTCACCGTTCCGGAAAAGGCACCTTTGATACCCGTTTTGCTGATCGCTTCAATTTTTACGGTAAATACATCATTGCTAGAAGAAGTATTGTAGACCAGCGTACCATCGCTCTTTTGTATGGCATAACGAGCAATCATATCTTTTTCAACAGGTGTGGCATACGTTCCTGCAGTAATATTGCCACCAAGCCTCCAGAGCTCAAAATCCAGCGATGGCGGAAGAGGACCTGATCCGGAATAAGAGGTCTCATCACCACCAATAACGATATGTTCGAACCGGTTATCATCACCACCTCCCTGAAAATTCACACTGTGGAAGTTTACGGCTTTTCCGCCAATCTTTGCACGGAAATAATAATCTTCACTGGGTGTGCCACCGCCATCATCTTCCTTTGAGCATGCCGAAAGACATATGGTGATAATGATAATACACAGGGCTGCCCAAAAACTGCTTAAGGGCTTTCGGATCAGGTTAGCTTTGGGTGAAAAAGCTTTCGGGGGTAATATTTTCATAGTTTTACGCGCATAATAGTATAAGGTCAAAGCTATTGCAAGTATCAGCCAAAAGAAATACCAGTTTTTACCGTTTTTCATCTACTGGTTTTTCGGTATTTTTTATTAAAGCTGCAGGAAATGATGATGGGCAGGAAATATGTCTGATATTTACAGGTAAATTTGCCCTACCGGAAAGATAACCTGATCTTCGACAGGTGAATAACGTAATTTTTGAGCATGACCAGATTTTTTTTATTCCTGATAGTGATTTTGATCTCATTTAAATCTGTTGGTCAACAGCAGGTTCCCCTTAATGAGCAGCATTATCTCGACAGTCTGCAGCACATTCTGCAGAAGAAAATTACAGATAGTTCAAGAGCGAGCACCAATTTTCTATTGGTAGAATATTGGAAATTTAAAGATACCTTAAAGAGTAAAGCCTATCTGGAGGCAGGTACAGCTGCCGCTAAAAACGATAAATTTTTAAATGCACTGGCACTTTTTTCTAAAGGGCAGTATTATTTTAACTGGAACAAAGCAAAGGCATCCGATGCTTTCAAAAAAGCTGCAGAAGCACTTTCTCCATTCAACACTAAAATTGCCTATGCCAAGCAGGCTGCATCATGGTATAATTATGCTTTGATGAATGTAGACAAAATGGGTTATGGTTTTATGACGAAAATAACTCTGGAAAAAGCTATTCCTATTATAGAAAAAACGGGCGATCCGGCACGCATCGCTTACTATTATACGCAGCTTTCCACTATTCTGATGAACAACTACCAGTTTTCAAAAGCAACGGCCTATAATGAAAAAGCCATCGCCTTACTGGAAACCAAAAATCCTGGTTCTACCGATCTGTTGTTTTCCTATCTTTCAGGGGTAAGCATCTATTGTTATGACAACAAAGCCGACAAAGCCCAGGTACTTCTGGAAAAAGCACAACGGCTGCTGAAGCCATACCCCTCCTCTTTAAACTATCCAATATACTATTATAATGAGGCGCTGTACTATACCACTAAAACATTATACAATAAAGCACTCGCAAGTATAGCTAAGGGGATTCCGCTAGCTAAAAAGTATAACCAGAAACAGATTTACCAGCAATTTTTTTTCAGCAGATATGATATCTATCAGAAGCAGAAAAAATATGCCGAAGCCCGACAGATATTACTGGATATTGTTAAGGAAGGAACTTTGACCGCCAAAATTAATGACAGGGCGGAGATTTATTCGGAACTGGCCAAAGTAAGTGAGAAGCTGGGTGATTATAAAGAAGCATATCGCTGGCTCAGCCAATACAGACAGGCCAGTGACAGTATCAACAGCGACCAGACAAAAGTAAAAATCAATGAGCTGGAAACAAAATACAATAACGCAAAGAATCAGCAAAAAATACAATCGCTTCAATCGGAGAATAAACAGGTACAGCTTAATACCCGTAATGAACGTTTATATAGATTTATACTGGGTTTAGGATGCCTCTTTCTGCTTCTTTTACTGGTTTTTGTTCTCCTTACTGCCCGGAGCAGCCGTAAGCTGGCACAGCAAAAGGAGATTAATTATAAGCAACAGCTTAGCGAAATGGAAAGAAAACAGCAATTAAAGATCACAAAAGCGATGCTTGAAGGTGAAGAGCTGGAAAGAGAACGCGTGGCAAGGGATCTTCACGACGGCCTCGGTGGTATGTTATCTGGCGTTAAAATTGGTCTTTCGGGCTGGACAGATACCCAACCGACTATCTCTGAGGACAAAGACCTTCACCGAATTATCGGTCAGCTCGATACTTCAGTTACGGAACTGCGACGTATTGCCCGCAACATGGTGCCTGAGACCTTATTAAAGTTTGGGCTTGAAACCGCATTAAAAGACCTCTGCGAATTTTATATGCGTGATGGTTTGCGCATCACTTCAGAAATGTTTGGCATTCAAAAAGATATTGCAATGAATGTGCAGCTCAATATTTACCGGATTGTTCAGGAACTCATCTCTAATGCGATTAAACATGCCCACGCAGACAACCTCATATTGCAGTGCAGCCAAAACGAAAATACCATTTTTATTACCTTTGAAGATAACGGACGTGGCTTCGATATGGATACACTTGCTGATAAGACAGGAATGGGGCTGGATAATCTGAAGAACCGTATCGCCTTTTTGCAGGGAAAATTTGAAGTGCACTCTGCTCCTGGCGAAGGAACCAGTATAGATATAGAACTTAAAACCAATATCAATGAATAAACTGCGTACGGTTATAGTAGATGACCATCCCATTGTTATTGAAGGGCTGAAAACACTGCTTAAAAATGAAGACAACCTGGAGGTTATAGGCGGCTTCTCAAATGGCACACAACTGCTCTCTTATTTGGAGCGTAACCCTGTAGATCTAATACTGCTGGATGTTACCTTGCCCGATATCGGTGGTATGGAACTTTGCCAGATCATCAAAGCGCAATTCTCTGCTACCACTATATTAATCCTGAGTAACCATACCGAGCGAAGCATTATTATGCAGACTATACAAAACGGTGCCAGTGGCTATCTGCTTAAAAACAGTTCACTTGATGAGCTTAGGCAATGTATTGCATCCGCTGTAACAGGAAATATCTGTTACAGTAAGGAAGTAGTTGAAATTATTAGCCGACCGACCAAAAACCAGTTGCGCAATACGCCACAGCTCACCAGAAGGGAAAAACAGATTCTATCATTTCTGGCTGAGGGAAAAACCAGTCAGAATATTGCTCAGGAACTATTTCTAAGTCCGCTGACTGTAGATACGCATCGTAGAAACCTGATACAAAAATTTGAAGTTAAAAATGTGGCCGAATTAATAGCCGCTGCCCACCAGCAACAATTGTTGTAAATTATTGATTAATAATTTATTATAACACTATGAGTACATCCGCATACAGATTAACATTTCTGTTTCAATTTTTAGCATTATTCTCTTTTGCACAGCAAAATGCTGGACTTAAAACCCTTTTAAACAAAAAACAGGAGTTCATTTTCCCTCAAACGCCTAAGAAGATTTCAGCGATATTAGGGGTAAAAACGGTATTTTATGAAGATGCTAACGAGCAGCCCTATGCCAGCTGGCTAACCAAATCGGGGCTTGAACTTTATTGTAGCCTTAAAGAAGATAAAAGTATAGATGAAATGTTTTTCAATATTAAAGATGATAGACCTATTGTAGTAGAGGGCTTGCCTTTTAATTTAGTGATGAACAGGACCACTTCTCAACAAATTATGTTAAAATTTAGCAAGTACCAAATCAAGAAAGAAAAACTTGATGAGGATGCTGAATATCCTGGAGGCATAAGACTTTTTTTTAAGAAGGGCGATCGTTTTATCACCCTTCTTTTTGATAGGAAAAACCTCCTTAAATTTTTATCGATCACAAATGAGATCATCGGTCCAGCCGTTAATTGATTTTGGAAAGGGGTTTCTATATTTCGCCCACATTTTCATAAAAATTCACTTGATTTTATTTAGTATATCAGTTTCTGGCCCTTCCAATTGGTTTTGCGTAAAAAGGCTTCCCAGTTTAAGGTGCCAGGATCGATCTGCCGGCTCCATTCCAGATCCTGGTCTTTACTGAAATAGCCGTATTCCACGGCAAATTCTGCCATGCCTAAAATTTCACGTACTAAAATTTCATTGGAAGCAAATTCCGGAAAATGCTGGAGCATTTCATGCCTTTTATATGCCGAACTGTATGCTGCTTTTATACCTGTAACTTTGGTAAAGGTATCCACCATTTCCTGTGGTGAAATGATATCACCAATTACAGGTAAGGATTTACCAGCATATTGATCCGGATTTGAAAGAATCTCTAAAACCGCAGGTCCGGTTGCAGTAAGCGGATCTACGAATGGTGCTGCGAAGTCTTTTGGTAAATAAATTGGAAATATAAGTGTATCGCCTTTTAATTTAGGCGTATAAAATTCCATCAGGTTCGTAAAAAAGAATGCCATGTAGATAAATGTACTTTTAACAGGCAATGTGCGGATATATTCTTCTATTCTGGCTTTATCTGTAAAATGCGGTGCGAATAATTTTCCTCCGGTTAACTTATCTATATTCTCCAAACTACTGAAGATGATCTGCTTTACGCCCGCCTCAACGGCTGCGTCTGCCAGTTCTTTACCCAAATCAAACTCGTAGTTAGCTGGCGGGGCAATGTTCGGCGTCATTAGAAAAATGCTGTCAGCACCACGGAAGGCTTGTGTAAAATCTTTTTTATACCCGGGGTTAAGTGGTAAACTTATCAGCTCAACGCCTTGTTCTGCCAGCTTAATAGCTTCAGGGGCATCGAGCCGGCGGGTTATACCCCGTATCCGGTAAGCGCCGCTTGCGAGTAGCGCACGGGCAACACTATAACCTTGTTTGCCTAAAATTCCGACGATGACGATAAGCGGTTTTTCAACTTGTAGAGTAGTTTTGTTTTCTGTTGATGTATGTGACATTTTCTAATTTATTTATACTATCATTAGTATAGTTGCAAAAGTATTTTTAGTAATATACATTTGCAATAACTATCAAAATAGATAGGCTAAGAAACAATGACAAAAACAGAGTGTGTAGGTGATTATGTGAGGCTAAAAGGCAAAACATACCCTTGTACGGTAAGCCTGACCATGGATTTGATTGGTGGAAAATGGAAGGCCGTAGTTTTATATCATTTAAAAGGCGGACCTAAACGGTACAATGAGCTTCGTAAGGAGATGCCATCCATTACGGAGATGACGCTAAGTCTTCAATTAAAACAGTTGGAGAAAGATGGTTTGGTACTCCGGAAAGTGTACGGCAAAAAGCCGCCAATTAAGGTGATTTATAGTTTAACCGATTTTGGAGAAGGTTTTATTCCCGTTTTGGAGGCCATTACAAACTGCGGCAACCATGTGGTGAGTGCATATGGAGAGTTTATTAAATCTGATTGCGTTTAATGCGCTCGCCTGAATATGATTTAACATAATCAACAGATCAGCTTATAGCCCACTCCCCTTAAACTCATGATCTGAATTTCGGGTTCAGTTTTTAACAGCTTCCGCAGGTGGGCCATAAAAACATCCATGCTACGGCCGTTATAAAAACTGTCTTCACCCCAAATTTTGATTAGCGCATGCTCACGTTCCAGAATGTTGTTGCGGTTTTTCAATAATAATTCAAGCAATATGGTTTCTTTATAAGAAAGTGAATATTCGCCAACTGATGTTTTTATCCTTTGTGTAAGGGCATCGAGTTCACAACTGCGGAATTGGTATTTGCGAATCGCCTCAGTGTTATCCTTTTGTGCATGCCCAAATCTTTTTAAAAGCGATTCCATACGTACTAAAAGTTCATCAATGCTAAAAGGCTTCTTAAGGTAATCGTTTCCTCCACTTTTAAAGCCCATCACCACATCTTCCGTAAGGGCTTTTGCACTCAAAAATATAATGGGGATGTTGGGGTCTGATTTCCTGATTTCGGCAGCCAGCGTATAGCCATCTTTCTGAGGCATCATAATATCAAGGATACAGATATCGGGTTTATTTTCCTGAAATTGTGTCCAGGCGAGTTGGCCGTCCAAAGCCAGATTCACCTCGTAACCGCTACTGCTTAAGCCGTCGAAAACAATACGTGCCAGAAAAGGCTCGTCCTCTGCGTACAAAACTTTAATTTTCTTCATACAGTGGCAAAATAACCATAAAATTACATCCCTTTCCTGCTTTGCTGTGTAAATCAACACGGCCGCCATGCAGCGTTATAACCTGTTTCACATAGTGAAGGCCTAAGCCAGATCCTTTTACATTATGTATGTTATCCTGGTTAAAAATCCTGAAAAACCGCTCAAAAACCTGCTGCAGATAAATTTCATTTATACCGGGCCCATTATCTTTAAAACTGATCGTTAATTGACGATCAGCAATACTAAAAGACACTTCAATTTTGGCCCGAGCCGGAGAATACTTTAATGCATTATCAATCAGATTATAAAAAACATTTGAAATATGCATGGCATCGCCTTTGATAAATAATGGTTCATCAGACGGCAAAAATACCAGTGATGCATTTTTCGCCTTTACCTGCACATCCATGGCAGAAATTACCTGTTGCAGTATTGGTTGGACATCAATCAGGCTCAACTGTAATTGGGTTTCTCCAAGGTCCATCTGCTCCTGTTTAAGTACCTTTTCAATCATGGACTGCAAACGCTGTAATTCGTGGACACTGATATTGATGTAATTCTCCAGTTTTTCTGGCTGATCTATTAAATGATATTTTTTAATGGATTCGAGCGCTACTGAAATTGTAGATATTGGTGTCTGCAGCTCGTGTGTCATATTACTGGTAAAAGTCAACTTCGCCTGTGCATAAAGCTGCTGGTTTTTCATCAGCCTGATGAGCAGATAAAAGGCTGCGGCGGTAAGGAAGAGCATTAGAAAAGATGATATCAAGTAATACCGCATCTGAAAAACAATTAGCCAGGTAATGGAAGGAACAATAAGTTGATACCTGTTCTGAAATTTAAGGTTATAGGTATATTTACCACTTACGAAAGCAGAAAGGGTTTGAGCAGGCAGCTGTCCCTTGATCAACCTCCCGTCTGAATAGTCATAAAGTGCATAATTTCTATTGATATGCCAACCCAATTGATCCAGCCGATGGTTCACCAAACTATCCATTACCTTTAGGTCACGCTGATCTTGCAATGAAACTTCCCGTTGCGATTTTCCATTGGTGACAGCTGAAGATTTATGATCGAATTTTAATTTAGCATCATTTAGAAACGACATTTTCATTTCTACTACCGAGCTATCATTGGTGATCCCATAATGGAACTGGCTTCGCAAATTGTCAACCTTTAGTTCATCAAAGGCCTGCCTTAATGCCGACCACTCCTGAGAAAGGAAAAACTGTTGGAAACGGCCACTTTTTTCGTGTCCTTTAGCGATAGTTCGATAGCTTATCTGCTTGGAAGCATCACTTACTATGGATTCCAGTGTTGTCTGCAATGATTTTTTTTGGGCCAGGTACAACTGCCGGATCCAGGCACACTGCAAGCAAAGGCTGATGACCAGTGTGATCACCGCTAATGGAAAAACATATTTAGACCTCAGCCATTTCATTCCCCTAAAATGAACAAATGATTTTATTGATGGAAGTACAAGCTGAAGATTTAACCTTAATTAACCAAGCTTAACTTTGCTTTACATGGTTAGCCATTAGTTTTGAACCATGAAAAAGTTAAGCATACTCCTATTCTTCTGCCTCCCATTAATGGTTTCTGCCCAATTGCACAAAGGTTTGGTAACCGATAAAAACGGAGCACCCATAGATGGGGTAAGCATTGGCCTTCGCCACGCAGATTCTACCGTAGCGGTACAAATTTCAAAAATTGGCCTATTTAGTTTCCAGCAGCCGTTAAATGGCTATTATGTTTTATCGCTGAAAGCTGTTGGATACAAGGATATAAGCAAACCGCTTCATCTGCCTATGGATTCGATCATAATCGTGATGACTAGTGATGATAGGACTCTGGATCAGGTAACAATATCAGCTTCAAAACCAGTTATTGTCAGAAAAATAGACAGGGTAATATTTAATGTCGAAAATAGCATAGTGGCCAGCGGCACAACGGTATGGGATGCCTTGGGTAAAGCACCTGGTGTACAAACGAAGTTCGATGGTGGGATAACTGCCAACAATAAGGGTGTAGTTATTTATATGGACGATAAACCTATCAGGCTATCAGGCGAAGATCTGGTAGCATATCTCCGCAGTTTACCTTCAGATCATATTGCTAAAATAGAAATTATAGCCAATCCTACGGCAAGGTATGATGCCCAGGGAGGTGCAGTAATCAATATTATTTCTAAAAAAACAAAAGGCGATGGCTATAACGTGATACTCTCAGGCGGTTACACACAATCTACGTATAGCAGCTACAATCCGAGTATGGTATTTAATGACCGGAAAGACAAGCTAAATGTGTATGGCAGTTATGGCTATAGCCGACGCAAAAAAGACCATACGGAAAGTGAATATGTCATTTTTGATTCGCCAGGAAATTATGCTGACTGGAGGAATGAAAAAGTTGGCCTACGCACAGGAAATGCCAATAGTTATAAAGTTGGTGCCGATTATAATCTTACTGATCAACAGTTGATTGGGGTATTGATAAACGGCTACAATGGTGCGAGCAACAGACCAAACAACACATTAACCACTATCATGAACAACCACTCAGCTCGACCCGATTCTATTCTTAATACCCAAAATGTTTCCACTGGAAAAGCCAGTCAATATAGTTTTAATCTCAATTACAAAGTCAAGTTAGATAACAATGGCCGCAATATCAATGTGGATCTGGATTATGTACCCTATCAAAATATGAATAGCCAACAGGTAGATACGTATGGATTTTTAGGTAATGGCAATCCACTGCCTAATCAATATCACATTTTTACCCCATCTAATCAAAATATTGATATTTATTCATGGAAATTAGATTATACAGATAAGTTCTGGAAGAAATGGACATTTGAAGCTGGTCTAAAATATAGCAGTATCGTTACGCGCAACCGCTTTGATTTTTATAATAATCCATCTACTGGTCCTCAATTGGTAAATAGCCGCAGCGACCGTTTTGAATATACCGAAAATATATCGGCCATTTACGCCAGCATTACCGGAGATGTTGGCAAGTGGAGTTTTGAGGGCGGGTTACGTGGCGAATACACCCGTACAAATGGTAAATCGATCGCATTAGACACCAACAATAAGAATAACTATTTCAAGCTCTTCCCTACACTTTTTGTGGTCTATAAAGTAGATAAAGATAATGAAGTCAACCTCAACTATAATTCGAGGATTAGCCGGCCTGAATATTGGAGACTTAATCCTTTTAAATCTTATACAAGTCCTTACACCTACCTGGAAGGAAACCCTGCCTTACAACCAGCTTTTATATACAATGGCGAACTGGGCTACACCTACAAACAGCAATACAATGTTTCATTTTACCTCAGGCGCGTGGTTGATTATTTTAGTAATATTACGGTACAGGATAACATATCAAAACTCTTTTATGATACGCAAAGAAACCTCGATTTAAGTCAGGAAATCGGTTTTTCAGCTTCCTTTCCAATTAAAGCAGCCAAATGGTGGGAAATCAACAACTATGCGCAGGGATCTTATCGTCAGGAAAAGTCGGGATATTTGCAGGCGCGCTACAATTATCATGTCTGGGGCATTTACCTAAGCTCTAATCATGCTTTTACCTTAAATAAGGCTCAGGGTTTGAAAGCAGAAATCAGCGCATGGTACTCTTCCCCTACCATACAGGGTATTTACAAACTGGCAAAACTTTATGATGTGAGCGCAGGCATGAGCAAAAGTATATTAAAAAGCAAAGGGACTTTAAGACTAGCTGTAAACGATATTTTCTATAGTAATACTTATCGCATTGATGTAAATTATGAGAATCAACGTAATGGTTTTTATGAGAAAAGCGATACCCGCAGCGCTACTTTAAGTTTTTCTTACCGGTTAGGGGGAAATCCAACGGCTGCCAGAAAACGGACTTCGGCCAGTGAAGAGGAAAAGAAACGCACACAGTAGTGAATTAGGTTCATTAGATCACTGGTAATTAGGTTCGTTTTACATCGGTTAAAAAGTATTGGTTCTGACAGAGATCGTCATTTCGACCGCAGTGCCTGCCCGTACAGGCGGGGAGAAATCTTTTAACCCATTTCACAGATTTCTCGACTGCGTTGCACTCCGCTTGAAATGACGACCGTATTATAAAATTTATCTAAATCTTAATTATTTAAATGGTTCATGATTAAATCGGTTAATCGACCCTAAACTCCAAACTTACCTATCTACACTCTATTGAATGACCGTAGCCGCCGGTACTATTAGGAGAAAAAAATGGAATGCCCAAATCGGCGGAACGCAAAATAAGTAAAGCGCCCATAAAAAGCATTAACCAGGGAATCAGTCTGTTGGTGTTAAAACGGATGTACTTTTTCAAAAAGATTCCCCCAAGAGAGATCATCAGCATGAGCGGTGTGGTGCCCAAACCAAAAAGAAACATGAATGTAGCACCAGATTGCGTATTGCCTGTATTTAAGGCTGTTGCCAGGGCTAGGTAAACCATTCCGCAAGGAATAATGCCATTAAGCATGCCTGCAAATAATCCCCATAATTTTAAATGGAATACCTTGCCCATTATCTTGCTTAATGGATTCATGGCTTTTATCTGAAGTGCAGAAAATCGGTTTTTATATTTTTTATTAAATTGTAAGGTGGTGAATAGGATTAATACCGAACCAATGATAATACTTAATGTCTTCTGATCGCTAAATAAGCGTATGCTGTTTCCTAGTAACCCAACCATAAAACCTAAAAAGATATAAACTGTAATTCTACCCAGCTGATATAACAGAAGCTGAACGGCACTTGAAAAGAAATTCTGTTTTCTAAAGGGCATGCCCAGCATAATCGGTCCGCACATCACCGCACAGTGGAGGCTTCCGAACAGGCCCATTAAAAATGCCAATGGCAAATAGGCTGTCATAAGGTAATATTATTTTTAAACAGATACGTTTTGCCATTAGTACCCCATGAAAGGTTGATAAACCACATTCCTTTGGCCATTCGAGTTCGGTCTACCAGGATTAGATGTGAAGTTCCGGTTGTATTTCCTTTTAGTTTAACATCATCATCACTGTTGGCGGCCCGCATAAGCACCAGTTCATATTGCGCACTGTCTTTTAACTGTATCACCAACTGGGTATTGGTAATGGTAATTTTAGGTTTAGCATCATCCTGTAATACATGCTGTTTGGCATCATATTCCGCGTTATAATTGATCCCCTTTTCGTAATAATTTTCTTCGATCAGGGCATCCCTACCGTGCATATGGAACATATAAACCACCATCGCTACAATAAACATCATAAATGCAAACATCCCCATTACTATTTTCGTTCCCCAATTCATACGTTTTTGTTTTAAATTTTAATTACTGAATGATTGAGTTTTGAATGAGTGAATGTTCAAAGGCAAATCCCAGATTCAATCACTCCCTAAGTCTATCATTTACTAATTCGCTGATTCTGTCATTCAATCATTCCCTTCCGGCGGTGCAAAAAAACTCGTTTTTGCAGTACTCACTACCTCGCCATTGGCAATCACTTCGAAAACTGCATCTGTTTTATATTTTTTAACAGAATTATTTTTCCTGATCAGAAAGAAAGTGAGGTGTGCGGTACCTTCTTTTGGCAGTACAGTTGCCTTTTGGATAAAATCGATCTGATCGTTACGATCCTGCGACCTGAAAGTAAATTTTACCGCTTTATTCGTTTTGTTTACCAGTTCTGCATTGTAAAGGTTACTGGTTTTATCTGTTCCTCTGTTTTGGTATAAAGTGCCGCTCGCCCTTAAAACCGTGGTTTGAATATTTTCCCTTTTATAAATTAGTGAGGAGAAAACCAGTATGACAACGAACAAAACCGCGGCATAACCATATGATTTTAAAGCGATTTTGTAAGGTTTACGTTCAGCAATAAAATCCTGGTTAAAGAAACCGATCAGGTTTTTAGGTTTCCCTATTTTTAGCATCACCTCATTACATGAATCGATACAGGCCGTACAATTCACACATTCGAGCTGAGTTCCTTTCCGGATATCAATCCCGGTTGGACAAACCTGTACACAAAGTCCGCAATCAATACAATCGCCTGTTTTTTGTTCAATGGCATCTCGTTGTAAACGGCCACGGGGTTCGCCCCTTGTAAAATCATAAGCTACAACCAGGCTTTGGTTATCAAGTAAAACACCCTGGAGTCTACCGTAAGGACAGATTACAGTACATACCACTTCGCGTACATAAGCAAATACACCATAGAAAATGAAGGTAAACAGCCAAATGGATACAAAACCCGAAACATGTTGCGCAATAGGCTCTGTGATGATTTTATACAGCGCATCTGAACCGATCATATAAGCCAGAAAAGTATTGGCAATGGCAAAAGAGATCAATAGAAAAATAAAATGTTTTACACCTTTTTTCCATATCTTTTCTGTGGTCCAGGGCCCATCATCCAGTTTCTTTTGCTTATTTGCATCACCTTCTATCCAGTATTCTATCCTGCGGAAAACCATCTCCATAAAAATGGTCTGCGGACAGGCCCATCCGCACCAAAGCCTGCCCAATACCACCGTAAAACAAACAATGAAGATGATAAAGATGAGCATAGCGAGCGCAAACAGGTAAAAATCCTGTGGGGTAAAAATCAAACCAAAGAAAACAAATTTCCTTTCGATGAAATTCAACAAGACCAATTGCTCGCCATTAAATTTCAGAAACGGACAAGAAAACAGAAACAACAGCAGTACATAACTAACCCATTTGCGGTAGGTATACAATTTACCCGACGGTTTTTTAGGGTAAATTGTTTTTTTGTCCCTGCTCTTATTTCCGGGTTTATTTTTTGGTAACATCGGCTTGATTTACACTGTCTTTTGCTGCTTTCATCTCATTATCTTTTACGTCTTTTGCTTCGTATTTTTCGCCCTGCGGGGCTTTTGCACCGGCGGGATTACTACCATTTAACGAAAGGATAAAATTAGCTACGGCACTGATCTGTTTAGGGTTAAGGTTTTTCTCCCAGCTGATCATTCCCTTTTCAGGTACACCGTATTTAATGGTTTTAAATACATTGTTAATGCCTCCACCATGTAACCAGTAATCGTCGGTTAAGTTAGGGCCAATTACACCTTGCCCTTTATCGCC
Source organism: Pedobacter terrae (assembly GCF_900100705.1). Classification (GTDB taxonomy): domain Bacteria; phylum Bacteroidota; class Bacteroidia; order Sphingobacteriales; family Sphingobacteriaceae; genus Pedobacter; species Pedobacter terrae. The sequence goes on from NZ_FNCH01000001.1 coordinate 642,435, forward strand.
ATGGCAAACCACACAGTTGGCATTAAATATGGTTTTTCCTTCTTCCAGTACCGTTGGCGTATTATCAAGCTTTACTGAATTTTCGTCGATGATATTGGCTGATTTTTCGAGAAATGCAGCTTTTTCTGTTTTCGCTTTGGCCATTTCGTTTTCATATTCTTTATCCTGAAGATCTCCATAACCACCGATGTGGTAATAAAATAGATAACATGCAGCGAAGATCATTGTGCCAAAAAAGAGAAAGTTAAACCAGGCTGGCACTGGGTTGTTCAACTCTTTGATGCCATCATAAGCGTGATCAATGACCAGGTTCTTTTCTTCCTCAATAGGTTTTAAGCCCAATAATTTTGTCCAGATGGATGGTTTTACGTTTTTCTGTTTCAACCAGCTATCATAATCAAGTGCTTCCTCTTTTACAGGTCCGTTGTATTTGGTAGGGTTTAACTGTTCCTGATACATTACTTTAAACGCATTGAGCAGTGTCAGCGAAACAAAAAGCAGTACCAATGCAAACAGCAAAAGCAGTATAATGAGTATTTCAGTTTGGCTTAGTCCTAATCCAGCCTGAGAAGGAGCTATTGCTTCTGCTGTTTTTTCTTCCGCAGCATAAGTGACCACAGATAAAAACAGTGAAAATAATAATAGTTTAATCTTCTTCATATGGATTGGTTTTATGGTCTTGAAAAGGGATTTCGCTCATGGTTTTGATATGGTTTTTACTTAATTTGAAGAGGTAAACCCCAACAATTACAAAAAACAACATGAACATAAGCAGAGAGGTAACGAGGTATATTTCGCCGCCGGCTAAATCTTTAATCTGATTGAACATATTTTATTGATTTGAAGGAATGGTTTCTTTATTGGCTTTAATATCAGTACCCAATCGTTGCAGATAAGCAATAATGGCTACAATTTCACGGTCGCTTTTAACCTTAATGTTATTTTGTTTCAGGTCTGATGTAATTTTCTCCGCCTGAACTTTTAAATCATCATTGGCATGTTTATCATATCCTTCAGGGTACGGAACGCCCAGTGTTTGCATAGCCCTGATTTTACTGGCAGTGGTATTGATATCCAGTTTCTGCTCAATAAGCCAAGGATATGGCGGCATAATACTTCCGGGCGACATTGAGGTCGGATCAACCAGGTGGTTATAATGCCAGGCATCAGAATACTTTCCGCCTACGCGGTGAAGATCCGGCCCTGTACGTTTACTGCCCCATAAAAACGGGTGATCGTAAACAAATTCTCCTGCCTTACTGTATTCGCCATAACGTTCGGTTTCTGAACGGAAAGGTCGCACCGTTTGCGAATGGCAGTTTACACAACCTTCTCTGATGTATAAATCCCTGCCCTGCAGCTCAAGTGCAGTATATGGTTTTACACTTGCAATGGTAGGTACGTTAGATTGAATGGTGAAAGTTGGCATCATTTCTACCATTCCCCCAATCAGGATAATGATCAACGATAATACCATGAATTTCATTGGTTTACGTTCCAACACCCTGTGCCAGGCTTTATCTGCCGGACTGCTGTCTACCACAATTTTAGTTAAAGGCATGGCTTCAGCTGCTTCGTTGGCTACCAGTTTAGCACCAAGCATGGTTTTCGCCAGGTTATAGGTCATTACAATTACCCCGGTTAAATAGAGCGCACCGCCGATAGAGCGTAAAACATGCATCGGGATAATCTGTAAGGTAGTGGCCAGAAAATTAGGATATTTCAATAAACCTTCAGGGGTAAATTCTTTCCACATCAATCCTTGCGTAAAACCTGCCCAATACATCGGGATGGCGTAAAAGAGGATGCCCAAAGTACCGATCCAAAAGTGGAAGCCAGCTAGTTTTTTAGAGTACAGTTCTGTTTTATAAATACGTGGGATTAACCAGTACAATACACCGAAGGTTAAAAAGCCATTCCAGCCCAAAGCGCCAACATGTACATGGGCTACAATCCAATCGGTAAAGTGTGCTACCCCATTTATTTGTTTTAATGATAATAAAGGACCTTCAAAAGTGGCCATACCATAAGCAGTAAGCGCAACCACCATAAATTTGAGTGTCACATCTTCCCGTACTTTATCCCAGGCACCACGAAGCGTCAACAAACCATTAATCATACCGCCCCAGCTTGGTGCAATTAACATGATGGAAAAAGCAACGCCTAGTGACTGTGCCCAACCCGGTAATGAAGTGTATAATAAGTGATGGGGACCTGCCCAGATATAGATAAAAATGAGCGACCAGAAGTGTAAGATACTCAGTTTATAAGAATAAACAGGTCGACCAGCCATTTTTGGCAAGAAATAATACATCATGCCCAGGTAAGGCGTGGTGAGGAAAAACGCTACGGCATTATGTCCGTACCACCATTGTACTAAAGCATCCTGAACGCCTGCATACAAATAGTAACTTTTCATAAAAGAAACAGGCAGCTCAAAAGAGTTTACAATGTGTAATACCGCAATGGTTACGAAAGTGGCGATGTAAAACCAGATCGCCACGTAAAGATGGCGCTCTCTTCTTTTAATAATGGTCCCGAACATGTTGATACCAAATACCACCCAGATTAGGGTAATGGCAATATCAATTGGCCATTCGAGTTCGGCATATTCGTGTGAAGTGGTAAAACCCAGTGGAAGGGTAATTACGGCTGATAGGATAATGAGCTGCCAGCCCCAAAAATGGATTTTGCTAAGCACGTTGCTAAACATCCTGGCTTTAAGTAAACGCTGTAGCGAATAATAAACGCCCATAAAAATGGCATTTCCAACAAAGGCGAAAATTACAGCATTGGTGTGTAAAGGCCTGATTCTACCAAAGGTGGTGTACTGGTTACCCAGGTTCATGGCCGGTTTAAAGAGCTGCATGGCAACCAGGAGTCCAACGGTCATTCCTATAATTCCCCAAACCAGGGTGGCAATGCCAAAGTTTCTGACAATCCTGTTATCGTAAGTAAATTTTTCTAGCTGCATAATAGAAGCGGAATTTTGTATGTTTTGTACACCAAAGGTATCCTGCAGCCTGCTGATAAAGGATGATAGCGGTTAGCTGGAAAAGTGATCTTCTTCACTTTTTTCGGCAGTCACTTCATCATCAAACAATATGCGCATACCTGGGGTGTGTACATCATCGTTTTGTCCGGTTTTATATGCCCAAAAGAAAGCACCCAAAAAAATGAGTGCCATTAAAACGCTGCAGCCAACTAAAAAATAAAGTATGTTCATATCAGTTTGTTTTTACGGGCAAACCAGCGGGTAGCCAGGGTGGTGAATAAAATAATGGTAACAGTACTAATGGGCATCAGTATTGCTGCAACCAACGGATAAAGTGTTCCCTGTACCGCATAGTAGATTCCAATACAATTATAGGCAATGGCAATAGCAAAACTGATTTTAATCACTTTAAGCCCATCTTTACTAAGCTGAATAAAGTTTGGGAGGTAGTTCAATGCGTTCCCTTGTAGAATGGCATCACAACCTGGCGTAAAATTATTGATATTATCGGTTAAAGCTATCCCAAAGTTGCTTTGCTTTAAAGCGCCGGCATCATTTAGCCCATCGCCGAGCATCAATACATTATTTCCCCTTTCCTGAAGGCTTAAAACAGCTTCGAGTTTCTGGTGTGGACGCTGGTGAAACCTAATGGTTGTTTTTTCAGGAAAAATAGTCTGCAGCATGGAATGGTCTTTATCGGTATCGCCTGATAAAACCTGGAGTTCAAACTTAGAGAGTTTCGAAACCAACTGCCCCAACCCGGCACGCCATTGCTGTTTAATATCAAAACAACCTTTATAAGTATGGTCGATCAGAATATGTACACCAGTTTCACCAACCGGTTTTACGGCTACCGGCAGCATCGATAAATGACCGGCATAAATAACATGGTTGTTTATTTTAGCAGATAAACCTTTACCCACCAATTCTTTATAATCTTTAAGCGAATAAAATCTTTCAACATTTAAAGCCTTTAAAATATGCCGGCTTAAGGGATGGGTGGAGTTGCGCAACAACGAAGCCACAATCCTTTCTTCCTCGTCTGTTAGATATCCGCTAAAAGAAATTTCGGCATTTTCATTACTGGTTAAGGTACCCGTTTTATCAAAAATCAGGGTATCGCATTTGGACAGTTCTTCAACCGCATCAGTATTTTTTACATAAAATCCTTTTTTATCAAAAACAGATAAAATGGCTGATAAAGTGAATGGCGTGCTTAAAGCCAGTACGCAGGGACAGGCCACAATAATAACCGCAGTAAATGCCGACCAGGCTTTGTGGCTATCATGCTGAAACAACCAATAACCCGTAGCTGCAAAAGCGATCAGAAAAACACCGAGACTGAAATATTTCGCTACAGAATCGTTAAAATTCTGCTTTTCGGTATTGCTTTTATAATGCTCGTTGTTCCAGAGTCCGGTAAGGTAACTTTGCGAAACGGGTTTGATTACTTCGAGTTCAATAGCTTCGGTGGTTTGCCTCCCTCCTGCATAAATGATTTCACCCAGTACTTTATGGATCGGTTCCGATTCGCCGGTAACAAAACTCATATCCACCCAGGCATCACCCTTCATTAAGATGGCATCTGCAGGCACCAGTTCTCCATTTCTGATCCACAATCTGTCGCCTATTTTAACGTGGTTAATAGGCACAGGTTTTTCTTTGCCATTTTGTAAGGTAGTAACTGCAATAGGAAAATAAGAACGGTAATCGCGGTCGAACGAAATGTGGTGGTAGGTACGCTGTTTAAGCCATTTACCCATTAAAAGTAAAAAAACCAGCCCGGTTAAGGTATCAGCAAAACCTGGTCCGGTGGAAAAAATGACTTCAAAAGCAGTACGTAAAAACAATACCGCAATAATGAGTGCTAAAGGCGTATCTAAATTGATGTGTTTATGTTTGATACTGGCAATGGCCGAGGTAAAATAATCGCGTCCACAGTAGAAAGCCGCAGGGATAGAAAATGCCAGGTTTAACCAACCGAATAAGTACTGAAACTGTTTTTCGAAACCCGATAAACCAAAGTATTCAGGAAAACTGAAAAGCATCACATTCCCCATTAAAAATCCGGCAACAGCAATTTTCAGCACTAAAGCTTTGTCAACCGAACTGCTGTGTGCCTTTACTACATCCTGAAGACTGATTAAAGGTTCATAACCAATCTGATTTAAAGTTTCGACCAGATGTTTAAGTGAAATCTCCTCATGGTTAAAGTGGATGGTTACCTGCTTTTTAAGAAAATCAATCCGCGAGCTGAAAATAGCCGCATTGATTTTATACAGGTGTTCTAATAACCAGATACAGGAACTGCAGTGGATGGCAGGAATGTAAAATGTAATGATGCTCGAATGCTCATGTTTATAATCAATCAATTGATCAATAATTTTAGGATCATCGAGGTATTCCAGATGGCTTTCATTTTTTAACTGTCTCCCAGGCGTATTGTTGTACACATAATAATTGCAGAGGTTGTTTTCTGAAAGGATTTTGAAAACAGCCATACAGCCCGCGCAGCAAAAATCTTTATCGTCTGTTTGATATTTTACCTTGGGCAGATCTTCTCCACAGTGGTAGCAAATGGCTTTAGTTGCGGTTTTACTTTGATCTTCCATTGTAATTGTTGCTTATATTGATGAACTGAAAAGTTGTGTTTTAGGTTGTTTAAGCCATAATTTCTCGTCGAAGGCCATACAAACATTTCGAAGGAAGGATTTTCCTCTGGTAGTAATCCTGATTTCTTTTTCAGTTACCAATATTAGCTTATCATGCAATAAAGGCAAAAGCCGTTTATGAACCTGTTCCGGAATGCTATTGTTGTAGGTAGTATTGGACCTGCACATGATATTAAGAATATGTTTTCTTACAGCAAGGTCTTCATCTGTTAAAAAATGTCCTTTTTCTACAGGCAATAACTGCTGCGCAATTTTTTTCAAATAAGCCTCTACCGTTTTAGGATTTTGCGCAAAGGCGGTCCAGCTATCACTGATCGATGAAACACCAAGTCCGATGAGTAAATGGGTATGCTGACTGGTATAGCCCATAAAATTACGGTGGAGTTTATCGGATGCCATCGACTGAAACAAGGGGTCACTTTTCAAGGCAAAATGGTCCATGCCTACATCTTCGTAACCGGCATCAAGCAGTAGCTTTCTGCCAAATTGGTAAAGTGCAAATTTTTCATCTCCTGCAGGGATATCCTTTTCAGTATAATGCCTTTGTCCGGGTTTTATCCAGGGCACATGCGCATAACTATAAAAGGCAATACGGTCTGGTTTCATGCTGATCACATCGTTTACCGTACGCTCCAACCCCTCAATACACTGGCCAGGCAGCCCGTAAATCAAATCGAAATTGATTGATGTATAACCGGTTTCCCTTGCTTCGTTGGTTACTTGGGCTACTTGCTCTGGTGTTTGAAAACGATTGATTAAAAACTGTACTTTAGGATCAAAATCCTGGATTCCTAAGCTTAATCTGCTAAATCCGAGTTGGTAAAGGGTTGTTAAATGCGCTTTGGTCGTATTGGCCGGATGAGCCTCAAAAGAAAGTTCGGCATCGGGAGCCAGGCTTGCATTCTGCATGATGCCATTAATGAGGAGCTCTAGATTTTCTGCACTAAAAAAAGTAGGCGTTCCACCACCAAGATGTAATTCCTTTAGTTTAGGTTTCTCCTGTAGGGCATCTACATACATGCGCCATTCTGCAAGTACAGCATTGATATATGGCAACTCTACTGAATGATTTTTGGTAATACGGGTATTACATCCACAGTAGGTACACAGGCTTTCGCAAAAAGGCAGATGAATATACAAACTGATTCCTTCGTCTTTATAGCTTGCATAGGTTTCCGTTACCCTATTCAGCCATTCGCCTGCACTGAAGTTTTCGATATCCCAGTACGGAACAGTTGGATAACTGGTATAGCGCGGAGCAGCAACATTATATTTTTTAAGCAATTCTGCACTTTCCATGTTTACAGCTTTTTAGTGGTTGCACATTCACTCTGGCAACAGCAGGCTTTACCAACGCATTTACCGGCTGCCCACTGATCTAGATTTTTGATCACCTGTTCCATCCTTGCCTTGGTATCAGCCTGATCAGCGGGTAAAGGAACGTTAGCCACTTTCATACCGGCCAGCCCGGCGGTGGTAAGGTCGAGATGATCTGTTTGTGAAGATGAAGTAGCAATGTATTTGATACCGAGTGTTCTAAGTCCTAAGATCATATCACTACTTAGTTCGTCATTGTTAAAAACCAAAAGCGCCTCTTTACCGGTTGCAAATGAAAGCGTATCGGCTGTTAAGCTATTGGCTATGATGGTGATATCGTGTTTTTTGTAATTGGCAAGTACCAACCATTCCTTTTCATCGGGCTTAATGTTGTAAGCTATAGCTTTCATATACAGTATTTATATATGCAAAACTATGGAGGAAGCGTAAGGCAACAGGTGAGGATGCTTAGAGAAAAAAATGATAATGGTTACTTTTTTAGTCTGAGGTCTTGAGTCTTGAGTCGGTTGAATAGTGATCAATAAAACAAGTTTGGAGTTTGGAGAGGATTAACCGATTTAAAATGAGCCAGTGAAATAATTTAGAAGTTAAGATTTAGATAGATTCTATAATACGATCGTCATTTCGACTGAAGCGTAGCGAAATGGAGAAATCTTTGAACTTAATTAAAAGATTTCTCCCCGCCTGTACGGGCAGGCACTGCGGTTGAAATGACGATCTCTGTGGGAATCAATGACCAATCCCCAGTTAACCGATTAACCAATTTAAACAGTTAACCAGATGAACAATGAGCCAAACACCTTACTGCTTAATATTCCTGAGTTTTTCGATAGATAAAATATTAATGGCATTACCGGTTTTATCAATCAGTTTTTCATCTTTAAAATCAGCCAGCATTCTGCTTACAGTTTCACTGGCGGTGCCCACCAATGCAGCAAGATCATCTCGCGAGATCCGGATGGTACAGGTATCAGTCTTCCCATCGCCAAATTTTGTAGCCACCTGCAGTAAAGCTTCAGCTACTCTTTTTCTTACTGATGAGTAAGCCAATTGAAGCATCTGTTTTCCTTTATCACGTACATTACCAGAAAACAGACCAATAAATGTTTTAGATACAGCCTGGTGATTTAACAGGTATTCCATAAAATCCGCTTTTGGAATATGGATAATTTCTGATTCGGTGAGTGTAGCTGCGTTTTCTGCATAGAATTCGCCATTGCATAAACTTTCGTAACCAAAAAAATCGCCATCATGGTAAAGTCCTGAAGAGAGTTCCCTACCATCTTTAAAACGTTTGTAAGTTTTCACCTGCCCTTTATTTACATAATACAGGTGTGTAGGCTCATCACCTTCTATATAAATTACTTGTTTGCTGTTTACCGCTCTCGGTTTTCCTTTTTTGCGCAGCTCTTCCATTACTGTTTCACCGTTGCTATCTGTTGAACTAAAACCGGCGGCTTGTTGCTTTTTCTTAAACCTGCTTTCTATGGCTCTAAAAAGTTCGGTATCATCAAAAGGTTTAGTGAGGTAATCATCGGCACCCATTTCCATACCTTTCCGCATATCTGCCCGCTCCGTTTTTGCCGTAATGAAAATGAAAGGGATATTGGCCGTTTTCGGATTTTTGTTCAACAGGTACAAAACACCATATCCATCCAACTCCGGCATCATAATATCGCACAGAATTACATCAGGCAAATGATTGACAGCCATTTCTACACCGATTTTGCCGTGTTTAGCCATAAAAGTTTGGTAACCTGCCAAATCGAGCACTTCGGCAGTACTTTCCCTGATGTCGTCATTATCTTCAATAATTAAAACTTTTTTGTTCATGGGATCAATCTAAAATTGTAAAATGGTTTCTACAGGAAAAGTAAGCTTAAATACCGTACCAGAATGCTGCTCGCTATTGCAGGTTACTGTTCCGTTCATCAGGCTAACGTATCTTTTCACAATGTTAAGCCCCAGCCCTGTTCCCGGAATATCGCCGGTATTGTGTGCCCTGAAAAATGGTTCAAAGAGGTTGTCCTGATCAGCAGCTGGAATGCCAATGCCATTATCTTTTACCTCTAAAATCAGTTCATCATTTTTTAAAATGGAATTGAACTGGATGAGTGTATCCTCACCACTATATTTGATTGAATTGGAAATGAGGTTGATGATACAATTTTTCAACAGGTTCGGATCCAGGTAAACCTCGGCGGTTGTTCCGGTATGTTCGTAAATAATATGCTGGTTCTGTTTGGTCATCATCTGCATCTCTTCTGCTATTTCTTCTGCAAAGCTGATGATGTTAAAAGCCTGTGCCGATGCCTCCACTTTACCTGCTTCAAGTTTTTCCAGCGAAAGGAAATCATTTAATATCGTAGTGAGGTTGTTAATGGAGTTTTTGATTTTCAGCGTATGCTTTTCTACACTGGCCACATCCTGTTTGACGGTATATTTATCAATTAAAGATGCTGATAGCTGGATGGAACTAAGGGGCGTCCTGAATTCGTGCGATGCCATAGATACAAACCTGGTTTTAAGCTGATTTAACTCTTTTTCCTTTTGAAAAAGTGCACGCATATTTTCTTTTGCCATTTCAAGTTCTGATACAAGCTTAACGAGGTCTCGTGTACGCTCCTTTATCTTAACTTCCAGTTTTTCAGTATAACTTTTAATCTGTTCTTCGTTTGCCTTCTCTTTACTTAAATCGTGAATAAACCCCGTATAAATTTTACGGTCGCTAAATTTGATCTCGCTCACGCCTAACCTGAAAGGAAATATAGAGCCATCTTTACGCTTGCCAGAAACTTCTCTACCGATGCCGATAATATGTTTCTGCCCGGTATGTTCATACCTGGAGAGGTATTCATCATGGCGCGAATGATCGGGTTCAGGCATCAGAACCGAAATGTTTTTGCCCACCAACTCTTCCCTTTGATAACGGAAAAGCTCAAGTGCTGCAGGGTTTAAATGTTCTATAATTCCCTTTTCATCAATAGTAATAATCCCATCAATAGCGTTTTCAATAATCGCATCCAAAAATTTCGACCTATCCATTATATGTTTTAAGTATATGTCAGTAAATATAGAAAAAGTATTACTGATCTCTTTTCTTAACCAACAATCAGTGCGTCGAGTTTATTTTTAGAACTGGCCAACTGTTCATATAATTGCATAAATTCATCAGATGCCTGATCTGCCATTTCGCTGAAAAGTTTTTTATAATAATTGATTCCTTCTGTCAGCTGCAGTTTAAATCCATTTAATTGTTTTATTTTTTTATCGCTGAAATGCTGCAACTGTTGTTTAATATCTTCCTGTAGGTAATCGATATAGAGATTAAGCTCTTTGATAAAAACGTGAGGACGCTCTACCTGCTCCAAAAGGTTGACTTTGCCATAAATATGACCAACCATCTCATCAAAAGCGTATAGATCAGAGAAATAAGCCAGGTTTGGCCCCGGACATATGGCTACGGCTTTATTTTCTTTTGGTTTAAGCATATCGTATTTGAGGTAAGTAGACGAACAGAGCCCTTCGCAAAGGCATATTTTTCCGGTAACCTCTTTGAATTTTTTTTCGTACTCTTCAGCAGTTAACCCGGCCGTTTGAAGGCTTTTGATCTTTAAGTGCTGATATTCCCGCGATGCAGTGCAAATGGCTTGTTCGGTAAATTCGGTATTGTTGCAGAGGTATTTCTTGGTGCACGGACTGCCTGGTCTGCCCTTTTCAATCCGCTCGGTCCGCTGCTGTTCTACGGTACTGTTTCTGAAATTATTAAAGCGAATGCCCAATGGTGAAGCGTCGCTCAAATAAAAATCCTTTTCGGTCGCGCCCGTGAGTTGTGCTAAAGTATCCGCATCAACATTGGTTACTTCTGGCACCAATAAAAAAGGACTTCCCCAACCTGTGGCATCAAGCTGATAATGTTGCAGCAAAAAGTGATGTTCTGCAGCGGTTCCGATTCCGCCCTGAACGGTAATTTTTTGTTGGGGTTCTTTTTCGATCTGAATTCCTTTTTGCTCAATAGCAACCTGATACATCTCAAAAAGCTCCTGATACATGTCTCTTCTTTTCGTTTTAAATTCTTCCAGGATCGGGCCTAACAGATAACCTTCGGTAGCAAATGCATGACCACCACAGTTTAAACCCGATTCAATTCTGAATTCGGATACCCACAATCCTTTTTTGGCCAGAAATTTAGCCTGGATCAAAGCAGACCGGAAATCGCTTACTTTTAAGATAATCCGCTTTTTTAATGAAGCATTCTGATCTGGCAAAAAGTCTGCGAATTGCTCCATATAGCTGTATAATTTAGGATTCATGCCTGCAGAAAGCACCACTGAAGCATTGAGTTTACTCTCAGCAAAACCGCGTAAAGCAGCCAAAGCATCTGTATGAGTATCACCAGTATATTCGCCATCAACATAGTTCATTTTATCTACCTTGGCCATAATATTAACATCAATGCTACCCAGGCGCATTGCATTTTTTAGTACAGATTGAAAGATCTGTTTGGCTTCTCCTTCAGGATACTCCATCATCAGTTCGTAACCATGTTTCAGCTTTGAGGTATCAGGCAAGAGTTCGAAATAACGGCAGATATCGCTTCCCTCTATAAAATTCTGCTGTTTTAAAGTTTTAAAATCCTGATAAATGCACTCTGATAAAAAGTTGAGGTATGCGGTGATCCGTCTGCTGCGACTATCGGCTTCATTTTTACCAATGGGCGTGTAATGTATTAATCTGTTTTGCGAATGATAAGCACGCATCCGCTCCACCAATTCGTCATCAACAATAGAGAGTACGGAGGTAATGCCATACCGGGCAACTTTTAAAGGGGTATCAATAGAGTAACCCAATCCTAAAACGGGAATATGAAATGAATGTGACATGGTGTTTTTGATATAAAATTGGCTTTCAATAGGCCGAAGGCCAAATATTTTCTACAGCAAAACTACTTTGCATTAACGGAGGTTATGGTGATATGGCTCAATCCAAAAAATGAGCGCGATCACTTTTTTAGCCTGGTGTTTCTACGTATCAGATATTCTAATTTCGAAAGCCATTTATTGATCCACATATGACACCGATTCTGGATCTTCTTTATGATAACAGTTTATATTTGCGTTAGCAAAAAGAATATTTTAGGATAAAAATAAAGATCAACAATGAAAGCTATAGGATTTAAAACTTCACTGCCAATAAGTGAAAACGAAAGTTTTATCGAATTTGAAACGCCTGTTCCAAAGCCAGAGGGACGAGATTTACTCGTCAAAATAAAGGCCATCAGCGTAAATCCGGTTGATTTTAAGATCCGCCAGAACAGCGCGAAAGATACCGTACTGGAAAGGCCCAAAGTAATTGGCTGGGATGCTGTTGGAACAGTTGAAGCGATTGGTGAAGGTGTTTCGCTTTTCAAAACCGGAGACGAAGTATATTATGCCGGAGATTTAACCCGAAGCGGCTCGAATACAGAATACCAATTGATTGACGAGCGCATAGTGGGTTTAAAACCAGAAAAATTAACTAATGCTGAAGCCGCCGCAATGCCATTAACTGCACTTACAGCCTGGGAATCGCTTTACGACCGTATTCGCATCAGCGAACAAAAAGATAAAGGAAAAAGCGTCCTGATTATTGGTGGTGCAGGTGGCGTTGGCTCCATCGCCATACAATTGGCCAAGAAGATTAGCGGTTTGAAAGTGATTGCTACATCGTCGAGAGCAGAAACAAAAGACTGGTGTAAAGCCATGGGAGCAGATGTGGTGGTAGATCATAAAAACCTGGTTGAAGAAATGCGTGCTGCAGGTTTAAAGGATGTAGATTTTATTCTTGACTTTGTAGATCTGAACAGTTATTGGGATGACGTTGTTGAGCTGATTAAACCACAAGGTCATATTGTATCGATAACTGGGTCAGCAACACCTATTGCGCTAAATAAATTAAAAAACAAAAGTGTTACTTTTTCATGGGAACTGATGTATACCCGTTCCATGTATCAAACTGATGATATGGAACAGCAGCACCATATTTTAAACGAGCTGGCCAAATTATTGGACAATGGCACGCTTAAAACTACATTAAACCAAACACTAAAGGGGTTTACGGCAGAAAACTTAAAAGAAGCTCACCGCTTACTGGAAAGTGGCAAAACCATTGGTAAGGTGGTTATTGAATACTAGAAAAAATGCACAAAAAAAGAGAGAAGCCGGTTAAGCTTCTCTCTTTTTTTTACCCTGTTTCAACTAAACTTTAGTCCTGTTTTCTGAACTTCTTTTTAACTGCGCGTTAATGCGTTCCAAAACATCGTAAATATCGAAAGGTTTGCTAATGAAATCATCGGCGAATGCATCAATTGCTTTTTGCTCGCTATTGTTCTGTGCAGACATTACAATAATAGGGATGTGTTTGGTAAATATATCAGTTTTTAAATCTTCGCATATTTCTGCTCCGTTTCCATCCGGTAACATTACATCTAACAAGAAAAGATCAGGCATTGCATCCTGGATATTTTTCTTAAGCTCTGCAAAAGATGAAGAAAGCTGTAATTCAAATCCCTCCTCTTTTAACAGGATTTCAATCACGTTTCTGATTTCCTGATCGTCTTCTAAAATGTGTATTCGTTTTTTTTCCATGTTCAAATTATATGTTTGGTATGTCCGTTCGCGTGGAATGCGCTACACGATAGTAACAGTAACACCCAAGCCCTCTAAATGTTTTACAATTTGTTCAGAAATTCCCTTATCTGTGATAATGTGGTCAATTTCTTCCAATCCGCATATCTTTCCAAAGCCTCTTTTTCCAAATTTAGTAGAATCGGCCAGTACAATTGTTTTTTGCGATGCGCCGATCATTTTGCGGTTTAAATGTGCCTCCATGGCATTTGTAGTCGTTATTCCAAAATCCAGATCAATGCCGTCTACCCCTAAAAATAGTTTATTAAAATAAAAATCCTGCAAAACCTGCTCCGCATAAGCCCCCATAACCGACGACGAACTTTTTCTAAGTATGCCACCCAACTGTATCACTTCAATACTTGGCTCACGCATTAATTCAAGCGCAACATTTAATGCTGAAGTAACCACCGTTAAATTTGTTGCAGGGGCAATATTCTTCGCAAAATATAATACGGTGGTTCCCGAAGCGATTACAATAGAATCATTATCATTCAGCAATGCTGCTGCAGCCATCCCGATTTTATTCTTTTCGGTAGATTGTATTTTTTCTTTTTCGTTAACGGGACGGTCAACCGTATAAGGGTTATTTATGGTTGCACCACCATGTGTTCTAAACAGCAGGCTCTTGTCTTCCAGTAGTTTTAAGTCCTTTCTTATTGTTACAGAAGATACTTTCAGTTCCTTACATAAATCCACAACATTTATGTATTGATCTCGTTGCAGGCGACTTAAAATAAACTGGTGCCTCTCAGCCAAATTCATCATAGTATATTAAATTAGCGTGCTGCAAATTAGCAATAAAAACATTCTTTAATATATTTTAAACAAATATTTAATAAATTTTTAACCCTTCCACTGTATTATTTCAATCGCAATTTCTTATAATTACGAATTATTTCGTTTTGTTATTTTTTAAACACCAATGAAGAGATTACATGTCCATCATTTTGAAGACAACATCATTTGGGACTTCATTATCATTGGCGGCGGTGCTACAGGCTTAGGCACGGCTTTAGATGCAGCAAGCCGGGGCTATAAAACCTTATTGGTAGAACAAGCTGATTTTGCCAAAGGAACATCAAGCAGAAGTACCAAACTGGTGCATGGAGGCGTTCGCTACCTTGCACAGGGCGATATTGGTTTGGTTAAACATGCTTTGAAAGAACGTGGTTTATTACAACAAAACGCTAAACACTTGGTAGATAAAGAAGAATTCCTGATTCCCTGCTATGATTGGTTTTCTGTTGTAAAATATTTAACCGGACTTACCCTTTACGATTGGCTGGCAGGTAAATATAGCTTTGGCAAATCTAGGTTTTTCTCGAAAAAAGAAACCTTAACTAGGATGCCTGGTATTAAGGAGAAGGGATTAAAAGGAAGCATCAGGTATTATGACGGAAAGTTTGATGATGCCCGTTTGGCGATCAACATTGCACAAACTGCCATTGAGAAAGGCGCATCATTATTAAACTACACCAAAGTAACAGGACTATTAAAAAGTGGCGATACGGTTACCGGTATTGAAACAGAGGATACGATAACAGGCTCAACAGCCAAATATAATGGCAAAATTGTCATTAATGCAACAGGTGTATTTGTTGATGATATCCTGCACATGAATAATCCTGATACTAAAAAGATGGTCCGCCCCAGTCAGGGTGTACATGTAGTATTGGAGAAAAGCTTTTTGAATAGCGAATCGGCCTTAATGATCCCTAAAACAACTGATGGACGAGTTTTATTTGCCGTTCCATGGCATGAACATTTACTGGTAGGCACAACTGATACTCCATTAAATAAGCATAGCCTCGAGCCGCGCGCTTTAAAAGAAGAAGTAGATTTTATCATGGATACTGCGGCAGCCTATTTTAATCGCAAGCCGATGGAAAAGGATATTTTAAGTGTATTTTCAGGTTTACGTCCATTAGCCGCCCCCACAAATGGCGATGGAAACAGTACAAAGGAAATTAGCAGAGATCATAAACTGATTGTTTCTGCAAAGGGATTGATTACCATTACAGGTGGAAAGTGGACTACTTATCGACTAATGGCAGAAGAAACTGTGAATTTAGCCATTGCGCATGCAGGTTTAAAACCGAAAGCATGTGTAACACAAAATTTAAGCATACATGGCAGCGTAGCTGATACAGGAAAGGGTCATTTAGCCATATATGGATCAGATCGCAGTAATATTGAAGCCTTGATCAGGCAAAATCCAAACCTTGAAAAGCCTTTACATCCATCCTTTCCTTTTACAGAGGCCGAGGTGGTTTGGTCTGCCAGAAATGAAATGGCAGAAACTGTAGAAGATATTTTGAGCAGACGACTTAGGATATTATTTATTGATGCACAAGCTGCAAAAGATATGGCACCAAGGGTAGCCTCGCTCCTGTCTAAAGAATTATCTGCTGATGAAAACTGGGAAGCCGATCAAATTGAAACTTTTAATAAATTAGCCGATGGTTACCTTTATCATCAACCTATAAAATAAGCCAGGAAGGTATAGCCCCCTAACCAAATTTTTAATTATGAGCACATACATCTTATCCATCGATCAGGGAACCACGAGTTCGAGAGCCATTATATTTAATTCCAATGGCGAAATTGTGTCCATTGCCCAAAGGGAATTCACACAGATTTATCCTAAAGCGGGGTGGGTAGAACATGATCCAATGGAAATCTGGTCTACGCAACTGGCTGTTGTAACAGAAGTAATCGTTAAAGCAGGCTTAACCGTAAGCGATGTTAAGGCTATCGGAATTACCAATCAACGCGAAACTACTGTGGTTTGGGATAAGGAAACCGGAAAACCTATTTATAATGCCATTGTATGGCAAGACAGACGTAACGCTACCTATTGTGATGAAATTAAAGCACAGGGCTTGGCCGATAAAATTCAGGCAAAAACCGGCCTTATCATAGATTCTTATTTTTCTGCAACCAAAGCCCGATGGATTTTGGAAAATGTTGAAGGTGCAAGAGAAAAGGCTGAAGCAGGAAAACTGGCTTTTGGCACCATTGATACCTGGTTAATATGGAAATTAACAGCGGGCGAAAAACATGTAACCGACGTAACCAATGCCTCCAGAACCATGCTTTACAACATTCATACGCTAAGCTGGGATGAAGAATTGTTGGAACTTTTCTCTATACCCAAAACAATGCTTCCTGAAGTAAAATCATCGAGCGAAGTTTATGGTGTAACTGCCGGACGTATATTAGCCGCAAAAATCCCCATCGCAGGCATTGCCGGCGATCAGCAATCGGCACTTTTTGGGCAAATGTGTACCGAAATCGGAATGGTAAAAAACACCTATGGCACGGGCTGTTTCATGTTGATGAATATTGGTGAAAAACCAAAAATTTCCGCCAATAACCTATTAACCACTATCGCCTGGCAAATTAACGGCGAAGTAAATTATGCTTTAGAAGGGAGTATCTTCATTGGTGGCGCTGTTGTACAGTGGCTTCGTGATGAAATGGGGCTAATTTCCAAATCAGCAGATATAGAAACGTTAGCTAAAAAAGTTAAAGATACAGATGGCGTTTATGTTGTTCCTGCTTTTGCGGGATTGGGTGCTCCACACTGGGATCAACATGCACGCGGTACGATAACCGGATTAACCCGGGGAACAAACAAATCACATATTGCCAGAGCAGCGCTGGAAAGCATTGCCTATCAAACAATGGATGTGTTGAAAGCAATGGAAGCAGATGCAGGCGTAAATATTACCGAGTTAAGAGTAGATGGTGGCGCCACAGCCAATGATTTGTTGATGCAGTTTCAGGCCGATTTGTTGAACTGCAAAGTAATCAGACCAGATGTAACAGAAGTTACCGCTATTGGCGCTGCATATCTTGCGGGCTTAGCTACCGGTTTCTGGAAAAGTGTTGATGATATCCGGTCGCAATGGAAAATTAACAGAACTTTTATTGCAGAAGAAGGAATTGATAATACCGAAAGAATAAAGGGCTGGAACAGGGCGGTAAAAGCGGCAAGGGTAAATGCAGAAGACTAGTAAAAAACGGATTCGTCACCCTGAATCGAGCCTTTGCGAACTCACCGAAGGTAATTGATTTCAGGGTCTTAACTTTATGAATAGACTGCTTCTTACGAATCGCCTTATACCTAATTAAACCTAATCAATTATAAAACGCTTAATTTTTTACAATGAATGTATATCTTTCAGAGTTTATTGGTACAGCACTAATGATTCTTTTAGGAAACGGTGTAGTGGCTAACGTAGTACTTAAAGGTACTAAAGGGAATGATGGTGGGTGGATGGTCATTACAACGGCATGGGCACTTGCCGTATTTATAGGCGTAGTTGTCGCCGGGCCCTATAGCGGGGCACATTTAAACCCGGTTGTAACCCTCGGACTCGCCATTGGAAAAGGATTTACCTGGGCATTGGTTCCATTTTATATTATGGCACAGTTGGCTGGGGCCATGACTGGATCTTTTCTGGTTTGGCTGTTGTATAAAGACCATTTCGACGCCACTGATGACCAGGCTTTAAAGGCTGCACCTTTTGCAACTGCTCCGGCCATCAGAAACATTTCCTCAAATTTATTATCAGAAATTACTGGTACTTTCGTTTTAATATTTGTGATCTTTTATTTT
This sequence comes from Pedobacter terrae, assembly GCF_900100705.1. Taxonomy (GTDB): domain Bacteria; phylum Bacteroidota; class Bacteroidia; order Sphingobacteriales; family Sphingobacteriaceae; genus Pedobacter; species Pedobacter terrae. Next base: position 660,732 of record NZ_FNCH01000001.1, read on the forward strand.
ACCGATGCCAGTATGGGCACAAAAGAAACCGTTGCCACACCTATTGGTTTAGGCTCAATTGGTGCCATTCCGGTAGCATTTTTAGTCTGGGTAATTGGTTTGGGCTTAGGCGGCACGACCGGATATGCCATTAATCCGGCAAGAGATTTAGGGCCAAGGATTGTACATTTTTTAATCCCAATGAAGGGAAAAGGAAGCAGCGACTGGGCTTATGCCTGGGTACCCATTGTTGGACCTATTATTGGATCAGTTTTGGCTGCAACTGCATTTTTATTGATTAGTAAATAATGATTGAAAATCGTCATCTTCACACAGGCGCAATCCCGAAAGTTCGGGATATCTATCTATCTATCTATCTATTCAGATTTAGCTCTTTGGTAATCTCGGTTTCATTGTATTCCGCTATCATTGACAGCATCCATTTTGATCAGTCGTCATCCGATAGCTAGCTATCGGATCTCGCACATGCGGGAACCACAACGTGCCCAGCGAAGCTAATCTTAAAGTGCTACCATTACTATTATTCATAAGTTTTCCTTTTCTGATGGACAATCATGATACAGCGTGGTTTCCATTATATAGCTATCGGATGACTATCCAACGGGAAGATTCATGGAAGCTGAATTCTCATTCTTATGGAGTTACACCTTAAATCGTTTCTCAAATGACCTGCAATTTAATTATGCAACTACCGAATAATAGTTATCTTTGAAATAACATCGCGCTACTATTTACCTAACCAATCAGAATTGCAAGCATACTTCCTTGTTGTTGATACCGAAACTTCGGGCCTGCCTAAAAATTGGACGGCACCTTATTCTAAAGAAAAAAACTGGCCCTACATTGTCCAAATTGCCTGGATTATTTATGATCAATCCTACCAGGAGATTAGGCGGGAAAATCACTACATTAAAAACATCGATTTCAGCATTGATAAGGCTGCGTTAAAAATTCATAAAATTACGCCGGAATATCTACAAAAGCATGGGGAAAACAAAGAGAAGGTGATGTTGCATTTTGCTGAAGATATAGAAAGATACAAACCTCTGGTTATCGGGCATTTTATTGAACTTGATTACCACATGGTAAATGCTGAATTATACCGGATCGGTAAAGAAAATATATTTAAAAACCTGACTTTCTTTTGTACAATGAAAGCAAGCGCTCCTTATATAACCAATACGGTGATCAGCCATTTAAAATTGGATAAATTTTATACCATTTTGTTCAATGAAGCACCCGAAAACAGCCATAATGCTTTATCTGATACGTTAAATACGGCAAAGATTTTCTTTCATCTTTTAAAAACAGGTAAAATTAGCTTAACTTCAGTCTACCATCAGGAACACACTTTTAACATGGAGAAAGAAGAGAGAAAAGAATTTTCGTTTAAAAGAATTTTACAGGAACTTTTTAATGGAAGATAAACTAGCTGATCAAATTTATACCGCCCGTATTGGAAACATTACTTTCAGAAAAATTGTGAGTTGCAGTCCGGGCACACCAATTTTTGAAGCGGCCATTAAAATGTCGGAGCAAAAAACCAGCTGTCTTTTTATTAAGAATGAACAGGGCGATTATCTGGGTTTTGTAACTGATATTAATTTAAGAGATAATGTAATTGCCAAGCGACTCGATTCAAATCTACCTATTGATGAGGTGATGGATACCCATATTGTGACCATAACACCGGATGCCTATGTTTACGAAGCGATATTGATGATGTTCAGTAAAAAATCGCGCTATCTGTTGGTAAACGACAAGGGAAATTATGTTGGCTTTCTGAGCAGAAACCGTCTTTTAAGCGAACAGGCTGAGTCGCCATTAGTTTTTATCCAATCAGTAAAGTCGGCTGTAAATACCAGCGATTTAAAATTAAAGTGGCAGAAAGTGCCGGGTATTGTATCGCAACTGCTCAGCAGGGGTGTACATTCGAAAATTGTAAACGAAGTAGTTACCACTATTGCTGATACCATTTCCTTTAAAATTATTGAGGATGTTATTGCCAAATTAGGTCCGCCACCCGCAAAGTTTGTATTCATGGTTTTGGGTAGTGAAGGGAGAAAAGAACTGAGTTTAAAAACAGATCAGGACAATGCCATCATTTATGAAGATACCGATGAAGAGAATAGAGCCGCTGTAAGGACCTATTTTCTAGACCTGGCTACCCAGGTTTCTGATAAATTAAATTTTGTGGGCTTTGTATACTGTGATGGCGATTATATGGCTACCAATCCAAACTGGACCCATTCACTATCGCACTGGAAGTATAATTATAAAAACTGGATAGAGGAAGCGTTGCCAGAAACTGCTGTAAAATTTGCCGCATTTTTCGATTGCAGGGCTATTTATGGCGATCTGGCTATTATGGAAAGTTTAAGGTCTTTCGTTGATGAGGAATTACAGAAACCAATAGAAAAATTCTATGTGTACCTGGCCAAAAATGCTCTACTTTATGAGCCACCCCTCACCTATTTTAGAAATATCAGAACCCAAAAAATCCACAAAAAAGAGGTGTTTGATATTAAAACAGCCATGACCCCTATTGTAGATTTGGCAAGGGTTTATGCTTTACAGAACAGGATTTTCCAGAAAGAAAATACCGGCGAACGTTTAAAGGCTTTAAGAGAGTTGGGCGTATTTAGCGAAAATCAATTTAATGAACTTTCACAATCATACTATTATTTGATGGGTTTAAGGTTGAAACATCAGGCCAACCTTATTGTTAAAGACCAAGCCGCCCCTAATAATTTTATTGAAATTGATAGTTTAACTAAAATTGAAAAGGTAACGTTGATTGAAATCTTTAAAATAATCCTCAACTTTCAAAGCGGAATCAGAATGAAGTTTACCAATACGTTGGGGTAAGTGTTGAAGGGTTAAGAGCATAGCGTTTGGCGTTTAAAGACTTACTCGCAAAGCTATCCATCAAAGTGTCTATTATAAAGCAGCGGGAGTTCCCCTCCCATACGTCATTTCGAGCGGGGTGCAACGAAGTCGAGAACCCGAAGGCTCAGCGAAGCTAAATCTATTCCAAAGCAATTTCATCTAGACATCTCCATTCCACTACGTTTCATCCGATAGCTATTGGTTTTATTCCAGTATCTATCACGCTATCAATACCTTAACAGAAAATACCCTGAAATAAATAACCTTCGGTGACTCGCTAAGGCTCGATTTACTACGTAGCTTTCCGCTGCGCTACAGGTCAGGGTTGACGATCCTTCTTTTAAACAAAAAAGGTTCCGATTTGCATCGGAACCTTTTTTAAATATGATTATCGCTTAAGCGAAAATTTCTATTTTACTGCATCAATTACAGCTTTGAAAGCTTCTGGGTGATTCATTGCTAAATCAGCCAATACTTTACGGTTTAAACCGATTTCTTTTGAAGCTAGTTTACCGATTAATTGAGAGTAAGAAATACCGTGTTGACGTGCACCAGCGTTGATACGTTGGATCCACAAGCCGCGGAATTCTCTTTTCTTAACTTTACGGTCACGGTATGCATATTGCAAACCTTTCTCTACTGTGTTTTTAGCAACAGTATAAACCTTACTTCTTGCTCCCCAATAACCTTTGGCTAAATTAAGGATCTTTTTTCTTCTTCTTCTCGAAGCTACTGCGTTTACCGAACGTGGCATGTTGTTGTTGTTTTTTGGTAAGCGGCGTTCCGTTTAATCGGAAACTTAAGGCCTGATACCTGGTGAATTAATAAATTACTTTCCGATACAAAGCATACGTTTAACGTTACCCATATCAGCATCAGATACGATACTTGCTTGACCTAAGGCACGTTTACGTTTAGTACTCATCTTGGTTAAGATGTGACTTTTGTATGCGTTGTTTCTTTTGATTTTACCTGTTCCAGTAAGCGAAAAACGCTTTTTAGCACTGGAATTGGTTTTCATTTTTGGCATAACCTGTTTTTTAATTTATAAACCTATTTTTATTTTTTTGCTACTTTAGGCGCAACTGTAAGGAACATACGTTTACCTTCTAACTTAGGTAACAACTCTACTTTTCCTACATCTTCCAAAGCCTGGGCAAATTTTAACAATAAAATCTCTCCCTGCTCTTTGTAAACAATTGCTCTACCTTTAAAATGCACGTAAGCCCTAACCTTCTCACCGTTCTCTAAAAAGCTTACTGCATGCTTTAATTTAAACTGGAAATCGTGATCGTTGGTATTAGGACCAAAACGGATCTCCTTAATTACAGTTTGTTTTGCATTAGCTTTAATTTCTTTCTGCTTTTTCTTTTGCTCATAAACAAATTTACTGTAATCAATAATTCTACAAACTGGCGGTACAGCGTTTGGAGAAATCTCTACCAAATCCAATTCCAGTTCATCAGCAAGTGCCAAAGCTTTCGCCAAAGGATAAATCCCCGGTTCAACATTATCGCCAGCCAAACGCACTTCAGGCGATTTTATATACTGATTAATGTTATGCTCTGCTTCTTTTTTCTTAAAAGGTGGACGTGGCCCCCTGTTAAATCCTGGTCTTCCTAATGCCAAATGTGTATTATTTTAATTTAAACTGTTATTTCTTTTCTTAATAAATTATTGAACTCTTCCAAGGTCATTTCGCCTAAATCTCCCTCACCGTGTTTACGAACAGAAACTTTACCTTCTGCCATCTCTTTATCGCCGATAATGAGCATGTACGGGATCTTTTTAACTTCCGAATCGCGTATTTTGCGGCCGATTTTCTCATCACGAAAGTCAATCAGCCCGCGAATATCGGAATTATTTAGTTCATCTAAAACTTTTTTTGCATATTCTTCATATTTTTCTGAAATCGGAAGAATAATAAACTGTTCAGGACTTAACCATAACGGGAAGTTTCCGGCACAATGTTCGATCAAAACGGCAATAAATCTCTCTAATGAACCAAACGGCGCACGGTGAATCATTACCGGTCTGTGCTTTTGGTTATCACTACCAGTATATTCCAGTTCGAAACGCTCCGGTAAATTATAATCAACCTGAATAGTACCCAACTGCCATTTTCTACCCAAAGCATCTTTCACCATAAAATCAAGCTTAGGGCCATAAAATGCCGCTTCGCCATATTCTACAACAGTATTTAAGCCTTTTTCTGCAGCAGCTTCGATGATAGCCGTTTCTGATAATTTCCAGTTTTCATCAGAACCAATGTACTTCGATTTATTCTCCGGATCTCTTAACGAAACTTGTGCAGTATAGTTTTCAAATCCTAACGATTTAAATACATAAAGTACTAAATCGATCACCTTTTTAAACTCCTCTTTCACTTGCTCAGGCATGCAAAATAAGTGTGCATCATCTTGAGTAAAGCCGCGTACACGGGTTAAACCATGTAATTCGCCACTTTGTTCGTAACGGTAAACGGTACCAAACTCTGCAAAACGAACCGGAAGATCTTTGTAAGAACGTGGTTTTGTTTTATAAATTTCACAGTGGTGTGGGCAGTTCATCGGCTTTAAGAAGAACTCCTCTCCTTCCTGCGGAGTTTTAATCGGCTGGAAAGAATCTTTACCATATTTCTCCCAGTGACCTGAGGTTACATATAAATTTTTATGGCCGATATGTGGTGTTACTACTTGCTCATAACCTGCTTTAGCTTGTGCTTTAGTTAAGAAATTAACTAAACGTTCGCGCAAAGCAGTTCCTTTTGGCAACCATAACGGTAAGCCCATCCCTACTTTTTCTGAGAAAGCAAAAAGTTCGAGCTCTTTTCCCAGTTTACGGTGATCGCGCTTTTTTGCTTCCTCAATCATTAAAAGATATTCGGTAAGCTCGCTCGCCTTAGGGAAAGTTACACCATAAATACGGGTTAACTGTTTTTTAGTTTCATCGCCTCTCCAATAAGCACCAGCCACATTCATCAGTTTTACCGCTTTTACAAAGCCAGTATTCGGGATATGTGGACCACGGCATAAATCGGTAAATGAACCTTGAGTATAAAAAGTAATTTTACCATCCTCAAGGCCATCAATTAAATCTAATTTATACTCATCACCCTTTTCAGTAAAGTATTTTACCGCATCAGCCTTGCTTACACTTTCGCGAACAAAAGTTTCCTTTTGTTTGGCCAGTTCGATCATTTTGGTTTCAATGGCTTTGAAATCGTCCGAAGAAAATTCGCGGTCTCCAAAGTCTACATCATAATAAAAACCAGTTTCAATTGCCGGACCGATACCAAATTTAGTACCTGGATAAAGTGCTTCTAAAGCTTCAGCCATTAAGTGAGCGGATGAATGCCAAAAAGTCGATTTTCCGGCGGTATCATTCCAGGTCAATAATTTTACTGTTGAATCAGATTCGATTGGTCTTGTTGAATCCCAAACTTCGCCATTAACCTCGGCAGCTAATACGTTACGGGCTAAACCCTCAGAAATTGACAATGCAATTTGATGGGCAGAAGTGCCCTTTTCATACTGACGGACAGAACCGTCAGGTAAAGTAATGTTAATCATCTACAACTATGATTTAAATTTTAAATAAAAAAGTTTTAAAGATCACTTACAAGGTGATTTTATTTTGTACAAATCTACGAAATTTATACTGTTATTCAGCATTTAGGCTTAAAAATCTTACTTAGGCTGCAACCCTACTTCCTGCAAATAAACTTGCTGTATGGCTAATAAACTATCTGGGTATGCATTAAGTTTTTTATATTGAACATTGAGCTGCGCATAGTATTTTCCCTTTTCATCAACAGCTTTTGCCTGCAACATCTGTTTCGCTGTTTTACCATAGTCATTTATAGCCTTAAGATATTGTATTATACCTTCGTTAAATTTTGCAGCTGCCTTACTGGGTTGTAACCTTTCCATGTTCCGGAGGTTTATCTGCGAATTGTTGATGAGATGATTAGCCTTGTTTGATAAGTAAATTGAATCGGGAAAACCCTTTGCGTATACCCTCGAAGTATCTTTGAAAACGCTGTCTGCTTCATCAATCTGCTCCATCTGCCTTAAAAAAATGGAAGTTACTTTTTCGTTATACGCATAATCATTTGCTGAATTGCAACTAAAAAACAGTATTAAGGACAGAGAAAGCAAGGTATGTTTTAAAAAATTCATAGCCAGTTACTTATTGCTTAAAAATTTTTGTTTAAGGTATTTACGTAAGGGAATATCCAAAAACCTCATCACGAGATAAGAGAAAACGATTAAAAGCAATACCGAAACCGGGATAACCACCCACTGTAAGGAAGTTGATGGTTGAACATCCTCTACATAGGTTAAGAATATCCATAAAAATGGATAATGTACCATATAAAGTGGGTATGATATTTCGCCTGACAGATTACAGACCTTTTTAAACGATGGATTTAATGTTGTGCCTGCACCCAATGCGACTAAAAGTGGAAAGTAAAATATCACCAGAATCGGTTCGGTAATCCAGTTATATTTATCATTAAAAGGAACTAAAAATGCCGTGAGCAAAAGCGCGGTCATACCTAAAAAGCCAAGTTTATTTTTGATTATCCAATTTAAACGGTAAACCAGCATACCAGCTGTAAAAGAAAAAAGCACACGCGCTCCACCGTCCCAGAAATTCTGTCCACCCCAGCCACCGCCTATATTAGTGGCATTTACGGCAACATAACAAAGACATACCGCACCTATAAAAACCAAAGCCATCAATGATTTTTTGCCTAACCGATAAAGTACGAAAATGTAAAAAATATTGGCAATGTATTCCCAAAACAGCGACCAGGCCGGCGCATTTAAGCAGAACAAATTGGTATATCGCTCTGGCATGGCTGGGTAAGGTATTAAAAAAGCGGATGATAAAAACAAAAGCAAGGTTTTTCCGAATCCATAAACTTCGTAAAGATCGCTGTATGGATCAACCAGAAAAGTGATCAATCCTAAAACAGAACCGATAAATACCAGCGGATGCAAACGGATAAGCCTTAATTTAAAAAATTGTGTAATTCCGATGTGCGGCGCACGGCTATCGTATGCATAAGCGATTACAAAACCCGACAAACAGAAAAAAAAGTCTACAGCAAGAAAGCCATGAGAAAGAAAATTTTCGTTGTAATTGGTAATTACGATTTCCATAAAGTGATAGATCACCACTACAATGGCAGCTACTCCCCTTAGTCCATCTAAAATTTCGAAATGCTGTTTAGTCGCTAATAAGTTTGTCTTGTTTTCTGCTGTAATCACTTTTGCCAGGTTATATCTCAACCCAATAATAGTTATTCTTCAAGCGGATGCAAAGGCTAAAAATAACTCTTTCAAAAATGATACAAAAAAAGCCCTGAATGCTTACACTTTCAGGGCTTTATTATAAGACTTCAGCAGTTAGCCTGCGGGCTGGCCGAAAGCACAAACGTCGGAAGTCTTGAGGAATGATTAATTGATTCCAAATCCTCTTCCCGGACCGCCGCCACCAGGTCTGTTTTGTCTAAAACGTTTCATCATGCTCTCCATTTTAGTTTTATATTCTTCAGGCGTAATCAGTTTTGCTTTTTTAGGCGCAGTAACATCTTTAGCACTTACATTTCTATATTCAATACTTTTGGCAATTGTGCTGTTTCCCCGTCCCTCAATAGCCAATACAATACCTTCTGTCCACATATTTGGATTTGGAGAAAAATCGAAACCTAAATCGTTGGTATACCAGATTTTGGTTTCTTCCACCACATTTTTATCCATATCTAAAATTTTAATCGCCCTGGTCGATCTTACAATGGCCTGGTGACAGGTAAAACCTAAAATCTGTTTGGTTGAGTCTGTTTTAACTACGTCAATTTTTGGTGCCTGGGCAGGTTGTGCTTTTGTACTGTCTTTAGAATTGCCACCTCCCATTCTGAACGAAGAAATGGGGCCGGAAGTAGAAAGGGTTAACTTACCTGGCATATAATAAGTGGTATCGTTCAGGTCGAATACTTCTGTTAAGCTTTTATCAGCAAAGGTGTAATAATATTCGCGGTTGCCACCTGCACCACCAAAACGCATCATCATCCTGCCCATTCCTCCTCCGCCGCCGCCTGCACCGTTACTATCTTCAGTATCTTCAACCGGCATATAACTGGCGTTGGTTGCCGTAAATAATAACTCAAAATTGGTTTTGCTCGATGAAGGCATTCTGGCTTTCATCTGATCGGTTAACTGAATACCACTGGCTGAAGCCATGGCGGCAGGGTCTACCGTGTTTTCGAATTGTATAGCGCCTGAAGTTTTTTTCTTTTGGGCATTTGCCAAAGATACAATTGATAAAAATCCAAGTAAAGCGACGGTTATTTTTTTCATTATGATTTTGTTTTGTGAGTTGGATACAAAAGCCTTAAAAAGGTTTAACAAAGATATTTTAGATTGTAACGTAATCTTGTTAAATTGTGTTAAAATCAATACCTGGATTGGCTAAGCAAGCTGTTTTAAGACAGATGTAATTTAATTTTTACATTTTTTTGGAAAGCAATTGCAGTGGTTCTTTGGTTGCGATAGTCCTGCCCTCTGCTTAATCCCAATTAAATACACCTCATTATGTTAAAATTGATCTTTAAATCGGGATAACGCTGACGGTCAGGTTTATTTAACCTAAAACAGTGATTCTTTGCCAAAAAACTTAACGAATGACGGCCTGTGAGGACACAGACAATGGAAACAAAATCAATACCTGGATTGGCTAAGCAAGCTGTTTTAAGACAGACGTAATTTAATTTTTACATTTTTTTGGAAAGCAATTGCAGTGGTTCTTCGGTTGCGATAGTCCTGCCCTCTGCTTAATCCCGATTAAATACACCTCATTATTTTAAAATTGATCTTTAAATCGGGATAACGCTGACGGTCAGGTTTAGTTAACCTATAACAGTGGTTCTTTGCCAAAAACTTAACGAATGATGGCCTGTGAGAACACAGACCATGGAAACAAAAATCAATACCTGGATTGGCTAAGTAAGCTGTTTTTAGACAGATGTAATTTAATTTTTACATTTTTTTGGAAAGCAATTGTAGTGGTTCTTCGGTTGCGATAGTCCTGCCCTCTGCTTAATCCCGATTAAATACACCTCATTATTTTAAAATTGATCTTTAAATCGGGATAACGCCGACGGTCAGGTTTATTTAACCTAAAACAGTGATTCTTTGCCAAAAAACTTGACGAATGACGGCCTGTGAGGACACAGACCATGGAGACAATAAAACCTTCGGGGTTAAGTTAATATTCGGTACTCTCCAGCCAGCCGTTACACAATACATCGGCAATGTGCATGGTTTTGATTGGATGATTATTTTTATCGATATAGCCTTGCAAGTGTAACAGACAAGATAAATCAGTAGAAATGATATAATCAGCACCTTGCGCCAGGGCATGATTTACTTTCTGCTCGGCCATGGCCGATGAAATGGCATCGAATTTAACGGCAAATGTCCCACCAAAACCACAGCACATATCGTTATCCTCCATTTCAATCATTTCCAAACCATGAACTTTAGACAAGAGCTGACGGGGCTCATCCTTGATTTTACATTCGCGCAAAGCACTGCACGAATCATGATACACCGCTTTACCTTCCAGCTCTGCACCGAAATAATCTTTTTTAGCCACATTCACCAGAAAATCGGACAACTCCCATATGTTTGATTGCAAACTACGGCATTTGTTATGTACAATGGTATTGGTAAAAAGATCATTAAATCCACCTTTTACCATTCCTACACATGACGCTGATGGTGCTACAACATAAGTATTTTCGGTAAAATCATTCAGAAACTTCGTGCCCACTTCTTTAGCTTCATCCCAATACCCAGCATTGTAAGCCGGTTGGCCACAACAGGTTTGTTTTGAATTGTAGCTTACCTCGCATCCCGATTTTTCTAATAACCTTAAAGTATTAAAAGCCGTTTCAGGATAAAGTTGATCTACAAAACAAGGCACAAATAATTCTACTTTCATCATATTCTTTACGACTGCAAACTTACAATTTTGCTGGTTCTTTGCGTTCGATTTTCCTTAAGATTACCAAAAAGATTAATCCTACCATAAAAAATGATGCCAAAGCAATAATGGAATAGCGAATATTTCCCGTTAAATCTTCAATATATGCAAAACTAAAAAGGCCGATTACAATGGCCAGTTTTTCGGTTACGTCGTAAAAACTAAAAAATGAAGTGGTATCTTTTGTATCAACTGGAAGGTACTTAGAATAGGTGGAACGTGATAAAGACTGAATTCCGCCCATAATAAGCCCTACAATTGCCGCCAGTGAATAAAATTGATATTCGTTTGTAATGTAGTAACCATAAACACAGCAGCCTATCCATAACAAAACAACCATAATCAGCACGTTTATATTCCCAGTTTTTTTTGCGAGAAACGACATCAGCATGGCTCCGGGAATGGCGACCAATTGAATAATCAATATCACGGCAATAAGTTTAGCAGTGCCTAATTTCAAAGTCTTTTCTGCGAAGCCAGCAGCAGCAAGCATGATGGTTTGTACGCCCATGGAGTAGAAAAAGTAAGAAACTAAAAATCCTTTTAATACTTTCATTTCTTTTACCTGCGTCCAAACTTTTGATAGTTCGCTAAAGCCGTCTTTAAAAATATTGGTTTTTACCTTGTCATGTTGTGGCGTTCCATCGTGAAGTACCGAAAAAGGAATCTGTGAAAAACCGATCCACCATAGCCCAACCAATAAAAATGATAACCTTGGCGGGAAAGAAGCATCAGCAATGCCAAACCATTCAGGCTTTAACACAAATAAAAAACAGATGAGCTGAAGGATCACTGAACCGATATATCCATATGAAAAACCCTGCGCACTTACACGGTCCTGATGTTCTTCGCTTGCTATTTCTGGCAGATACGAGTTGCTGAACAATACACCGCCAATATAACCCATTGCTGCCAAAGCAAACAAAATGATGCTCATTTCAAGGGTATCTAATTTAAAAAAGTATAAACCGATACATGCCGCCCCGCCCATATAGGTAAAGAATTTCATGAACGATTTTTTATTGCCTCTTCTATCTGCTATTGAGGAGAGTATGGGCAAAACAAAAGCCATCACCAGATACGCAAACGATAAGGCATAATTAGAAAGTGAGGTGTTTACAAAGGTTCTCCCAAAAAAATCTACTTTATCACCATGTTCTTTAGTGGTGGTGATAATGGTATAATACGCTGGGAAAATGGTAGAAGTGATGACGAGGTTATAGGCAGAGTTTGCCCAATCGAAAAATGCCCACGAACGGATGGTTTTCTTGTTGTTTTTTGTTATCATTTGTTTTTTCGCTTCGCGGAAGGTTATACTGGCTGTTTGATTGCAAGCATTAAATAGTTCATTACAAAACTAATATTTTATTGCTAACTTGAGCGGCATTTTTCTCACATCTCACATCTCACATCTCACATCTCACATCTCACATCTCACATCTCACATCTCAAGATAATACTTCTTCCCATCTGTTTTAATCTTACCGGCATCTAATAATTCTCTAATGGTATCAATTCTTTCCCCTTCAGTACCATTTTTAATATGGGTAACCAAATCATCGAGACTCAAAGGCTGTTGCTGAAGTAAAGAAATAATTTCATAATCTATTTCTTCACGTAGCGAATGATGGTTTTCGTCTCTTTTTTCAGCCAGGCAAACGTCGCAAACGCCACACTTTGTAGCATGGTGCTCATCAAAGTAATGAAGCAACTGTATGCTTCGGCACAAATTAGACGAAGCATAGCTTACCACGGCATTGATCTGTTTGTGTAGAATTTCCTTTCTCAGCTCCAGGTATTTTACATCCAGATCAAAATGATCCATATCTACCCTTGGTCTAATATATTGTAACTGTGGCTGATCTGTTTGCTGGATATAGGTAAGCAACTCAATTGTTTGTAATTTATCCAGCAGCGCGATAATGTCTTTATAAGACAAGCCTGTTCTCTTGGCTAAATCTGCCTCGTTAATTTTAACAAAACCGTCAAAAGCACCTCCATAAGAGCGCAAAATGGTCTTGATAATGCCATCATAAGCTTTATTTTCGATCTGAAAACGATAAATATCCTCATGACTGGCGATAAACATTATTCTTGAAGGTAAAAATACACTTTCTGAAAAAGTAAGATAGCCATCATGCTCGAGAAACTTAAGCGCAGAAATTGTTTTTAAAACACTAACATTAAATCGTTTACAAAAATCAGCGATATCAAAAGCAAAGGTCAAGCCCTCACCGGCGCCAAATGCCAATTGAAAATAATTGCCCAGGTAATGATAGGTTTTTCTGATTTCATCCGGAGAAGGAAAACTGTCTAAATATCGCGATTCTAAGCTCATGATATCGGATTGATTGGCCAATAAAACCGCATAACTTCTTTTTTCATCGCGCCCTGCCCTGCCAGCCTCCTGGTAGTAGGCTTCTAAACTTTCAGGTAAATCCAAATGCACTACAAAACGAACATCAGCCTTATCTATACCCATCCCAAAAGCATTGGTAGCCACCATAACCCGGGTTTTGTTATTCTTCCATTCTTCCTGCTTTAAAAAGCGTACATCACGTTCTAAGCCGGCATGATAAAAATCGGCTTTAATCCCATTTCGGTTAATAAAATTTGACACTTCTGCAGTTTCACGGCGGTTGCGAACATACACTAGACCAGTGCCCTTAACATTTTTGCAAATATCAATGAGCTTTTTATATTTATCTTCATTACCGAAAACCACATAACTTAAATTATCCCTGGCAAAACTTTTTACAAAAACCTGCGGGTCTTTCATTTCAAGTTTCGCAACAATATCTTTACGCACAAATTCGGTAGCTGTTGCAGTAAGCGCTAAAACCGGGATATTTGGCAAGATTTCGCGCAGTTTGGATAATTGTAGGTATGGTGGACGAAAATCATAACCCCATTGCGAAATACAATGTGCCTCATCTACCGCTATCAGGTTCACATTCATATAGGAAATACGAACCTGCACTAAATCAGACAATAAACGCTCGGGAGATAAATAAAGAAACTTAATTTTTCCGTAAATACAGTTATCTAGCAAGATGTCGATTTCGCGTTTACCCATGCCGGCATAAATGGCAATGGCTTCGATACCTTTCGATTTTAGGTTCTCCACCTGATCTTTCATCAAAGCAATCAACGGAGAAACCACAATGCAGATTCCTTCTTTTACAAGTGCAGGTACCTGAAAACAGATTGATTTACCACCACCTGTTGGTAAGAGCGCTAAAGTATCTTTGCCATCTAAAACCGAAGCAATAATCTCTTCCTGTAAAGGTCTGAAAGCCTGGTGCCCCCAGTATTTTTGTAAAATCTCTATTGCTGTCATAAATCGGCGATATCAAAACTATACATTTAATCCAAAATCGCCACCTATTATTGTTGGAAATTGAAAAAATCATCTATAGAAAAGATTATTAACTTTGCTAAATAAGAAGGATTAAATGTTAGACACGCAGTTTGAAGATATTGTCAGCTTAATTAAAAATGCTAGGGCAGCGGCATTGAAAACTGTTAACTATACATTAATAAATTTATACTGGAATATAGGTGAGTATATACACAACAAAGTTAAAAATGCCGAATGGGGACAATCTGTTGTAAGACAGTTAGCAGCATTTTTATCAAAGAATGAACCCGATTTAAAGGGCTTCTCTGATAAAAATCTTTGGCGAATGAAACAGTTTTATGAAAGTTATAAAGATTACCCAAAACTCTCAACGCTGCTGAGAGAAATTAGCTGGACTCACAACCTGATCATTCTTTCCAGGTTAAGATCAATTGAGGAAAAAGAATTCTATTTAAAACTTTGTCTAAAAGAAAAATATAGTAAAAGAGAGCTTGAAAGGCAGATATCTGCTAGTCATTACGAGAGATCTATAATGGGAAATACAAAACTCTCACCAGTGGTGAGAGTTTTACAAAACGAGATTGAAACTATATTCAAAGATACGTATGTATTTGAATTCCTTAATCTTTCCGAACCTCACAGCGAAAACGATCTACAGAAAAATTTAGTTTTAGAAATGAGAGATTTCATTCTTGAACTCGGAAAAGACTTTTTGTTTATTAGTGAAGAATATAAAATACAGGTTGGCAATAGCGATTTTTATATTGATTTACTTTTTTATCACCGGGGTTTACAATGCTTAGTCGCCTTTGAATTAAAGGTAGATAAATTTAAGCCTGAACATTTAGGTCAGTTAAATTTCTATCTAGAAGCCTTAGATAGAGATGTTAAAAAGCCGAATGAAAATCCAAGTATTGGTATTCTTCTCTGTAAAGATAAAGATAACGAGGTGGTAGAATATGCATTGAGCCGAAGTCTCTCCCCTACTTTGGTATCCGAATATAAAACACAACTACCCGATAAGAAAATACTTCAAAAAAAAATACACGAATTGTTCAAATAACCATCCAATCCTCATAATGAAACACCTTTATTTTCTATCTGCTCTTTCCTTATTATTTTTCAGTGCTCATGCCCAGGAAAAAAAATGGGATGTTGAAAAATACCAGGGCACCACGAAAAACTTTACCTTAAATACAGATGAAGGCACCTGGATGAACCTGGATGTAAGTGCCGACGGACAGGAGATCGCTTTTGATTTACTGGGCGATATTTACGTAATGCCAATTACAGGTGGTGTTGCCAAATTAATTAGTGGTGGTATTGCCTGGGATGTTCAGCCACGCTTTAGCCCTAACGGAAAATACATTTCTTACACCAGCGATAAAAGTGGTGGAGATAACATCTGGATCATGAACCGGGATGGTTCTGGTAAAAAACAAATTACCAAAGAAAGCTTTAGGTTATTGAACAATGCCACCTGGATGCCAAATAGTGAGTATATTATTGCGCGTAAGCATTTTACAGCAAGCCGTTCGCTAGGCGCAGGCGAAATGTGGATGTATAGCATAAATGGTGGTGATGGCCTGCAGTTAACTAAACGAAAAAATGATCAGCAAGATGCAGGCGAGCCAAATGTTTCGCCAGATGGCCGTTATGTTTACTTTAGTGAAGATGTGAGTCCGGGACCTAATTTCGAATACAGTAAAGACCCTAACGGAACCATTTATGCCATTCGTCAACTAGATTTAACAACAGGTAAATTAAATACGTTGATTGATGAACAGGGCGGTGCTTGTCGCCCGCAGGTTTCTCCTGACGGAAATTTAATGGCTTTTGTAAAACGCGTAAGGTTAAAGTCTACCTTATATGTGCAGAACCTTAAAACAGGAGAAGAGTGGCCAATAAATGAAGATTTATCGCATGATCAGCAGGAAACATGGGCCATTTTTGGGGTTTATCCTAATTTCGCCTGGACGCCGGATAGTAAAAGCATCATTTTCTATGCGAAAGGAAAAATCAGAAAAATAGAAATTGGTACGTTGATCAACACCATCATACCCTTTCAGGCCAATACCATCCAAACCGTACAAAAATCCTTACATTTTGAGCAGCAGGTTTTCAGTAATGAATTTTCTTCAAAAATGTTAAGGCAGTTAACTACCTCGCCCGATGGAAAAATAGTTATTTTTAATGCAGCAGGATACTTGTACAAACAGGAATTGCCAGTAGGAAAACCAGAAAGGTTAACCAACGGACTGGATTTTGAATTTGAACCTGCCTTTAGTCCCGATGGAAAATACGTTGTTTACACTACCTGGAACGATGAATTGCGTGGAGCAATCAAACGTACAGATGTAAAATCGGGAAAAACTATTATGCTAACCGATGAAAAAGGGTTTTATTATTCGCCACAATATTCTACTAAAGGAGATAAAATTGTTTTCAGAAAAGGAAGTGGAAACGATGTTTTAGGCTATAACTTTGGCAGGGGTACGGGTATTTTTATCATGCCTGCCAGTGGGGGCGCTAAAACTTTGATTTCGGATAATGGCATCCGCCCTCAGTTTAATAATACTGATACCCGCATTTATTTCCAGAGTTATGCTGATGGTAAAAAAGCACTGAAAAGCATCGACCTGAACGGGGCAAACGAAAAAACTCATTTTACTTCTCAATATGCGAATCAGTTTGTGATTAGTCCAGATAATAAGTGGCTGGCATTTAATGAATTATTTAACGTTTACATCACACCGATGATCAATATCGGAACAGCACAGGATGCATCTGCGGGAAACAACGCTATTCCGGTTACAAAAGTAACTACTGATGGCGGAACATATATTCAATGGAGCGCGGATAGCAAAAGTCTGCACTGGACCTTAGGCCCAAAATATTATACCATCGATGTAAATAGTGCCTTTAATTTTGATGGAACTACGCCTAAAACCGAAGCTTCGGCGGTAGACATTAACTTAACATTAAAATCTGACGTCCCTACCGGAACAGTTGCATTAAAAGGTGCGAGGATTATTTCAATGAAAGGCGATGAAGTGATTGAAAACGGGACCATCATTACCGATGGAAATAAAATTATGGCAATAGGTAAAACAGATGCAGTAAGCATTCCGGCCAATGCCAAAGTAATTGATGTTAATGGTAAAACGATTATGCCGGGCATAGTTGATGTCCATGCCCACCTCCGTACTAGTCCGGATGGAATAACGCCACAGAGCGATTGGAGTTATATGGCTAACCTGGCTTTTGGTGTAACCACTTCACACGATCCATCGAGCAATACCGAAATGGTTTTTAGCCAAAGTGAAATGCTCAAGGCAGGCAGAATGGTTGGCCCAAGGGTTTATTCTACAGGATCTATTTTATATGGTGCAGATGGCGATTTTAAAGTGGTGATTAACAGTTTGGATGATGCATTGGCTAACCTACGCCGTTTAAAGGCGGTAGGTGCATTTTCAGTTAAATCATACAATCAACCACGCAGAGAGCAGCGTCAACAGATTTTAGAGGCAGCCCGTCAGCTTAAAATGGAAGTTGTACCTGAAGGTGGTTCCACATTTTTTACCAACATGAACATGGTTGCAGATGGGCACACCGGCATTGAACATAGTATTCCAGTTTTGCCAGTGTATAAAGATGTGACTTCCCTTTGGAACAATACAGAAGTAGGCTATACCCCTACTTTAATTGTGGCTTATGGTGGCCAATGGGGCGAAAATTATTGGTATGACAGGACCAATGTTTGGGAAAACGAAAAATTAATGACTTACACACCCCGTTCAATTATTGATGCACGCGCAAGACGCAGAACCACTTCTGAGTACAGTGATTACAACCACATTGAGGTTGCGAAAGCCACCAGGCAAATTGCTGATGGCGGTACTAAGGTTAACCTTGGTGCGCATGGGCAGATTCAGGGTTTGGGAGCGCATTGGGAGCTTTGGATGTTGGTTCAAGGTGGCTTTAGTCCGCTGCAGGCCATAAGAGCTGCAACTTTAAATGGTGCAGATTATTTGGGTATGAATAAAGAAATCGGTTCATTAGAAGTGGGTAAACTGGCTGATATGGTTGTTATGGACGCTAATCCTTTAGATGACATCCGCAACTCTGAAAAAATCAAATATGTAATGATCAATGGCCGCCTTTATGATAGTGCCACCTTAAATGAAGTAGGAACCAGGGAAAAGTTAAGGGGTAAATTGTGGTTTGAGAATGCGAAAGGAAATGGCTACATTATTCCAAATGGAGAATCTGAAACCTGGACGTTTACGGTTCCGCATTGTGATTAATAAAAAAAAATGTCACAGTGCCTAAGCATCTAAGGAATATAAGATACATATCAGATTAAATGATCGCTTTTTGATTATCTAGTCAAATAATAAACGAATGAATCGTTATCTGCATGAGATATTATATTACGTTAATAAATCTTTTTTAACACATGAAGCCGAACAAGCTCTACACTATAGCATCCATTATATTCTTACTCTTAAGTATAGCGGTTTTCTCTTACAGCGGGTATTATATCTTGGGTATCCAGACCGTAAACTTGTTTTTAGCACTGATCGCCATGGCCTATATCACTGCTTTTATAGCAGTGATGAAAGACCGGAAATCCGTTATATCCTGGTTATTACTGATCGTAAATTCGATTATACTCATTTGTATTATCTATTTTCTCACGCATTTTAAAATGAAGATGTAATAATCTGTGCTTTAATTTATGATTTGTGCTTACAGTCCTTTCTAAACTTATTTACAAGCGGGCGTCACCCTGAATTCATTTCAGGGTCTAATAACTGGAAAGATGCTGAAATAAATTCAGCATGACGATCGAGTTAGGCAAAGCAAATAAAAAAAAGCAATATAGCGCAGGGACAATAGAACATAAGGTTGCGCTTGTTTGGAAAGAGCCTAAGCAAATTATAGCACCAACAACCCGTATTCTCTTAAGGTCTTGATCGGTTTCGAATACCAGAAAAGTTCAAAATTTTCCAATTCTGATTCAAAATCGGTTTTAATTTCTTGAAAAGTATATACCTTTTCATTAGAGATCGAAATTTTACCTAAAATGGCCGTTAACCATTCGCCTTCTTTTTTATTCGTCTGAACGGTAAACGTCTCCTTTTTATCATGAAAAGTAATTGCGGCCATTTCCCAGGTATTTCCTTTTTTCGATTTTGTAAAATATGCTGAGGATGGCTTCCCTCCTATCCATACTACTTTCGCAGTTGGTTTAGTACTAAACTGAGCGCCGTCATTTAATGCTTTTTCAATAAAGTCAGCAGGAATTTTTGTTCTTGGAATCTTAAAATCGAACCAATCTTGCAGGTCGTAATCAAAGCAGATCCCATGCATAAAATTGAAAAGTGATTTTTTTAAACCAAAACTGAATTTATGATGATCAATCCCGGTTTTATCAGTATAATTAATGTCGTTATTGGCAAAAGATCCGATGACCTCCGTATCTTTAACTACGCCGAATTTTTCGGGGTACATCCCCACCGGGCTATGCGCTGTCATGGCAAACTGGTGCCAAAAGCCAGATTGTAATATGCCTACTTCAAATAACTGTCGCACCATTTCTAAGCTATCCACCGTTTCTTGTATGGTTTGCGTAGGATAGCCATACATTAAATACGCATGTACCATAATTCCCGCATCAGTAAAGTTACGGGTAACTTTGGCCACTTGTTCTACCGTTACACCTTTATCAATCAGTTTTAACAATCGATCAGAAGCGACTTCCAGTCCGCCTGAAACTGCAATACAACCAGATGCCTTTAATAACAAACACAAATCCTGTGTAAAACTTTTCTCAAACCTGATATTAGTCCACCAGGTAACCGCTAATTTTCTTCTGATAATTTCAAGCGCCACTTCGCGCATTAGTGCTGGTGGGGCCGCCTCATCTACAAAATGAAACCCATTTTGACCTGTTTTGGCATATAAATCTTCAATGCGGTCAACAATTAACCTGGCTGCAACAGGTTCATAAACTTTAATGTAATCCAGTGAAATATCGCAAAAGGTACACTTACCCCAATAACAACCATGTGCCATGGTCAGTTTGTTCCAACGTCCATCACTCCACATGCGGTGCATTGGGTTAACAATTTCAATTACCGAAATGTATTTATCTAACAGTAGGCCGGTATAATCCGGTGTACCTACATCCGCTTGTTTATAATCATTTCGGAAAGCATCATTGCGGTAAACTACTTTACCATTTTCAAGCAGAAAAGTTCGTTTATAAAAGTGTGCCTCTGCCGGGATAGGGTGTATGATATTATGATATAACAATTCGATCGGAAGCTCACCGTCATCCAGCGTGATGAAATCAAAAAATTCAAAAACACGCGCATCAGATAAAGATCTTAATTCGGTATTGGGAAAACCGCCACCCATAGAAACTTTGATTTCAGGATAGTTCGCCTTTATCCATTGTGCACAGCGAAAAGAACTATATAAATTGCCCGGAAATGGAACAGAAATTAAAAATAATTTAGGTTGAATCGTTTCAATTTTATCTTTTAAAACTGAGATTAAGATCCGATCGATATAAGTTGGTTCTTTTGATAAGGCTGTATATAACTCATCAAAAGAATTTGCGCTTCTGCCCAAACGTTCAGCATAACGGCTAAAGCCAAAATTTTCATCAATACGTTCAACAATATAATCAGATAGGTCTTCGAGATAAAGCGTGGCCAAATGTTTGGCTTTATCCTGTGTACCCATGGCACCAAAAGCCCAATCTAATTCTTCTAATTGCGAAAAACGTGAAGCCTGGGGCAAAAAAATATCGCTACAGATCTGTAAAGCCAAGGTCGGATTTTTGCCTTGTAGAAAAGCGATTACCGCGTTGATGGTTTTTAGATATTCATCCTGTAAAGCAAAAATACGTTTGGCATTGTCACTTATGGGTTTTTGATCTCCTGCAACCTGTTCAGTATAATGGAATAAATCTTGTAATCCTTTTTTAGAAAACAACTCTAAAATCACCTCAATGCCCAAATCAGCCTGAGTAGCGGTTATACCTTTGGTATTCAGAAAACCCTTTATATACGCCGTTGCCGGATATGGAGTATTCAGTTGGGTAAAAGGCGGCGTAATGGCAAATATTTCGGTTTTCAAAAGAAATTGTTTTTCTGCAAAAATACGGGAATTTTTATACAGTCGTCACCCTGATCCGATAGAAATCGGATTTATTTCAGGGTCTATTTTTTAAAAAAAGAGGCCAACCAAGAAGTGGAGTGACCCCAAAAAGTTAGAAGTTAATGAAATAATTCAGCATGACGAGTTGCTGATATGATTCAATTAAACTAAAATATCAATCCAGACGTTCTATCCTTATATCAATACCTTTTCTGCCTGAATGAAAGTTTTTTGTTTTTACATCATAATGCTCTGTGCGCAATTTAGCTTTGCACAAAAAACATTTGTCTTCCCTAAAATTAAAACACAAGGTTCTTCTGTTGAACAGCTTACCCCACCAGACTGGACCATTATAAACCGGGTATATGGCGATTTAAATAACGATGCTTCAGATGACTTGGCAGTGGTTTTTGAGTATAATAAGCCAATCGATGAAACAAGAGTATATGGCGATAATAATACCGATATTATAAAAGAAACGCAGAAACCCAGGATCCTGGCCATCTTTTTTAAAGATAAATTAACAGGTGCTTTAAAATTATCTACGCAGAATAATGATTTTATTTTACGTTCTGAAGAAGGAGGTAAACTGGGCGATCCGCTGCAGCAGATGGCGATCAAAGATCAACAGCTTTATCTCCGCTTTAAAGGCGGATCAGAGTGGCGCTGGGAATTGGGTTATACCTTTAAATTTGAAAACAAAGATTGGTTTTTAACGAGCGCCATCAATCTTTACTTTAATCAAAATACCGGCGATATGACTGAAAGGGTTTATGATTTTAAAACCCGTGAATTATTTACCACTGTTGGTAATCTGCACC
Organism: Pedobacter terrae; assembly: GCF_900100705.1. Classification (GTDB taxonomy): domain Bacteria; phylum Bacteroidota; class Bacteroidia; order Sphingobacteriales; family Sphingobacteriaceae; genus Pedobacter; species Pedobacter terrae. The sequence continues at coordinate 683,031 of NZ_FNCH01000001.1, forward strand.
GAAGGGATATTGCTAACCGAAGAACAAGTGAAGTATTATATTTTTCGCAGCTCAGAACCTTTAAAACCTTTAAAAAGCCATGGGCATGGGAAATTATGCCGAATGTTTATTTGTAGCGGACCAAACCTATCAGGTTTTTGAAACTTGATAGGTTTAATAATCATTAAATATTCTGTGCAATTACAAAACCACTGGCCCAGGCCCATTGAAAATTATAACCTCCAAGCCAGCCCGTTACGTCTAAACATTCGCCACCAAAAAACAGGTTCGGAATCTTTTTACATTCCAAAGTTTTAGAAGATATTTCGCTGGTATCGATTCCGCCCCGCATTACTTCGGCTTTATCATAACCTTTATCGCCCGCAGGTTTAACTTTAAAATGGTGGATCGTTTGTTCAATTAAGTAAATGTCTGCATTTGTAAGCGCGGCAACCGGTTTATTTAGCGGTAAAAATTTGCCCAATGCATCAGTAAATTTCTTAGTATAAATCCGGTTTAATAATGTAGACAACAAAGTTTTGCCATTCGTTTTTCTTTCTACATCCAGTAACGAGACGATACTTTGATGTGGTAGCAAATTTAAATTAACCGTCTCACCTTTTCTCCAAAAGGACGAAATCTGCAAAATAGCCGGACCGCTCAATCCCCAATGGGTAAACAGAATATTTTCTTCAAACGAAATTTCGTCGTTACTTACTTCGCAAAAAACGCTGTTGCCCGAAAGCTGTGCAAACCACTCTTCATCTTTTCCGGTAATGGTTAGCGGAACCAAGGCAGGTGCTGTTTCAATAATTTTAAGATTGTGTTTGCTGGCAAAACGTAAAGCAAAATCGGTAGCACCCATTTTTGGAATAGGTAATCCTCCTGTTGTAATTACCAGTTTTTCGGCAGTTAAAACAACGGTTTTGCCGTTTTTCTCATAACTTACTGTAAAGCCTCCAGGCAATATTTCAATATCCTTTACATCGGCACTACATCGGATTTCCTGTCCAAAATCTTCACAAATAGAAGTGAAAACCTGCACCACATCTTTTGCATTTTTATCATCAGGAAATAATTGCCCTAAAGTTTTTTCTTTGCCTTCAATACCATAGGTTTCGAAAAAACTAATGGTATCGTCTACCGTCCATTGAGTAAAAGCTGACTTCACAAAATGCGGGTTGGCCGATATAAATTGCTCAGCTGATGCATGTTGGTTGGTGTAGTTACAACGACCTCCCCCTGAAATTAAAATTTTGGCGCCAGGCTTTTCCTTTTTCTCCAGCAAAATTACTTTCTTGCCTAAATAGCCTGCTTGCACCGCACACATCAATCCGCAGGCACCTGCCCCAATAATTATTGCATCAGCATTCATCAATAAAATTTATTATGGTTACTTTTGCACAAAAGTAGCATTATTTTCAAGGGCATGGCAAAACAGATTAGCGAATTAAAATTAGGTATTTTAGGCGGCGGACAATTGGGCAGAATGCTCATTCAACAAGCTATTAACTACAATGTAACTACATTGGTTTTAGACCCGGATCCTGATGCTCCCTGTAAACATATTTCCAATTACTTCGAAAACGGCTCAATTACCGATTTTGATACCGTTTACAACTTCGGGAAGAAAGCTGATATCATCACGATAGAAATTGAAAAGGTAAATATTGAGGCACTTGAGCAGCTCGAGAAAGAAGGCAAAAAAGTATTTCCACAGTCGAGGGTAATCCGTTTAATTCAGGATAAAGGTGTACAAAAACAGTTTTTTAAAGAAAATGATATTCCCACCTCTCCTTTCCAGATTGTAAATACAAAGGAAGATATGGAAAACTGCAATATCCCTTTTCCATATATTTTAAAGCTGCGTAAGGATGGTTATGATGGCAAAGGAGTAATGAAAATCAATAGTGCTGCCGATCTGGACAAAGCTTTCGACGCACCCTGCATTGTTGAAAAACTGGTCGATTTTGAAAAAGAAGTGGCTGTAATTGTGGCACGCAATGCCAATGGCGATGTAAAAACTTTCCCAATGGTAGAAATGGAATTTAATCCGGAAGCTAATTTAGTTGAGTTTCTGATTTCGCCCTCAACTTTTGCTGAAAGTTTGCAACAAAAAGCAGAAAACATCGCCAAGAACATCGCTTCCGCAATGAATATTACCGGAATTTTAGCGGTGGAGATGTTTGTTTGCAGAGATGGCGAGTTATTGGTTAATGAGGTAGCTCCCCGTCCGCACAATAGCGGTCACCAGACGATTGAGGGCAACTATGTTTCTCAATTCGAACAACATTTACGCTCCATTTATAACCTGCCACTTGGCAATACGGGCAGCATAACCAATGCCATTATGATCAACCTGCTTGGAGAAAAAGGTTTTGACGGTGTTGCCAAATACGAAAATCTGGAAAAAGTACTTAGCATTGATGGCATTTATGTTCATTTATATGGCAAAAAGTACACTAAACCTTTTCGTAAAATGGGCCATGTAACCATTGTTGATATCGACAGGGAAAAAGCCATTGAAAAAGCACGGTTTGTGCAAAAAACATTAAAGGTAATTGCCTAAGCCCCCCTAGCCCCCTGAACGGGGAATTAATAGCAGGGTGGTAATACAAAAAAGCTTAAAGGACAAATAAATATAAGATTAAACGACATATATGAACGTTGGAAATTCAAAGTCCCCTTCAGGGGATTTAGGGGCATTAGTTGGAATTATAATGGGGAGCAAATCAGATTTACCTGTGATGCAAGATGCCGCCGATGTATTAAAAGAATTTGGAATAAACTATGAGATTACGGTTGTTTCTGCACACAGAACACCAGAACGTATGTTTAATTACGCTAAAGAAGCACACAAACGTGGCTTAAAGGTGATTATTGCAGGAGCTGGTGGTGCTGCTCATTTACCTGGAATGGTGGCTTCTATTACTACTTTACCCGTAATCGGTGTTCCGGTTAAATCATCAAACTCCATAGATGGTTGGGATAGTATTTTATCTATTCTACAAATGCCAAATGGTATTCCGGTTGCAACAGTAGCCTTAAACGCGGCTAAAAATGCAGGCTTATTAGCTGCGCAAATTTTAGCAACGGCTGATGAATCTTTAACAGTTAAAATGCAGGCTTATAAAGATGAACTGAGAAGAAAAGTTGAAGAAAGTGCTGATAGTATTTAGTTTGGAGTCGCAAGTTGGGCGTTTGGAGCAATAGTATTAACTCAAAACTCTAAACACCCAACTCCACACTAGTTAAGACTTGGATCTACCGGAAAATTACTGATATGTGCATACTTTGGGCCTAAATTCATAATTACATCGCGCCAAAGTTTGTCATCATCGTTACTAAAAATAAGGTCCGCATTAAAAATATCACTTACCATCCAGGCATTTTGTTCCAATTCGCGGTCCAACTGCCCCTGATCCCAGCCCGAATAACCCATAAAAAATTTTACTTCATCCGCTCGTATCGCATTGGTATTGATCAGGATCTTAAGGGTTTCGAAATTTCCGCCCCAGTATAAACCATCGCCAATGGGTTCGCCACTTTGTAGCTTGTCATAACACCTGTGTATAAAATGTAAAGTATCGGCAGCAACTGGACCGCCGAAATAGATGTAATTTTTGGCATCCCACAAATCGGGTATTACATCGTTCAATACCAGGTTTCCTACCTGGTTAAGAATATAACCTACAGTTCCTTCATCACCATGTTCGGTTAATAATACAACAGCTCTCTTAAAATTAGGATCGGCCATAAAAGGTTCTGAGATGAGCAAACGGCCGGTTTTTGGTTTTATATTGTTCAGCATGATGATAATCATTTGTTACACCGTAAAAGATGCCTATTTTTGTTAAATGCAAGTTACAAATGAATTTCTACAAAACCTGCGCCAAGATTACAAAAGCGCTTCGCTAGACGAATCTGACGTGGATCAAGATCCAATTGTCCAGTTTCAAAAGTGGTTTCAACACGCGGTTGATGCCCAGATATATGAACCTAATGTAATGACTTTGGCCACAGCCGATAAAGCTGGCCGTCCAGATGCCCGCATTGTCTTATTAAAAGGTGTTGATGGAGATGGATTTAGGTTTTTTACTAATTACCTGAGTGCAAAAGGGAAAGAACTAAAACGCAACCCTTATGCAGCTTTGGTATTCTTCTGGCCTGAATTGGAAAGACAGGTAAGAATTGAAGGAACTGTAGAAAAATTAGATAAAGAAACTTCGGAAGCTTATTTCAATACCAGACCAATTGCCAGCCAGATTGGCGCTGTAGTTTCGCCGCAAAGCCAGATTATTCCGAACAGAACATTTTTGGAAGAAAAAGTTGAAGAACTTAAGGCTAAAAGTGCCGACAAAGGTGTTGCTAAACCAGCGCATTGGGGCGGTTATATTGTTAAACCAACAAGAATAGAATTTTGGCAAGGCAGAAGAAGCCGGTTGCACGATAGGATAAACTTTGAACTGATAAAAGGAAACTGGACAAAAACCAGGTTGGCACCATAAGGTGATTTATAAAAATCAAATAGATCAGCTTACAGCAAGATCTTTATTAACTAATCGTTTATTCGTAAATTCTCTTTTTCTAATCTTTAAAGGATGAAACAAATCGCAGTTATAGGATCTGGCACCATGGGAAATGGCATTGCTCATACCTTTGCACAATTTAGTTATAAGGTTAACCTGATTGATATCAATCAAGCCGCATTGGATAAAGCCATACAAACCATTACCAAAAATTTGGATAGACAGGTTGCCAAAGGTACCTTAACAGAAGAGCAGAAAGCTGCCTCCTTAAATAATATTACTACCTATACTTCCATAAAAGACGGTGTTCAAAATGCCGATTTAATTGTGGAAGCTGCTACGGAGAATGTAGACTTAAAGCTAAAGATTTTTAAGGATTTAGATGAATATGCGCCTGCACATGCAATTCTGGCCTCCAATACTTCTTCTATTTCCATTACACAAATTGCTGCTGTAACCGGCAGAGGTGAACAAGTGATCGGCATGCACTTTATGAATCCGGTTCCGGTGATGAAGTTAGTAGAAGTAATAAGAGGTTATGCCACCAGTGACGAAACGACCAGTACCATTATGTCACTTTCTCAAAGTTTGGAGAAAGTTCCTGTTGAGGTAAATGATTATCCGGGTTTCGTGGCTAACCGTATTTTAATGCCTATGATCAACGAGGCCATTTATACTTTATATGAAGGTGTTGCCGGTGTGCATGAAATTGATACCGTAATGAAACTCGGAATGGCGCACCCTATGGGGCCTTTGCAATTGGCCGATTTTATTGGATTGGATGTTTGTCTGGCTATACTGAAAGTATTACATGATGGTTTTGGCAATCCTAAATATGCGCCTTGTCCACTACTAGTTAATATGGTGGCCGCAGGTAAAAAAGGTGCTAAAACGGGTGAAGGTTTTTATCAATACACTTCAGGATCAAAAGATCTTATTGTTTCTGATAAATTTAAGAAATCCTAATTTTTTTAGCATTTAATTTTATATTTGCGGTTATGAATGAACACCTGGATCCTGAAGCAAGCAACCTGACCCCTACCGATCGCGATATTGAAAGGGTTTTAAGGCCGCAGGCTTTTGAAGATTTTACCGGACAGGAAAAAGTGATGGAAAACCTGAAGATTTTTGTTCAGGCGGCAAAACTTCGTGGTGAAGCGTTAGACCATGTTCTATTACATGGTCCTCCGGGATTAGGTAAAACCACGCTTTCTCATATCATCGCCAATGAAATGGCAACTGGTATCAAAGTAACCTCTGGTCCGGTATTGGATAAACCAGGGGATCTGGCTGGTTTATTAACCGGCCTGGATGAAGGCGATATTCTTTTTATTGATGAGATCCACCGTTTATCTCCGCTTGTAGAAGAATATCTGTATTCGGCCATGGAAGATTTCAAAATTGATATCATGCTCGAAACTGGCCCGAATGCACGTTCCGTACAGATATCGCTTAATCCTTTTACATTGGTTGGCGCCACTACGCGTTCCGGATTGTTAACAGCTCCTTTAAGAGCCCGTTTCGGAATTAATGCACGTTTAGCTTACTATGATGCTAAACTGCTCACTACCATTGTACTCCGATCTTCAGATATATTAAAAACGCCAATCAGCGATGAAGGTGCTTATGAAATTGCCCGCCGTAGCCGTGGTACACCCCGTATAGCCAATGCTCTTTTACGCAGAACGAGAGATTTTGCACAGATTAAAGGAAATGGAACGATCGACACCGAAATCGCCAGATATGCATTAAACGCTTTAAACGTAGACGAACATGGGCTGGACGAGATGGATAATAAGATTCTGGTTACGATCATAGATAAGTTTAAAGGTGGTCCGGTAGGTTTAAAAACCATTGCAACAGCTGTTGGAGAAGATGAAGGCACGATTGAAGAAGTATATGAACCATTTTTAATTCAGGAAGGTTATATTATGCGTACTTCCCGCGGACGGGAAGTTACCGAAGCTGCTTACAAGCACTTAAAGAAAAATTTCCCTGGCCAAACGGGAAAGTTGTTTTAACAGTCTTGCGCTTCTCCAGCTCGGTCGTCATTTCGACCGGATTGCAGCGGAATGCCGGCCTGTGCGGACAGCCCGTACAGGCGGGGAGAAATCTATTGAACTGAACTCAAAGATCTCTCCACTGCGGTCGAGATGACGACCATACCAGACGAACATACTAAAAATTAAACGTCATTCCCGCGCAGGCGGGAATCTTAATGCAAGCGCTTTAAGATTCCCATCCTATAGCCATCGGATCAAGTTGGGAATGACGATTGCTTGAGGAATATTATCTAATAAAATTTCTGTCACTCATATTGATTTTTATAAAATAAATTATCCCTCAGAGTGACGCCACTTTGAAAAATATATAATCCATTTGAACATTTAAGCCCTTTTGGTGTTCATAACATAGAAATCAAACATTAATTATGAATATTGAATTACGTAAACTAACGCTCGAAGATTACGCAGATCTTAAAGAATCAATGTTACAGGCCTACGACAGTATGGGTGGTTCCATCTGGCCAAAATCCAGCATCGCAAAACTTATAAATATTTTCCCTGAAGGGCAGCTTTGTATTGCTGTTGATGATAAAGTAGTAGCCTGTTCATTGGCTATTATTGTGGAATATGATGAATACGGCGACCGGCATACTTATAAATTGATCACTGGTGATTATTCTTTTACCACACACGATCCCAATGGCGATACACTTTACGGCATCGAAATTTTTGTTCACCCCGAATATCGTGGTTTGCGCTTAGGACGAAGACTGTACGAAGCCAGGAAAGAACTCTGCGAAAGCCTTAACCTCAAAAGCATTATTGCCGGCGGACGAATTCCCGGTTATCATCAATATGCCGAAAAGTTGAGTCCGAGGCAATACATAGATAAGGTAAAGGCTAAAGAAATTTATGATCCCACACTTACTTTTCAGATCTCAAATGATTTTCACGTTAGGAAGGTATTAAAAAATTACCTGCCAGGCGATAAAGAATCAAAAGAATATGCCACCTTAATTGAATGGAATAACATTTATTACCAGGGTATTGATGCTTCGGCTCGTTCGGCCATGACCATCCGTTTAGGTTTGGTGCAATGGGAAATGCGTTTGTTCCCAAATATGGAAGCATTTTACGAACAGGTAGAATTTTTTGTAGATGCTTTGAGTGGTTACAAATCAGATTTCGTGATGTTCCCTGAGTTATTTAACACACCGCTGCTCCAACCATATAATCACTTGCCAGAAATTGAGGCCATGCGTAAGCTTGCTGAAAAAACGGGAGAGATTGTACAGAAAATGCACGAATATTCGTTAAGCTACAACACCAATATTATTACTGGTAGTATGCCGCTCATTGAAGACGGCAAATTATACAATGCCACTTACCTTTGCCACCGTACCGGTAAAATAGATGAATACAGGAAAATTCATATTACGCCAAATGAGCAAAAATATTATGGCATGATTGGTGGCGATAAAGTGCAGGTTTTTGATACCGATTGTGGTAAAGTCGGTATTTTGATTTGTTATGATGTAGAATTCCCTGAATTGAGCCGTATTTATGCCGAGCAAGGCATGCAGATTTTATTTGTACCCTTTTTAACCGATACCCAAAACGGTTATACACGAGTTCGTCATTGCGCGCAGGCAAGGGCAATAGAAAACGAGTGTTATGTGGCCATTGCCGGCTGTGTGGGCAACTTACCGAAGGTAAATAATATGGATATTCAATTTGCCCAGTCAGCAGTTTTTACCCCTTCTGATTTTGCTTTTCCAACTAATGCCATTAAAGCAGAAGCGACACCGAATACAGAGATGGTATTGGTGGTAGATGTGGATCTCCATTTATTAGACGAACTGCATCATTATGGAACGGTAAAGGTGCTAAAAGATAGACGCAAAGATCTTTACCAGGTTAAACTTTTAAAATAAGCACTATAAAAAAATGCCGGTCAACTTCATGTACCGGCATTTCATTTTAATCTAAAGCTAATTATTTTCTCATCACAAACCAGATAATCAGGCCAACAATTATAGCTATTGGGATCACCCATTTCAACGCCTGCCCTGCTCCATTCTCGTCTTTTTCTGTAACCGCAGGTTTTGCTGGTCCCGGATCTTCTTTATGATTTTCATAATCTTTTTCTATCGGTTTCGGAGCTGCTCCTGATTCCGTATGTTGTGGATCTATATTTTCCATAGCAATTTGCTAAAAGCTCTCCCTTTCTAGTTGTTACACCAATCAGGCGAACCATAATTAATTAATTTAGTTTCTGCATGTAGAACAAGCGATTAATAAAAATGTTTTAAATCCTAAGCCTTATCTTTGCAAATCGGTGTATAACAATCATGTAAAATATAGCCAGCTAATTAAAGAAGAAGCCTTCCGTTTGGGCTTCTTGTCCTGCGGTATTGCTAAAGCCGAATTTCTTGAAGAGGAGGCGCCCCGTCTGGAAAACTGGCTCAATCAAAACCGACACGGTGAAATGAAATATATGGAAAATTATTTCGATAAACGCCTTGATCCCCGATTACTGGTTGATGGAGCCAAATCGGTAATTTCCTTATCATTAAACTATTACACAGAAGAAAAACAGTCGGATCCAAACGCGCCTAAAATTTCCAAGTATGCTTACGGACAGGATTACCACACGGTAATTAAAGAAAAATTAAAAGAACTCACCCATTTTATTGAAGAAAATATCGGAGAAGTTTCTGGAAGGGCATTTGTAGATTCTGCTCCGGTTTTAGACCGTGCCTGGGCTAAAAAATCGGGAATTGGTTGGATCGGAAAAAATTCCAACCTGATTAGCAAAACGGACGGTTCGTTTTTCTTTCTTGCGGAATTGATCGTTGACCTTGAACTGGATTACGATCATCCTTATCAGGCCGATTATTGTGGAAGCTGCACCCGCTGCTTAGATGCCTGCCCTACTGATGCCATTATTGCACCACAGGTTGTAGACGGATCGAAATGTATCTCCTATCTTACTATTGAACTTAAAAATGAAATCCCTAATGCGTTTAAAGATAAAATGAGCAACTGGATGTTCGGCTGTGATATCTGCCAGGACGTTTGCCCATGGAATCGTTTCGCTAAAACGCACAATGAAGATGCCTTTAAGCCAGAGAATGGGTTGCTGGACTTAAATGCAAAAGACCTGATGGAAATTACGGATGATGTTTTTAAAAAGGTTTTTAAAGGATCAGCAGTTAAGCGCACCAAGTTCACTGGATTGAAAAGAAATATAGATTTTTTGAAAAGTGAATAATCTAAAAGCTATTCTAAAGATCTTAAAACAAATCAGAATGGAAGTCTCCATAAAACACTTAGTATACCTAAGTTTGATTTGACAATATCTGCTGAGCTGTTTTACAAACAATTTTATTTTCCGATCGTCACCTTGATCCGATAGCTAGCTATCGGATTTATTTCAGGGTCTATTTGCAGTTAAGATGCTGAAATAAATTCAGCATGACGACCCTAGCAGTATAAAAGATAACATATTTAAAAATAACCGAAATTAGGTTTGTATTCTAGAAACATTTCAAGGTAACCATACCTTAATGTTATAACACAGCTAAGCAGGTAAAACTTAACCAAACAGTGGCTTGGAATAACCTGACTATCATAAAGTTCATCTATTTCACAGGAAAGCTGTTATCACTTTTAACCTTATCCGGTGTGTGCGGGTTCCCCATCACGACTTTAGATAACTTTTTATTAGTTGTTATATTTATTTTAACCTGTCGATCGCCTTTTTCCCATACGCCAATCGTACTGTGATTTTTTTCTATCGTACCGTCTTCAAAGGTTAGCGTCAAATCAATAGGCAAAGGCTTAACACTTTTATTTTCAACACTTATAGTATATCCACCTGAAGCTTTATCTACTGCTTTTATAGCTAGATCGGTCACCCCATCTTCAAAAAACCAAGCTTTCCAAAACCAGTTTAAATTTTTCCCGCTGCCCGCATTTATGCTGTTAAAGAAATCGTATGGCATCGGATGTTTGCCATTCCAGTTTTGGATGTAGGTGTGTAAAGCTTTCGTAAACAATTCATCGCCAAGATAATCCTTAACATATAAATAAGCCAAACCCGGTTTTGGATAAGAATTGGTGAAAGATCCTGATCCTTTCAAGTCAGGTGTTAAGGTCATTATAGGCGTATCATCCTTCCCGCCAGAAGACGAAGCGGTTGGCTGTACACCATATTCATCCACAATGGTAGAATCAATCATTGGTGATATGAGCCACTCACCAATAGTTGCCCAACCTTCATCCATCCAACCATATTTGGTCTCATTTATACCCATATAAAATGGGAACATGGTATGAAAAATCTCATGATCTGTTAAGGTTATGGCATCCGTACGATTATCAACCGGATTATCATTAACCATCATAGGGTATTCCATCTGATCTAAACCATCAAATATTGTTTCATGGTTGTACGGAAAAGGCCATTTCGGAAAAGTATAACTCATGGCTTCTACCGTTTTACGGGCAAAATCTATTACTTCATAATAATCTTTATGCTTTGGGTTAAATACCGCATCTACCCTTGTTCTTCTTTTTGTTTTAGGATCAACCACCAAACTGCTTGATTTCCATAAATAATGATCACTCAAAGCAAAAACAAAATCGGTCACATTTTTAGCTTCAAATTTAAAAGTATTAGAAGCTTTAGGTTGCGTTACTTTTTTATTGGCTAAATCTGCAACGGTGATTACATCAATTACAGCATCATTTTTTTCTGCAGTTAACATCCTGGAAACAATATCTTTCTGGAATACCTCCGAAGGGTTTTTCAAATCACCAGTTGCCCAAACGCCGTAACCACCTGGTACTTTAATGGAAGCATTAAACTGATCAAAATCGTTGTAAAATTCTTCGGCACCTGTATATGGGAACTTATTCCAGCCATCAATATCATCGTAAACAGCAATACGCGGAAAACAGTAAGCTACAAAGTACGAGCCTTCATCCACCTGTCCTGTACGCACATGTGATCCTTTATTTAAAGTATAACTATAATCAATAGAAAAATTAATGGTTTTGCCTGGTAAAATCGCAGGAACATTAACAGTCATATTTGTTCCATTAATTTTAAAATCAGTAACTGATTTTCCGTTCGCTGCTAATTTTTCTATAGCCACACCATCACCCAGGTCAGAGGCTGCCATTTTCGATTTTCGTGGCGTACCCTTTTTATATAAATTTGGATATAACTTAAACCAGATTTCCTTCAAAGTATCCGGGCTGTTATTGGTGTATGTTACCTGAACTTTTCCCTTTAACAATCTGCTGGCAGGATTAAAATCTACATTCAGATCGTATTTAGACGTGTTTTGCCAATAATTCTTCCCGGGTTTACCATTTGCATTTCTGGTTTCTTTTTGATAGGCCTTCTGAAAAACCGGTTCTATCGGTAGTGTAGTTTGTGCACTTGCATAAATTACAGCGCAAAATAACAGGCTAAATATTTTTATAGATTTCATTTTTTGAGCTTAGGGCTAAGTGCAATGCGCATAGCGTTTAACGTCAATTAAACATTTTAAACAATTAACCGGTTCACCAGTCAACTATTACTTGCCAAACTTCATTTTTAACTGCTCTAACATATCCGAATTGATTGGTTGAGCGGGCTTTTCTGGCTTCGGCTGAGGTTTCTGTTGATATTGAGGTTTATTTGCAGGTGTGTTATGCTGAGGTCGTGCCGGTCTGTTTTCATTTTTCTTTGCATTGAAATTTGCCCACTCCTCATCTAATTTCTTCTTTGTGTATAATGGGAAGTCGCCATTTTTCATCCAGGCATAATAACTCGGCTCTACCGAAAATACCTGCGCAGTAGTTTTCCCTTTGTGCTTGCCAAAGTTAAAACATACCTCATCAGTATCATTGTAAACCAAACGACCGGCAAAATCTACAGGTTTATTTATATTGGTAAAGATATGCAGTGCGTCCACATCATTTACAACCGGAATGCTCTTTACACCTTGTTTACTCTCAAACTCAGTTTCTTTATACATTTCCAACTGGCCGAGTAAAACTTTATAAGTAGCAATTACATCAGCCTCTGCAGCATGTGCATTAATTAAATCTTCCTGACAATAGAATTTATACGCTGCCTTTAGGGTACGTTGCTCCATTTGGTGAAATATATTCTGTACATCAACAAATTTGCGGTTGCTCATGTCGAAATCCACTTCAGCCCTTAAAAATTCTTCCAAAAGCATTGGGATGTCAAATTTATTCGAATTGTATCCTGCCAGGTCACTATCACCAATAAATTCAGCAATTTCTGCTGCTAAAGTTTTAAAGGTAGGCTCGTTAGCAATGTCTTCATCATAAATACCATGTATTAATGACGTTTGCAGAGGAATTGGCATTTCCGGATTTACGCGCCAGGTTTTAACAAGTTCAGAACCATCTGGCATAGCTTTTAAAACCGCTATTTCAACGATTCTGTCAGCTCCAACATTAACTCCGGTAGCTTCTAAATCGAAAAATGCTAAGGGGCGCTTTAAATTTAATTTCATTTCTTAAGATGTGAGATTGGCGACATTAGATTTGAATCGGAATGTCAAATTCTTTTTTTCAAAAGTGCTAAAAAGGTTTCATTAGTTCGGTAAAACGGCCTTATTAATTTATAAATTTAATTGTCAAATTATTTTAGAATATTGGTTGCTAAGATTAAATTGCGAAAATTTATATACGCTCAGATGAACAAGACATTAGCCCTGTTATCACTTCTATTTTTATCGTTAACCATTCATGCTCAAGATTTTAAATTCGGATCAATTACTTATGATGATTATGAATTCGACAGAAAGAAATTAGATAGTAATGCTAATGCGATCGTTTTAAAAGAATTCGGCACCGCATCTATACAAAGAGATGATATTACAGGAAGTTTGGAACTGATTTTTGAACACCATGTAAAAATTAAAATCTATAATAAAGAGGGCTTTAAAGAGGCTAATGTTGTAATTCCAACCTATAAAGATGAATCCCGCGAAGAAACGATCAGTGAATTAAAAGCTTCTACATTTAATTATGTAGACAATAACTTTGTAGAAACCATTATGGATAAAAAGGCTGTGTTCACTGAAAACAGGTCAAAATATACCAGACTCACCAAGTTTACACTCCCAAACCTTAAAGAGGGCGCCGTTATTGAATATAGTTATAGGTTAAAATCCCCCAACTTATTTAATTTCAGAACGTGGGAGTTTCAAAGCAATATTCCAAAGATAATTAGCGAGTATCTGGTTTTCATTCCGGGTATTTATAATTACAATGTATCCCTACGCGGTTTTCAAAAATTGACGGATCAAAAAGTTGAACTGAGCAAAGAATGTTTAAGGCTATCGGGCGTACCAATTGATTGTTCAAAAATCAATTACATGATGAAAAATATCCCGGCATTTATTGAGGAAGATAATATGACCGCGCCCAGCAACTTCAAATCAGCCATTTATTTTGAACTTTCTGATGTTCAGAATTTAAACGGCAGTAAAACTTCCTACACCAAAACCTGGAAAGATATTGATTATGAGCTGTCGTCTTATAAAACACTGGGCGATCAGATGAAACGGAAAGATGTTTTTAAAGACTTCATTCCAGAGATCACAAAAGGAAGTCTGACAGATTTAGACAAAGCAAAAGCCATTTATAATTATATCAAAAAACAGATCAAGTGGAATAATTACTATGGAAAATACGCAGAAGATAACATCAAAAGGGCACTGGAAAATAGATCGGGCAACGTAGCTGATATTAATCTGAGTTTAATTGCAGCACTTTCTGCCGCCGGTTTAGATGCAGAAGCCGTGATCCTTTCTACGCGTGATAATGGAACGGTAAACAAACTTTATCCGGTAATGAGCGATTTTAATTACCTGATTGCCAAAGTAAATATTGCAGATAAGAGTTATTTATTAGATGCTACAGAACCATTATTGCCTTTTGGTTTACTGCCGCTACGCTGCATAAACGACCAGGGAAGGGTAATCAATTTGAAAAAACCATCTTACTGGATCGATCTAACTGCCAGCCAGAGATCTACCACCAATTATGTAATGACTGGAAAGATGACGACTGATGGAAAAATTATTGGTACTTTAAATACCTATACCATGGGTTATGCGGCATATGGAAAGCGTAAAGAAATACTTAAATACAATTCTCCGGATGAGTATGTAGAGAAACTCGATGAGCGTTTAACCAGAATAAAAATACTGGATCATCAAATTTCGAACCTGGATAGCGTTGAAAATTCTTTGATAGAGAAATATGAAGTAGAGTTTACCATAAACGATGGTTCAAACAAAGATCAATTTTATTTTAGCCCGTTTTTTATCAATACCATTTCGAAAAACCCATTTAATTTAAACGAACGCACCTACCCTGTTGATTTGGGCGCAGCATCTGATGAGCGCATCACTGTTAATGTAGTTTTACCAGAAAAATACCAATTGCTGGAAAAACCGAAAGATATGGCTATTGCTTTGCCAAACGCCGGAGGAAAATATCTATTACAGACAAAGATGGAAGAAAACACCATTTCAATGAGTCAGATTTTACAGTTTAACAATGCTATTTATCAGCCGTATGAATACCTCTATTTAAAGGAATTTTACAGCAAAATCATCCAGAATCAAAAAACTGAGTTTTTATTAAAAAAGGCAAATTAAAATGAGATCCTTATTCGCCTGCCTCTCCTTGTTTCTAGTATCAGTTGCAGGCTTTGCTCAAGACAACTATGATGTTGATTTAATTCCATCAAACCTCCGTAACCGCGCCAATGCCTGTATCCGTAAAGAGGAAACAACTGTCGACATGCGCTCTCCCGATAACGTAATACTTAATGTCAAAAAAGCCATTACCGTTTTTAACCAAAATGGTGAAGATGAAGCCCGTTTGGTTATCTATTACGATAAAAACATTTCGATTAAAAGCATTAAGGGAGAGATTTACAATAGTGTAGGGAAACTGACCCAAAAATTTTCCCAAAATGATTTCTTAGACATGAGTGCCGCAGATGGGTTTTCACTTTTTATTGATAGCCGTGTTAAACACTATTTACCATCAATAAATGAATATCCTTACACGCTGGTTTACAATTATGAAGTTAGAAATAAACAAAACTTAATTATTCCTGATTGGACACCTAAACCGTCAGACGATGTTTCGGTAGAAAAAAGTACTTACACCTTTATCTGCAAGCCAACAGATCAGGTAAGAATTAAAGCCAAAAATTATAACGGAACACCGGAAGTTATAATGGCTGAAAAGCAGAAAAAGACGATTTGGACAGTGAATAACATACTGGCTGCAAGACCTGAATCCTACAGTCCGGCACGCGAAACTTACACCACCAACATACAGATTGCGCCACAAACTTTCTACTATTATAATCATAAAGGCAGTTATACCAATTGGAAGGAACTTGGCAAGTGGATTTACGACGACTTATTGGCTGAACGCAAAGCCTTGCCTCCTGCTACGATTGAGATGATTAAAGATCTGGTAAAAAACGAAAAAACAGAAAAAGATAAGGCCCGCAAAATTTACCAGTATTTACAAGATAAAACAAGGTACATCAGCGTTCAGATTGGCATTGGTGGTTTTCAGCCCATTGCCGCAAGCGAAGTAGACCGATTGGGTTATGGCGATTGCAAAGCTTTGGTCAATTACATGCAAAGTTTGCTTAATGCTGCCAATATAGCTTCTTATTATTGTGTGGTATCTGCTGGCTCTGAAAAGAAAAGCATGGATCCAACATATGCCAGTATGGATCAAGGTAATCATATCATCCTGTGTATGCCGTTAAAGGGCGATACCACGTGGCTGGAATGTACCAGCCAAAAAATCCCATTTGGTTTTTTGAGCGATTTCACAGATGACAGACTGGTGCTGGCCTGTACCGAAGAAGGTGGAAAATTATTGCATACACCAAAACTAACTACTGCTGAAAACTTACAGACACGTAAGGCTGAGTTAAAGATTCAACCAGACGGAAGTATCTCTGGCAAGATGAGTACGCTTTATGCTGGCTCACAGTATGAAAAGCAGGAAACACTGATTGGTAAACCGATAACAGCGCAACATAAGTTATTAAAAGAGACTTATAATATTGATAATATAGATTTTGAAACGGTTTCGTTCGCTCAACGTAAAGACATCAACCCTAAACTCATGGAGGATATAACCGTCAATATCAGAAGTTATGCACCAGTGAACGGGAATAAAATGTTTTTACAGCTTAATGCTTTTAACGTAAAACGTTCGATCCCGGAAATAAAAAACAGAACACTCCCTGTTTACATCAACCGTGGTTATACAGATGAGGACACCATTATTTACACCCTGCCTGATAATGTAAATTCGGAATTAATTATTGGGCAAAATAAAACTTTTAAAAGTGCATTTGGCGAATATGCCTGCAAAGCAAGTATAGAAGGAAATAAATTAACCTACTATCGGAAATTTATTTTAAACGATGGAACATTCCCCGCAGAAAAATATGCTGAATTTTCGAAATTTATAAACGACGTAAATGCAGCAGACTATTTAAAATTAGCCCTTAGCTTAAAAAAATAATCCCTAAACCAATACCGATAATCATAATCAGGTACATCAAAATTTCTGTGGTGGCAAATTTCTTGTATTTGGTCCAGAAGGAATAATTATTGTCGCTGTTTGGCATTTTTATTTACTTTATGCGACAAAAATAAGTAAATAGATTTAAGTAAAAAGATAATATTTCAGTCTGCCACCGATGTAAAAAGAAATACTTCAATACTAAATCGATTTTTTCATTCCTAAAAGCTATACAATTTTTCATCTAAAAGATAACGATTTAGTAAAACATCATGTATTTTTAGAAATACAAGTGAAATGTGAGCAATATTTAGACATCACTATCGTTTAAAAAAAACTAGATCAAATTAAACCAAACTGAATGAAGAATTACATCCTGGGCATTGCTACGATTTTTTTAGTGGGTATGAGCATTGTCGGAACAAGTTGGAAAGCGAAAGATCGTCTCCAAACACAACAAGATGCCATTAAAAATATAGCGGCAGACAGTCTGTACAATCAGTTCATTATCAATATTTACCACGAAATTCATTTAGATTCTGCGGGATTGAATGAACAGGTTTTCGAAAAGGCATTAACCGGATTTTATAACCTGAAGTATTCCGGTTTATTACATGCCAAATCGATTTTAACCATTGCTGATTTCGATCAGGAAAGCACCAAAAAACGCCTGTACATTATCGATTTGGCCAGTAAGAAGTTAATTTTAAATACCTGGGTGGCACATGGACAAAACAGCGGTGGCGATAAACCTTCATCATTCTCAAATAATATCAACTCAAACCAGAGCAGTTTAGGCTTTTATTTAACTGGCGAAATTTATTATGGCAAACATGGCCGTTCGCTTAAGTTAGATGGCATGGATCAAGGCTTTAACAGCAATGCCAGAGAAAGATCAATCGTGGTTCATGGCGCAAGTTATGTGAGCCAGAAAAGTATAGATGAATTGGGTAGATTGGGCAGAAGCCAGGGCTGCCCTGCTGTTCCGGCTAAACTGGCAGATCAGGTCATTAACACCATTTCAGATCGAACAGTGCTTTTTATCAATAACTCCGAACAGGTATATTACTCTTCTTTCTTAAACGAAACGCTCGCAGCAAGTGTAGCTTTAAACCAGCTGCAGGTTTTTGCATCCAAAATGGATTAATGATGTTTAATATTTTTTGCGTTTAGTTTTTTTGGCAAAATGCTAATGAAAAGTGATTGGCTGCCTGCCAGCAAATCCCATACCCAACGGTTGCTGTCAACCGATTTCTCTCCACAATCTACAACTTCGGCACGCTTAAGCAGTTTTTTAACCAAAGCCTGAATCCATTTTATCTTTATAATACGGTTGAAGTGCAAACCCAAATAATCACAGTATACATGTACCAGAATTTCTACAATGAGCGAGGCATTAGAAATAGCGAGCGCCTGGTTAAAATGCTGCTCATAATCAGCCTTGATCGCGTTTACCAAAAGCTCAAACCGTTTTAACCTAACAGCTGCTGTTCCTTCCAGATAAGCCCAAAGCTGTGCATCACTGTACACACGGATTAACTTTGGCTCTAGCCCAACTGTAATTTTATTTCCTTTCAGTTCGTAAATTTTATCCATTCATCAAAATAATTGCAGTGATTAGACGGAGATATTACTGAATTGTTAATCAATCCGATATAAAAACTGCCGATCTAAATGATGGACAAAGTTATCTGATAATTGTTTACCAAAAGATGCATCAGAAGGTATTGTGAGTAATTTTTTAAAGCTATTGCCGATATTTTAATCATCTTTGTGTTTGAAAAGACAAGCCCATTCATGAAGATTGTAATTGCAGAAAAGCCTTCTGTTGGTCGCGAACTTGCTAAAGTTTTTGGCGCAACCACCAGAAAAGATGGATACATTGAAGGTAAAGGATATTCTTTTACCTGGGCATTCGGGCATTTATTACAATTGGCACCTCCTCAGGATTATGGTTTTATTGGTTGGAGGAAGCAACATTTACCCATGCTTCCGCAAAAGTTTAAACTAGCCGTTAGAAAAATTAAAACAAAAGATGGTTTTGTAGAAGATCCGGCGGTACGGAAACAATTAGACACCATCAAAAAACTTTTTGATGAGGCCAGTGAAATCATAGTGGCAACGGATGCGGGGCGTGAGGGTGAATTGATTTTCCGGTATATTTATTATTACCTGAAATGTAAAAAACCTTTCAAACGGCTCTGGATCTCCTCACAAACAGATGAGGCCATAAAAGACGGGTTCAGGAATTTAAAACCGGGAACAGACTACGATACTTTATTTAATTCGGCCCATTGCCGCTCAGAGTCTGACTGGCTGGTGGGAATGAACGCTACACAGGCACTGAGTATTTCTGCCGGCAATAGAACAGTTCTATCTTTAGGACGGGTACAAACGCCTACCCTGGCGATGATCTGTGCACGCTTTTTAGAGATTAAAAACTTCGTTCCTCAAACCTATTATCAGATCAGCATTTTACTGGCTAAAGATGAACAGGTTTTTAAAGCCATATCAACCTCGAACTATAAGGAAAAAGAAGAGGTAGAAAAGTTGTTTGCGCTGGTAGAAGACGTGGCCTCTGGCTTTCCAATGGGTGGAAACATTACTGCCGTAGAAGCCAAACCAAGAAAAGAACCACCTCCGCTATTACATGATCTGAGTAGTTTGCAGCAGGAAGCCAACAAGAAAAAAGGATATACTGCCGATCAAACCCTTAATATTCTACAGAACCTTTACGAGAGTAAATTGGTTTCTTACCCCCGTACCGGATCGCGCTATATTGGCGATGATGTTTTTGCTGGCGTTCCGGATCTGATTGCAAAATTCACCGAGCATGCGGATTTTGGAAAACAGGCACAATTCCTGCAAACCATTTCTTTAAATAAGCGAAGTGTTAATGCTAAAAAAGTAACCGATCACCATGCCGTTTTACCAACTGGCGAACAGGCTTACGGATTGAGTACGGATAAACAAGCCGTATACGATATGGTTGTTGGACGTATGATGGAGGCATTTCACCAGGAATGTATAAAGGAGTTAACCAAAATAACCATTCAATCAGGCGTTACCTTTGTCGCCAATGGAACAGTAATCCGTTCTGCAGGCTGGCGTGCAGTTTTTAACGACCCTGAGGATGATAAAAAGGACGAAGACAATGCTGCGTTGCCAAAGGTTGCTGTGGGTGAACAATTGCCGATTACCGAAAAATCCCTTTTAGAAAAGCAAACCAAGCCTAAGCCCATGTATAACGAAGCTTCATTATTAAAAGCGCTCGAAACTTGTGGTAAAGAGATTGAAGATGAGGAATTACGTTATGCCATGAAAGATAGTGGTTTGGGCACACCGGCAACACGGGCATCTATCATAGAAACTTTAATTACCAGAGAATATATAACCAGGGAAAAAAGGAATCTTGTGCCCACCAATAAAGGTTTGGCTGTTTACGAAGTAGTGAAAGACAAACAGATTGCCCAGGCTGAACTTACGGGTCAGTGGGAAAAAAGACTGGAAGAAATCCGTTCCGGTTCATCAGTAAAAGATTTTAAATCCGAAATTACGGAATATACCAAAACCATCACACACGAATTGTTAATTGCAGGTGCTAGTATATCCGGCAAGCTCGAAGAAAAAAAGAAACTGGAAAAGGTTTAGCCTACAGGTCCATAAATTCCCAGGCACTATGGTAGGCATTTAGTTCTTCTGTGTAGCGGATAAATTCAGCATAAAAGCTTGATTTCGATAAGGTAGCACTATCGCCAATCACCACCAGCTTTTTCCTTGCCCTGGTCATTGCCACATTCATTCTTCTTGTATCCGATAAAAAGCCTATAATTCCATCGCTGTTACTCCTCGTTAAGCTAATATAAACTACATCCCGTTCCTGTCCCTGAAAGCTATCAATGGTATTTACCGCAATTTTATTGCGATATGGAATCAAAAAATCATTTTCCTGAACCAGGGCATTTAATAGCTGAACCTGCTGTTTATATGGAGAAACAATCGCAACTGATGGAAAACTTTCCACTGAGATTTGATTTGCTAAACCAGTAACCAAATGCGTTAAATGTTTAACCAAAAATGATGCTTCCTCAGGATTGATGGTGCTTGTTCCGTCTAATTTCTCATCGTAACTACAGCCTGCCGTATCAATAAACTGGATCGGTTCATCACCAGTAAATAATAAACGATCTGCAACAGATTGATGGGCTGTTAAAGCATTTTTATAAAATACCTGAGATGAGTAACCCATAATAGCGGTGTTCATCCTATACTGTTCATTTAACAACACAACAGATTCTGGATGAAGATGTACTGCCTTTTCTAATAAAGTATTACTTAAGCCATTCCTGGCAGCCTCATTCGATTTGATGGTTGGCGAGAGCTGGAAATGGTCGCCAGCCAATATCACTTTCTGCGCCTTCAATATCGGTATCCAGCATGCTGGTTCCAAAGCCTGGCCAGCCTCATCAATCACAATGGTATTATACTTTAAATTCCGAACGGTATAATGGTTAGCCCCTACTAAAGTGGCGGTGATAATCTGTGCTTTGCCAAACAGATTATCTATAATGTACTGCTCCGTTTTTTCTACTTCTTTTCCAATTTTATGTGCTTCATCAAACAAGGCCTTGCGTTGTTCGCGTTCTGCTTTGCCAAAACTCCGCTTGTATTTGTGGGCCATGTTTTTATACTCACTGGCCTGTTTTTTTAAAGCTTTAATGGTTCTCATCTCCGGATGATCGGCCATTTGATGATCAAGCGTAGCTGCCAATAACTTTTCCGAAACTCTTGCAGGATTACCCACACGGATTACTTTTAGTCCTTCGGCGGCTAACTTTTCCGTCAGTAAATCAACAGCGGTATTACTTGGTGCTACCACCAGAATTTTTTGGTCGCTATGTTTAATCAATGATTTTATAGCATGCACCAAAGTCGTTGTTTTTCCGGTACCTGGCGGACCATGAACTACGGCCAGATGATCTGCTGCGATAATTTTATTTACCGCCAATTGCTGCGAGTCATTCAGCGTATTGGGAATAATAAATTTCTCCTCTCCACGAAAGGATGGCTTTTCGCCCGCGGTTAAAATGCGGATCAGTTTATTTTCTGATTCATTTTCGGCTAAATTTGAAGCTTGCTTAAGTGCATGTTGCATCTCGTCGTAGCTGTTATTATCAAAAAGTAAATCTACACCAAGTTTACCATCTCTTGTCCAATCTGGCAACTCATCTACGCGAAAACTGATTTTCATCCTGCTACCACTCTGATGATTGATAATTCCCTCCAGCCGATCTTCCTTGGCATCATGATTGGAAAATAACACCACAGCAGCACCAAAACGGAACTGATGAGAAAATTCCTGATGAGTAGTCCTTTCCAGCTCTACCGTTAAATAATCGCCGCGGCCTATTTCAGTATTTCTGATGGCAATAGGATACCATGTTAAACCCAAAGCCCTCCTATCGGCAGCCGAGGTGTTTTCAGTAAGTTTTAAGTATGATTGTAAATCTTCGTTCCGCTCGGTATCAAGCAGATCCTGAAGCTTTTTAAAATATTCTTTTGGCAAGGATAAGGGGTTAATGGGTTAATTGCTATATTGCTTGATAACGGAAAACTGCAAATTTTAAACTGCTTATTATAGAACCAGCTCCTGGTGTAACCTTAGTAAAGTCTCCTCGGCATCATCACAAAAGCCGGGATGCACTTTTGAGCATTGCACTACAGTACTTCTGGTGGCCGTAAGCCATCTAAAACGCGAAGCCTGGTCATATTGGCCAATGGGACCTGATCCTGCTGCAGCCGTACTTATTCTTTCAAAAGCACATAAATTTTCTTGTAGTTCATTTAGATCTATTTCTGCAGAAAAAGCCTTTATTCTTTTCTCATCCAGCGCAAAAATACTTCTCAAAAACTTTTGCCGGGCACAAAATAAAATGATGCCCACATTCATAAATTCCTCGCGTTCTACCCTTGGCATCACGCGGATGACAGCGTACTCAAATAAGAATTTCCCTTGCATGCTGTGCTTCATTTAAAAATATAGTAGAATGCGCTAACCTGGTCGAAAGGAAATGTTTATAGGCATTGCGATGGGCTGCTTTGCTCTCAAAGTTCGTTTCCCCTTCCAGCCAGTCATCAGGAATCAGGTCAATTACCGCGGCTATCTTTTCAGGATTAAGTAATTTACTAAATTCTTCATTTACGATTTCCAATTCAGAGGCCCATGGCAATAATACATGGTCTTTCACCAAAGAGAAAGGTTTAATGGCCTGTTCTTCCCAATTTTGCCAGGTATGGTGAAAATACAATGCAGCACCATGGTCTATTAACCAAAGTTCTTTATGCCACAGCAGCATATTGGTATTGCGGCAGGTGCGGTCCATATTGGTTAAAAAACAATCAAGCCATACAATTTGCGAGGCGAGTTTGGCATCCACAGTAGTTACTGTTGGATCGAATGTAATTGCTCCCGATAAATAGTGTAATGCCAAATTTAACCCTACACTGGCTTTTAGCAAGTCCTGAATTTCTTCGTCGGGCTCTGTTCTCCCAAAAGCTTCATCCAAATTGGCAAAAACCAGTTCAGGTACGCGCAATCCCAGGTAGCGGGCAATTTCTCCGCCAATCAATTCGGCAATTAAAGCCCGGGTGCCCTGTCCTGCTCCTCTAAATTTCAGTACATATAAAAAGTTATCATCAGCCTCTGCAATGGCGGGCATAGAGCCACCTTCGCGCAAAGGCGTAACGTATCTGGTTACATTTACCGTTCTCAGTTGTAAATCGTTCATATTTGAAGATAGAATAGCCATTTTATTTATTCAGGCGCAATTCTAAACTTGATGCAAATTTAGCAGATTTACAACAATAAATTGGTCAAAGTTTAGCCGGAAAGATTTTGATTGAATATAATGATTAATATTCTTTTAGATATTATAAGAAGAATAGAAAGGTAATCTGTGAATCTATAACGGTTTCTATTAAATTAAGGAATCTTATTTTAAGCTATAATTATACTTGCCATTGGCGATAATAACTAAATAATGTCGCCATTGCGTGGAGTAAAGACAAAGCCTGCCTGCAACAGACAGGCGATATTTCCTGCCTGACATACATTCAATTAAGATTGGTTCGCCGGTTGAAAAAACCTTCTCGCAATGACGATTTCTTGAAAAACCAAAGGGCCTTTAATTCAACTCTTCATAATTAAATCTTTTTATATATGGATAACTACTAATAGGTGTGCAAAGCTCAGTCATCTAATTATTGTAACCCATATTAATCGTGCCCCAGATAGGCAATGCCTGCAGGCGTTATCGCAGCTGACCATTGCACCGATTCGCGGTTAATTTTAATCAGGCCCATGCTTTCTAATTCTTCATACTCCTCTTCCATCCCGCCTAAAACCGAAGAACTCACCTGTTGATTGATTACCTCAAGTAGAGATATGATTTCTGATCTTTCCATAACATTAATGAATTAGCTATAGTTTAGTTAACATAAATATACTTAAAATGTTTATTGGTTAATAAACATTTTCAAGGGATTAAGGTTGTATTGATACCCCAATTCAATTACGATGGAAACACACCTTTATTACCTTTTTTTTATGGCCTTGCCCGTAGCCTGTATCGCCTGGACAGTTACCAAGGAAGAGATCTTCAGAGAAGCACGTGAATTTTGTGTAGACCGTTCTAAAAACTGCAATAAGTTGGTAAAAAGGAAGTTTTTTTATGTGTTTACATGCGAATACTGCTTTAGTCACTACGTAACGCTGATTTTGCTTTTTATTACCAAATTCACTTTAATTTATCCAGACTGGCGCGGCTATATCATTTCCTTTTTTTCGATAGTATGGGTAGCCAATGTTTACATGAGTTTATATAACATTATCCGTATTGATCTGAAAAAAGAAAAAATCAAAGTTCAGAAAGAAGAATCAGCACTTAAAAATGATTGAAACCAATCGTAATGGTTGCTGTTCTATAAAGATAATCTGCTTTTATGCCATCATCAGTAATCAAATATTTCAGTTATGATGAAGCTACAAAAACATTAAAAATCATTTTTGTAACCAACATGGTTTATCTGTACCAAAATGTTCCCGTAAAGGTTTATAAGATGTTAAAAGCATCCGGATCAAAAGGGCGATATTTTAACAGCAACATTAAGGATAAATTTAAATTCCAGAAAACAGAGGAAGAATAATATGCCCGAAGGTCCGTCAATCGTAATATTAAAAGATTTAATCAGGGAACTCCATCTGGGTAAGCCAGAGGTGCTTGAAGTTACAGGTAATGCAAAAAATTTTGATAAGGATAGATTGCTCCATCAAAAGGTTGAAGGTTTTAAGAGCTGGGGAAAACATTTTCTGATCTGTTTTAACGATTTCACTGTCCGGATCCATTTTATGCTGTTTGGCAGCTATCTAATTAATGGACGAAAAAAAACACCCGTAAAACTGGGACTTATCTTTAAAAAAGATGAATTAAATTTCTACACCTGCAAAGTAGACCTATTGGAAGGAAATGTTAAGGAACATTATAGCTGGGAAAACGATGTGATGGCTGACGAGTGGAGTAGCAGTGCGGCGATTAAAAAGTTAAAAGAAAAACCAAATGCACTGGTTTGCGACGTATTACTTGATCAGCAAATTTTTAGTGGAGTGGGCAACATTATTAAAAATGAAGTTTTATATCGTACCCGTATACATCCCTTAAACAAAATTGAGGATTTACCACCTGCAAAATTGAAGGCATTGGTTAAGGAAGCCAGGAATTATAGTTTCGATTTTTTGAAATGGAAAAAGGACAATACCTTAAGTAAACATTGGGAAGTATATAGCAAAAAAGAATGCCCTCTCCAGCATAAAATAGACAAAAGGGAGCTGGGCAAAACACACCGCCAGACTTATTTTTGCGAGAAATGCCAGAAAACTGTTAAATGAAATGAAAATGTCTCGGAATGAAGTATTAAGTAATTAACTATAAATAACTAACTACTAATAGTTTAACCTATATAATGGTTGCACTAACTATAATCTTAAAGTAAAAGAGATGTTTTATTCAAATAAAATATTTGGATTTTTATAAACTAGCCCTATATTTGTACCCGAGAGCGTTAATTTAGATACGGGTATATGGCTTAGGCTATATGCCCGTTTTTTGTTTGGCTGTTGATGCGTGTGCGATTACCTCATCCAAACAGATTCTTAACCATGGTGTATAGGCACTTGGATTCACCGCGATATCCTTTTTCAGAGTATCTAAATCTACATATTTAAAAGACTCCACTTCTTCTTTGTTGATAACCGGAAATTCATCACTCATACCAAAATAAACGTGGTCTATTTCATGTTCAGTTAAGCCGTTTTCAAATGATGCCTTATAGGTAAATTTAAACAGAAAGTTTAATTCACAATCCATACCCATTTCTTCCATCAACCTTCTTGTAGCGGCATGGGTATTACTTTCACCGATCCGAGGATGGCTACAACAGGTATTCGTCCATAAGCCTCTCGAATGATACTTGCTCATCGCCCTTTGCTGCAGCAACAATTCGCGTTTAGAATTAAAAATAAAAACAGAAAAGGCACGGTGTAATAAACCTTTTTCGTGTGCTTCCATTTTATCCATCTGCCCTTTCGGCACATCATTCACATCAACCAGAATAACTTGCTCTTCCATTTAAATTACATTTAACTTATTACGGATAATCGAGTCGAACATCAAACCCACTTTATGGGTATTCGAAATCCTGATCCGTTCGGTCATGATCTTTTCGGCGCTTAAACGCTTTATTTTCGTGAATAATTTTTTATAATAGATGTAAGACAAATATACGCCGTTTCTTGATGTAGCCGGCAGCAGCTTAATACCGGTTAATGCCATAGCAAATTCGTCCTCAATCTCTTTTTCTATTTCTCTTTTTTGTCGATCGCAGAATAAGGCCAGATTAACATTGGGAAAATAATTTCGGCTAAGTGTTTGGTGATCGGCTTTAACATCCCTTAAAAAATTAACCTTTTGAAATGCAGATCCCAATTTCATGGCATAAGGTTTCAGATACTCGTAATCTACATCGCCTCCATGGGTAAAAACTTTTAAGCACATCAATCCTACTACCTCAGCCGAGCCCAAAATGTAATCGTTATAAAGTTCTGGTGTATATTCTTGTGTAGAAAGATCCATTTCCATGCTTCTCAGAAAAAGAACAATCAATTCTTCCTTAATCTGGTATTGATTAACAACCTTTTGAAATGAATTTAAAATAGGATTCAGGCTAATGCCGAGGTTAATGGCCTCAAAAGTATCTTCCTTAAACTTTGCCAGTAAAAATTTTTTGTCATATTGATGGAAGCTATCTACAATTTCATCTGCCAAACGCACAAAGCCGTAAATAGCATGTATGGGTTGACGTATTTCTTTACCGAGAAAATAAATACCATAAGAAAAGCTGGTGCTATATAACTTAGTGGTAAGGCGGCTACAATGGCCAGATAATTGATCAAAGAGTTCTTTCATGTATGAAGAGGTGATTCTATAGTTTTTTCAAATTCATCGAGCGTGCCAATCCAGTGGATGTGATCGATATGGTTCAGCTTACCAATAACGTCACTATTACCAGCAAGATGAATTTTTGCGGTTGAGCATATTTCAGACAATTCGTCTATGTAATGTTGTGCTGCAGGTACCAGTCGGGATTTGATCATAAAAAGCATAATATGGTCTACCTTTAAGGTTGAAAATATGCGCTTAATCGAATCCAGTGGGACTTTGCTGCCTAGAAAAATAACATGGTGATGTTGCATCCTCAGCATATAGCTGGCAAAAAGCAACCCGATATCGTGATCCTCGTCTTCAGGTAAAAAAAGCAGCCATTTCTGACCAGAATGCGCTGCTAAGGGAAGATTATTGATATGGGTAAATATTTTCTGGCGAATGAGATTGGATAAAAAATGCTCATGTGCAGGGCAGATATCGTCTTTTCTCCACATTAATCCCAGGCGTAACAACAATGGATAAATAATTTTCCGGTAACAGTCAGCTAGACCGAATTGCTCAATACTCTTATCAATTAACTGGTTAAAAGATTGCTCATTAAAAGCCAGTCCATATCTGATCAATTCACCTACGTAATAATCATCATTCTTATCCTCAGAAGAATAATAAAACTGTTGATCGAGAAGTTCATCAATTTCGCTATCAGAAAGGCTGCAGATTTTAGAAATTTTTAACCCACTTTTATTTAAACTTACAATATTTAACAGTTTTCTAAGCTGCTGATCATCATATAACCTTGTATTTCCCTGAGATCGCAACGGACTCAACGCATGGTAACGTTGCTCCCAGATCCTGATGGTGTGAGAATGGATGCCCGAAAGCTGCTCAAGATCTGCGATGGAGTAAGTCATCATTATTTTGTTTAAATATATCTAATAAAAAGTTAAACAAAAAGAAGAAGGAAAAGTTTTTTTTAGGAATGTACAACGAATTTAGCTTAATCATCAGTTTTATTTGCTCAGGTAAGCTGAAACGCCAGAACGAAAAATAAATGTTTATAATAGAATAACCCCCCAAAGACCGGAAGACTAAGGAATAATAGATTAAAATATCTTTTCAGTAAGCAACACTCCTCTTTCG
This sequence comes from Pedobacter terrae, assembly GCF_900100705.1. GTDB lineage: Bacteria > Bacteroidota > Bacteroidia > Sphingobacteriales > Sphingobacteriaceae > Pedobacter > Pedobacter terrae. The sequence continues at coordinate 711,795 of NZ_FNCH01000001.1, forward strand.
CCATTACCGGTTTCTATAGTGTGCACATTTTTGTAAGAATGACTTAAGAAATCGTAGCCATGCTCTCTTTGATTAATTGCTACCGTGCTTAACGGATAATTTAAGTTGGTTTGCATACATAGCAAACTACCATTCGCCAGCAGGAGAAAATCGCAATCGTAACCCTGTTCCTGAAGTTCAATAACCTTTTTTGTAATGGACACATTTAATCTGTTCGTCGTGCTGATGCTGTTTTTCATGGGAATATGTTTTAGATAATCAGGTATAATTATTCTGCATATTAAATTTAGGCTATTAATCAATAGTATCCAAACTATAATATATTATTATTCAATTAATTAAGTATTTTTTCTGATAGTTTTCTACGCTATGATGTTTTTTTCGTGAAACATATGCATCATAAAAAGAATCCCTTTAAAATAGAAAACGTAAAGTTTAAAACTAATTGCGGTATAATCATCCCCTATATTAACCAGTAAAATACCCTATACCGTTTCAGACACCTGCATAGAACGCTTTACAAATTTTTAGAGAACAATTTGTTACATGGAAAATCTCTCCAACGTAACATTTCTAGTTATTAGCAGTTTCTTCTCTATATTTTGACGTAGAATCGAAACATTACTGCCAAAACATTGTATTAGGATAATCTATTTATTAATAATTGATTGATCTGTTTTGAAAAGAGTGTTGGTTGTGGATGATGATCCAGATGTATTAGAAGTTTTCCAGGAAGTATTAGAAACTGAACATTATAAAGTTTACCCATTACTTTCGCCGAGGTATATTTTTAAAACCATTAAAGATTTTAGACCCGATTTGATTATTCTGGACATTATGTTGAATGGAATGGATGGGCGTGCTGTGTTTAAAGAGTTGAGACAGAATACGGAAACAGCAGGCATACCCATTATCATGGCATCAGCGAGGTATGATGAAAATTACATCGCATCTCAAAAATACCATCCAGACGATTATTTGGAGAAGCCCTTCAACATTGCAGATTTGCTCCGAAAAGTAGGTGCATTAATGGAAAACTAAAAAATCAGATATGAAACTAAAATTATTTACCCCCCTTTTACTGCTGTTTATACTGGCATCAACCAAAATAATAGCACAAAAAAGGCCCGACAAACTCTACTCTATGAGTGGAATTGGATTTGCATTCCCCATGGGCGAAACGTCAGACTATTTCAAGCCCAAATTTTCAACATCATTAGGTTTAAATTTAGGTTTGGGCGATGGCGGTTTATTTCTTTATCCAAAAGTAAGTTTACATGCTTTCACTTTTAACCAAATTACGCCTGATGCAGGATATACTTATACCCTGCAAAAAGGAAGAGCTACCACCTATTTGTTAAATGTAGCATTAGGTTATCGTAAAATTGTAAACAAATGGGCGTTTTATGGTTTCGCAGGTGCTGGTGGAGGATTCATCCTTACCCCTCAAGTCGCGGTTAATTCATCAAGTTTACAGGTTATACAGGAAAATAAATCTAATGGTTTAGGTATTGCCGAAGGTGGTGCCGGTATTGAATACAATATTGGTGGCGCTAATTTGTTTGTTGAAGCCAGTTACATGTATGGTTTTAGTAAAATTCAAAACAGGACTTTTAATACGGTGCCTATATCTGTGGGTATTAAACCTAATTTAAGTAAGCTGCTTAATAAACTTAAATAGCCATTACATACCCATTATGGGAGCGGTTACGTTTAAATACGTAACCGCTTTTTTTATGCTAAAGAAATAATCAAAATAATTGCCATACTAATTATTTTAGCATAAATTTGTAATTCAAATTATTTTTAATGTTATACGCAGTTGTAGATATCGAAACCACTGGTGGTCATGCCTCAGCAAATGGTATTACCGAAGTGGCCATTAATATTCATGATGGCAACGAAATCGTTGAATCTTATACTACGCTGATTAATCCTAAGCAGCCTATACCCGTTTACATTACGGCGCTTACTGGCATTGATGATCAGATGCTGATGAACGCACCAACATTTGATGATGTCGCTTTACAAATTTATCAACTCTTAAACGATAAAGTTTTTGTAGCACACAATGTAAACTTTGATTATTCTTTTTTAAAGCATCATTTAGCAGCTTCAGGCTACGATTTACAATGCAAAAAGTTGTGTACAGTAAGATTGAGCAGAAAGCTGATTCCGGGTAAATCTTCTTATAGTTTAGGCAAGCTTTGTACAGCCCTGCAGATACCGATTCAAAACCGGCATAGGGCCGCGGGAGATGCAGATGCAACCAGTATATTGTTCAACTTATTACTGGAATACGATCAGGAAGGTATAATAGCAGAAATGCTGAAGAAAACATCGAAAGAGCAGGTTTTACCCCCTCATTTAGATAAAGCTTCCATTTTGAGATTGCCAGATAGGCCTGGAGTATATTATTTTAAAGATAGTAAAGGCAAAATCATTTACGTTGGGAAGGCTAAAAACCTGAAAAAACGCGTAACCAGCCATTTTACCGGTAATACACCGAACCGACAACGCCAGGATTTTTTACGTACCATCCATCATGTAGACCATGTAATTTGTGGTACCGAGCTAATGGCGCTGATTTTAGAAGCGAATGAAATTAAACGTCTCTGGCCTGAAAACAACCGGGCGATGAAACGTTACGAGCATAAATATGATTTATACGTATTTGAAGATCAAAACGGCTATTTGCGCTTAGCGATAGATAAACATAAAAAGAACAATAACGCCCTGCAAAGTTTTAACAGTTTACTGGAGGGGTACAATTTTTTAAATCAATTAATAACTAAATATCAGCTTTGTGCAAAGCTTTGTTATTTACAAAAAACCGCGACCAAATGTTATGCGCACGAGAATGGTCAATGTTTTGGTGCATGCAGTGGAATAGAAACTGTAGCCGTTTACAATAAAAAGCTCAATGCGGCATTAACTGATGTTCAAAACCAGCAACCAAGTTTTGCATTGGTGGATGAGGGCAGAAAAGAACACGAATTTAGCTGTTTAGTAGTAGAAAACGGGAAATTTTATGGGATGGGTTATTTTACAGATAAAAATTATCTATCGGATGGATTGGCAACAGTTAAAAATGATCTGTCCACCTATCAGTCTAATAGTTATATTTTAAATTTAATACTCAATTACGCTGAACAATACCCGCAGAAATTGTATAAATTATAATGAATTGCCTTAAAATTCTATTTGAAAGGTAGTCATTACCTACTGGCATACGGTGTAGATACATCTTTAAGCACAATTAAGCCGCTATGCTAGTTGGTTTAAGATATTCCCCCCTTACCGAAGAACATTGTCAATCCCGAGAGCTGGGGAAATCAAAAAAAACAGATGCAGTCCAGATAAATCGGCATTAACCAACCTGAGACGCATGAGCTCAGGCATTAACAACAAAGTCCAAGCTAATTTTAAAGCCTATTGCATTAAGATTCCCAATCTAGTTGGGAATGACGATCCCTCGTATATAGCTTGCTAAAAAAAACATGCTGATTTAATAATTGTCTCAAACACCCCTGTAATTTTTCGTTTTTAGCAAGGTTAACTCCAAAATCCGTTCCCTATCTTTACATTCAACAAAAGATAAAACGTTATGACAAAATCACTTTGGATAAATCTTCCGGTAAAAGACATTAATAAATCAAAAGCATTTTTTAGGCAACTTGGTTTTACGCTTAACCTTCAATATGGCGTGCGTGAAGATTCGGCCTGCTTTTTAGTAGGAGAAAGCAATTTGGTCATTATGCTTTTCGAAGAAGACCTTTATGAGAGTTTTGTAGGAACCAGCATTGCCGATAAACGTAATGGCAGCGAAGTATTATTCTCCTTTGATGCAGAAAGTCCGGAAGAAGTAGATAGTCTTGCACAAAAAGTGGTAGCTGCCGGTGGCACACTTTATGGCGAACCTGGCTATAAAGATGGCTGGATGTATGGCTGTGGTTTTGTTGATCTGGATGGTCAAAAATGGAATATCCTTTACATGGACATGAGCAAAATGCCTTTGGGTTAATTTTTTTTAAAGAAATATAAGTCGCAGTCACATTTCCTGGTCGTAGCGTCGCGCTACGACCCAAAAACACTTAAATTTCTACTAAAGCCGATTTTATAGCTTCGTAAATATAATCAAGATCTTCATCACTGATGATATCTGGTGGAAGGATATAGATAATATTGACCAATGGTCTTAATATAATTCCTTTTTCTAAAAAATAAGAATACAATAAGTTACGAAGATTACTTAAATAAGAAGTTTCATTACCTGTTTCCCACTCAATGGCAATAATGGTTCCTGTTTGCCTTACGGCTTTAACTTTAGGGTACGCTTTAATCTCCAATAAAAATGCAGCGTGTTTAGCCTCAATCCTTTTAATATTGGCCAATGTTTCTTTCTGCAATAAAATATCTTTCTGGTCGTAGCGTCACGCTACGACCCAAAAACACTTAAATTTCTACTAAAGCCGATTTTATAGCTTCGTAAATGTAGTCAAGATCTTCATCACTGATGATATATGGTGGAAGGATATAGATAATATTGCCCAATGGTCTTAATATAATTCCTTTTTCTAAAAAATAAGAATACAATAAGTTACGAAGATTACTTAAATAAGAAGTTTCATTACCTGTTTCCCACTCAATGGCAATAATGGTTCCTGTTTGCCTTACGGCTTTAACTTTAGGGTACGCTTTAATCTCTAATAAAAAGGCAGCGTGTTTAGCCTCAATCCTTTTAATATTGGCCAATGTTTCTTTCTGTAATAAAATATCCAAACTTGCTAATGAAGCAACACAGGCAATCGGATTTGCAGTAAAAGAATGTCCGTGGTAGAGTGTTTTTAATTTATCTTCACTTAAAAAAGCTGTAAATATTTCATCCGTACAGGTAGTGATTCCCAAAGGCATCGTACCACCGGTTAAACCTTTACTTAAACAGATAATATCAGGCTTATTGTCAAGTTTCTCGCATGCAAAGTAAGTACCGGTCCGTCCAAAGCCGGTCATTACCTCATCTGCAATAATTAAAATCCCTGCTTGCTTACTGGCAGCAATTAGTTCATCAAGGTATTTTGCTTCATACATCAGCATCCCCCCAGAACCTAAAATTAAGGGTTCAAAAATGAAACAAGCGGTATCGGTAAGCTGTGAAATGTAAGATGTAAGATGTGAGATATTGTCTTCATTAGGCAGATCGATAAAATCGACATCAAATAATAAACTATTGAAAGCATCAGTAAAAATACTGCGTCCGCTTACCGACATGGCACCAAAAGTATCACCGTGGTAGGCATTTTTGAAGGCCAGAATTCGGGTTTTAGGTTTCCCCTTGTTATCCCAATACTGCAGACACATTTTTAAGGCTACCTCTACCGCTGTTGATCCGTTATCAGTGTAAAAAACTTTATCTTGTTTGCCTGGTAATATGGGTAATAACCTTTCTGCAAGCAACACGGCAGGCTCATGTGTAAAACCTGCAAAAATTACATGTTCCAATATATTAAGCTGTTCTGCTACCTTTTTTGCGATATGTGGATGTGCGTGCCCATGAATATTCACCCACCAGGACGAAACTGCATCGATATACCTTTTGCCATTTTCGTCAAACACATAAACACCCTCTCCCTTTACAATCGGGATGTGCGGCAATGCATTTTTCATTTGGGTATAAGGATGCCAGATTACTTTGCTATCGCGTTCGGTTAAATTGAGTTCGGAACTTGGCGTTTGGAGTTTGGAGATATCTGACATAAAAATTTACAATTTACCTAAATATTGGTTCTTTAAGAGCTGGACTACGGTTTTATCTGTTTTAAAAGTGATTTCTTCAATATTTAAATCTTCTATCTTCACCCACCTGAAGGCCTGAAGAATTTCTCCCTCTCCATCGAAATCGTAGATTTTATCTTTAAAAGTCAATTGCAGGGGTGCTTTTTCTGTAACCAGATAATACACACTAATTACCTGACTATCATTAAAAGATGATTTTTCATAAAAATCGGTGGTGTAAAAATGTGATAGTACGTCAATTTCGGCTTCACATTCTTCCACAAATTCACGCTTTAATCCATCAATCAGGCCTTCGCCCAACTCTAAACCACCACCAGGAAATTTACTAAAACGAAATCCGTATTCTTCTTCATCACTCACCAAAACCTCGTTATTGTGGTTAATTAAAAGTCCGTAAACGCGGACATTAAAGTAGCTCATTTTCGAAATGCTTTTTATTTTTAATTACGATTTCAGGTGTCCACACAATTTCTTTTTTAAAAGACTCTGCCCTTACCGGACATTTGCTCATGTGGCAATAATGACAGCACTCGGGCAAACAAGGGTCAGCATGGATAAACAGCTCAGCTTTGCGCACGCCATTTGAATTAATCAGTTCATCAATCTGAGAAATTTCCCGGTGAACCTGATTTAAATCGAAATAATAGGGCAATGTTACATGGCAATCAATATGAAATTCAGGACCATATTGCTGGGTACGTAGATTATGTACATCAATCCAGGGATTATGCCGGTTCTTTTGCAACACTTCCACTACTTCTTCAACCAGGGTAAAATCGCTTTCATCCATCAAACCACCTACTGAACCACGGGTAAGTTTATAGCCAGAATAAACAATGTAAAAGCCTACCAAAAAGGAAAGTAAGCTATCCAGCCAAATAATATTTGTTAACTGAATTAAAATCAGTCCGATTACAATCGCTACACTAGTATAAGTATCCGTTAACAGGTGTTCACCATCGGCCTGCAAAGTGATCGAATGCTCCCTTTTACCTATTTTGATTAAGTACAGGCCAACAATCATATTAATCAGCCCGGTAATGCCAATAATTAACGTTCCGGTTAATAACTCGCCCACCACATGCGGATAAATGAGGTTATATGATGACTTGAAAATAATTACCACGCCGGCAATCAAAATCAATATCCCTTCCACAAAAGCAGAAAAAAACTCAACTTTTCCGTGCCCATAAGGATGATTTTCATCGCGGGGACGTGTACTCAGGTAAATGCTATAAAAAGCGAAACTACCGGCTATTACATTTACAATACTCTCTGCCGCATCGGTTAAAATCGCATTAGATCCTGTAATAAAATATGCAACAAACTTGGCCAACATCAGCACCACACTCACCACCAGTGAAATTATTATTGCTATCTTTTTTACCGACACGAGAATATTTTTTTTCAAAAATACGCTTATCGGATAAATTAAATGAGAAAAACTATGTCTTTTTTAGTGCAGAATAATATTTGGTTTATATATTTGCGCTCAAAGTAATTAACCATGAGCACCTTATCTAAAAGAATCAACAGTCTATCAGAATCTGCAACCCTTAAAATGACCAAACTTGGCCGCGAACTAGCTTCAAAAGGCATCAATATAATCAGTTTAAGCGTTGGTGAGCCCGATTTTAATACGCCAGACCATGTTAAAAATGCTGCTAAACAAGCATTAGATGACAATTACACCCGATATTCGCCAGTACCGGGCTATCCAGATCTGCGCCAGGCCATTGTAAATAAGCTAAAGACAGAAAACAACCTGGATTATGATATTTCTCAGATTGTGGTTTCAACAGGTGCAAAACAATCTTTATCCAATGTGATCTTAACCCTGATTAATCCGGATGATGAAGTAATTATCCCAACACCTTACTGGGTTTCTTATTCGGAGATGGTTACCCTGGCAGAAGGGAAATCTGTTTTTATCGATACAGATATAGAAAGTAATTTCAAAATCACCCCTGCCCAGTTAGAAGCGGCCATTACGCCGAAATCGAAATTATTTATGTTTTCTTCACCATGTAACCCAACAGGTTCGGTTTACAGTAAAGAAGAACTGGCGGCTTTAGTAGAAGTTTTCGAGAAAAACCCTAATATCTATATTCTTTCTGATGAGATTTACGAGCATATCAACTTTGTTGATAAACATGAATCTATTGCACAATTTGACAGCATTAAAGATCGTGTAATCATTGTTAACGGTTTCTCTAAAGCTTTTGCCATGACGGGTTGGAGACTAGGATACATCGCTGCTAATAGAGAAATTGCAGCGGCCAACGATAAATTGCAGGGACAAACCACTTCTGGCACATGTTCTATTGCACAAAGAGCCGGAATTGTAGCTTACGAGCAAGGTTTGGCTAGCGTTTTAGAAATGAAAGAAGCGTTTTTACGTCGGAGAGAATTGGTTTACAATCTTCTAAATGAAATTCCGGGTGTAAAAACTAATCTTCCAGATGGTGCTTTTTACTTTTTTCCTGAAATCAGCTCTTTCTTTGGTAAAAAAGATGCCGACGGAAATGTGATTAAAGATTCCTCAGACCTGGCTTTGTATTTATTAAACGTAGGTCACGTAGCAACTGTAGGCGGCGATTCGTTTGGTAACAATAACTACATCCGTTTATCTTATGCCGCGTCTGACGAAAGTTTGGTTGAAGCGTTAAGAAGAATTAAAGAAGCTTTAGGTAAATTAGCCTAGTCGACTGGCTGTTTTCAGTTAACAGATTTTAATTAACTTCATATAAGAAAATTCCATGTTAATTATGTTTAACATGGAATTTTTTATTTATATCACCGTTATCTCAAGAAAGAAGGTTTGTCATCTCGACTGATGCCCAGTCCCGAACGTTCGGGAGAGCGGTCTATTGCAATAGATTTCTCGACTGCGTTGCACTCCGCTCGAAATGACGATACGGTGTTTGAAAATGAAAGTCAGTATTTCTTCCGATGCTACAGCCCTTATCCTAGTGGTTGGTGTCGCACCCACCACCTAATGATTTATTTTATCATTTGAAAATGAAAGCAAGTATTTCATCGGGAACTGTAGTCCTTCTTTCCGTTCCTAGTCCTCTCCCGATGAAAAATCGGGATTGCGGGCTATCCACTGCAATAAGGTTTATGGATCGCAGACCCGTGTAAATGCAAACAGCCAAATGATAACTGCAAACTGGTAACTGCAAACTGATAACTGCAAACTGTCTTAGCTTCTGATCTAGTGGTCGGTGTCGCACAGACCACCTAATGATATTTAATTATTTGAAAATGAAGGCCGCTATTTCATCGGGAGTTGTAGTCCTTCTTTCCGCTACTAGTCCTCTCCCGATGAAAAATCGGGATTGCGGGCTATCCACTTCAATAAGGTTTATGGATCGCAGACCGTGCAAATGCAAACTGTACAAACTGGCACCTGTCAACTGGTAACTGCAAATTATCCTATCCTAATGGTTGGTGTCGCGCCGACCACCTAATGATTTCTTTTATCATTTGAAAATGAAAGCAAGTATTTCATCGGGAGCTATGGTCCTTCTTTCTGTTGCTAATCCTCTCCCGATGAAAAATCGGGATTGCGGGCTATCCACTTCAATAAGGTTTATGGATCGCAGACCGTGTAAATGCAAACAGCCAATGGATAACTGCAAACTGGTAACTGGTAACTGCAAACTGTTCTAGCTTCTGATCGCCTCAACAGGGTCTAATCTCGAAGCCGCGTACGCTGGCCAAAAACCAGAAATTGTACCGATAATAATGGATATTCCAATGCCTAAAGCAATATTATTTAAGCCCAATATGATATGAAAGTCTGTGGCTGCCCCAATACCCAACGCGAGCAAAAAGACGAGTAACAACCCCAGTAAACCACCTAAAATACAAAGTGAAATAGACTCGAAAATAAATTGAAGCAAGATAAAATAGTTTTTTGCACCCAGTGATTTTTGGATACCTATAATATTGGTCCGTTCCTTAACTGATACAAACATGATATTGGCAATACTAAAACCGCCAACCAAAATAGAGAATCCACCAATTACCCAACCGGCAATATTTACCATCTTAAACATCGAATCTAACTGGTTAGAAATAATGGTCGTTTTATTTAGCGCAAAATCTTCTTCTTTGCCAGGTTTAATTCTATGGATGGAACGCATTAAACCCTTTAATTCGCTTTCAACTTCTTCTAAACTCACATTATCTTTACCACGAACGGTAATTTGTGGACCATAACGTTCATTTTGGATATCTAAAACACCTTTTGCAAAAGCAATAGGAATATTTACATTTTTATCAAGAGAAGTACCTAACATATCTTCCCCCTCTTTTTTAAAAACACCAATCACAGTTAACCTTCTCCCTAAAATCTGTACTTGTTTACCCACTGCCGCATCTCCATTAAAAAGTCCATCGGCTATATCAGAGCCTAAAATACAAACAGGGGATCCATTTTTACTTTCATTTTCAGTAAAATAACGTCCATCCTGAAGCTCGAAATTCCAGGTTTTATTAAAATCATGCGATGCCGCCCAAACCGAAATTCCTTCAACTGAGTTACTTCTGTATTTGATAACCCTATCGCTAGCTGATATTTCGAATGTAACGCCCTGAGCATTTTCAATTCGCTCGCGGAGCGCTTCAAAATCCCGCAATGAAGGCTGAGGGCGGTTCATATATTTCCACCAGGGGTAATTGTCACCAAAACTCCAGGGCCATTTTTGAATATAAATAGTATTAGAGCCAAGTTTATCTACACTGGCCTGCAACTTTCCACGAAAGGTATCTACCGCAGAAAATACAGCTATAATGGTAAAAATACCGATCGTTATAGCCAGAAGCGATAACATGGTGCGTAATTTATTCTGGCGCAATGCATCAAATGCAAATCGGAAACTCTCGCCTATCAGCCTAAAGATTATCATAATTAAAAGTTAGATGCAAAGCATTTGAAAAGGTTACAGTTTATCTTCAAAACTAGTTAATTTAATGTCTATCCATGCAATCATAGTACGGTATAATTTGATTTAAAATGATCAAAACATAATGTATACAAATTGCGTTTGATAAAATACGGAAAAGAAAAATTAAATTCGTATTTTTGCACCTCAAAAAATTCATCAAGAATGAAATTATCACAATTCAAATTCAACTTACCTGAATCGTTAGTAGCCAATAATCCGGCAGAACAACGCGACGAAGCTCGCCTAATGGTTTTACACAAAGACAGCGGTAAAATTGAACATAAAATTTTCAAAGACGTTTTAGGTTATTTCGATGACAAAGACGTCATGATATTAAATAACACTAAGGTTTTTCCTGCACGTTTATATGGTAATAAAGAAAAAACCGGTGCAACCATTGAGGTTTTCTTGTTACGTGAATTAAATAAGGAATTACGTTTATGGGATGTGTTGGTAGATCCGGCACGTAAAATCCGCGTAGGTAATAAGTTATACTTTGGCGACGACGATTTACTGGTTGCGGAGGTTGTAGACAACACTACATCACGTGGTCGTACCATCCGTTTCTTGTTTGAAGGTACAGACGAAGAATTCAGAAAAAATGTTGAAATTTTGGGTGAAACTCCTCTTCCTAAGTACATTAAGCGTAAAGCTACTGCTGAAGATAAAGAACGTTATCAAACTATTTTCGCTAAGCACGAAGGTGCAGTAGCAGCTCCAACTGCAGGTTTACACTTCAGTCGCGAATTGATGAAACGTCTTGAACTTAAAGGTGTAGAATTTGCTGAAGTAACTTTACACGTTGGTTTAGGTACTTTCAGAACAGTTGAGGTAGAAGACTTAACCAAACACAAAATGGATTCTGAGCAGTTTATTATCGAACCAAAAGATGCGGGCATTGTAAACAAAGCGATAGAAGAAAAAAGGAAAATCTGTGCGGTAGGAACTACGTCTATGCGTGCTATCGAATCGGCTGTTTCTGCGAACAGAACATTAAAAGCGGCTAACGACTGGACCAGCAAGTTTATCTTTCCTCCTTACGACTTCAGTATTGCAAATTCTATGATTACCAATTTCCATACACCAGAATCTACTTTATTGATGATGGTAAGTGCATTTGGCGGATACGAAAATGTGATGAACGCATATGAAGTTGCAGTAAAAGAAAAATACAAATTTTATAGCTATGGGGATGCCATGCTAATTATATAAGTTTTGTGGTTGGCGTTTGGCGGTTTAGCGCTAAACGCCTTACCCTAAACGCTCAACTATGAAATACTACGCTATAATTGTAGCAGGCGGTTCTGGAAATCGGATGCAAACAGAAACCCCGAAACAATTTCTACTGCTTAAAAACCTCCCGGTTTTAATGCACACCATAAAGGCCTTTGCGGCAAGCGATACACAACCCAAAATTTTATTGGTTTTAAATAAAGATCAACAGGCTTACTGGGACAGGTTATGTAAAGAATTTAATTTTCATATACCACACCAGGTTATTGATGGTGGTACAGAACGTTTTCATTCGGTTAAAAATGCGGTTTATACGATTGAAGAAGATAGCTATGTAGCCATCCACGATGCCGTTCGTCCGCTCGTCTCAAAAACACTGATTGATAGCTGTTTTACTGAAGCAGTCAAACAGGGCAATGTTATTGCAGCGGTACAATCCAGCGATAGCGTACGTTTACTTAAAAACAGCAAAACATCGGCTTTAAAACGCGATGAAATCTATTTGGTGCAAACACCACAAACTTTTAACCTTAATATCCTTAAAGAAGCTTACAAACAGGAATTCAGCACCCATTTCACAGATGATGCAAGTGTTGTAGAATCTATCGGGTATGAGATCAATATCATTGAAGGAGAAAGAGCGAATATTAAAATTACCTATCCAATTGATTTGGAACTTGCAGAATTGTTATTAAAAACCTGAGTTCGGCTATTAATATTGCCTCTTAGTAGCTTATGCCGTCTTTTTTCATTGCGTCACCCTGATCCGATAGCTCCTATGTTTACAAATGTTTAATTTAGTAAGCATAAAGTGAAAAGGATCGAGAGTAGACCGATGGCAAAATAACTCATGAAGTATATTGACCGATAGATACTACCTCT
>NZ_FNCH01000014.1 GCF_900100705.1 Pedobacter terrae
AGTAACGTTAAAGGATATCAATTTTGGCAACACAACAATAAGCCAATAGAATTGTGGAGTACGGCTGTTATTGAGCAAAAGGCAGATTACCTGCACGATAATCCGGTAGTAGCAGGTTTTGGTAACGAAGCTTGGCATTGGAAATATAGTAGTGCAATAGATTATAGTGGAGGTAGAGGGTTGATAGAATTAGATGAACTGTAAAGGAGATATAGAAATGCACACGCGGCACGCGTGCGCCAGCAATGGGAAATCTTTTAAGCTAGATTTTTAATAACTCGGTTTAAAGATCTCTCCATTTCGCTGCGCTACAGTCGAGATGACGACCAATCTCTTTCATTCTGTTAACGGTAGGTACGAAGCATCTTTAGCCTATAGTACTCATTTTTTAGGTGATTATAGAATATGTATGGGTCGATATGGGGCCAACTGCAAGCTCGCAATTTTAATAAAATCCCCATTACTAGTATTTCACCAACGTTAACAATAACGTAACTTAGGTTTGTTAATTTGCAATAAGCCAAATGCTTGATCATTACATCTAAATAAGCCCTTGCCATGAGTACAGATCTCGTTAAAACCTACATCCTGAACAGGAGTTCGGAAGATATTAAATTAAGCCTCATTATTGGTGGTATAGAACAAACGGGTACCAGTTTGATCACCCTGAATGAAGAGCTGATTTTAAAAGATTACCAGGGCGATCTGCACCAAAAGATAATCGGGCAGAATGATAATCTCCACCAAAAAGTATTAAATATCATCACCGTAATTACCGATACTTCTCCAAACCATAACCATACCGATTTATATGTGCTGTTAGAAGGAGGCTTTGTAACCAAAGGTTATAAAATGGAAGAAGAAGTACAGCCCGGTGCCTCTACAGTTTATACCGCAGAAATTACGTTTTACCAATTTTAGCTGTTATGAAATATCTGATATTAAGTGCCCTCTCGATGTTCGTTACTACAGCCTTTGCACAACAAGCGGCTAAAAACGACGAAAAAGACATTAAACAGGTTAAACTCGACCTGCTCAAAGCACCAAGCTCGCCTGCTTCGGCATTATTGGGCTTTGCTGTAACCGATATCGAAAAACCGACCGACTTAAGTGATTTTATGCTCTCGGTACAATCGGCCAGTTCATCCTATACCAAACTCCCATCTAATTATGCCGTAGATATTGCGCCTTTTTATTTGTTCCGCAATAAAGGCGCGGATTTTAGTACCACCGGAAAAAACGGATTACAATCAACGCGGTTCAAGGATTATTTCAGGCAGAGTTTTGTAGTGTCGCTGGCATTGCGCAATCCCGATTCGGCTTTCAATAATTTTAAACCAACCAGTACCTATGGGGCATTGGGTTTAAAGTTTTCCATCATCAGGCCTCAATATAATATCGAAACCAGGCAGAAATTAACTTCCATATATGAGAAACAGCGTGCATTACTGATGATTTATAAAATTGGTTTGGAAGAAAAAAGAAAATCGGCCCGTTACGAATACCTGGGCATCAGGAACATTTACCTGCTCGATTCAATTTCGAGACTACCATACCTCACCATAGCAGAAAAACAAGCACCTGCGCTTACCATGATGGAAGATTCCACCAGCGAGTATGCCAAAAACGAGAAGGAAAAAAGTGTGTTAAATACAGGTTTCAAAAAAGAAATACAGGCTGAACTGGCCAAGCAATCTAAACTGGAAGCCGACCTGCAGGAAGAAGCCAAAACTTTTACGGGTAACCGCGAAGGTTTATCAGTTGATATTGCTGGTGGTTTAAGTACCGAGTTTAGAGAGAAAAGATTTGATAATTCTAAAATATTCAACTCAGGCGTATGGACAACCTTTGGTTACAACTGGGCCAACGGCAGTTCTATTTTAGGGCTGGCCCGCTACCTGTATAACCCAGATGAAGTATTTGCATTGGATAATATGAAAAATAACATTGGCAACATTTCTACCTTCGATACGGGTCTGCGATTTGTTTTTACAAAAAATAAATTCGGTGGAGGCGCAGAGGCGCTTTACCGGAGCATTTTATCATCAGCTACCGTAAAACCTTCGTGGCGAGTGGTGGCAAATGCCGATTACGCCTTATCAGACAATCAAAAAATCATCTTCACTTTCGGCCGCAATTTCGATGGCACCATAACCAAAAATGGAAACTTGATAGCTGCGCTAACCTTGCTCTTTGGTTTTGGCACAAATAGATAAAGAACAGTCCATCCGTTATTGGTACTGTAAATTGAAAACGGAGAACTGTATTGGTTCATTAGTCCTTTGTTCATTGGTACTGCCAACTGCCAATTGAAAACTGTTATTTGTTCATTGGTACTGCCAACTCCAATTGAAAACTGTTACTTGTTCATTGGTACTGCCAACTGCCAATTGAAAACTGTTACTTGTTCATTGATACTGCCAACTGCCAATTGAAAACTGTTATTTGTTCATTGGTACTGCAAACTGCCAGCTAATCGTCATTGCGAACCGAAGCGGGGGGCATGAGTGAAAAGAGGTGAAGCAATCTGCTTGGGAGAAATGGTTGATTGATACTGCAAATTGCCAAATTAAAATTGCTAACTTGTTTATCTATAATTGATAGCTCACATATTGGTTAGATGAATATAAAGACATTTTAATCTTTTAAAAAATAATTAAAAGATATATGAAAAGCTATGTAAATGCCATTTTAGGCAGCTTCGTTCCCGCCTTTGAAAAAGGAATATTCGAAATCCGTTTCAGCTTTAAACGTTTAACGGTGAGAACATTGGTTCACGATTTTATTTCGGTAGCCGCTAGTATTGGTTTTGTTATTTTGCCTGCGTTTTTAATTGGGTTTATCTTTCTGTTATTACCCCAGGGGAGAGATACACTTTTACTCGTTGTAGAAAACTTATCTACCTTCAATATTTGGCCAATCTTTTTTTTACTATTGGGTATTGCAGCCTGGAGTATGGTATCAGAAATTAGTGTACGCTATGCGATTTATATTTCTGATAATTCTGGTAAAAACCTGAGCGACGATCGGGTGGCCTGGCGGAAAACTGTTCAAAAATTGCTTGCTGCAGCTTTTTTGTTGTGGCCATCATTTATTGTTTTTGTGAGCATGTTTTGGTGCATGCTCAGCGCCACTTATATGGATAAAGTGCCACGATTTTTATGCTTTGGTATCTGCTTTATCCTCATCTATTGGTTAATGTCCTTTTTATCCAATTTATACTTTCGTAAATCGGGTAAAGCAAGCGCCGGCGTTTACCTGAAAACAAAGTTGGGAGAAAGGTCTTTGCCAGATCGGGAACAGCAATACCTCCGGAAACTATATGGCATCTATCAGGATTTTATTTATGCTTTACCAAAAGCGTCCAGTTTTCAAAAAGGTTACAAAAAAGAATTACAGCATTTTTCAGATCATTTTACAAAATCAACCCGTGATTTTACAGAAGGCTTTCCTCAAAATCCAAAAGTATTGATTGAAACACGTATTGTACCTGCTGAATTTAATCTGATTGAAAGAGAAAAATTATTAAAAGGAAGAGGTGAACTCTATAAATGGACTTATCAGATTCCTGCATCATTTTATAAGGGCTTACATGGTCAGATTAAATTATTTGCCGGGGTTTCATTTATGTTATTCCTGTTAATATCATTTATTCCCGGCTGGTGGCCTGTGTTTTCGTGGATAGGGGCTCCCGCTTTAATCTGTTTTGCTTTTGCGTGTTACACAGGTATTTATGCCGGATTGCTATACTTAGATAAATCTTTGCTCAGGAAATGGAAAATTTCTGTCCGCTTACTGCTATTCATTATGCTGGTCATTTGTTCTTACTATAATCAAGATCACCCTGTACGGATGACAGATCATAAAACCAATCAACGGGAAAGCGTTGTAGATCATTTTAACAGGTGGTTTGTAAATTACAAAGCCAATATCGATCAGCAAAAAGATGATGGAAACCAGCAAAAAAATATCCTGTTGTTTTCATTTGTGCAGAAGGTGGTGCGCTACGTACCGGGGCATATACCAGTTTATTCTTATCCAGTTTAAGTGCAAAATTGGAAAAAGAACAAAATATAGATTTTAAAAAATCAATATTCGCCATGTCTGGCGTATCAGGTGGTGCTGTTGGTTTAGGTTTGTACAATGCTTTAACTTTCGAAAATAATAATCAGATTTCATCCAGTGTATCGGTAGCGTTATCGAAAAAGTTTTTCCAGGATGATACACTATCGCCTATAATCGGTAAAATGCTTTTCGGTGATTTTCTGAACTTATTTTTACCCATACACATTAAGTTATTCGACCGCTCAATTGCCCTGGAGAAGTCCTGGGAACGATCCTATCAATCATTAATCGGCAACAATCGGGAGAATGTATTTTCCAGAAGTTTCGCATCTGGAAAAATAAAGCCGACTCAACCCTTGTTTATCATTAATACCACAGAGGTTGAAACAGGATTACAATGCTGGATGAGCAACCTTACACCTGATAGTCTGGCCTTAAAAAATAAGCGTGATTTATTAGCAGAAAAGGTAAATGACCTAAATTACAGCACAGCGATAAATTTTAGTACCCGTTTTCCTTTGTTTTCTCCGGCCGCAAAAGTTGGTGGGTTAAATGGCATTCCCCGCTTGCATTATCTGGATGGGGGTTATGTTGAAAATACAGGCAGTGCTTCTATGTTAGAAGTACTTCAACTATTAAAAAGTAAATCACCATATTTTAACCGAATTACGCCAATAGTAATTACGCTGCTTTTTAGCGAGGAAGATAAAAACACACCCAAAATCAGATTTGGTAATGAGTTTATCGAAATTTTAAATGCAGTAACTCATACAAGATCCGGAAATAGTACAATGAGCAGATTTCAACTAAAGCGGTTTTTAAAAGAAAATAGTGACGTTTGTCCTATTGACGCGCCCTTAACACCTGAAGAAAAAAATGTACCGATGAACTGGGTTTTATCAGCACAAAGTATGAATAATATCATGAGCGATATAGAAGATAAGTTAAACGATACCTTAGAAACGGGTATAATTAACAAATTACATAGGCATAATTTAAGTTTCCCTCAAAATAAAGGATTTAAATAGTTATTTAGTTGTAGTTCTATTTTTTGTACCCTTGTAAAAAAAGTAAATGGAAAAACCGCTTGTTAATATAACCTATTGCCCAAAATGTGGCTGGATGTTACGTTCGGCCTACATGGCGCAAGAAATTTTAACCACTTTTGTAGATGAGGTAAAGGGTGTAACATTAATTCCAAGTGAAACATCTGGTGTTTTTACTGTGCACGTTAGCGCGAAGCTAATTTTTGATCGAAAAAAGATGCAACGTTTCCCTGAAATTAAAGAATTAAAACAACTTATCCGTGATGAAGTAAATCCCGCAAAACATCTCGGACATTCTGATGTGAAGTGATTTTAAAACCATAAATCTTTTAAAATTACTCATTATTAGCTGATTATCAAAAAATACTATGCTGTCTTAGCGCAGTGATGTCTTAGAAATCTTGCGCTTTTAGCTATTTAATCCTA
Organism: Pedobacter terrae; assembly: GCF_900100705.1. Lineage (GTDB taxonomy): Bacteria > Bacteroidota > Bacteroidia > Sphingobacteriales > Sphingobacteriaceae > Pedobacter > Pedobacter terrae. Next base: position 5,538 of record NZ_FNCH01000014.1, read on the forward strand.
AATCATGGCGCTAATGGAGTATTAAGAAAATATGTATATTCGGTCCATACCAAATATTACCACAGTACTTTTTCTTTATGCTCTTTTTACCAAAAAAAACTGCCGTATTCATACTTATTTTTTGGATGGCCGCAAGTATTTGTTTTGCCCAGTCGCCAACTATTCGACTTAAATATCTGGGGGTAGAAAGCGGGCTGTCTAACAATGTGGTAAATTCCTTATATCAAGATCATTACGGTTTTATGTGGATGGGCACCTATGATGGGTTAAACCGTTACGATGGCTATCATTTTAAGGTTTTTAGAAACGTGTGGGGAGATGAACATTCATTGGTAAATAACCATATTACTGTACTTACTGGCGATGGGAAAGACAGGGTGTGGGTGGGTACGCAAAAGGGAGTTTCATACTATGATTATGCCGATTCCAGGTTTCATCAATTGGTTTATCTGCATAAGGGAAAAAAACATGAATTAGGTTATGCCATTAATTCTGTTGCCATAAGTCGGGATTCAGGCGTGTATATAGCTACTGATGAAAAAGGGCTTTTTATGCTCAAAAAGAATAGTAACATCGCAAAGCGGATTCCGCTTGGTAAAAATTTCGATTTTACCGTGAAAGCTTTATACATCGATAAAGATCAAACCCTGTGGCTTTTTATAAAAGATGTTGGACTGTGTAAATATGATCATGACAAAAATATACTTCATCTGGTAAACAATGCCGTACGCAAGGTAACTTGTATTGCAAAAGGCATTGATCAAATGCTTTGGATCGGCACAGAACATGGGCTCTTTCAATTGGATAAAGCCAAAGGAAGCCTCACCATTTTTAACCAGCATTTAAGTAATGAAAACGTTATGGGGTTGTTGTTGGATGCAAAACAAAAACTCTGGATTTCTACTGATGGTGGAGGAATTAACATTTACGACACAAAAAATCAAAAAATAGATTACCTATCTGCCGGAAAAGAAAAAGGCTTACTCAGCAGCAATTCTGTCGCCCAGGTTTGCGAAGATGGGGAATCTAGAAAGTGGATTGCAACCTTACGCGGTGGAGTTAACGTTATTGATCCTGAAAGTGAACAGTTTACCACGATTAAAAATGATCCATTAAATAAAAATTCATTAATTAACAATTTTGTGCTCTCTTTTAGTGAAGATGAGCATAAAAACATATGGATCGGGACAGATGGAGGCGGTTTAAGTGTTTGGAACCGAAAGCAAAATACATTTACCAATTATACCAAAAATAATGATCCAAATTCACTAGCCAGTAATTTTGTGACCAGTATATTAAGCGATGCAGAAAGCAACGTTTGGGTAGCTAGTTTTAGCGGAGGGATAGACCGCTTTAATAAAAAAACAGGCAAATTTGTACATTACAGCTGTTACAATACCCTTACTGGTGTTGATGATATTAACATCTGGAAGCTTTACCAGGATAAACAGCAGAATATCTGGGTAGGTACCACAAAAGGTGGCGCACTATACCGTTACAACAAAGGGATCGATAAATTCGAGCTTTTCGATCCTAAACTAAAGGATATTCACACCTTATTTCAGGATTCGAAAGGCAGGCTTTGGGCAGGAAACTATACCGAACTGATTGAAATCGATCCGATAAACAAAAAACATCGTTACACAAAGATTAATTATGCCATCAGGGCTATTCAGGAAGGATTGAATCATCAGCTATGGATTGGTACCGAAGGTGGCGGTTTATTGCTTTTTGATCCCGGGACAAAAAAGATCAAACGCTATATCCAGCGTGATGGATTGCCTGGCAATTCGGTGCTCAACATTCTTCAGGATAAACAAGGCAATTTATGGTGTAGTACCTATAATGGCTTATCTAAATTTGATATTAAACACCATAACTTTAAAAATTATTACGCTACTGATGGTTTACAGAGCAACCAGTTTAACTATAATGCCGCATTAAAGCTTACCAACGACGATTTATTATTTGGTGGAATTGGCGGTTTTACCATGTTTTCTCCAGATAACATCAAGAAAAACAGAAGGGTGCCTAAAATAGTATTGACAGACTTTAGGGTCAATAATATTTCCCTCGATGAGGATTCTGCTTATAATGATATTTCTATCGTTAATTTAAAACAGATCGAAGTTCCGTACAGCGCAGCGGTAATTTCTGTTGATTATGCGGCCATAGAATTCTCTTTTCAGGACCAGATTTCTTATGCCTATTATCTGGAGGGATGGGATAGAGATTGGAGTTATGTAAATAAATTGGGTACAGCTTATTATTCCAGGTTAGGTGAAGGCGAATATAAATTGCACATTAAAAGTACTGATACTGAAGGCGCCTGGAGTAATAATGAAAAGATTGTACTGATTCGGGTCTTACCACCCTGGTATCGTACCTGGTGGGCTTTTACGGTTTACCTTATTATAGGAGCTTCCCTGTTTTATGTTTTTCAAACCTATCGCAATAGGCAGATAAGATTAAAACATGAAATAGAACTTACCAATTTTAAAATGGAGCGCGAGAAAGATCTGAATGAGAAAAAGCTGAATTTCTTTACCAATATTTCACATGAGCTAAGAACACCTTTAACGTTGATCGTGAATCCGATTAAAGATATTATCAATAAAAAAGAATCCGGACCGGAAAAGAACGATTTAAGTGTAGTTTATCGCAATTCGAGGCGTTTACTAAGCTTGGTAGACCAGTTATTGCTGTTTAGAAAAACGGAAAGCGAGAATGATGCCTTAAAAATAGTAAGGATAAACCTTTACAAATTTGCGAAAGAGATTTTTCTCTGCTTTAACTATCTCGCCAAGCAGAACCACATCGAATATACATTTGAGTGTGAGGAAGAGGATCTGGATATTTATGGAGATAAAGATAAACTAGAAATTGTGATTTTTAACCTGCTCTCTAATGCACTTAAATTTACCCCGAAGGGCGGCTGTGTAAAATTTACGGTTAAAACGGTAGGTATGCGGGTGCATATCGAAGTGAACGACAGTGGCCCTGGCATACCAAAACATGTGGGTGAAAAACTGTTTGATAAATTTTACAAGGTCATGTCCAACGAGTCATTAAAAATGGGTTTTGGTATCGGCCTTTATCTGGCCAAAAACTTTGTAGAATTACATAAAGGTAAAATTTCTTTCCGCTCCAATCAGGGATTGGGTACGATATTCTTAATTGATATTCCGGTTGGAGAACCATGTTTGCAACACAGCGGTGTTTTGCAAAACGAATTAACCTATGTAAATGAGCTGATTGCACAAGAGGAAGAAGCAGAAAATAGTGAGTCTGAAAACGTAGGCAACCTCGAATTGCTCATTTCAGATCTGCACTCTATTTTGGTTGTTGATGATAATCCTGAAATTATAGAGTACATCAGGCAGATTTTTCAGGATAACTTTAAAATTTATAAGGCCGTTGACGGTTTGGAAGGACTAAAAATTTGTAAAGAATATTTGCCAGACATTGTAATATCTGATGTAAATATGGACGGCCTTAATGGTATTGAACTCTGTAAGGCAATTAAAGAAGATTCGGCCCTAAGCCACATTCCGGTAATTCTGCTCACTGGCGACCCAAGTCCCGAAGTAAAACTTAAAGGAATTGAAGTAGGTGCCTACGATTTTATTGGCAAACCTTTTGATAAAGAACTGTTTACGGCCAAAATTAAAAGCATTATAAAAAACAGGACCAACCTTCAATCTTACTTCTACAATGAAATCACGTTAAAAAGTGAGGCCCATAAAGTTTCACAAGAAGATAAGGGCTTTCTTCAAAAATGCATCATGATTATCGAAGAAAACTTAATGGAGAACAACTTTAATGTAAAAACCCTGGCATCTGATCTTGGAATGAGTCATTCTAATCTCTATAAAAAGATCAAAGCAACCTCTGGCCAATCTATAAATGGTTTTATCCGTTTTATCAGGTTAAGAAAGGCTGCTGAATTGTTAATTAATACCAATTTAAATATTAATGAGGCGGCCTTTAGGGTTGGCATAAATGATAGCAAATATTTCAGAGAGCAGTTTCAAAAGCTGTTTAAATTAACGCCATCAGAGTTTATCAAGAAACACCGGAAAAGTTTTCATAAATATTATAATATCAATGGAACAACATAAAAGTTACGCTATTTTATACATTAAAGGGTATTTAGCTTAAAACGCCCCCTGCAAAATATGATTTAGCCCCCCATGTAAAACTTAAAAATTCCATTACTTCGGGCTTTACCAAATGATAATAAACCGAGCAGTGTAACCCTTTATAATGTATCAGTCCCTAATTAAAAGTATGTTTCTAATTTATGCGTTCATCAGCATCAGTATGATGGGGGCTGCACAAGAAACACAATTGAGCACTATTGCCAGTAATGGCTGGGCAAATAACTCGGTAAATACGGTTATTTTTCGTAAAAATGCTCTAGTGAGCTTTAAGGATAACCAGTATGCGGCTTATTACGATCACGAACAAAATGTGGTATTGGCAAAACGTAAAATCGGTTCCACGCAATGGGGAGTAATGACGACCTCTTATAAGGGCGATGCTACCGACGCGCATAAATCGATTAGTATTATGGTAGATGGTGATGGTTTTCTCCACATGGCCTGGGGGCAACACAACAACAAGTTAAATTACGCCAGATCTATTTCAGCAGGTTCCCTAACCTTAGGAAATAAAGAAGAAATGCTTGCTGAAAAGGAAAATAAAATCAGTTATCCCGAATTTTATAAGTTAGCCAATGGCGATTTGTTGTTTTTTTACCGTGATGGTGGTTCCGGAAACGGAAATTTAATGATTAACCGTTATAGTTTGGCAACCAAAAAGTGGACACGTATACAAGATGGGATGATTGATGGCGAAGGACAGCGAAATGCCTATTGCCAGGTAGCAGTAGATCAGGCTGGAACCATTCATTTATCATGGGTTTGGCGCGAAAGCCCGGATGTAGCCAGTAACCACGATTTATGTTATGCTAAATCAACCGATGGCGGTATCACCTGGTTAAAGTCTACCGGTGAAAAATATAACCTTCCCATTACCGCAACAAATGCAGAATATACGGTAAAAATTCCGCAGAAAAGTGAGCTGATTAATCAAACATCAATGTTTGCTGATGCAAAGGGTAAAGTATTTATTGCCGGCTATTGGCGCGGAGCGAATGAAACAGGACCTCAGTATCACCTTGTTTATAAAACAGATAGCAACTGGAGGGTAAGTAACCTGAATTTTCGAAAGACAACGTTTAGCTTAAGTGGTACTGGCACCAAGCAAATTCCGATTTCGAGACCGCAGATTATCGTTTGGTCTAACGGGAAACATAATGCCGCAGGCTTATTGTTTAGAGATGCCGAACGCCAAAATAAGGCATCTATCGCTATAAATAATTATCTTGGGTCACAAAAATGGACCATTAAAGACCTTACCCAAACCGGCATGGGCGATTGGGAACCTACTTATGACACCGAACTTTGGAAAAGCAAAGGGATATTGAGCCTATTTCTGCAAAATGTTACCCAAATAGACGGCGAAGGAAAAGCAGACCATTTGCCAACAAAAGTGCAGGTACTGGATTGGAAACCAAGAAATAAATAATAACACAAGAAATGAAGTATTCGAAAACAAAATATAGCATTCTTTTATTGCTGATATTTTTATCAGGTAAAATCATCGCACAGACTAAAAAGGCCGCTAATCAAGCCGGATCAAATGGAAACGTAGCGTACTTGTTTACCTATTTCACCGGAAATTCGAAAGCAGAAGAAGCCATTCGTTTTGCGGTAAGTACTGATGGTTATCACTATAAAGCTTTAAATAACAATAATCCAGTCATTTCTTCAGAGAAGATTAGTAGCACGGGTGGTGTTCGCGATCCACATATTTTGCGCGGTGAAGATGGCAAAACCTTTTACATGGTAGCTACTGATATGGTTTCGGCCAATGGCTGGGATTCGAACAGGGCGATGGTATTGTTAAAATCAAATGATCTGATCCATTGGACATCTGCAGTTGTTAATATTCAAAAACGTTTTCCAAATAACGAAAATCTGCTGCGCGTTTGGGCACCACAGACCATTTACGATAAAACAGCCAAAAGATATATGGTGTATTGGTCTATGAAACATGGCAATGACCCTGATAAAATTTATTATGCTTATGCCAATGCTGATTTTACCGATCTGGAGACCACTCCAAAGCAGCTCTTTTTTAGCCCTACCAATGGCTCTTGTATTGATGGAGATATTATTTACGATAAGGGAAAATACAACCTGTTTTTTAAAACAGAAGGGAATGGTAATGGCATTAAAAAAGCCGTTTCTGATAAACTAACGGCAGGTTATGTATTACAGGATAAATACCTGCAGCAAACTAAAGAAGCCGTAGAAGGTGCCGGAGTTTTTAAACTTAACCATAGCGACGAGCATATCCTGATGTACGATGTTTATATGAAAGGCCGTTATCAGTTTACCAAAAGTAAAGATTTGGCCAATTTTAGGGTGGTAGACCAGGATGTTACCATGGATTTTCATCCCAGGCACGGAACTGTTCTACCAATTAATCAACAAGAGTTAAGCCGTTTGCTTAAACAGTGGTATACGGTTGAATCTGTTCTGCAGGCCACACAAAATAAGGCCATAAACAAAAATAACACCGTTCTTGATAGTGTAAGCCAAAAACTTTATCTGCCCGTAAATGATGGTACAGATCTAAAGGCTTTTGATCCGCAGTTTAATACCTTTAACCAGATCAGCCTGATGCCAAAAGGCAAACTGGATTTTTCTAAAGGCCCGGTAAAAATTAAGGTAACTATTCCGGGTCAGCAGGCTAAAACCTATGCAGTAAGTGTTGCTGTAGCAAATAATCCCGTATTAAAAGGTTATTATGCCGATCCTGAGATTTTATACTCCCATAAAACTTCCAAATATTACCTCTATCCAACCAGTGATGGCTTCAACAATTGGAGTGGTACTTATTTTAAAACTTTTTCCTCAAACGATCTGGTTAACTGGAATGATGAAGGCAAAATATTAGACCTCGAAAAAGATGTATCGTGGGCAAAAAGGAATGCCTGGGCGCCAACCATTATCGAAAAGAAAGTAAATGGAATATATAAGTATTTCTATTATTTTTCGGCTGCACAGAAGGTAGGCGTTGCTGTTGCAGATCATCCGACGGGCCCATTTAAGGATAGCGGAAAAGCGTTAATTGCACACAGACCAAAGGGTGTTAAAGGCGGACAGGAGATTGATCCGGATGTATTTAACGATCCTAAAACCAATAAAAGTTATTTGTATTGGGGAAATGGCTACATGGCTGTTGCACCATTAAATGATGATATGATTTCGATTGATACCAATGCCATTAAAATTATTACGCCTGATGATAGTTTCAGAGAAGGTACAGAAGTATTTTATCGAAATGGAAAATATTACTTTTTATGGTCTGAAGATGATACGCGAAGCGAAAACTACAGGGTAAGATATGGTTTTTCTGACTCGCCTACAGGAAAAATAACTATCCCTGAAAATAATCTGATTTTGGCGAAAGATGTTGCTCAAAAGATTTATGGTACAGGGCATAACAGTGTAATTAAAGTGAATGGCAAAGACGAATGGTATATGGTTTATCACCGTTTTACCCGTCCAAAAGGAATTTCAATGGGTGATGCTGCCGGTTACAACCGTGAAGTGTGTATCGATAAAATGGAATTTAATGCCGATGGAACCATTAAACCAGTGAAACCAACAGTAATCGGCATTAAACCCATACGTTAATGAAATTGAAATTACACCAAGCGTTTTTTTTGCTCTTTTTCTTGATCAGCGGGGTTGTAAATGCCCAAAACCAGCCATCAAAAGAAGAAGTACTGGAAATGATTAACCGTGCCAATACGTATTGGCAACGCAATATTAAATCCGAAGTACGGGCCTTTTGGGATCATGCAGCTTACCATACCGGAAATATGGAGGCTTATAATGTTACTAAAAATGAGGCATACCGAAAATATTCAGAAGATTGGGCCGAATACAATAAATGGATGGGGGCAAAATCGACAGATAAATCCAACTGGAAATATCAATATGGCGAAACAGATGAACATGTGCTGTTTGGCGATTGGCAGATCTGCTTTCAAACCTATATTGACTTATACCGCTTAAAACCCGAAGCATATAAAATTGCCAGGGCGAAAGAGGTTATGCAATACGAAATGAGTACACCCAATAACGATTACTGGTGGTGGGCTGATGGTTTGTACATGGTAATGCCGGTAATGACCAAACTTTATAACGTAACCGGCGATCAACAATACTTGGATAAACTCTACGACTATTTTAGGTATGCCAACAGCATCATGTACGATAAAACGGAAAAACTTTATTACCGGGATGCAAAATATGTGTACCCAAAACATAAAACAGCCAATGGTAAAAAAGACTTTTGGGCAAGAGGAGATGGATGGGTATTTGCAGGTTTGGCAAAAGTGCTTAAAGATTTGCCCCTTACAGATCCGCACCGGAATGAATACTTAACCAAATACCGTAATATGGCTAAAGCAATTGCCAAAAGCCAGCAAACAGAAGGCTATTGGACCAGAAGTATCCTTGATCCGTTACACGCGCCAGGGCCTGAAACCAGTGGCACAGCATTTTTTACTTATGGTTTGTTATGGGGAATAAACAATGGTTATTTAAAAGAGAAAGCCTATTGGCCAATAGGCCAAAAAGCATGGGCATATTTAAGTAAAACTGCATTACAACCTGACGGTAAACTGGGTTACGTACAGCCGATTGGAGAAAAAGCCATTCCAGGTCAGGTGGTTGATGTAAATGCTACATCGAATTTTGGTGTAGGGGCATTTTTATTGGCAGGAAGCGAAATGTATCGCTATTTATCAAACAAGCAATAATGTTAGAAGGAGAATGAAGCTTAAAAATATTTTAGTTACAGGTTTATTGATCATTTGGGCGGTTGGGCCTGTTTTTGCGCAAAAGAAATACAAAAATACCAAAGGCACAGCTGTCTCCGATAGGCAGTTTTGGCTACAGCAAATGGATAAGATGGTAAAACCTGTTTTATATAATTTGGCTAATGATAGCTTGAGGATTGCCATGCCTAAAATTACATCTGTCCATGTTGATAACAAAGAGCACCGCATTAAGGTACAATATGTGGAGGTTTTAGGTAGGGTTTTAAGTGGCATTGCACCATGGTTACAGTTAGAAGGAGGTTCGGTAGAAGAGGTAGCTTTAAGGAAGCAATACCGGGAGTGGGCCATTAAAGGATTGAAGAATGCATTGGACTCTAATGCCAAAGATTTTATGAACTTCGATATAGGCGGTCAACAACTGGTTGATGCTTCTTACGTAGCGCTTGCGCTAGTCCGTGCACCATGGCTATGGGAAAACCTGGATAAGAAAAACCAGGCATTGATGATGCAGTCCATTGTAACAACCAGAAGATTTAAGCCGGTTTTTTCTAATTGGTTACTGTTTTCAGCCATGAACGAGGCTTTTTTAGCCAGATTTGGTTACAACTGGGATCCTATGCGTGTTGATTACGCCTTGCAACAAATGGAACAATGGTATACCGGCGACGGAATGTATACCGATGGAACATCATTCGCCTTTGACTATTATAATAGTTATGTTATCCATCCTTATCTGGCTGCTTTGGCCAATATTATTGGCGCTAAAACGAACAGTTATAAAGAAATGTTCGAGAAGATTAAAAAGCGAAATGAACGTTATGCCATCATTCAGGAAAGATTAGTCAATGCCGATGGTACTTATCCTGCAACTGGTCGCTCTATTATTTATCGTGGAGCTGCATTTCATCATCTGGCTGATATCGCCTGGAGAAAAGCATTGCCTAAACAGTTAAGCCCTGCGCAGGTACGTTGCGCTTTAACAGCCGTAATCAGAAAAACTTTAGAAAGCCCTTCAACCTATAAAAATGGCTGGTTAACCATAGGTTTATATGGTGATCAACCTGATTTAGGTGATTTCTATAACAATCAGGGTAGTCCATACATCGCTTCAAATATTTTCTTGCCTTTAGGTTTACCCGCATCAGATCCTTTTTGGGCTAATCCGGCAGAGAAATGGAGTGCACAGAAGATCTGGAGCGGTGAGAATTTCGAGAACGATCATAGCGCCAGTTTAAAATAAATAAGAGTTCGTATACAATTGAAATTGATGAGGTAAATACCCTCTTTATAATATTAAAAATTAGTTGATTAAAATGATGAACAAGAGAATCAGTTTTGTTATAGGATTTATCGCCCTAAGTTTGAGCTTAAGCAGTTATGTTTCTGCACAGCAGACCTATACTTCTTTTACCCCTGGTAAAATCTGGAAAGACAATAAAGGCGTACACATCAATGCGCACGGTGGTGGTATTGTGGAGCATAAAGGCACTTATTATTGGTTTGGTGAACATAAAATCGAAGGAGAACTAGGAAATACGGCACAGGTAGGTGTGCATTGCTATTCATCAAAAGATTTATACAACTGGAAAGATGAAGGTATTGCATTGCCCGTTTCCAGCGATTTAACGAGTGATATTGCCAAAGGCTGCATTCTCGAAAGGCCAAAAGTGGTGTACAATAAGAAAACTAAAAAGTTTGTCATGTGGTTTCACCTGGAACTTTTGGGCAAAGGTTATGCAGCAGCCCGAGCGGGAGTAGCTGTGGCCGATCGCCCAACCGGGCCATATACCTTTATCAAAAGTTATCGTCCAAATCCTGGTAAAATGCCTTTTTACGATGCAGGCACAGCCGAAAAAGATAGGGTAAACTGCGAGAAGCCAGCTAATGAAAGTGATGGTTTTTTCTGTAGGGATTTGCCTGGTGGGCAAATGGCCAGGGATATGACTGTTTTCGTAGATGATGATGGTAAAGCTTATCATGTATTTTCTTCTGAAGAGAATTTGACCTTGCATCTGGCTGAGTTAACGCCCGATTATTTGGGGCATACCGGAAAATTCATCAGAATTTATGTAGGTCAGCAAACTGAAGCACCAGCTTTATTCAAAAAAAATGGAACTTATTATATGATTGGTTCAGGCTGTACCGGCTGGGCGCCAAATGCAGCAAGATGGTTTAAAGCAAGCAATATTTGGGGACCATGGACATACATGGGAAATCCTTGCCAGGGCGAGGGCGCAAAGATCACCTTTGGCGGGCAGAGTACACATGTTTTGCCTGTACCAGGAAAAAAGGGAGAATTTATTTTTATGGCAGATAAATGGGCACCCAAAAATGCAATTGACGGGCGTTATTTGTGGTTGCCGATTAAATTTGAGAACGATAAAATTTCAATAAGCTGGGCAGATGAATGGGATCTGAGCGTGTTTAAAAAGTAAACAAAAAACAAAAAAATTTATATAACCTGGATGATTGGCTTGCGAAAAATTGCGCAAAATGGGACTTTTTTGCCCAAAAATAAGGGTCATCTCAAAACAAACTTTAAAATGAAAGCAAAATTACTATGGTTGGTGGCGATATGTTTCTCCTTATCAGCTTTTGGTCAGCAGGCTAAACATACGTTTAAACTGGGAGAAACAGACTTTTTATTGGATGGGAAACCTTTTCAGATTATATCTGGAGAGATGCACTATCCACGTGTGCCAAAAGAAGCCTGGCGCGCACGTATGAAAATGGCCAAAGCCATGGGCTTAAATACCATTGGAACCTACGTGTTCTGGAATTTGCATGAACCACAAAAGGGCAAATTCGATTTTTCGGGCAATAATAACATTTCAGAATTTGTAAAAATTGCCCAGGAAGAAGGCCTGTGGGTTATTTTGAGACCCAGTCCTTACGTTTGTGCAGAGTGGGAGTTTGGTGGTTACCCTTACTGGTTGCAAACCGAAAAAGGCCTGGTGGTAAGAAGTACCGAACAGCAATATCTAGATGAATATAAAAAGTATATCATTGAAGTTGGCAAACAATTGGCGCCATTGCAGATTAACCATGGTGGTAATATCATAATGGTGCAGGTAGAGAATGAATATGGTTCTTATGCTGCTGATAAAAACTATTTAGATATCAACCGGAAAATGTTTATAGAGGCAGGTTTTGATGGATTACTTTACACCTGCGATCCTGCAGCGGACGTAAAAGACGGACATTTAAACGGCTTGCTGCCAGCATTAAACGGGATTGATAATCCAGGAAAAATCAGGCAGTTGGTCAATGAAAACCATAGTGGCAAAGGCCCATATTTTATTGCAGAATGGTATCCTGCATGGTTCGATTGGTGGGGAACCCCTCATCATACCGTTCCGGCTGAGCAATACACCCAAAAGTTAGATTCTGTTCTAGCGGCAGGCATTTCGATTAACATGTATATGTTCCACGGCGGTACTACCCGCGATTTTATGAATGGCGCAAACTATAAGGATACTTCGCCTTACGAGCCACAAACCAGCAGCTATGATTATGATGCGCCATTAAATGAAGCCGGAAACGTAACCAAAAAATTTAAGGCATTTAGAAGTGTAGTCGAAAAACACCTTCCTGCAGGACAAAGTTTACCACCAATTCCAGCTGCAAAACCTAGTATGGCTATTGCACCTTTTAAATTGAACACTAAAGTAGCCTTATTTAATGCCTTGCCTAAAGCGGTGAAAAATGCTACACCTTTAACTTTTGAAGACCTGGGTCAGGATTATGGTTACGTATTGTACCGTACTACCATTAAGGGAGGTAGAAAAGGTGAGTTGCAGCTTAAACAATTACGCGATTATGCCCTCGTTTTTATCAATCAACAAAGAGCAGGTATTTTAGACCGTAGGCTAAACCAGAATACCTTATCATTAGATCTTCCGGCAGGAGAGGTACAGCTTGATGTCTTTGTAGAGAATATGGGACGGATTAATTTTGGAAAGTATTTGCTGGAAAACAAAAAAGGAATTACCGGGCAAGTAACTTTTGATGGTGCAGAAATTAAAAACTGGTCTATGTATGGTTTTCCTTTCAGCAACGATCGCATTCGTAACACCAGTCAATCAAAAGCAAATGGAAACGGGCCGACCTTACAGAAAGGATCTTTTCAGCTTTCAACCGCGGCCGATACCTATTTAGATATGACCGATTGGGGCAAAGGAGTAGTTTGGATTAACGGACACAACCTTGGAAAATACTGGGCAATTGGTCCGCAGCAAACACTTTATATTCCACAAGAGTGGTTAAAAAAAGGTAAAAATGAGATCGCTGTTCTAGAACTGCTTAAACCAGATCAAAAAACTTTAAAGGCAATTGGTCAGCCGATCTTAAACACACTTAAAAAAATAAACGTGGATTAAACATTAGAAAATTTTAAAATGGGTTAAAATACCAACTTAAAACAAAAAGTAACGATTTAACCCCTACTTATTACTGTATTACCCCTCACTTCGCTGCGGTTTTATCATTACTTTGCCGTAATCAAATCATTCTTATTCATGCATAATTTACACAATCGGTCAGATTAAATATTTGATAAAATATTTTTGACAGGCTACCCTTTTGAATTCCTTTGTGATTCAATTATTCACTAACCAATAATCTTAAAAAATGAAAAAAAAACTACTGGCCACTTCTAAGTGTGCGGTAATGTTTTTGTTTGCGCTAGTCCTATTCTTAGGTAAATCAAACAACTCAATTGCACAAACAAACACTCAAATCTCAATTTCTGGAAAAGTAAAAGATAATAAAGGCAATCCGATTCCTGGTGCCTCCATCAATGTTAAGGGAACTTCTCAGGTGGTGGCCAGCGATGCCAATGGGAATTTCAAAATATCAGCTCAAAATGGAGAAAGTTTAGTTATTACTTTCATCGGTTACGTTACCCAAACCATTTTAATTAATAACCAAACACAGTTTAATATTACCCTTGCCGAAGATTCCGGTAAAAGTTTAAATGATGTTGTGGTTATTGGTTACGGTACTCAAAAAAGATCAGATGTTACCGGATCGATCGTTTCTGTACCTAAAGCACGGTTGTCGCAATTACCCGTAACGAATGTTCTTCAATCAATTGAAGGCGCAGTAGCAGGGGTAAATATTACCACTACGTCATCTGTGCCGGGAAGTCAACCTAACTCGCTTATCCGCGGACAAAATTCGATAACAGCAAGTGCCGGACCATACGTAGTAGTTGATGGTGTACCACTAACTAAAACTGGAGGTTCATTAAACGACATCAACCCTAACGATATTGCGTCGGTAGAGGTTTTGAAAGATGCGAGTGCTACAGCAATTTATGGTACAAATGGCTCAAACGGCGTAATATTGGTTACCACGAAAAGAGGAACAACTGGTAAGCCGGTAATCCGCTATAACGGTTATGTGGGGATTGATAATATTGCCCATATTTTAACACCCAGAAGCGGCGCGGAATATCTTCAAAAGTATGCAGATTTTCTTAAACAAACCAATCAAACACAAACCAGGCCAGTTCCAAATATTGGCGAACTGCCCGCTTACAATGCCGGAACTACAACTGATTGGGTAGATGAGGCTACACAACAGGGTCAGATTCAAGATCATAACGTGAGTATATCTGGTGGATCGCCCGATGTTAAATACTTTATTTCGGGTGATTATTTAGATCAAAAAGGGGTGGTAAAAGGATACCAGTTCAAGCGTGTAAGTTTAAGATCCAACTTAGATGTAAACGTGACCAGTTTTTTAACCATCGGAACTTCGCTTTTTTTAACCAGCAATAATTTCGACGGCGGAAGAGCAAACTTATTATTAGCCACCGCAATGAGTCCTTACGGGCAGGAGTATAATTCAAATGGATCATATACCATCTACCCGATGAATCCTGAGCAGCTTTATACCAACCCATTGTTAGGCTTAAAAACCACACAGATTAATAGAACAACCAATATAAATGGAAACGGGTATGCCGAGGTAAAATTTCCTGGTGTTTTAACAGGTTTAAAATTTAGGCTAAATACTGGTTACACCTATTTTCCTGAAAGATCAGGTAGTTATGTAGGGCGTTTGGCAAATGATAATAATGGAACCGCAAGAAGTTATAATGCATCTACCAACAGTTATACCATAGAAAATATCTTAACCTACGCTAAGGATATTAAAAAGCATCATTTCGATTTTACGGCCTTATATAGTGCTCAGGAACGCAAATACAATTCAACCACGGCAGGTGCGGTTGGATTTATTAATGATGAATTAGGTTTGGATAACCTTGGTGCAGGTGCTACACAAACAAGTAATACCAACCGTGATAGATATGGGCTGAATTCACAAATGGGCCGTTTATTTTACTCCTACGATAGCCGGTATTTATTTACTTTAACGGCACGCAGGGATGGTTCATCCGTATTCGGAGCAAATACAACCAAGCATGGTATTTTTCCATCAGCGGCTCTTGGCTGGAATATTATGAACGAAAATTTTATGAAAAATGTTAAGCTCTTTAGCAATCTGAAATTAAGATTATCGTACGGTAAAACCGGAAACGAAGCGGTTGGTGTTTATAATACCATTACTAACGAAGTTTCTGCCCGCTCACCTTTTAATGGAGTGAGTACCATTGGGGTTATTGCAAATAATTTGGGTAATGTATTGTTGCAATGGGAAACTACCAAAACGGCCAATATTGGTTTAGATTTTGGCATACTCAATAACCGGATTACCGGTAGTTTGGAAGCTTACCAGAATAAAACAAGTGGTTTGTTACTGAACAGAAGTTTGCCCATTATTACAGGTTACTCAAAAGTTTTAGAAAATATTGGTAAAACAACCAATAATGGTTTAGAGCTCACATTGAATACTCAAAACTTTGCAGGAAAAGACTTCCGTTGGGAAACAATGTTTGTTTTTGCAGCCAATAAAAATAAAATCGACGACTTGTACGGCGATGGTAAAGATGATTTAGGAAACCGATGGTTTATCGGACAGCCCATTAATGTGGTTTATGATTACAAAATGACTGGGGTTTGGCAAACTGGCGAAGATGTTTCTAAGCAGGATCCAACAGCAAAGCCGGGTAGCTTAAAGTTTGCCGATTTAAACGGTGATGGAAAAATTACTGCCGACGACAGAACCATTCTCGGGCAAACTGCTCCGAAATGGACAGGTGGTATAACCAATACTTTTCATTACAAAAATATTAACCTAAGCGTATTTATTCAAACCGCGCAGGGTATAACCAGAAATAATCCAGACTTAACTTATGGTGATGAAACAGGAAGAAGAAATACCCCGGCAGAGATTGGTTATTGGACTCCTGAAAACCAAAGCCAAACCCGCCCGGCATTATCCTATAATAATACTTTAGGATATGGCTACGCATCTGATGCAAGTTATACCAGAATTAAAGATGTAACATTAAGTTATGTATTTCCGCAACATGTTTTAGACAAACTTCATCTAGGTAGTTTAACTGTTTATGCAAGTGGACGTAATCTGCACACCTTTACTAATTGGGTAGGTTGGGATCCTGAGCAAACCACTTATGGTAGAGGATCAGGAAATTCTGGTGCCAATCAACAGGCATTTGCGGCAGATTGGACAAATAACTATCCAATAACAAGAACTTTTGTTCTGGGTCTAAATGTTTCATTACGTTAATTATTATCATCATGAAAAAATATATAACCGTATTCGCATCTCTAACCGTATTATTTTTCGCCTTATCGTCTTGCAAAAAATCATATCTGGATGAGAAGCCTTTTTCTTTATATACGCCGTTAACGCTTACCGATTCACTTGGTTTCGAAGCCTCATTGGTCGGCTTGTACAACCACACCAGTACCATATTTTCCTGGTCTGATCAACAGGGCTGGCCAAGCGTGTGGCAGGTAGGTACCGATGTGGCCAATGCCACTAACAACCAGCAAGGAGTTGAAATTCCCTATTATAATTATGCAACTTTAACACCTACTGATGGTGGTTCAGCGCGAACCTGGAACAGGAATTATATTATGGTTAACCTAACCAATATCATTATCGATGGGATTGAAAACCCTTCGGTAACCAGTATCAGTGCAAAAGGTAAAAGTTTGGTTAGTGCCGAAGCGAAATTTTTTAGGGCTTATGCTTATAATAATCTTGCCACATGCTATGGTGGGGTTCCTTTAATTTTACACGCATTATCAGGTCCGAAAACCGATTTTGTTCGTGCTCCGCTAACCGATGTAAACAACCAGATTGTAAACGATCTGATTTATGCTTCAAGCAATTTGCCAGATATTGAAGCGGTGAAAACCAATACTAAGGGCAAAATGTATGGCAGAGCAAATAAATTTATGGCCATGCAGCTTCTAGCTGAGGTTTATCTTCGAATTGGAAAGCCAGATTTGGCTGAGCAACAGGCGCAAACCATTATTTCCAGTGGTAAATTTAGCCTGATAAAAGCACGTTATGGCGTTAAAACAAGTCAGGCTGGCGATTACTATTCGGATATGTTCCAGTATGGTAATCAACGAAGATCACAGGGCAATACCGAGGCTATTTGGGTATTAGAACAGGAAAATCCAACTGCGGTTGTGGGTGGTATTACCGATAATCCACAGCAAAGAAGGGTTTGGGGGGCTGCTTACTATAACATCGCAGGCATGGCTTTGGCCGATTCATTAGGCGGGCGTTCGGTTGGCAGGTTGCGCCTAAGTAACTGGGTACTTTATGGCTTGTATAAAGGAAATGATATTCGTAATTCACAATATAACATCCGTAGAAGATATTATTATAATGATCCAAATCCTACATATGCAGCTAGATATGGTAAGCAGGTTCCTTTTACAGGTCCTGATACATTGATTAATATTTGTCCAAGTACAACAAAATGGGGTGCCTTTGATCCTAATGATACATTTGGTTATGCCATGATCAAAGATTTCATTTTAATGCGATTAGGTGAAACTTATTTGTTATTGGCCGAAGCACAGGTTGCTCAAGGCAAAACAGGAGATGCCGCTACATCCATTAATGTATTGAGAACCAGGGCAGGTGCCGATCAGGTTACGGCTGCTCAAATGACTAAAGATTTTATTCTCGACGAAAGAGCCAGAGAGTTGATTGGCGAAGAAAATAGAAGAATGACACTAATGAGGACAGGAACTTTAGTAGAACGCGCGCTTAGGTTAAACTCGAATGATGCGTCTAAACCAATCACAGGTTTAACCACGAAAAACTTATTATTACCTATCCCGTTAACAGAAATACAGTTAAATAAAGATGCAGTACTCACTCAAAACCCAGGTTATTGAGGTATTTAGATAATTTCGCTCCACAGGTCTTAATAGATTTGGGGAGCTTTTGTTTATTCGGTATAACCGCCAAGTTTAGTGAAGTCTGTCTATTGGAACGGTGTCGAAATACGGAAACAATTCAAAATACGATTGCATAAAAAAGGCCATGGAAATTAAACCATGGCCCTTTTCATATTTAATGTTTTAATACCTACTTCTGAACCTTTATTTCAGTTCTCCTGTTCAGAATTCTTCCTTCTTCGCTGTCATTGCTGCTAATAGGGTTTTTATCACCATGGCCAACAACAGTAAAGTTATTTCCATTTAAACCAGCATTTATAAAGTACGATTTTACCGCATTTGCGCGGTCTATAGAAAGTTGCATATTGTGTTCGGGCGTGCCTTCAGCAGATGAATAACCATTGAGAACAAATTTTGTATCCGGCGATTTTTTCATCTCTGTAACCGCTTTATCCAGAATAGGGAACGATGATGTTTTAAGTACAAATGAATTAAACTCAAATTGGATATTATCTAAGTTAAAGTTCGGTTTTTCAGGCGGAGCAGGAGCTTCTTCCTTTTCTGGTACCGGCGCTGGTTTTTTCTCCTCTGCTGGTGGTGCTGGTTTCTCAACAGGTGGCGGAGTAGGTTTTGCAGCCAGTTTTTTGGTTTTGCAAGAATACATGGTTAGCGTAAACAACGCTAGGAGCGTGGTAAATAAAAGATTTTTGGTAATGTTCATGTTTTAAGATTAATTTATTTTATTGTGTGTTTGTTGCCCAAACATACTAATAAATGATTATAGCTATAACGATGTTTTTTTTAAGAACTTATATTTTATGCAATAATCCTTTTAATTTACTTCAATTTTACGCAAACATATTTACATCAATTTCCTTTATTTAGTATAATATTTTAATATGGATCGTTTTGAAAACAAAATTGCTTTAATTACTGGAAGCAGTCAGGGAATTGGTGCCGCATGTGCCTTAAGGTTGGCCAAAGAGGGTTGTAATATTATTTTAAATGGTCATAAATTTGACGAGCGTGGCGAAAAACTGATAGCAGAAATACAAGACATGGGCAGAAAGGCAGCTTTTTTGGAAGCCGATTTAAGTAAAGCCGATGCAGCCACAAAATTGATAACCGACGCCGTAGGGGTATTTGGACATTTAGATATTTTGGTCAATAATGCGGGCGTGGAAAAAAATGCCAGTTTTTGGGAAGTTACCGAAGAAGATTATGACCTCATTATGAACACAAACTTAAAAGGTGTTTTTTTTAGTATCCAGTCATTTGTAAATTACTGTAGAAAAAGTAAAATAGCTGGAACTGTAATCAATATGAGTTCTGTTCACGAAGAAATCGCATTTCCTAATTTTGCTGCCTATTGCGCCAGTAAAGGAGGCTTAATGATGCTGACCAGAAACCTTGCTTCAGAATTAGCCCAGTTTAACATCAGGATAAATAATGTAGCGCCAGGGGCTATTTCAACGCCTATTAATGATGATTTATTGAACGATAAAAAACAACTGGAAAAAGTATTGCAAAATATTCCATTAAAGCGGATGGGGAAGCCGGAGAATGTAGCTGCAGTAGTCGCTTTTCTTGCTTCTGATGATGCCGCTTACGTAACCGGATCAACCTATTATGTGGATGGGGGATTAACCTATCATTACGAAGAACAATAGGCTAACCGGTTTCGCGGCTCAGTTGTTTATTAAGCTCTACAGCCGCACTAATTAAGGCCAGGTGTGTAAAAGCCTGGGGAAAATTACCAAGGTGTTCGCCTTTTTGCCCCAGTTCTTCGCTAAAGAGTAAAAGATGGTTGGAATAACCGATCATCTTTTCGAAATTTTCAACCGCACGTTCCAACTCTCCACTTTTGGCCAATGCTTCAATAAACCAGAACGAACACATGTTGAAAGTGCCTTCTTCGCCCTCCAATCCATCTATTTTAGTCATGCCGTTTTTATAACGGTAAACTAATACATCAAGCAGTAATTCTTCATCGATTGCTTTCATGGTCGAAAGCCAGCGGGGTTCCAATGGTGAGATAAAATGTGTTAACGGCATCAGCAAGGCACTGGCATCTACATGTGTAGCACCCTTATACTGAACCCATGCACCTAATTTTTCATTCCAGAAATTATGATAAATATCTTTGTAAATTTCACTGCGGATACCGTGCCATTCCTGCTCCGGATAAGGGAATGATCGGTTTTCGGCAATTTTAATTGCCCTATCCATCGCTACCCAGCACATTAAACGTGTGTGTAGGAACTCCTTTTTCTCATTCCTGATTTCCCAGATGCCGTGATCGGGTTTTTTCCATTGTTTGATTACACATTGAACCTGTTTTTCAATCAATGTCCAGAATTCATAAGTAATTGGTTTGTGCGATTTGTTATAAATGTAAACCGTATCAATCAGTTCTCCATAAATATCAATTTGTAATTGACTGGCTGCTTCATTACCAATGCGTACAGGCTTCGACGAAAGGTAACCTTCAAACTGATCGGCTTCTATTTCCTTTATTTTCGCACTACCATCAATCTGATACACCAGTTGTAAGTCTATTTTCTGACAAAGGTTAAATATCCAGTCCATAAATGCCGTAGCTTCGTCAAAAAAGCCAAGCCTTAAAAATGCGTACATGGTAAAAGCCGCATCCCTGATCCAGGTAAAACGGTAATCCCAGTTACGGTTTCCGCCGATCGTTTCAGGCAATCCAAAAGTAGGTGCGGCCACTACCGAACCAAATTCTGCCGAGGTAAGTAACTTTAAGGTAATTGCCGATCTCCTGATAATATCATCATAACGGCCTTTATATGTGGTCTGGTTGATCCAATCCCGCCAGTAATCTACGGTTTTGCGGTAACCATGTTCTTTATAATGGGCTAAACCAGCTGCAACTTTATCATCTTCAATAATTTCCATAATGATGTGCGCCGTTTCTGATTCCTTTAGCGTAAATTCAGCATAACCAGTACCTTTTTCAATATGTAAAGGCACATCCGCTTTTAGCTTTAAGGTCAGTTTTTCAGTTTTGGAAAAAAAAACCAGTTCGTCATTTTCATGCTGAACCGTGTGTTTACTTTTGGTATAGCCAAAAGCGGGTACGCAGAAAACCTTAAAAGTAATGTTGCCCCTAATGGATTTGATCTGCCGCACGATAGCACTAGGAAAATCAGTTTCCTTCGATAATGGCATGTAATCGCTAAGCTCTGCGATGCCCTGTTCGGCGAAAAAACGGGTAAGCAGAACTGCTGTTCCAGGTAGATAAAGTTGCTTGCTGGTAAAGTCTTCAAGCTGTGGTTCAACCGAGAAATAACCTCCCTTTTCCGAATCGAGCATGGAGGCAAAAACGGTGGGCGAATCGAATTTTGGTGCACACAAAAAATCTATCGAGCCCTTTAAGGAAACCAGCGCTACAGTTTTCAGGTTGCCGATAACGCCATAGTTTTCTATTGGCTGGAAAGGTCTTTTTTTATGCTTTGCCATATTTAAGGTACAATTTACCTAAGCAAAGGAATAAGGCTTCGCTTTTGTTTTACTCTTATGCACTAAGTGTTGCAAAAGCCGAAGATAAGCTACACTTTTAAGTTGGGTACCAGGTTTAAAAAAGCCTGCGAATTGGCGTGATACTTCTTCTTATCTAATTTAAAATAGAATGCACCTTTTTTAGAGCCTGTTTTGTCTTTTTCAGGCAGTTTAATTAATAGCCCTGTGGAGGTTATTTTACGACTAAAATTTCTCGTATCTATTTTAGTATCATTTACCTCTTCAAAAAGGATGTGTAATTGCGGAATAGTGAATTTTTTGGGCAGCATTTCGAACAATATAGGATGAAGTGCCGCTTTATACCTTAATTTTTTTCGGGCATCAGCCACCATTTGGTTGTGATCGAAAATAAGTTTAGGCCGCTCGTTGATCAAAAACCACTCGGCCTCATAATCATCATTTAACTGCGCCTCATATTTGTGGATATCAATAAGGGCGAAATAACCCACAGAAAGTGTTCTTTCAATCGGGTCGCGATGAGGTTCGCCATAAATCTGCATCTGCTCGAGATAAACGCCTTCTAAACCCGTCATTTTTTTGAGTACCCTATTTGCTGCATCATCCGGACTTTCGTCAGGACCTACGAAACCGCCCATTAAACTCCATTTGTTTATTTCGGGTTCTAAACCCCGTTTCACCAACAGAATTTTAAGGTGTTCTCCATCAAATCCAAATACGATGCAATCAACAGCAACAAGATAATGTGGCTGCCTGGAATATTCAATCATTTTTAATTAG
Source organism: Pedobacter terrae (assembly GCF_900100705.1). Lineage (GTDB taxonomy): Bacteria > Bacteroidota > Bacteroidia > Sphingobacteriales > Sphingobacteriaceae > Pedobacter > Pedobacter terrae. The sequence goes on from NZ_FNCH01000014.1 coordinate 28,044, forward strand.
GGTTTAAAGGGCTTAATATGTTTAAATTTTCACGAAAATAAAAATTAATATTAATTGTCTTTTTGACAATTAATATTAATTTTATAATTTGGCGCATTAGATAGGAGGGCTATGTGGCTTTCTTTTTTCTAACCAGTTGAAAAATATAAAATGAACCAAACATTCGAACTTGACAGTAATCCGCATACCCGGCTCAATATATTAACCGGCGAGTGGGTTTTAGTATCACCACACCGTACCAAGAGGCCATGGCAGGGTAAAGTTGAAGACATTACACCAGACAACCGTCCGGAATATGACCCTAAATGTTATTTATGCCCGGGAAACGGTAGAGCAGACGGCGATAGCAATCCGGCTTATACCGAGAGCTTTGTTTTTAACAATGATTTTGCCGCTTTGCTACAGGATACACCAGCTGGCGAAATGAATGAAAGTGATTTGTTGGTAGCCAACAACCAGCGTGGGCTTTGCAGAGTAATCAGCTTTAGTCCTAAGCATAATCTAACACTTCCTGAAATGAGTGTAGAAGCCATAACGGCTGTGGTTAACGTCTGGCAGAAAGAATTTAATAGTCTGGCTGAGAACGATTGGATTAAATATATTCAGATTTTCGAAAATAAAGGCGAAATAATGGGCTGTAGCAACCCACATCCACATGGTCAGATCTGGTCGCAGGGCGATGTGCCTTTAGAGATTGCCAAAGAAACCGATCGTCAGAAAACTTACTACGCCATCCACAGAAGAAGTTTACTTGCTGATTATTTAAAGCTGGAACAAACGAAAAAAGAGCGTATCATATTTGAAAATGATCATTTTGCCATATTGGTTCCTTTTTGGGCAGTTTGGCCTTATGAGACGATGATCATCAGCAAAAGGCATGTTAACAGTATTAAACTTTTTACTGATGCAGAAAAGAAATCGTTAGCCGAAGCCATTAAAGTGCTCACCACAAAATACGATAACCTCTTCGAAACCTCTTTTCCATATTCGGCAGGTATGCACCAGACACCTGTAAACAATGGTTATTATCCGGAATGGCATTGGCATATGCATTTTTATCCGCCATTGTTGCGCTCAGCGTCGGTTAAAAAATTTATGGTAGGTTACGAAATGCTAGCTAACCCTCAGCGCGATATTACACCTGAGTTTGCCGCAAACCGATTGAAAGAAATGTCTACTATACACTATAAAACCAGCAAGGCTGAAGACTAAAATTATTAGATAATGAATGCTCAAGATTTAAAAACTACGTTTCAAAGACTTTTCAATGCCGAGCCCATTTTGGTTCGTTCGCCGGGAAGAATTAATATTATTGGTGAACACACTGATTACAATGGTGGTTTTGTGATGCCGGCAGCTATTGATAAAGCCATTTACGTAGCCATTTCAAAAAGAGAAGATGATGAAATTCATTTATTTTCAGAGAGTTATCAGCAATTCGATATTTCATCGGTAAAAAGCTTAAATAAATCTGAAAATAGCTGGGCAAACTACATTTTAGGTGTAGCAGATCAATTAATAGAAAGAGGTTACCGCCTGGGTGGTTTCAATTTTTATATTGATGGCGATGTACCATTGGGCGCGGGTTTATCTTCATCGGCAGCAGTAGAGTGTGCTACGGGTTTTGCGCTAGATCAACTTTTTTCGCTTAATGTACCTAAAATGGATGTTGCGTTAATTGCACAAAAGGCCGAACAGACTTTTGCAGGTGTTAACTGTGGTATTATGGATCAGTTTGCCTCGGTATTTGGCAAAAAAGATCAGGCTATTATGCTCGATTGCCGATCGATGAAACACATTTACATCCCTTTAAAATTAGATGGCTATAAGCTTTTACTTTTAAATACGAATGTAAAACATGCCCTTGCCGATTCGGCTTACAATACAAGAAGAGCCCAATGCGAGCAGGGTGTAGCCTGGGTAAGTGAGCATTATCCCAATGTAAGTACCTTGCGTGATGTAGATCTCAGTATGTTGGAAGCGCATGTTAAGCCAAAAGATGAAGAAGTATTTACAAAATGCAGTTTTGTAGTCAAAGAAATAGGGCGTTTACTAACAGCTGCAGAACAACTGGAAAATGGTAATTTGCAGGGTTTAGGAAACCTGATGTTCGAAACACACGAAGGTTTAAGCAAAGATTACGAAGTAAGCTGCAAGGAGCTGGATTTTTTGGTTGAGGCGGTTAAACCACTGGATTACGTGTTGGGTGCCAGAATGATGGGTGGTGGCTTCGGCGGTTGCACCATTAATATTGTTAAAGAAGAAAAAATTGCAGATTTAATCGAAGAACTGTCTTCTAAATATTTATTGCAATTTGGCCTTAAGTTAGATTCATATACTGTTCAAACCGATAATGGAACCAGTTTATTCAATTAAAGTTTAAACATCCAATTTATATCAACCAATAAATAAATGAAAAACAATTTATTAGACACGAAGGATTACATTGTATTTGCAATTTACTTCGTTATTGTAGCTGCTTACGGGCTCTACATTTACAACAAGAAAAAATCAGAATCTACGGGTTCTAAAGATTATTTTCTGGCTGAAGGTTCTTTAACCTGGTGGGCAATCGGCGCATCTTTAATCGCATCGAACATTTCTGCAGAGCAGTTTATCGGCATGAGCGGTTCAGGTTTTAAAATGGGATTGGCCATTGCCACCTACGAATGGATGGGCGCACTTACCTTGGTGGTGGTAGCCGTATTTTTTATTCCGGTTTATCTGAAGAACAAAATAGCCACGATGCCACAGTTTTTGCATCAGCGTTATAACGGTACAGTAGCCATGATTATGGCTGTTTTCTGGTTATTGCTCTATGTTGTGGTAAACTTAACTTCTATTCTTTACTTAGGTGCTTTAGCTGTAAGTAGCATTTCTGGTTTTGATCTGAATTTCTGTATGTATGCTATTGCTGTTTTTGCGATCATCATTACACTGGGCGGAATGAAAGTAATTGGTTATACAGATGTAATCCAGGTGTTTTTCTTGATTTTAGGTGGCTTGGCCACAACTTATCTGGCTTTAAACCTGGTTTCTACACACTATGGTACGAGCGGTATTTTTGAAGGTTATAGTTTAATGACTTCTAAAGCTTCAGAACATTTCCACATGATCCTAAAGCCTGATAACGAAAATTACATCGATTTGCCAGGTTTAAGTGTTTTAATCGGCGGTATGTGGATCGTAAATCTAAACTATTGGGGCTGTAACCAGTACATCACACAACGTGCTTTAGGCGCCAATTTAGAAACTGCCCGTGGCGGTATTCTTTTTGCTGCTTTCCTAAAACTGCTAATGCCTATCATCGTGGTATTACCTGGTATTGCCGCTTATGTATTGTATAAAGATGGTGCCTTCCAAGCAGAAATGTTGCAGAATGGATCTGTAAATCCAGATCGCGCTTATCCGGTATTGTTAAACTTGCTTCCTGCCGGATTAAAAGGTCTTTCATTCGCGGCATTAACTGCTGCGGTTGTAGCTTCTTTAGCAGGTAAAGCAAATAGTATTGCTACTATTTTTACTTTAGATATTTATAAAAAAGTGTTAAAAACAGATGCTACAGAGAATAATCTGGTAGCCACCGGTAAGATTTCTATCGTTGTAGCGATGATTCTTGGTGTATTAATTGCGCCTCATTTAGGGATCGATAAAAAAGGTGGATTTCAGTACATTCAAGAGTATACAGGGTTTGTATCCCCCGGTATTTTTGCGATGTTTATTTTAGGTTTCTTCTGGAAAAGGACAACATCAAGTGCGGCACTATTTGCAACAATTGGTGGTTTCGGTTTGTCTATTTTACTTAAATTCTTACCTATAATAACAGATCTTTCCTGGTTGTCAGGCATGGGGTTCTCTGTTAAAAATGCAGATGGGGTTTACGAAATTCCATTCTTAGACCGGATGGGATTTGTATTTGTATTCTGTATGTTAGGTATGGTAATGATCAGTTTGGCCAGCAACAAAGAGAAGGCTGAAACTAAAGGTTTGGCTATTGATGCTAAAATGTTTAAAACGACTACCAGTTTTGCAGTCGGCGCTTTAATCATCATCGGCTTATTGGTGGCACTTTATAGCGTATACTGGTAAGCTAGAATTGATAGCAATGAAAAGGGATAAGATCAATAGATTTTATCCCTTTTTGCTTTTAAATTTAGCTTCAACGATAGAGTCTGCTCTAAAAGATCCTGAAACACGTTCAGGATGAAGATTTTCATTAAATTGAGCCTTAATGTCCTTAACAGTTATTTTATGATTTACGCTAAGAATCAGTTATTTATCCTCAGTAGCCAGTTTCTTCACCAACCAGGGTAAAGAAAGCCCCTGCCCGATAAGGGTAAACAATACCACCACCACCGAGATAAAGATAATGGCATTTCGTTGCGGAAATGCACTTCCATCAGATAAAGTAGTGGGTAGACCAATTGCAATCGCCAGCGAAACAATGCCTCTCATGCCAGACCAGCTAATGATCAGGCTATTTTTAAAGTCCAGCAGCGCATCCGCTGTAATGCGATGTTTCCCTTTCTGAAAAGCTTTTTGAAGATTAAATTTTTGTGAGAAAACACGTCCCATTCGCAATAACAACGCGACTACGGTAATTACAAGCGAATAACCTATATAAGGCAGGATATCAGCACCGCTAATGTTTTTATATACGTAAGGGAACTGTAAGCCAATTAATATAAAAATGAGCCCATTTAATAAAAAGATAATAATGTCCCAGATGTTTTTCGATTGATTTTTAAGCTGCTCCGGAAATACCTTGTTGCTAAACCTTGATATCCCAAGACCTAAAATAACTACCGCAATAACGCCAGAAACCTGTAGCTCTTCGGCAATTAAGTAGGTAACAAAGGGCATTAATAACATAAAGCTTATAGTTGCCAGTCTATTATTATGAATCCGCTTAACAATAAATGCTAAAATTGTCGACATCACCAGGCCTGTTAAAAATCCACCAGCCATTAAAACGACAAATTCAAGTGATGCTTTCCAAAACACAAAAGCTGTTCCCGTTACAGCGGCTACGGCAAAACGATAAGCTACCAGTGCAGAAGCATCATTAACCAAACTCTCACCTTCTAAAATGGTATTGGTTTTATGAGATAAACCAAGGCCCTTTGTAATACTCATGGCAGCAACGGCATCAGTAGCAGAAAGGATGGCACCTAATACAAAAGATAGCGGCCAACTCATCCCCGGAATCAGATAATGCGCAACTACGGCAATGCCAACTGCGGTGATAAAAACCAGCGAAATAGCGAGGGTAGAAATGGTATTGATATTGGTTTTAAATTCCTTAAATGAAATGTTAAACGCAGCATCATAAAGCAATGGTGGTAAGAATATCAAAAATATAATGTCGGGATTAATATCAATTGGTGGTAATGATGGTACAAAACCAACTGCAACTCCGGCAATAATCAGTAAAATAGGATAGGGGATTTTAATTCGGTCTGCGATGCCAGAAAGGCCAATCATTACAGCTAAAATAAATATTACAATGGCATAATTTTCCATATCTGTAGATCTGAAATAAAGTTTATGGTAAAGTAATCTTTACTGTAGGATGAACAAACAAGAAAGATTGCTGGTTACTGATAGCAATTGCAGCCAGATTATTAAGAATTTTAGTAAAAACCAGCTAAATGATTAGCGTTGTAGCCTGGGCCTTTTACTTTTAAAAGGTTGGTTGGGATTAGGTTTAGGCTTTGCCGCTTTTGCACCGCTTTCCTCTTCAGATATTTTAACCGTAATTATATTACCTCTAAAGGTTTCGCCATTTAAAGTAGATACGATATTTTTAGCATCGGGCAGGCTGTAAATTTCCAGAAATGCGTAGCCTTTACATTTGCCTGTAGCCCTGTCGCGAACTACCTTAATTGTTTCAACCCTACCATGAAGGCTAACCAATATTGCCAAATCCATTTCTTGGATATTGTCAGGAAGGCCACCTATGAAAATCTTAACCATTAATTTTTTTATTTGAGAGAACATTGATGGCCATCATATTAAAGCGGCGTTGTTCTTTTAGGCTTGCAAAATAAGTAAAATGATGCGTTTACCCAAAATAATTGTATGAATTTTATCCCTTTTTGCAATAAATCTTGGGAGAAGCAGACCATCATATTGATGTTGACTGCTATAAAACGTACATTCGTTTTCTAATCATCAAAAACAGGTTAACATATGAGCATCCACAGGCTGGGCACTATACTCCTCGTAGTCGCATTACTTTTATATCTCCATTTACACAGGCTAAAATTCTGTTGCCTTCAGTGTTTGGCAATAATATGGTTTTACAGCAGAAAACGAATGCCGCGATCTGGGGCAAAGCAGCCGTAGGTAAAGCCGTTAAAGTGATGGTTTCCTGGAATAAAATTAATTATGGTGCTATTGCCGATGCCAATGGTGACTGGAAACTTAAAGTAGCAACGCCAGGTTACGGAGGTCCATATACCATCACCATATCGGATGGAGAATTGTTGGTGCTTAATAATGTATTAATTGGCGATGTATGGATCTGCTCAGGTCAGTCGAACATGGAAATGCCACTGGCAGGTTGGGGCAAAATCCTCAATAGCGAAAAAGAAATTGCAGCAGCCAATTATCCTAACATCCGTTTATGGCAGGCAGAACATATTACCAGTAATTTTCCACTTAACGATGCCAAAGTGGCCAATGGCGGTTGGCAGGAATGTAGCCCGAAATATATTGCTGAATTTTCTGCTACCGCATACTTCTTTGCACGCGAAGTGTATGAAAAAACTAAAATTCCTATTGGCCTGATCCACTCTTCATGGGGAGGAACAATTGCTGAAGCCTGGACGAGTGCCGAATCATTAAAAAAGATGGCAGATTTTTCTGCAGCAGTTGATCAGGTACAGAAATTGGCTAAAAATCCATCTGCAATTTCTGATGAGGAAAGATTGCTAAATTGGGTCAAAATCACTACAGATAAAGATTCCGGGAATCAAAATGGAACCATGAAATGGGCATTGCCGGAGAGTGGTAATTGGAAAAGTATGACTTTGCCAACCTTATGGGAAGATGACGCACTTAAAGATTTTGACGGTGTGGTTTGGTTTACAAAAAAGGTGATCATCCCTGAAGATTGGAAAACTGAGGGAGTAAAACTTAATTTAGGCACTATTGACGATAATGACATAAGTTTTATTAATGGTGTAAAAGTTGGTGAAACAACAGGGTATAATGTAGAAAGAATATATGATGTACCCGCTAACTTGCTCAAAACAGGCGAAAACATCATTACGGTTAGGGTTTTTGATAGTGGTGGCGGCGGCGGATTATATGGTCATGCAAAGGATTTAAATTTAACTAATGGCACTGAAAAAATTTCTTTAGCTGGCGAATGGAAATACAAAGTCGGTTTGGATTTTAAAAATATTGCGCCTAAGCCATACGAAGAAAACGGCCCTAACCGACCAACAGTTTTGTACAATGCCATGATCCATCCTTACCAGCAATTCGCCATTAAGGGGGCTATCTGGTATCAGGGAGAATCTAATGCCGGTAGGGCTTACCAATATCGGACGTTGTTTCCAACAATGATAAAAGATTGGCGACAGAAATGGGGGCAGGGCGATTTTCCTTTCTATTTTGTGCAGTTGGCTAATTATATGCAGATTGATAATACACCATCAGCATCTGCATGGGCAGAACTAAGGGAGGCACAGCAAAAAACACTTGCTCTGCCAAATACAGGAATGGCAACCATCATTGATATTGGCGATGCAAAAGATATTCATCCCAAAAATAAACAGGAGGTGGGTAGAAGATTGGCATTAATTGCTTTGGCTAAAACATATGGCCAAAAAGTAAACTATTCAGGGCCTGTTTATCAATCAAATAAAATTGAAGGAAAACAGATGCTTTTAACGTTTGGTAATAGCGGAAATGGATTAAAAACCGCAGATGGTGGGGTGCTAAAAGGTTTTGCAATTGCTGGCGCAGATCAGAAGTTTTATTGGGCCAAAGCAAGTATCAAAGGGAACCAGATTATCGTCAGTAGCGATCAGGTGGCCAATCCGGTAGCGGTTCGTTATGCATGGGGAAACAATCCGGTTTGTAACCTCGTGAGTAATGATGGCTTACCTGCTTCACCATTTAGAACAGATACCTGGCAGGGGATAACCTTTGGCAAAAAATAAATTTCCTACACCTTTTCTACAACCCCCCCAACAATTTATCCTGCATATGTTGTTGGGGCCTTTATTTGTTTAATATTTGGTTAATAACCTGAACTCAATAATTATTTAAATTAAAGACTGTCTTATAAACGACCCATACCTGACCGATTCGTCATGCTGAACTTGTTTTACAAGTAGAAATAATATTTTCAACGGCCTTGTAGCTACTTCGTGGTCAGCATCTTTTTAACTGGAAAGACCCAGAAATGAATTCGCTAGCTATCGGATCAGGGTGACGGCCGCCAGATCAAAAAGCCGAAATAAGCTATTGAAAGGCATTATTAATAATCGAACTCTGGTTAATATTATTATTATTGATTCCGATTTTGACTAAATCGTTTTATTAATCGGATGTATTTGTTAGTTTTACCTTAATAAGTAGCTAACCAAATCATCCTTTTATGAAGCGCGCAATAACCTTTTTATATATCCTGTTACCAGGTTTATCTATTCAACACTTACAAGCCCAAAGTTTAACCGAGTTTAATAAAACGCCTTTAAAACAGCATGTTTATGTGCAATTGCCCATAGGCAGTATTAAAGCCAGAGGTTGGTTATTAAAGCAGTTGGAACAACAGAGAGATGGAGCAACAGGGATGGCCGAAGAGCTGTATCCGGAAAAAGATAACCTGGGTAAAAATACCGATTGGCTGGGTGGAGAAGGCAGTAGTTGGGAGCGCGTACCCTACTATGTTAAAGGTTTGGTGGCATTGGCCTATACTTTAGATGATCCTATGCTAAAAGCGAAGGCACAAAAATATATCGATTGGACTTTAAATAATCAACAGGCTAACGGATTATTTGGTCCGCAGAAAATGAATGACTGGTGGCCGCGCATGCCAATGATGTATGCGCTGCAAAGCTACTATGAGGCCACAAACGATAATAGGGTTATTCCATTCCTCTCCAAATATTTTAAATATGAACTCGATAACCTTGATGCCAATCCGCTAAGTGAATGGGCTAAAGCCAGAGCTGGCGATAACATGGAAATTGCCATTTGGCTATATAATAAAACCGGCGAAAAGGATTTATTAAAGCTTGTAGAAAAATTAAAACAACAAGCCTACCCCTGGATTGATATTTACACCAACAACGGATTTTACTTTTTCGGTGACGATTTTCAGCCAAAACATATGGTTAACGTCGCTCAGGCACTAAAATTCCCCGTAGTTTATGCACAACTTCAAGATCTTCCTGTTAACCTTCAGGCATTTTCTAAAGGCATCAATCATATTATGCACGACCATGGTCAGCCAGAAGGTTTAGGTTCCGGAACAGAGTTTCTGGCAGGTACCGGCAGCATGCAAGGTGTAGAAACCTGTACCGTAGTAGAATGGATGCAGAGTTTAGAAACGGCAGCAAAGGTTATCCACGAAGTGAAAATTGGCGATCAGTTAGAAAAAGTGGCTTTTAATGCCTTGCCTGCCCAGTTTAGCCGGGATTTTAAAAACCATTCTTATTATACTTTACCCAACCAGGTGCAGAGTATCCATGGCGGACACGGATTTAATCAGGATTATAGCACAGGTATTGTTTCCAGTCCATATTCAGGCTTTGGATGCTGTCGCTATAATATGCACATGGGCTGGCCTTATTATGTGAAAAATAGTGTAGTGGCCACGCCAGATAAAGGTTTGGCCGTAATTACCTATGGCCCCATGGAAATAGAAACAGTAGTTGCCGGGAATAAAAAAGTTAAAATTACAGAAGAAACCAATTATCCTTTCGGAGAACAGATCAGGTTAAGAGTAGGGCTCGCTGCACCTGTATCTTTTCCATTGATTTTAAGAATTCCAGCCTGGAGTGTAAAACCGAGCATCAAACTAAATGGAATTGTTTTAAATGGTGTAAAAGCTGGAGAAATGTTTACCGTAACCCGCAAATGGGAAAATAAGGATCAATTAGAACTTAACTTTCCTATGGAAGTTACTACGAATACACAGGTAAACAATTCTGTAAGTGTAGAACGTGGACCGATTGTTTACGCACTGGAAATTAAAGCCATAAATAAGGTTACTAAAACACATGCTGTTACAGGCTTTACAGATTATGAAATACACCCCCAATCGGCATGGAATTATGGCTTAATGATCGATAAAAGTGGTTTGACTAATGTTAATTTGCTCCAATCAAAAATGCCCGATAACCCGTTTATAGCAGCGAATGCACCGCTTAAAATAAAGGTACTGGCAAAAAGGATTCCATCATGGGGCTTAGATTACAATAAGATGGCTGCTTTTGATGTACCATTTGGCCCAATTGCATCGGCAGAAAAGCCGGAGGAAATTACCCTGGTTCCATATGGATCAGAAAATATCCGCTTAAGTTGCTTCCCCGTAATTGGTGAACCCAAAAAGGGAAACAAAACTTTGGTCGAAAACTTTGATCACGGAATGGCCAATAACTGGGTTTTTTATGGTGGTGGCTGGTTTTGGAAAGATGGTCAGATGAATGTTTCCTCAAATCCGGGTTCCGGTGGTTATGGTATAAATGGATCTAAATACGTAGCTAACGGAACAGATTTTAAAGATTTTATTTATCAGGCCGATGTTAAAATCAATACCACAGGTGATGCTGGTTTAATGTTCAGGGTTGCTAAGCCGGCTATAGGACCAGATGCTTACCAGGGATACTATGTGGGTCTAGATCAACTTAATGGAACCATAGTGTTTGGGAAAGCTAACGGGCAAAAATGGACAGTAATACGTTCAGAAAAATACCCTGTCGAAATGAATAAGATATATACCTTAAAGATTACTGCCAAGGATACTAAATTTGATATTTTTATAAATGGATCTCCTAAACCAGTACTTTCAGCATCAGATGATCAATATCAATCGGGCAGTATAGGATTAAGAACATATAAAGCATTGGCCAGCTTCGATTCAGTGAAAATTAACACCTTTTAACACCCTTATCTGGCCATTTAAACTTTACGGCAAGAAATTTGTTAATGCAGTAATAATAAATAAAGTAATATTATGAAATTATACAAATCAATTCCCATAATGCTCTTTACCGTGGCACTTGCTGCAGGTTGTGTAAGTAATAAGAAATACGCCGAACTTCAGGATACTTATTCGAAGTTACGTGAAAGAAATCAGGAGCTCAGCAATAAATATCAGGATAGTCAGCGCGAGCTTAGCGGAACTTCCAGCAGGGTTAAAAGCTTAGAAGAGCAGATTGCATCAGAAAAAGCCAACGTAACAGCATTGCAAGATGCCTTAAACAAATGTTTAAACTCGAGTAGCCAGGGAAATGTTAATATTTCAAAGCTGGTTGATGAGATAAATAGTTCGAACAAATACATCAAACAATTGGTTAATGCCAAAAACAAAAGCGATTCGCTTAATATGGTCTTAACAAATAACTTAACACGTTCATTAAGCCGCGAAGAATTAGGAGATGTTGATGTACAGGTACTTAAAGGTGTAGTGTATATCTCGTTAGCTGATAACATGTTATATAAATCAGGTAGTTATGAAGTATCAGATAAAGCTGGTGAAACTTTGAGTAAAATTGCCAAGATTATTAAAGATTACGACACTTATGATGTGTTGATAGAAGGTAATACCGATAATGTGCCAATTGCGCAAACAAATATCCGTAACAATTGGGATTTGAGTGCATTACGTGCTTCATCTGTTGTACAGGTATTACAGAACAAGTATGCTGTAGATCCTAAACGTTTAACCGCTGGTGGACGTGGAGAGTTTAATCCAATTGCAGATAATGCAACCCCAGCCGGAAAAGCTAAAAACAGACGTACACAGATTATCATCACGCCTAAATTAGATCAGTTTATGGATCTGATTGGGAAAGCGCCTGAACAATCTCAAAAATAGAGTTCAAATTAATGAATGATATAAAGGGCTGGAATTTTTAATTCCGGCCCTTTTTAGTATAAAAGTGTTAAAAACATCTGTGCCTGATTTGGTTGCTTTGCAAAGTTAGTTCTGTTAAGATAGATCTCTCCCCGCCTGATAAAGTGGCAGGTCTGTCGGTACAGAGCGCACTTCGCATGGTTGCGGTCGAGATGCCGGCCATTATATTGGGATCTGTCAGTAGTAGCTCAAACAAAACCTGCTCATTTGGATATCATGTTGATCAGGCAATATTGAATTGTACAGCATCAGAAAAAAAAGTAAATTATTACTGACATAGGGGAAAAAATAAATCGTCATTTTCCTTTGTTAAGTCGTATTGGTAACAAAATATAATGCTCGCGGCAATAGATTATGCTAAAAAATGTTAAATGTATTCATAATTATACAAAAATTAGCTATTATTGCTCATTATTTATGGAAAGAAATTTTATAGCAGAGGAGATAAGAAAGGGAGATATTACGCAAATTGACTTTGAAAACGGACAAGGAATCATCATTGATGAAAATGGCCAGGATATACATTTTCAATTAGGAGATGTAGATGATCAGATTACTTTAAATTCAAAAATAACTTTTGAAATTGAATTACACGAACGCGGCCTGATGGCGGTTAACGTTAAATTAGAAAGGGAGGAAGTAAAGGTTTGATTTTCTTGACTAAACAGATTCTAATTAGCTTTATGGGTGAGTAGAGGCGGGCAAACTGAAATAAAATGTAGAACCCTTTCCCAATCTGCTTTCTACCCATATTTTTCCATCGTGTCTTTCAATTATTTCAGCACAAATATATAACCCGACTCCAAATCCTGCAATTGTTTTGGTATCAGTGCTCTCTACGCGATAAAAACGGTCAAAAAGCCGCGGTATATCATTTTCTCTAATGCCTATACCTTCGTCCTCTACACTTACAACAAGGTAATTATTTTGTATTTCGCATTTTATTGCAATTAAAGTTTCTTTTTTGGAGTATTTTGCGGCGTTGCCAATCAGGTTACTAATTACATTGCCAATTTTTTCCATATCGGCGTAAACGTATAATTCTTCCGGACCGATTACCTGGATAAAATGACTTGGCGAAACCATTCTGCTTTCTTCCGTAATGGCTTTAATCAGTTCGATAAAATTAAAAGCTGTTTTGTTCAATAATATTTTACCAGATTCCAGTAGGGAAACGTTTAAAAAACCATCAATCATTAACGCCATTTTTTTTAATTGAACATTTATCTTATCAAGTATCTGAGCGTGAAAGCTATTATCTGTTTCTTTGAGTTTATGTTGTAAAAGCTGTACATAGGCACTTAAAGAGGTTAAAGGCGTTTTAAGCTCATGACTTACCATACCGATAAAATCATTTTTTCTTATTTCATCCTGCTTGTGCTCTGTAATATCCAGAACAGCACCTGCTATATAAATTGCTTTTCCGTCCTCGTTATAATAAGCCTTTCCTGCAGTTCTTATCCATCTGCGCTTTGCACTGGAGCCTTTCAGAATAATCTGGTATTCGATGTTGAAAGCGTCGCGGTTGTGTAGCGCACGTATTATCCCTCTGGTAAGATGCCCCATATCCTCAGGGCAGATCATAGATTTGGCTTCTTCTATATCTAACCTGTTGTCCTCAAGTTCATAGATCTGTTGTGCCCTTTCGGATAACAGTATCTGTTTTTGCGCCAAGTCGATATTCCATGAGCCCATTTCAGAGGCATCCATCGCTATTTTCAAAATGTCTTTAGCTTTAAGCAATTCCTTTTTAAAGTTTACCTGCTCGGTAATATCCTTTATAATCACTAAAATTCGGGTTACTTCGTTTTTGTCATTTTTTAAAGGTTCGTAAAGGGCGATAAAATAGCCATCTGATACTGGCGAGGACAGTTTCAGTTCATTGATCGTTAAAGGTTGTTTATTTTTGAAAATATCTTTTACACGTTTTACATGAGATTGTTGGATATCGAATTCCGGCCTTGCCTTTTCCAGAGGTACTCCGATTACTTCTTTTCTGCTTTTGCCCCAAATTTTTAATATATTATCATTCGCATACTCTGTAATCAGTTCCGGGCCTTTTAACACGCACATCCCTAAAGGCGCTTGTTCAAAAAATCCCCTAAAACGTGTTTCACTTTCCGAAAGTTCAAATAAAATCCGCTCCAGGTCATTTTCGTCCATTGGGATTTCCCTCAGCGAGCAAATGAGATACTCAACCGGGCGATCGTTTTGTAATACCGGCGAAAATTCCAATTCCCATTTTACGTTTGGTGAGTTGGAATAAATAGGATGGATCATCAGAAGCTGCTTAGCCTTAAGTTCACTCACTTTTTGAACTGTGTTAATCAAATTAACTTTTTCAGCATCAGATATGAGATTGGGAATAATATCGGTGTCTAAGAATTTTGATTTTCCACCAACACGTGCTATTAAAGCCTGGTAAGCATCATTATGTGCAACAACCACTAGTATGGGCTTTATCTTAAAAATGACTACCGGGCTTGTAGAATGTTTTAATAATGCCTTTAAGAATGGTGAAGCTAAATCTATCATAAATCGGAGATGACTCTTTCTCAAATATAATTGTTAAACAATTAATTCCAACTGATTTAGTAGGAATTTATAATATTTATCATACATAAGGGTATAGATTATAAGGTGATTGATTTTTAATGGCTTGTGCTCATTTTTTAATTTGAAACAATGAACAATTATCAATAAAACATTTTCAAATAAATCGATGTTTGAAAAATGATAGTAAATATTTCGTTTGTTCTTCTTTAGAACTTTAGTAGCAGTTGCATAACAGATAAGATCATGAATCCCGAATTTAACTATAATACCCACGAAAAGTGGTTGCCATTCGATGGTTTTTCACCGCTGATTACCATTTTTAAATCTTTTCACGATTTAAACCCAGCGATGGAATTGATCATCAATAATGAAACTTTTCCAGTTAACTTTAAAAAGAATAAATTTATTTCATCGCCCTTACACCTCGATCAGTACGTGTATCTTATTAATAAGGGCGTAACAAGAGGATATATTAAAGATGATAATAAAGAGATTACCATGTGGATGGCTAAAGAAAATGAGTTTATAGGAAGCGTGAGTAATATCTGGAATACGAACAATGCTTTAGAAGAATATATACAGGCTTTGGAAGATGTTATTGCTGTTGCAATTCCGCATACCATGTCAGAAAAATTATATTTAAATTATCAAATTGCGAACTACATTGGTAAAGAAGTGGCGCAACTCCACTATCTTCAAGCATCCGAGAGGGCATTTATTTCGCGACTACCTTCAGCAGAGAAAAAATATATCCGCTTCATTAAATCCTACCCAAAATTAGTAGAACGCATTCCGCTAAAATATATCGCATCGTTTTTGAATATGCGGTTAGAAACATTAAGTCGGATTAGATCTAAACTTGCTATATTATAAGAAGTTCATAACTGTTAGTTGTAAAAGATTTGCTGAATATTTATAAAAATGCATGGGTAATGATGTTAGGACAATATCAAAAAAATGTAAATTTTATGATATAAAGATTCAATGAAAACTTCAGATTCGGTCATTATCCGCGGATATAGTATTATTTATAATACAAAATTACTCTTATTTTTATTAAAAAATACGTCTATTTAAGTGGTAAAAAAGTTTTTGATAAATTTTATTTAAAATTATTAATCTGATAATCAGTATTTTGTATTTTATTTTTTATTAATTTAGCTAATTTGGAATATTTAACGTTTCACATTTATATTATTTTAAAAATTTATATATATTTGTTCTTACCCTTTCGAGGGTATGTTTTTCATAGGTAGATGTAGGGTCAGAACATTGTTCTGGCCCTTTTTTGTTTTAATGGATTTAGATAGACTATTTTTGTGGTTATGATGAAAAAGAAAGTAATTGTGGCGGTTACAGGCGCTAGTGGTTCTATATATGCAAAGGTTTTGTTTGATCAGTTACTAAAATTAAAAGACCAGATTGAAGCCGTGGGTGTAGTAATGAGCGATAATGCAAAAGCAGTTTGGCAGTTCGAGCTGGGGAACCAGGATTACAACCATTTTAAAGAATTTACATTTTATAACAAAAACGACTTTAATGCACCTTTTGCATCAGGATCTGCAAAATACGATACCATGATCATTATCCCCTGCTCAATGGGAACCTTGGGTAGGGTAGCACATGGCATATCTAATGATTTGATTTCAAGAGCGGCAGATGTGGTATTAAAAGAACGTAGAAAATTAATAGCTGTAGTAAGAGATACTCCATTTAGTCTGATTCACATTAACAATATGAAAACGGTTACTGAAGCCGGAGGAATCATTTGTCCAGCCAACCCATCTTTTTACAGTTTGCCCCAAACCATAGAAGAAGTTGCCGGAACGGTAGTGAGCAGGGTATTGGACCTGGCAGGTTTCGAACAGGAAAGTTACCGGTGGCAGGAAAAATAGTTTTCAGTTTGCAATTCTCAGTTTGTAGTCAACTGAAAACTTAAAATTGCCAACTCCTTTGTTAATAGACTGTAATTTACATTTAATCTCTAATCTCATATCTCAATACTCAAATCTATTTTATTATCTTTGCAGGCTCAATGAAAAAGGTCGCATTTTATACATTAGGTTGTAAACTCAATTTCTCCGAAACCTCAACCATCGGTCGTTTATTTACCGATGCCGGCTATGCCGTAGTAGAATTTCAGGATCAGGCTGATGTTTACGTAATCAATACTTGTTCTGTTACTGAGCATGCTGATAAAAAATGCCGTAAAGTAGTTAAAGAAGCTTTAAAGTATTCGCCAAATGCCTTTGTAACCATTGTAGGTTGTTATGCCCAGTTAAAACCACAGGAAATTGCCGAAATAGAAGGTGTTGATATGGTTTTAGGTGCGGCAGAAAAATTTAGAATTGTTGAATATATTACCGATTTAACCAAACAGCCAAAAGCACTTGTTCACCAACAAAATATAGAAAAAGTTAACCACAACTTTATTGCTTCTTATTCTATTGGCGATAGAACGCGTACGTTTTTGAAAGTACAGGATGGCTGCGATTATCCTTGTACCTACTGTACTATTCCGCTGGCGCGCGGTGCAAGCCGTAGCGATACTATTGAAAATGTAGTAAACCGTGCAAGAATGATTGCGGAAAGCGGTGTTAAAGAAATTGTATTAACCGGTGTAAATTTGGGTGATTTTGGAATCAGAAACGGGCAGCGGGAAGACAAGTTTTTTGATTTGGTTAAAGCATTGGACGAGGTAGAAGGAATTGAAAGAATTCGTATTTCATCTATTGAGCCAAATTTATTAAGCAACGAAATTATAGAATTTGTATCCACTTCAAAAAGGTTTGTTCCGCATTTTCATATTCCCTTACAATCTGGCTCTGATAAAATTTTAGGTTTAATGCGCCGTCGTTACCGCAGTGATTTGTATGTGGAGCGTGTAGCTAAAATTAAAGAAGTAATGCCAAACTGCTGTATCGGCGTAGATGTGATTGTTGGATTTCCTGGCGAAACAAAAGAAGATTTCCTGGATACCTATCAGTTTCTAAACCAGCTTGACATTTCTTATCTACATGTATTTACCTACTCTGAACGCGAATTAACAGCTGCTGCCGAAATGAAAGGCGTTGTGGCCGGAAGTGAGCGGAATGAGCGCAGTAAAATGCTTCATATCTTATCAGATAAAAAACGGAGGGCTTTCTACGAATCGCAAATTGGAGCTGAGGGAGAAGTACTTTTCGAAGCAGATCAAAAATCAGGTTACATGCATGGTTTTACCAAAAACTATGTAAAAGTTCGTGCCAAATACGACCCCGTTATGGTAAATGAATTAAAAGCGGTTAAGCTTTTAGCAATTACAGCTGATGGAGAAGTAGAAGTAGCCGAATTGGAAACCGCTTACGCGCATCACTAGGTTAGTCTTCAGTCTATAGTCCTCAGTCCAAAGTCTTCAGTGCAGAGTCTTTAGTCTAAAGTATTCAGTTAAATATCCTTTGTTGTCATTCTGTACGCAGTGAAGAATCTTTTTAGAAGTAAGATTTAAAAATGAATGATGGAAAAAATATGCTATTGTTTATGAATTATTTCTCTTTTAAATTTAGCCTTCAGACTTCGGTCTTTCCGCTTTGGTCTTTACTCTTTCTTTCCTATCTTCGCAACAAAATATTTGTATGTTTCCTACCGTTTCACATTTTTTAGAATACCTGTTCGGCATTAATTTACCGCTTCCATTTAATACATTTGGAGTTTTTGTAGCGCTAGCATTTGTAGCCGGTTACTGGGCATTTACCAAAGAGCTTAAACGTAAAGAGGCATTAGGCATACTCCACCCGATTAAAAAGACAATTATAGTTGGCAAGCCTGCTACTACATCAGAATTGCTGATGAACGGCCTGTTCGGCTTTGTTATCGGCTATAAACTGGTTTATGCTTTATTAAACTATAAACTCTTTGTAAACGACGCACAATCGGTTTTAATGTCGACCAAAGGAAATATAATTGGTGGTTTGTTTTTTGCCGGTTTATTCGCTTATTGGGATTATACAGAAAAAAATAAACATAAGTTAGCTAAACCAAAAGAAACACAGGTAACCATTCACCCTTATCAAACAATGAGCAACCTGATTGTTTGGGCGGCTATATGGGGCTTTTTGGGTGCAAAATTTTTCGATAATTTAGAGTATTGGGATGATTTTGTTCAACATCCTATAGAGCGCCTATTATCTTTTAGTGGTTTAACCTTTTACGGGGGGTTAATTTGCGGTGGTGCTGCTGTATTAATTATTGCAAAGAGAAACGGCATTAAACCCTTACATATGCTTGATGTTGGTGGTCCAGGTATGATGCTGGCTTATGCAGTGGGGCGTATTGGCTGTCATATGGCAGGTGATGGCGACTGGGGCATTGTGAATCCCAATCCTAAACCGTTCTCCTGGCTGCCAGATTGGCTATGGTCTTACAAATACCCAAATAATGTGGTGGGCGAGGGGATTCCGATTCCCGGCTGTACAGGTAAGTTTTGTAACGAATTGGCACAAGGTGTATACCCAACACCGCTTTACGAAGTGATTATCTGTTTAATCCTGTTCGCCTTTTTATGGAGTATAAGAGATAAAATAAAAGCACCTGGTTTAATGTTTGGTATTTACATGATCTTAAACGGTCTCGAACGTTTCTGTATCGAGTTAATCCGTGTAAACTCCAAATACCATGTTTTTGGTTTATCTTTTACGCAGGCAGAAATGATTTCAACTTTTCTTGTTGTAGGTGGAATTGCACTAAGTGCTTATGCTTTAAGGAACAGGAATCAACTGGCCCAATAAGAACCCTATAAATTCATTTAAAACCCAACAATAGTTTTACGCTGTTGTTAAATAGTTATGAATTACGAATTACTATGCAATAAAGTGATCTCGATTGTTAAGCTTACCGGAAATTTTATCCGTAAAGAGGCCATGCAGTTTGATGTTCAGAAAATAGAATATAAAGGATTAAATGATATGGTTTCTTATGTTGATAAAACAGCGGAGCAGAAACTCGTTCAAAATCTGGAGAAATTAATTCCCGATGCAGGTTTTATCACCGAAGAAAAAACCATTAACCGTACAGGAAAAACATACACCTGGATCATTGATCCATTAGACGGTACAACCAACTTTATTCATGGTATTCCCGCCTATGGCATTAGCGTGGCGCTTTATGAAGATGGATTGCCTGTAATTGGTGTCGTTTATGAATTAAATAGGGGAGAAATGTTTTATTCTTACAAGGGTGGACCTGCTTTAATGAATAAAAAGGAAATTAAAGTTTCCGGTAATCCTGATTTAAAATCAAGCCTGTTGGCTACGGGTTTCCCATATTATCAGTTTGATAAACAAGAGAAATACCTAAAATTATTGGCTGAAATGATGCAGAAAAGTCATGGCGTTCGTAGAATTGGTGCAGCGGCAATAGATTTGGTATATACAGCCTGCGGACGTTTTGATGCTTTTTTTGAATACAATCTGCAGCAATGGGATTTTGCAGCCGGATGTTTCATTGTGCAGCAGGCAGGCGGAGCGGTTTATGATTTTTCTGGTGGAAATGATTATTTTGAGAAAAGGGAGATCCTAGCTACCAATGGGAAGCTTACCAATGAGATGTTGCAGGCGATTAAAAAGTATTTTTAATAATCGCAAGATAAATTAAGCAGATCGTCATTTCGACCGTAGTGGAGAAATCTATTCTAAATAGATCTCTCCATTCCGCGTTGCTACAGTCGAGATGACGGGAAATAGGTTCAAATAAAAAAAAGGTTGCGATTCTCATCGCAACCTTTTTACTATATATACTATGAAAAATGCAAATTTTAAAGCGCTTCAGAAACTACGTCTGTAACCTCTGGCACCATTCTTTGTAATAAGTTTTGAATTCCTGATTTAAGCGTAATGGTAGAAGACGGGCAGCCACTGCAAGAGCCACGTAATTCTACAGTAACCACACCTTCATCAAAAGATTTATATGTAATTGCACCACCATCCTGTTCAACGGCTGGGCGAACATAATCGTGTAAAATCTGCTGAATTTTAATCTCAGTTTCGGTACCTTCAAATGCTGGAGCTTCTTCAGCAGCTGCTTCTTTAATTTTTAATTCAGATTCTACCGCGCCCTTCACAAATTCTTTTAGAATGGCTTCAATATCTGCCCAATCTGCATCGTCTGTTTTGGTAATGGTAACAAAATTACTGGCGAAAAAAACGCCAGAAACAAAGTTGAACTTAAATAACTCTTTCGCAAAAGGCGAATGTTCAGCACTCTCTTTAGTCGCAAAATCCTCACTGCCGTTTATTAACAGTTTGTTTACCATAAATTTCATGGTAGCTGGATTTGGAGTTTGTTCTGTATATACGTTAATCGTCATGTCTTAATCAATTTGAATAAACAAAATTAACAATTACTGCTAAATAAAACCCTTGCGGGCTGTCTGCTTAACGTCAATTTAATTTCATTAAAAAACGCCGGTGTAATTAAATGGTGTAATGGTTCTTAATTGAACTTTTATTGTCTCCGAAACAGCCAAACCTTCAATAAATTCGGCAATACTTGCTGCATTGATTTTAGTATTTGTTCTGGTTAATTCTTTCAGGGCTTCGTATGGATTCGGATAGTTCTCTCTTCTTAAAACCGTTTGAATAGCCTCAGCAACAACCGCCCAGTTTTCATCTAAATCTGCATGCAAAGCTGCTTCATTTAATAAAATCTTATTTAATCCACGCAAAGTCGAATGAATGGCAATTAATGTATGTCCAAAAGGAACACCAACGTTTCTTAAAACGGTAGAATCTGTTAAATCTCGCTGTAAACGCGAAATTGGCAATTTGGCGGCGAAAAATTCGAAAAGTGCATTTGCAATTCCCGCGTTTCCTTCTGCATTTTCAAAATCAATCGGGTTAACCTTATGTGGCATTGCCGATGAACCGATCTCTCCAGCTTTGATCTTCTGTTTAAAATAGTTTTTGGAGATATAGGTCCAGATATCTCTATCCAAATCGATAATGATATTGTTGATTCGTTTCAATGCATCACATTGTGCAGCAAACTGATCGTAATGCTCAATTTGGGTAGTGTGTTGTGCACGCGATAAACCTAATGTTTCGTTTACAAATTGGTTCGAAAAATCAACCCAGTTTACCTGAGGGTAAGCAATGTGGTGGGCATTGAAATTGCCGGTAGCGCCACCGAATTTAGCACTGTTCGGGATGTTTTTTAAGCTTTCTACCTGAATGGCCAAACGATCAGCGAAAACCAAAAACTCTTTGCCTAACTTGGTAGGAGAGGCTGGCTGCCCGTGCGTATGTGCCAACATCGGAATATCTTTCCATTCTGTGGCCAGCGCGTTTATTTTTTCAATTAAAGAATCAATAGCCGGATAATAACTTTCGTTTAATGCCAGTTTAATAGAATAAGGGATAGCCGTATTATTGATATCCTGAGAGGTTAAACCAAAATGGATAAACTCTTTGTAGTCTTGAAGAGATAAAGCATCAAATTTATTTTTGATAAAATATTCTACCGCTTTAACATCGTGATTGGTTACTTTTTCAGTTTCTTTAATTTCTAAAGCGTCGGCCTCTGAGAAATTTTCGTGGATTTTGCGTAATTCGGCATAAAGATTTCGATCAAAATTTGCTAAGCCTGGCAAGTTGATTTCACAAAGCGCGATAAAATATTCGATTTCTACAAAAACACGGTATTTGATTAAGGCTTCTTCAGAAAAGTAAGCGGCTAAACCTTCTGTAGTTTTTCTGTAACGGCCATCAACAGGTGAAATAGCTTGTAGTGATGTTAAATTCATTATGCGGATTATATTTTTGCCGCAAATTTACTACAATTGATGGATTTTAAGGCCTTGATGTCTAAAATAAAAAGGAGACTGTGTTATAAGTTGTGATTACACCACTAATTGACACGTTGAGTTCAGCCTGCCTGAATTTAAAGAGTTATCAATGCGAAGTGCCCGCCTGTGCGGATAGGGCTGCCCTTACAGGCGGGGAAAAATCTATCAAAACAGATTTCTCAAAAAAAAAGATAAAAATAACCTGATATTCTAAAACAAAAAAGGTCGCGATTTATGATCGCGACCTTTTCTATAATTAATTGATTAAACTAGTGTTTAACTTCAGTTTTTTCTGTTGTAGCTTTAACAGAAGTATCTTTTACGGTAGAATCTGTTACTACTGTATCAACTTTGGTCGTATCAGTAACAATTGTAGAAGAATCTGTAACTGTCGTATCAGCGCCATCAGCTTTTTTTTCTGAGTTACAAGCAGCCGCTGTTAGAGATAAAGCTAGGGCTAAAAAGCCTAATTTGAATGCATTTTTCATATTGGTATCTGTTTTAGGGTTAATATATACCCTTAATACCAAAAAATTAAAAAGGTAACCTTATTATTTTACAAAAATAAAAAAGCCTTTGAAAAATGAATTTCAAAGGCTTTTCTTATCAGTAAGTTAGACTAGTGTTTAACTTCTGTTTTTTCTGTAGTAGTTTTCACACTTGTATCTTTTACTGTAGAATCGTTAACTACTGTATCTTTTTTAGTAGTATCAGTAACGATAGTAGAAGAATCAGTAGCTGTAGTATCAGCACCGTCTGCTTTTTTCTCTGAGTTACAAGCAACAACTGATAAAGATAAAGCTAAAGCTAAGAAGCCTAATTTGAATGCATTTTTCATTTTTGAGTATTTTTAAGTAATTAATTAATTCATCTGTTAATACCACTTATTTAAAAAGGTAACCCAAAAAAAATAAAAAAAATGAATAAAAATAAAAAAGCGCCTTAAAGTTAATTTCAAGGCGCTTTTTTATATGGTAAAGTTAGACTAGTGTTTAACTTCAGTTTTCTCTGTAGTAGTTTTTACAGCTGTATCTTTTACTGTAGAATCTTTTACTGAAGTATCTTTTGCAGTAGTATCAGTAACGATGGTAGAAGAATCTGTTAAAGTAGTATCAGCACCTTCAGCTTTTTTCTCTGAGTTACAAGCAACAACTGATAAAGATAAAGCTAAAGCTAAAAAGCCTAATTTGAATGCATTTTTCATTTTTTGATTTTTTTTAGTAATTAATTTCTTGTTAATGCCGCAAAGGTAAAAAGGTAACCCGAAAATTTACAAAAAAGTTAAAATATTTTTTTTTGGAGATTTGGGTTACCGTTTGCCTGATGATTGTATTAAGCAATTATAGTGGCTATAAATATTTTTTTGTCTAATATTGGGTTACTATTTACAGAAAAATGTATTAACTAGTGAATAACAGTTTAAAGAGTTCAGTTCCAACAGATAGAGAGGTTATTTTAGGTATCCTAAATAACTCAGAAGATACACTTAACAAGTTATACAAAGCTTATTATGCAATGGTTTTGCAGTTTATCCTAAACAATAACGGTGATGAAGATGATGCAAAAGATGTTTACCAGGAAGGCATAATTATATTATATAACAAAATTAAGGCTGGTAATTTTGAGCTCAGCAGTAAGCTGAAAACCTATATTTATTCGGTTTGCAGGCGCATTTGGCTGAAGAAACTGAGCTTAAACAGTAAAAAGACCGGGAGTATTACTGATTACGAAGATGTTTTCGCTGTTGAGGAAGATGTAGAAAACCACGAAGAGAAAGATGCCTCTTTTGTAAAAATGCAATCGGCGCTTGATCATCTGGGCGAACCTTGTAAAACCATTATTCAGGATTTTTATATCCAAAATTTATCCATGCAGGATATCTGCGAAAAGTTTGGTTATACCAATACCGACAACGCAAAAACGCAGAAATATAAATGCCTGCAAAGGTTAAAGAAAATATTTTTTCAACCATAATTTGAAATGAGAAACGATTTGGAGTTAGATGCAATTATTGAAGATTATCTTTTAGGTAAACTTAATGAACAGGAAATAGAAGCTTTTGAAAAGTTACGTCTTAACGATGCTACAATAGATCATAAAGTAGTTTCGCATAAGTTCTTTTTAGCTTCTATGGATATTTTTGCAGAACAATTACGCTTAAAAGAACAGTTAAATCAGATCCATTCGGAAATTGATGTGGAAGGTTTGGCTTCTACACTTAGGCCTCATCCTTCACGTGTGGTGCAATTGTGGCGGAAATATAAATCTGCCATTGCGGTTGCCGCATCTTTTGTTGTACTTTCTTTGGTTTCGATCTACTCTATTCAGCACAGCACCCAACAGGCCGAGCGCTACAGGCAGTTGAGCAATAAAGTAAATAATGCCATTAAAACTCAAAATAGCCTAATCAGAAATATAAAGCATAATAATGCTACTTCCGATAAGCCAAATAATCAAAATAGTTTTGGGGGTACTGGTTTTGCCATCTCTACAAATGGTTACATCTTAACCAACCTGCATATTATTAATGGTGCAGATTCATTGTATGTGCAAAACAGTAAAGGAGAATCCTTTAAAGTAAAATCGGTTTACACTGATCCTCAAAATGATATTGCCATTCTGAAGATAAGCGATAAACATTTTAGTAACCTGTCATCTATTCCTTATACCATTAAAAGAAATACCAGTAACATTGGCGAAAT
Source organism: Pedobacter terrae (assembly GCF_900100705.1). Classification (GTDB taxonomy): domain Bacteria; phylum Bacteroidota; class Bacteroidia; order Sphingobacteriales; family Sphingobacteriaceae; genus Pedobacter; species Pedobacter terrae. Next base: position 53,221 of record NZ_FNCH01000014.1, read on the forward strand.
TGTATATACTTTAGGTTATCCGAAAGATGATGCGGTATTGGGAGAAGGTTACGTAAGTTCTAAAAATGGTTTTGTTGGAGATACCACTCAGTATCAGGTAGCCATTTCGGTTAATCCGGGTAATAGCGGTGGTCCGGTTTTAGATAATAATGGAAATTTAGTTGGTATAATTAGCGGTAAGCCAGACCAGACTGAAGGTGCCGCCTTTGCTATCAAATCTAAATATATTTTAGAGGCCATGAGGGCTATTCCTCAGGATTCGCTGGGTGTAAATAAACTTTCTGCCAATAAAAAGAGTTTGCTGTCTGGTTTAAAACGTACCAAACAGATTGAAAAAATACAAGATTATGTATTTATGATTAAAGCATATTAAGAATAATACCCCAAACAAATTAATACTTTAAGCCCTGCAGATTATTCTTCAGGGTTTTTTTATTGAAATTGTAATTTGGAAGTCTTAAATTAATATAAAATCTATGTATTTACTATAGTATTGTTTAGATTTGTTATAGTCAAAATTAAATTAATAATATCATGAGTATAAGATTAGGCGATACCGCACCGAATTTCAAGGCCGATACATCCATTGGCGAAATAGATTTTTACGATTATTTAGGTGATAGCTGGGGTGTGCTTTTTTCTCACCCAGCCGATTATACACCAGTTTGTACTACTGAACTGGGGAGAACTGCCGCATTGAAAGACGAGTTTGAGAAAAGAAATGTTAAAGTTTTAGCCTTGAGTGTTGATTCTGCCGATTCGCATAAAGGATGGATAAATGATATCAACGAAACTCAAAATACATCTGTCGAATTTCCGATTATTGCCGATCCGGATAAAACAGTAGCTAATCTTTATGATATGATCCACCCGAATGCTTCAGAAACCTTAACGGTAAGGTCATTGTTCGTCATCAGTCCCGATAAAAAGGTGAAATTAATGATTACTTACCCGGCATCCACAGGACGGAATTTTAATGAAGTATTGCGTGTGATTGATTCTTTACAGCTTACTGCTAATTATAGCGTAGCCACGCCGGCCGATTGGCAAGATGGGGAAGACGTAATTGTGGTAAACAGTATTAAAACTGAAGATATTCCTGCTAAGTTTCCGAAAGGACATCAGGTGATTAAACCCTATTTACGTACCACACCTCAGCCAAATAAATAATTCGGTTTTTAGTAACGCAACATTCTTGTTGAACAGATCAAAATCACTTGCGTTAAATGCTTAAATTATTATATTTGATAGTTTTGTTTCAATATTAATGCTTAAACGGGTTGTTTTTATCTAAATTAATACACAATTGTTTAAATTAAATGCTGATCAAAGCGTAAAGGGTTTATTTATTTATACAATTTTTATTTTTTTATGGCAACCGGAAAAGTTAAATGGTTTAATACACAAAAAGGCTTTGGATTTATCGTGCAAGAAGACAATAAAGACATATTTGTACATTTCAAAGATGTTTTGGGTGGAATTGAGAGTTTGAAAGAAAACGACAAAGTAGAATTTGAAGTAGCTGATGGCAAAAAAGGTTTACAAGCTGTAAACGTTAAAAAAGTTTAAGCAATAATTATAATATCTCCAGCATGCAAAAAGTCTTTCGAGAGCGGGGCTTTTTGCATTAATGATATCGTCACCCTTAACTTGTTTCAAGGTCTTGTTACAAGATTCTTTACTGCGAATCAAGCTGAAAGTCTGGAAATATGATGTGATGAAACTGACATATTTTTTTGAAAAGCAGCATTTTTGGTACTTAGGTCCCGATAGTCCCAGTTGCTTAATCCCGATTGAAATCTGCTAAAGGATAAAATAATACTCAAATCAGGATGACGCTGTCTGTTTATCTTACAAACATTAGTTGTACTATTAAGCCAGATAAACCACTGCCTGTTGCAGGCGGGCGATCTTAGATGCCGATATTTCATCGGCAGAAGCGAGGCTGTGTGATCCTAAAGCTTCCGTACCTGCTTTCAAAAAAATATTGATGGGCTAAAGATTCTTCCATATGTTCAGAATGACAGTTAATAATACTGTATAATCGACGCTTTCAAAATCACGTTCTCTCCATTGGCAGTCTTTGTAAAAATCAAAAACTGAGTCTGATCGGCTTTGATTTTATATTTTTTTACTAGATCTTCTGGTTTTGCAGGGTAATTACGAACAATCACATTGCCTTTTAAATTAACCTCTTTTTTCAGTTCACCAGTATTCAGTATAGACTCAATTTTAAAAATACGGCCAGGAAAATCTGTTTTTATGCCATCAGCACTAAATAACTGCGTTTGAGGATGTAATTTTAAGAGACCGTAAGTTGTACCAATTAAATTAAAAGCACCTGATTTTAATAATGCAGCATCAGGCTCGTACAGGTACTCGCCAATGGTCAAATGATTGGTAAAATGCACTGATGCATTTGATGATGATCTGTAAAAAGAAAAATCTTTTTCAGTCTCATTATTTAAAGTTACGGCCTTAATTTTAGTGTCGTTTTTGTAACCTTTATCTATTACCCATAAAAGTTCTTTGCACTCGTTTTTTATACTTACAATATGAATTTCGCTTACCTGCGTCAATTCTGATAATCCGGCAGAGATATCCAGTAATGGGGCCGTTTTGATGATTGTGCGTGATGATTTTTCCAGTAATATGTCCAGATTACCTGCAACATCGGGTGTGCAATCTATGAGCATAAAAACTTTGCCCTTTTCGGCTCTTCGTGCAGGATCTACATAAATGGTATCATAGGTGGTATCACCTTTCTGGATGTAAGCAATGCCATCTTCTGCTTTAAATTCGATATTGGTAGCATGTAAGGCCTGGGCATTATGTTGGGCTATTGCAGACAGTTCGTCATTAATTTCGCAATGTGTAACTTTTTTTACCTTTTGCGAAAAGTAATAACTGTCAATTCCGAAGCCGCCTGTAACATCTATTAAAGTATGACCTTTAGCCAGTTTTGATTTATATTTTGCGGTAATTTCAGAAGATGTTTGTTCGATGGATAATACTGGGGGGTAATAAATGTTTTCTGCATGAAACCAGGTTGGTAATTTCTTCTCCGATTTTTTTTTCGCAGCAATTTGTGTAGCTAGCTCCGCAGGGCTAATGCCTTCGAACGGACTTTTTGCTAAAGCAATCTGATTCACATCCGCATTTAAGTTTGCATTAATGTAATCTTGTACAGCTTTAGCCAAAAGTTTATTGTTCATTGTTAGTTATGTTATTTCCAAAGAGTTCGTCATTTCAACTGAAGTGCAACGAAGTGGAGAAATGTATTCAAATAGATTTCTCCACTGCTGTCGAAATGACGAACCTATACGGTTTTATTCTTCATCACCATCTGGCAGGTGTGCCGGCTCTTCACTTCTAATAAAATATCTTTATCAACTGTTACCCGATCAATGGTTTGCTGATTGTAATAACGGATAGTGACCAATTCTAAGCCCTTATTGTATTTTACTGTAAACTCGTCTGATAGGTCTTTAATCAGTTTTTCAATCTGCACGGGATGATCATCAATACTTACCGAAAAACTGATTGCCGAGTTAAGCATGGTATTGATTTTTATTTTATGTCTATGAAAAAGTTCAAAGATATTGCTCAGGTTTTCTTCAATAATAAAAGAATAATCTTTTGGGAAAATAGAAATCAGCGCCTGGTTAACCTTAAAAATAAAAGAAGGGATAGGCAATGGGTTATTATCTTTGGTAATTGCTGTTCCAGATCCTTCTGGTTGGATAAATGATCTTACAAAAAGTGGAATACCCTTGTTTTGGAGTGGTTTTATGGTTTTGGGGTGTATTACCGTTGCACCGTAATAAGTAAGTTCAATGGCGTCATGATAAGAAAGCTGAGCAATCAAGGCTGTTTCATCAAACCATTTAGGATCTGCATTTAATACCCCTGGAACATCCTTCCAAATGGTTAAGGCCGCGGCATCTAAACAGGACGCAAATATCGCTGCCGAATAATCAGAGCCTTCGCGACCCAATGTTGTGGTATAATTTTCACTTGTTCCGCCAATAAATCCTTGTGTTACAATGATGTTATCTGTTAAAAGCGGGACTAAATCTTTTTGTATAATCTGGTTGGTCTTAGCCCAATCTACTTTACCTTCTTTATACGTATTATCGGTCTGGATATAGTTGCGTGCATCGGCCCAAAGGGTTTTGTTGCCCGTTTCATTTAACCAGGCCGCCACAATTTTAGTTGAAACGATCTCACCAATAGAAACAATCTGATCATAAATATAGTCATGATATTGGTCTGGTTCATCTTCAATCAACCAATCGATTTCGACAAATGTGTTGGCCACATCATCATAAACAGAATGGTGATTCCCTTGAAAGAGTTCATCTATAATGCCGAAATGGAAATGTTTAATTTCTTCAAAAATGGCATGTGCTTCATCATTTTGCGAGAGGAAAGCGTGGGTTAGGTCTTCCAGTCTATTGGTAATTTTGCCCATTGCAGAAATAACGATCAATAGATTCCCTTTTTTATAATCGCGTACAATATTGGCCAGATTTTTTACTCCTGCCGCATCTTTTACCGAGGCACCTCCAAATTTAAAAATATCCATATTAAAATGCCTTGATCTGTTCTGACGATAGCGCTGCATTTAACCAGCCACTTTCTAAATGTGCTTTATATTTATTGTAGAAATTGATGGCTGGCTCGTTCCAATCTAATACTTGCCAAACCATGCCCGTATAATTACCGTTTTTAGCTTCTTCTATTACTTTTTCGAACAATACTTTACCTAAGCCTTTTCCCCTAAATTCTTCTGTTACAATAAAATCTTCGAGGTATAACCTGCAACCTTTCCATGTAGAGTAACGCGTATAGTATAATGCGAAGCCCACAATGGTACTATTTACTTCTGCCACGTATGCTTTCCATACGGGGTTTTTGCCAAAACCAGCCTCCACAAAATGATCTAAAGTAACGGTAACTTCTTCAGGAGCCCGTTCATAAATGGCTAGTTCATTAATTAGTTCCAATAATCTCGGACAATCTTCTGCCGTTGCAAATCTGATATTGAAATCCATATTAGTTAGCCGAAATATCGTTTTTAAAATGTTTGATTACCCTTTTCCCAAAAATACTGCTACCAATTCTTACCATCGTACTTCCTTTTTCAATTGCAATTTTATAATCAGCACTCATTCCCGTTGATATTTCTTTAAAAGCATCATCTTTTCGGAAAAAGCTCACTTTAACGCCCTCAAAAAATACTTTTAATTCATTAAACTCCGTCGTAATCTGTTTTTCGTTCTTGGTATTGGTTGCAATTCCCATTAAACCTACAATACGGATGTTTTTCAATTCGGCTAATTCTTCAGCCCGTAGCAGTTCGATTACTTCATCAAAACCAAGTCCGAATTTAGTATCTTCATCAGCAATATAAACCTGTAACAAACAGTCGATTACGCGTTTGTTTTTAGCGGCCTGTTTGTTTATTTCCTGCAGCAATTTCAGGCTGTCTACACCATGGATAAGTTTAACAAAAGCGGCAATATACTTTACCTTGTTGCTTTGTAAATGGCCAATTAAATGCCATTCGATATCTTTTGGCAGCTGCGCCTCCTTATCAACCATTTCCTGTACATGGTTTTCCCCAAAAATACGTTGTCCGGCGTTGTATGCTTCTAAAATTGATTCTATCGGTTGTGTTTTTGAAACCGCAATCAGTTTCACTCCGTCTGATTCAACTTCGCTTTTATATTTTTTAAGATTATCAGCTATGCTCATTTATAACTATTTTTGGTAAAATTAATAACCTTGCCGCAATTTGGGCAAAAAATAATATTTAAATTAAGCATGAAGAGATTAATATGGGTTTTAATGACAGCTATATTATGGTTGGGCTGTAAGCCTGGCGTACCTGATGACATTATTAAACCTGATAAAATGGAAAAGATCTTATACGATATGCATATTGTAGACGGATACCTTTCCAGCATTTATGTAGCAGACTCGGCAAAGAAAGTGGCTGCAGCTTATTATAAGGGTATATATAAAAAGTTTGGGACAGATTCTGCCCAGTACAATAAAAGTTTGCTTTGGTATAATACCAATCCTGTAGCGCTGGAAGCCGTTTATAAAAACATACAGAAAATGCTGGCTAAACAAAAAAAAGGTACGGAGTTAGCCGATTTAATAATTAAGAAAAAACAGTTTAAGGCTGATTCACTGGTGATAGCAAAGAAGTTTAAGGCCGATTCTCTTGCCATTAGAAAAAAAATGAAACCAGATTCCTTATCAAAGGTTAAAGCTGTAGCGGCAATTGCTAAAAAGAAAAAACAGGCCGATTCACTTATAAATATAAAAAAGGCTGGAGCAGCGAGCACATCGCCCACACCAGTTGCAGTACAATAATATGTTATACCCAGATAATTGTTTAGAACGTTTAGGTTTTGTAGAAATCAGGCAACTGATCAGCAAACATTGTTTGAGCTCTATGGGCCAGTCAATGGTGGAAAAGATGCAGGTGATGAACCGTTTTGATCAAATTGATAAATTTTTACGTCAAACAAACGAATTTAAAAGCATCCTGCAAAATCAGGAACCCTTACAGATCAATACCTTTTTTGACATTAAATCACTGGTTGAAAAAATCAGGGTAGAAGGTACTTACATTTTAGAAGAGGAGTGGTTTCAGGTATATACTTCCTTGCAAACCGTTTTTTCTGTGCTTCGTTTTTTTGAAGAACGTGCAGAAGTGTACCCAACACTCGAGGCTTTATTTGAGCACCTGCCGATTGAAAAAAACATCTTACGTAAGATAGAAACTGTAATTGATGCCAAAGGAAAAATTAAACCGAATGCATCAAAAGAACTACAGGAGATTACCTCTGCTATTTCGAAAGCAGAGCAAGATGTGCGTAAGCGCATGGATTCTATCTACAAGCAAGCCATAGCCAATAATTGGGTTGCCGATGGGAGTTTAACCATCCGTGATGGGAGGATGTGTATCCCGGTTTTGGCAGAAAATAAACGCAAACTAAAAGGCTTTGTACATGATGAATCGGCAACCGGGCAAACCGTTTATATTGAGCCTGAAGAAGTTTTTACTTTAAATAATAAGTTACGCGATTTAGAATTTGATAAACGCCGTGAAATTATTAAAATTTTAATTTCCTTAACGGATGATCTGCGACCGTATTCTCCATTATTGCTTTCTTACCATGGTTTCCTGACCAAGCTGGATTTTGTGCGTGCCAAAGCATTATTTGCTATGGATATTGAAGCTGAAATGCCAGGTTTGTTAAAAGAACCTAAAACTAAGCTGATTAATGCAAGACATCCTTTATTATCAATCTCTTTTGCTGCAGAGAAGAAAACAGTTACCCCCTTAAATATTCATATAGATGCCGAAACCCGCGTAGTGCTGGTATCGGGCCCGAATGCGGGCGGTAAATCAGTTTGTATGAAAACAGTTGGTCTTTTGCAGATTATGCTACAAACCGGTCTGCTAATTCCTGTTGATGCCAATAGTGAGGTAGGAATTTTTGAAAACATTTTTGCCGACATTGGCGATGATCAATCGATAGAAAGTGATTTAAGTACTTATAGTGCACATTTGAAGAAGATGCGCTATTTTGTAGAACATGCTTCACCAAAAACGATGGTCCTAATTGATGAATTTGGTACGGGTACCGATCCGCAGTTTGGGGGACCCATGGCTGAAGCAGTTTTAGAAGTGTTAAACAATAAAAAGGTTCGAGGTGTAATCACCACGCACTATTCTAATTTAAAACTATTTGCGGGTAATACACCTGGTTTGGAAAATGCATCTATGCTTTTTGATAATGCCAAAATGAAACCACTGTATGTTTTAGAGATGGGTAAACCGGGTAGTTCTTATGCATTTGAAATTGCACAGAATATTGGTTTGCCTAAGGAGGTTATTCAGCTTGCGAGAGAAAAAACAGGTTCAAACCAAAATCGGGTAGATACGATGCTTGTTGATCTGGAGCGCGAAAAGAAAAATGTTTACGATGCCAAAGTAAGTTTGGCCAATCAGCAGAATAAAGCTAAAAACCTGGTAGCAGAAAATGAAAAGTTAAAAAGCTTTTTAGAAGAGAATAGAAAGGTATTGATTAGAGAGGCTAAACAAGAGGCGCAGAACATTATAAAAAATGCCAATAAACTGGTTGAAAATACGATAGCCGAGATTAAGGAAAAACAAGCTGATAAAGAAATAACCAAAGAATTGCGCCAGAATTTACAAAAGGAACTCGTTAAAAATACCTTACCTAAAGAGCGCCCTAAGCCGGTGCCGATAGTGGTTGGCGGTGAAATTGAAATTGGTGATTTAGTGAAATTTAACGATAGTGAAACCATTGGTCAGGTTTTAGAAATTAACCGCAATGAACTGATTTTGGCTATTGGCGATTTACGATCGACGGTTAAAAAGAGCCGTGTACAAAAAGTGAGTAACCGCGAAGCTAAAAAAGTAATTCAGAGCAGTGCCAATTCTTTCGCTGGGCGGATGAATGATGCTGTTTCTGGCTTCAGGGCTGAACTCGACCTCAGGGGGAAACGCACAGAAGATGCCCTTTTCGAAGTGGAGAAATATTTAGACAAAGCCATTATGCTCGGTTTTCCATCCATTAAACTGATACATGGTAAAGGTGATGGGATTTTAAGGAAAATGATCAGGGAATATCTACGCAAGTATAGTCAGGTAAACAGGATGGAAGATGAACATGCTGATAGGGGTGGAGATGGGATTACGTATGTTTACCTGAATTGATGAGTTAGATTTGAGACAGGAGATTTGAGATGGGCGAGGTGTAATCGTCATTTCGACCTCGGCTGCGCTGTGCTTCGCTCGAAATGACGCCCGTCCAATAACATAATAAAACTTTTATAACCGTAAGTATGTTATTTTTAAAATGTTACGGCTATGAAAAAAATCTTACTATGCCTTTTTGTGGTGCTGTTTACCACAACATGCAAAAAAAACAACAATGGTAATGAAGATCCAGGTAACTTGCCAGATGTAGAATTAAAATCGAAAGTAATTGTATCAGGACTAAGCCTTCCCTGGGAAATGGTCTATGGTCCGGATAATTTTATCTGGTTTACGGAAAAGGCTGGTAAAATCAGTCGGTTAAATCCTGCTACAGGTCAGGTAACAGCCTTGCTAACCATAACAGAGGTACGTACAAACGGAGAAGGTGGCTTGCTCGGAATGGCGCTACATCCCGATTTTACCAGCAATCCTTATGTTTATGTGGTATATGGTTATGGAAGTACTTATAAAGCTAAAGTGGTACGTTATACTTACGCTGGAGGAAATTTAACCAGCCCGTTGGTTTTATTGGATCAGATTCCTGCAGCCTCTATTCATAATGGTTCGCGCTTGTTAATTAGCGGTGGTAAATTATACATCAGTACAGGTGATGCTTCTGATACTAACCTTCCTCAAAATGTTAATTCTTTGGCTGGTAAAATTTTAAGAATCAATTTAGACGGCTCTATCCCTTCCGATAATCCTTATCCAAATAATCCAGTTTGGTCTCTAGGGCATCGGAATCCACAAGGATTGACCCAGGTTGGTAATAAAATTTTCTCCTCAGAACATGGACCTGATTCTGATGATGAGATTAATATCATAGAAAAAGAAAGAAACTATGGCTGGCCAAATATTAAAGGTTTTTGCAATGAAAGTGGAGAGCAATCTTTTTGCAATTTGAACAATGTAGCTGAACCGCTAATCAACTGGACGCCAACTATTGCACCAAGTGGCTTAACTTACTATAACAACAATTATATTCCGCAGTTTAAAAACTCTTTATTGTTGGCCGTATTAAAAGGTACAAAATTAATGCAATTGAAATTAGATGATGCACAGACTAAAATTGTTGGCACAAAAGATTTTTATGTAAATACCTATGGTAGGGTGAGAGCTGTCTGTCAATCGCCTGAAGGAAAAATTTACATCTGCACCAGTAATGGAAGCGATGATAAGATTGTAGAAATAGCAAAATAGGCGATTATTTTTTTTGTCCGGGACACTTTTTACAGCGTTTGCCTTTTTTAAATTTCTCGCAACATTTTTTGTGCTCTGCCGTACAACTGAAAATAAAACCCATACCTTTCTGAAATTCAGAATCAGTGGGCAATACAAATGTGTTTTCTTCTCTCTCGTTAATCATTGCAGCACAAAGGTAGTAGTTATTTAGATTAATTCCAATCAATTAATATTCCTGATAGATTTAAAAAATTTATATGCTGCAATTTTGTGGGCAATTTGTAATTTAGCGGACTAACCAAAAATTCATAAAATGATAAATAAAGTGGTATCTGGTGCTGAAGAGGCCATCAAAGATATATCAGATGGTGCAACCATTATGCTTGGTGGTTTCGGACTTTGTGGTATTCCTGAGAATTGCATAAATGCCCTGGTAACTAAGCGGGTGAAAAATCTGACCTGTATTTCTAATAACGCAGGTGTTGATGATTTTGGTATTGGCCTAATGCTGAAACAACGACAAGTAAAAAAAATGATTTCTTCTTATGTAGGTGAAAATGCTGAATTTGAGCGACAATTGCTGAGCGGTGAACTTGAGGTAGATCTTATCCCACAAGGTACTTTAGCTACCCGCTGTCTTGCGGCCGGATACGGTATGCCTGCAATTTTTACGCCCGCAGGTGTAGGAACTGAAGTGGCAGAAGGTAAAGAAGTACGTAATTTTGATGGTAAGGATTATTTAATGGAATATGCATTTGATGCCGATTTCGCAATTGTAAAAGCCTGGAAAGGTGATACCGCAGGAAATTTAATCTTTAGATCAACGAGCCGGAATTTTAATCCGGTAATGGCTATGGCCGGCAAAATTACGATCGCTGAGGTGGAGGAATTGGTAGAAGCTGGCGAATTAGAGCCGGATTATATTCATACACCCGGTATTTATGTCCACCGTATTTTTCAGGGTAAAGATTATGAGAAGAGAATTGAACAACGAACCGTGAGGAAGTCTGAAGTCTGAAGTTGGCAGTCCGAAGTCGAATAGCGGATTAGAACATTCAATCATTCAATTATTCACTCAATCATCATTTAAGATTTATGTTTTCAAAAGAAGAGATCGCACAACGCATCGCTAAAGAAATAAAAGACGGATACTATGTTAACCTGGGCATTGGCATACCTACATTAGTGGCCAACTATATTCCGAAAGGAATTAATGTCGTGTTACAGTCGGAAAATGGTTTGTTAGGCATGGGGCCGTTTCCTTTTGAAGGGGAAGAAGATGCCGATTTAATTAATGCAGGGAAACAAACCATTACTACTTTGCCTGGCTCATCTATTTTTGATTCGGCGATGAGTTTTGGGATGATCCGTGCTCAAAAAGTAGATTTAACCATTCTGGGTGCGATGGAGGTGTCAGAAAATGGAGATATTGCCAACTGGAAAATTCCGGGTAAAATGGTGAAAGGAATGGGAGGGGCAATGGATTTAGTAGCATCAGCTAAAAATATCGTTGTAGCCATGCAGCACATCAATAAAGCCGGAGAAAGTAAATTGTTGCCAAAATGTACACTTCCCCTAACTGGTGTTAAATGCATTAAAAAAATTGTAACTGAACTGGCCGTTTTGGATATTTTAACTGAAGGTGGTTTTAAACTTTTAGAACGGGCTCCGGGTGTGAGTATCGAATTTATACAACAATCTACCGCTGGAAGATTAATTGTGGAGGGTGAAATTCCTGAAATGAGATTAGATTAATTAGTGGTTTGCGAGACACACAGACCACGGCGATTAGGGGCTTCGACTCCGCTCAGCCTGACAGTTTATCATAAAAAAGAGAAGTCAAGTTTTTAAAACTTGACTTCTCTCGTGTTACTGTATATCTACTAAAATGCTATTTCTTAAATCATTTGAAATATCTTCTGTAATGGCGATAATTTCATCAGGTTCATTGGTATTGTTCATGACTACCTTGTTGCATTGGTCGCGATAGGGTAGCAGGTATTCTTTATAAGCGGGCACCACATGATTATGCCATTTGTATAATACATCTTCTTCAGGGTAACCCCGTTCTAAACCATCTCGTTTAATACGGCGGTCTAAAGCAATCTGTTCATCCGCATCCACAAAAATAGTATGATCCAGTAAAGCCGCGATTTCTTTAAAATGGAGGATAAAAAGCCCCTCAACAATAATAATAGGCGCCGATTTAATTTCTAGTATTTTAACTACAGCCAAAGGGTTATTGAAATTATATTCCTTTTTATAAACCACTTCGCCGCTCATTAATTGCTTAATATCTCTCAAAAACTGTTCACTATCAATGGTTGAAGGAAGATCGAAGTTGTATAACTTATTTTCTTCCTGCGTCATGTCGCCGGCAGGGATGTAATAATCATCCTGTGATACCAGTGTTACCTCATCTTGTTTAAAATGATGCAGAAAGCAGTTTAAGAAAAATGTTTTACCCGATCCGCTGCCACCGGCAATGCCAATTATAAATGGATTTTTGTTTACACTCATTGAGCACTATAAGTTAAATTACAGAAAAAACGTTTGTCTAAAGCACCCAAAGAATCGGCTACAGCTTTAGTCATTACAATGATAACATCTTTTGTAGATTCGTTCTCTGTAAATTTACCAACAACTTTTGCAAAGGTAGTGCGGTTGGTCATCGGGTTGGTAATCTTAATTACCCTGCCAACTGGCGCTGTGCGGTGTAAAACCAACATTTTAGTTCCGTCCAGGTCCTGGTCCGCTATCCAAACTGCAGTTCCTTTTTCTTCGATCTGGCTTAAGCCATATACGCTCGGATCACGGCGAAGTTTAGGGTCTTTAACCATGGTACTGTCTGGCTCATTTTCCTGTTCTTCTTTAGATAAATCATTAACCGATTTAGGTTGTGGTGGTTTAGGAATAATCAGTTTCTGGCCAACTTTAATGTTATTATCATCCAGTTTATTGGCCGTCCTGATCTGATATGCCGTTAGATTGTATTTTTTAGCGATTGAAAAGATGTTCTCGCCATTGGCTACCGTATGGATAAAATTCTCTTCATTTGCAACAGGTGTTTCTTTTGCTTTTGTTTCTGCCTGCTTCTCTTTTGGAACCTGAACATCAGTAACAATACCTCCTCCCGGCACCTTCAAAACCTGCCCTATGGCAATGGCATTATCAGGAAGATTATTCATTGTCCTGATCTGGTAAGCCGTAATGCCATATTGCTTAGCGATGGTGAAGATCGTTTCGTTTCTTAAAACGGTATGTGTGCCTGCAGCATCTGTAGATTTGCTTTCCTGTACCGGTTTTTCATCGGCAACAGCATCTACCTTATTTTCATCAATATTTTTTGTTGCAGGGATTTTAAGTTTTTGACCGATCCGAAGGTTATTACCTGAAAGATTATTGGCTTTTTTTACCTCTTCAACTGTAGTACCATATTTTTCTGCAATTTTTCCTAAAAATTCTTTTGCCGCAACGGTATGTTCGATCATGGTTTGATCTGATGATGGAGTATTTTTTACAGTTGATTCTGTATTGTTTTTTGCAGGTGGCGTAACAGGTGGCTCTGCTGTTACATTTTGTGTTCCGTTTTTTGCTGGTATTTTTAACACCTGCCCGATGCTTAAATTATTGCCTTTCAACTGATTTAATGCCTTAATTTCATTTATGGTGGTGCCATATTTTTCGGCAAGCATATTTAAGTTTTCTTTTGGCTTAATGGTATGCTCGATCACATTGGCTGTTGCAGAAGTTGTTTCCGTATTCGATGATCCGGTAGCTGCAAAAGGAACATTTGTAGGGACTTTGATGATTACCCCGACCTGTAGATATTTATTGTTGTTAAAAGCCATAATATCCTTCGGAGACACGTTGTATCTTCTCCCAATAGAATAGTAAGTGTCTTTTGCTACAGTTTGGTGAACGATGAGTTTTTTACCATTATTATTTTCTACACCGATAGAGTCTCTTGCTGTGTTGGCTTTTGCATTTGCAATATTTAAGGCAAATAACACAACAGCAGATAAATATATTTTATGCATTTATTTTTATATAAATTTCTAAATCAAGGACCGCAATTATACGAATAATATTGTTAACCACCTTAAGCTGACCTGTCAGCTTTTAGGTTAAAATGAGATAATTTTAAACTTATTATATCGATATACTATTCATTCACAATTGTTTATGATATTCTCCCTTTGTTTATTTTCAGCTATTAAACGATTTAATAAATAACCTATTGTTCAAAAGACAAAATTGAACAAACTTTTATAAATGTTGTTTGTTACGTTCACATTAAAAACATTATAAATCATAATAAAATGGACGCTAAAGAAATAAGCTTGAACGAAAAAGAAGTTAAACCAGTTGTAGATCTGTTAAATGATTATTTGGCTAATTACCACATTCATTATCAAAAATTAAGAGGTTGCCACTGGAACATTAAAGGACAGAATTTTTTTACGCTTCATGTAAAGTTCGAAGAATTATATACCAATGCACAGTTAACTATTGATGAAATTGCAGAACGTGTGTTAACTTTAGGTAAACCGCCACATAGTCGCTTTGCCGATTACATTAAAGAATCTAAAATTCAGGAAGTGGATACCATCGGTATGAAAGATTTAGACATGGTTGAGGCCATTTTAGATGATATGGCCACCTTAATCGAGTTGGAGCGTGAAGTAATGGAAGCGTCTGAACAGGCCGGTGATGACGGAACAAACGATATGGTAAATAAGTTTATGCAGTTTAAAGAGAAAAATACCTGGATGTTACGTTCTTTCGCTGGTAAGAAATAATATCAGTATTGGTAGGTTATTGGCCTTATGTAAGTAGATTTATTGTAAAATCTGCTTATATAAGGCTTTTTTGTTTCATAGAAAGTCTAATTATTTATCTTTGGGACATGGCATACAAAAGTTTAGCAGCATGTGTTTCCGATCTTGAAAAGCATGGTCATCTGATCAGAATAAAGGAAGAAGTAGATCCTTATTTAGAAATGGCGGCCATCCATTTACGGGTTTATGAAAATAAAGGTCCGGCTATTCTATTTGAAAAGGTTAAAGGAAGTCCGTTTCCTGCAGTTTCAAATTTGTTTGGAACTTTAGAAAGATCGAAGTTCATTTTCAGAGATACCTTACCCAAGGTGCAGCAGTTGGTTTCGTTGAGGAACGATCCTATAAAAGCATTAAAAAATCCATTCAAATATGCAGGTTCTGCAATGTCGGCTTTGTCTGCGCTACCGCTAAAAACACCTTCCGCTAAAAGCAAATTTTTGAAAACAACTATCAGTCAGTTACCGCAGATTGTGAACTGGCCTATGGATGGTGGGCCATTTGTTACCATGCCACAGGTATATACGGAGGATATAGAAAAGCCTGGTGTTTTGAATGCAAACCTTGGAATGTATCGCATTCAATTGGGTGGAAACGATTATATTCAGGATCAGGAACTAGGGTTGCATTATCAGATTCACAGGGGTATAGGTGTACATCAGTCTAAAGCCAATGCGCTGGGACAGCCTTTAAAAGTGAGTATTTTTGTTGGTGGTCCACCGTCACATCCGCTGGCCGCTGTAATGCCTTTACCAGAAGGTTTGTCTGAAATGACTTTTGCAGGCGCACTGGGCGACAGGCGTTTCCGCTATTTTTATGATGACGAAGGTTTCTGCATTTCAGCAGATGCTGATTTTATCATAACAGGAACCGTTTATCCAAATGAAAATAAACCAGAGGGGCCTTTTGGTGATCATTTAGGGTATTATAGCTTAACACACCCATTTCCTTTAATGAAAGTGCATAATGTGTATCATAAAAAGGATGCCATCTGGTCATTTACGGTAGTCGGCCGTCCTCCGCAAGAGGATACCAGTTTTGGTGCATTGATTCACGAAATTACGGGTTCAGCCATCCCGCAGGAAATACATGGTTTAAAAGAAGTGCATGCGGTAGATGCAGCTGGTGTTCACCCACTGCTTTTCGCCATAGGTAGCGAGCGTTACACCCCTTATTTAAAAGAAAGAAGACCACAGGAGATTTTAACGATTGCCAATCATATCCTTGGGAAAAATCAATTGAGTTTGGCAAAGTACGTATTCATAGCTGCAAAAGAAGATAACGAACTTTTAAATACACATGATATTTCAGGATTCTTAAATCATGTGCTGGAACGTATTGATTTAACCAGAGATATCCATTTTTATACCAATACAACAATTGACACGCTGGATTATAGTGGTGACGGCTTAAATAGTGGTTCGAAGGTTGTTTTTGCAGCCGCAGGGGAAAAAAAGCGAACGTTATGGAGTGCGCTTCCTGAAGGAATAAAGCTTGGCGATGGTTGTTATCAATCACAGCTTGCTATTCCCGGGGTTTTAGTGATGGAGTGTGACAAGTACCTTAGTGCGGAAAAGACAGCTGCGGAAATTGCTAAGTTAAATATAGCTTTAATTGATCAAGATCTTTCGGGCTTGCCCCTTATTGTACTTGCTGATGATGCTGAATTTACCGCTGCCAATATTGATAATCTGGTTTGGGTAACCTTTACGAGAAGTAACCCGGCAGCAGATATTTATGGCGTTAACGATTTTATCATTAATAAACACTGGGGATGTAAAGGTTCGGTGATTATCGATGCACGGAAAAAGCCCCACCATGCACCCGAATTGATTAAGGATGCAGTGATTGAGACTAAACTGGATGAACTGGGTAAAAAAGGTGGAGCGCTTTATGGGCTATTTAATGGCTAGTTTTTATAGTTAGAACTATGATTATTTTTAGCGGACAAAACTTCAATACCTGCGGAGAGTAATTCAATTTAAGTATAACTTTATCCTCAGTATAAAATGAGTTATAAAGTATTTTTATTTTATAATCTGTAGCACCTTCTGAATTCTAGCAGCATGATCAATTTCAGTTCTGCTGTTGTTAGCGTAAGCGTAGTTGAAGACTTCTTAAATTAACGAATCGGAATAAATGCGCTAGAAACCTAACTTCGACAGCATCAATTAATGGGGAGCATTCTCGCTCATGCAAAGATTTTTAAGTGCCTGCATTAAGATTATTTTCATCTGGTAGCTATAGAATCCAATTGAGAATGATCAAATCTCAGCCTATAATTATGTTTTTAGATTTATATCTCTTTAATTTTAACGGATTTAAGGTGGCCTGACATACAATGTCAATATTTATTCGGAATACATAAATAAAATACCCAAAAATGTATTCGGATTATCAGTATTTTAAATATGGTTTTAATTATTGTGTTAATTTTTGATTAGTACGAGTTAAAATCATCATTCAATCTGGTTTTTTATAAGCTTAATTTTGGTCATACTACTAACTAGACCGAAAACGATGACCAAACTAAAGACTACTTTCTTCACAATGGCTATGCTCTGTTTTTTACAGATTTATGGTCAAACGTCGCTTATCAGCGGAAAAATAACCGACGCACTGGGGCAGCCAATCCCAGGGATTTCAGTAAAAATAAAAGGGATAACTGGTGGTACTTCTTCTGATACCAAGGGTGTATTTTCAATTAATAGTCCAAATCCGGCTACTCTTGTTTTTAGTGGGATTGGTTACATTAACAAAGAATTTGCATATAGCGGACAAAGCAATATTACTATTGTATTAAGTGAAGACCAGCAAAACCTAAATGAAATTGTCGTAACTGCGCTGGGTGTGAAACGCGAAAAACGAAATTTAACCTATAGTTCGCAAGAAGTAAAAGGCGATCAGATTACTCAATCGAAAGAACCTAATCTGGTAAATGCGTTAGCGGGTAAGGTTTCGGGTGTGCAGATCACCAGTTCTTCTGGTACGCCAGGAAGTTCATCCCGTATCGTAATCAGGGGTGCCAACTCGCTCTATGGCAACAATGAGGCTTTGATGGTAATTGATGGTATACCAGTAAATAATGATGAAACGGGTAACCTAAACTCAGGGCCTGGTACCAACCGTATTGCAGATCTTGATCCCAATATTATTGAAAGCATTAACGTATTAAAAGGCGGTGCCGCAACTGCATTGTACGGATCTGATGGGGCTAAAGGGGTAATCATTATCACCACCAAGACAGGGGGGCTGAATAAAAAGCCTAGCATCAGCTTTTCTTCTTCCTTTTCGATGGAGAAACCCTTATTGCCCGAAATCCAGGATAAATATTCACTAGGTTCTAACGGTGTGTACTTTGATGGAGTAAGCCAGAAAACCAGTACATCCTGGGGGGCAAGGATGGATACCCTAAAAATCAACGGCCAGCCAGCACCAGTGTATAATCAGTCTGATTTGTTTTTCAAAACCGGCAAAACATATTCTAATACAGTGGCTATTACGGGTGGTAGTGCTTATAATTCTTATTTCTTGTCTTATACCAATTTTGCACAGAACGGAACAGTACCCACTACATCGTTCGACCGTAATACGCTTTTCGGAAAATTTACCACACAGATTATAAAAGATTTGAATGTTACTTTTTCCTTGAATTATGCCAATACCAAAAACCGCCGTTTGCCAGAAGGTTATGCACTGGAGAGCCCGGTATGGACTATCTTTTCGGCTCCGGTATCCTACGATCTGCAGCCCTCGGTTAACCCTGATGGGAGCCAGCGTTTATTTCGTTTCTCTCGTAATAACCCTTACTGGGTGTTAGATAATATCAGTAATACTTCAATTGTTAACCGTTTTCTGCCCACATTTACTGCCGATTATAAACCATTAAGCTGGTTAACCATTACAGAACGTTTTGGTGCCGATGTATATGTAGAGCAGGGTAAATACACCGAGTCGTTACTTTCTGTTTCTAATCCCAATGGAAGGATTGTAAACAATAATACCAATTTCAGACAGTATAACAACGATTTGATACTGAATGCGAATAAAAGTTTTGGAGATTTTAATATTGAAGCTTTGCTCGGAAATAACATCATCTCTACGTATTCACAAAATGGTTATGCCAATGGTTTGGGTATTACCATTCCCGGATTTAATAATATTGGTTCCGCTTCTACGGTTAAGTTTACCGAAACCAGTTACCTAACACGCAAAGTAGGTTTTTATCTGCAATCTAATATTGATTACAAGAAGTTCATTATCCTATCCTTAACAGGTAGGTATGATGGGGCTTCGGTATTAGCTAAAGACAATACTTTTTACCCATATGGTTCGGCTGCCATGAGTTTTATTTTCTCTAATTTCTTTTCGCCAGGTGTTTCTAGCGTAATGAACTTTGGTAAACTTCGGGTATCATACAGTACGGTGGGCAATGCAAGTATTGGCGCCTATAGCTTACTCACCCCATACGAATCGCAAACGATTAGAAATACCACTTTTCCTTACCAGGGACAATCTGGTTTCTTAATTAGCCAGACACTTAACAATCCCAATCTTAAAAACGAACGTATAAACGAGGTTGAAGTAGGTTTAGAAACCGGGTTCTTTAAAAGCCGCATAGGGTTGGAGGTTACCTATTTTGATAAGAAAACCAGGAATGGGATTATTCCAACCGTTGCTTTGGCACCTTCAACTGGCTTTAATGCTACCAGTGTAAATTCTGCATCGATGCGCAACCGTGGCATTGAAGTGCTGTTAAATGCCAAACCTATTGCCACGAAAGATTTTAACTGGGATTTAACCATTAATTACAGTCGCATCAGAAATAAAGTACTCTCTATTTATAAAGACCTGAACCAGGTTGGTAACGGCTTTACATCTATTTTTGTTAACCAGCCCTATGGCGTTATTTATGGCACCCGTTATGCCCGCAATGCTTCCGGGCAATTGTTAACCGATGAAACTGGTCTTCCTTTTGCTGCCGATACTCAGGGCATTATTGGTGATATTAATCCAGATTGGATGGGTGGCATTGTAAATAATTTGAAGTACAAGCAATTCACTTTTAGTTTCTCTTTTGACATGAAAAAGGGGGGAGATATTCAAAATAATGTAGATGGTTATGGCTATTTCTATGGTACACCAAAAGTTACAGAAGATCGCGGGCCGAGGGTAGTGGAGGGTGTTAACGCTACAACCGGTTTGCCAAATACGGTTTCGGTTTTGGGGCAAGCCTATTATCAGCGTATCAATAGTGTTTTAGAATCTGTAATTCAGGATGGAACCTATGTGAAATTGCGTAATGTAAGCCTTGGGTATCATTTAAAACCAGGCTGGCTGCAAAAATCACCTTTTAAAACCATTGGTTTTCAGGTAACAGGCCGTAACCTTTGGATTTATGCCCCACACTTTACAGGTGGTGATCCGGAGGTAAGCTCATTTGGATCATCAAATGGTTCGCAAGGAATTTATTCGTTCTCAACGCCAACCTCGCGATCTGTTGACTTTAGTGTGAAATTGACCTTATAGACCTTAACAACTAGAAATAATAACATGAAAAAGATATATTTTATTATAGTATTCGCCCTAATGGTAGCATTGGCCGGATGCAAAAAATACCTCGATGTAAACGATGACCCCAACAGACCTATTGATGTTAAAGAGTCGTTGATGTTGCCACCTATACAAATGTTGATCTCACAAAATATCAATGCATCTGGCGATGGAAATTTAAGTGTAGTATTACAACAATACATGCAGGTAATGGCACTTAACCAGGTGGCGCCAAATTTTGGTACTTATTTGATGTATAATATTGATATGGATGGTGATTGGAACAATGTATATGTGAGAACCCTGAATAACCTAAATCTATTGAAAATTAAGGCTGTAGCCGGTGGTAATTTTAAGTATACTGCAATTGCTAAAATTCTTACCGCTTATACTCTTGGCTATGCAACCGATGCATGGGGCGACATCCCTTACAGTCAGGCATTTTTAGGAATAAACCAGGCGACACCGGTTTACGATAATCAGCAACAAATCTATGTTCAGATTCAAGCATTATTGGATGAGGGTATAGCTGATATTGGCAAGGATGCCGGACTTGCGCCCGGAAGTGACGATTACTTCTACGCTGGCGACATGGCAAAGTGGAAAAAACTGGCCTACACTTTAAAGGCGCGTTATTATATGCATTTAAGTAAAGCACCTGGTAATACGGCAATAGCGCAGGCGCAACTGGCTTTAACTGCTTTGACCGATGGCATGCAAAGTAATGATGATGATGCCAAAATTGCTTTTAGTGGTGCGGCAGGTGCGGAAAATCCATGGCAGCAGAATTTTTTGCCGGCCAGCACGTTTGTATTAGCCAATACTTTTGTTGATGCTTTTAAAACACGTAATGACCCGAGGTTAAGCAAAATGATTAAGCCCGCTAAACAAACTGGTTTATATACAGGTAGGGAAATAGGCCTGCCCGAAATTGGGAGTCTGGAGTCTTATTCTATTCCGGCCGATTTTTATGCCGGTGCAAATGCGAATAATTATCTGGTAAATTATACTGAGGCTTTGTTTATTAAAGCTGAAGCTACCTTGGTTGTATCAGGATTTGCAGCTGCACAACCTTTTTACCAGGAGGGGATAAAGCAACACATGACTAAAATTGGAGTTAGCGCTGCCGATATAGATACATATATTGCTTCTAGAGGCGCACTTACCACTACAAACGCACTCCGTTTGATTATAGAAGAAAAGTCTATCTCAAATTTCTTAAATGCAGAGAATTATACCGACTGGCGCCGCACCGGATTCCCGGTTTTAACAAAAGTGAAAAATGCACTTTCGGAGATTCCAAGACGGGTACTTTATCCAAATTCCGAAATTACCGCCAACCCACAACCTCAACAAAAGGCTAAACTTACAGATAGGTTGTGGTGGGATGCGAATTAAATAATAATTAGTAAATAGTGATAAGGATATCCAGTTTTGGGTATCCTTTATTTTTTTCCTAGCAATAGTTTTCCTGATGTTGTATTTTTAGAAAACGAAATTCCTGTATGCAAAAGAACGGAAGAACTAGAAAAACATCATAGTGAGCAATTGCTTCAATCCGGCTTGAAAATGCAGAAGCAGACATTTGAAACGATAAGCGAAGAAATACATGATGATGTTGGG
Source organism: Pedobacter terrae (assembly GCF_900100705.1). Classification (GTDB taxonomy): domain Bacteria; phylum Bacteroidota; class Bacteroidia; order Sphingobacteriales; family Sphingobacteriaceae; genus Pedobacter; species Pedobacter terrae. Next base: position 75,226 of record NZ_FNCH01000014.1, read on the forward strand.
CAGCTCCTAAGTTTAGCTAAGCTACAACTGACTGTTTTGGAGCAAAATGAAATCTTTTATAAATCTTTGATTACCGAAATTGAAGGATACGTTGGCTCCCTAAGGATTTACTTGATACTGTAAAAAGTTTGATTACAAGCCGATATCCAGCCAAAATCCACCTCGTGATTACTAAAGGGACTAAAATTACCTTAACTATTCTTGATGTTTGGCCAGATTAAAAATATAGAACTGGTTAATGAATGCGGCTTAGATATTTGTGAGTCAGCGTACCATTGGTGGGTATAAGAATTCGCTATGCGAAAAACTGAAGTTTAAAGTCCGTACCGGATTAACTTTGTATGTGGAAAAGCAACGAATTGTTAAAATTTTGTGATCGTTTTAAATAGCATACTCACATAAACTGTTCTAAAGATTAAGTCACTAATTGGAGATATTTTGATTATCTGGCGAAAATTTTCGATTTTTAGCTAAACGATCAAAATATGCTTTCAAAATTTCAAATTCTCCTTGCCTGTATCATACTTTTATTTGTAAACACAAAGGCGCAGGATGTGAAACTTGATAGCGTAGTATCGAATATCAATCGCTATGGCATAAAAACAGCTCAATCTAATCTGTTCGTTCATTTCGACAAAAACATTTATACCAATAATGATCAGGTTTGGTTTAGTGGGTATCTACTAAAAACCATTACCAGTTTAGATCAATACCATACGCTTTATTTATCGCTGATCAATAACAGTGATAGCAGTGTCGTAATCCAGGAAAAATTTTTGATTGAAAAAGGATTTGCATTCGGTGCGCTAACCTTACCTGATTCGCTGCCGAGCGGTTCATATCGTTTTGTGGCAAATACCAATATTAAAAAGGATAATCAGCCAGAAGGAGAATTTGTGCAGTCCATTATCATCAAATCTACTACTGTAAATCCATTGACGGCCAATGTTTCTATTTTTAAAGCTTATGATGAGCAGAGCAAAAATGGAACAGCATTATTAAAAATTTTATCTAGTGATAACCGTTTTGTTGAAAATGCAGAAATAAAATATCAGATCGGTAAGGATAAACAAACACTGCTCACCGGTACAGCTAAAAGTAATGTAATCGGTGAACTGATGATTAACTTTCCTGCGGATAAAATTACAGGGGATAATAACCAACTTAATGTCTCCATCAAAAAAGGTAAAGATATCAGGTACATTAAGTTTAATCTCCCGGTGAGGAGCCGTTCAAATTATCAGATTCAATTTTACCCCGAAGGTGGTTACCTGGTAGACTGCTTAACTTCGAAGGTAGGTTTTGAAATTAAAGACCTTGAAGGCACTGCCATAAAAGCAACGGCTATCTTATATGAAAATGACAGGATAATTGATACCCTCCAAAGCAATTCTACAGGGCTTGGTTCATTTTCGATCTGTCCAAAGCCATCAAAAAAATATTACGTTAAACTTTTTGGCAGTGAACAGGAAGGTATCAGTTATCATTTACCTGCGGCATTAAAATATGGAGCTGTTTTAACAGCAGGCACAGCAATAGCCGAAAATGATTTCAGGCTACAGCTGGTGGCCAATAATAATCAAAAAGTTCATGTTCTGGTGCATAATTTCGCTGATGTTTTTTTGCACGCCGATTTGATATTAGCGGCTAACAAAACCCAAAATATAAGGTTTAAATTAGATTCCGTACCAATTGGATTAAATACAGTAACCATTTTAGATAGCAATGATTGCCCAATGGCCGAAAGGATTTTCTTTGCGCATTATGATCAGCTTAATCAGATCGAACTATCCACAGATAAAAATGAGTATAGTACAAGAGATCAGGTGAATTTAAAATTGAATGTAACCGGTAAAAATAAAGCCGCACTTACAGCACTGGTTTCTATTTCGTGTACCCAAGCAAATAGGATCTCAGTTGGGAATAACCAGAACATTATCGATTATTTTTATTTACAACAACATTTAAAACCACTTCCTAGCCGATCGATGGGTTTAAAGTATGTTGATCAGGATTATCTAAATGATATCCTTCTGGTTAAAACCTGGAGCAGGTATAAATGGCCAGAAGCTGAAGTGGAGAATAAAGAAGCAGTACTTTCGAGCTTTGAATATCATGGTGAGATTACCAGAAGAAAAAAGGCCGTGGTCAGTTCCATTGGCTTAACAACAATAGCCGGGGAAAGCCTGAATTTCCTGAATACAGATAGCACCGGCCGATTTAATATACCGTATGATCACCTCCTAATTAAAGATCCAAAGATACCGGTTTGGCTGGGGTTGGTTACCGATAAATATGACCAGTACGAACTGAAAATAGACAATCCTCATGACGAACTTGCAAAATATATTGTGAAGCAAAAATTTGAACTTCCCAATACAAAAGCGGATGTCTTGAATAGCGGTTATCAAAGCATAACTTCGACGGCTGGCATCAAACTTAAAGAAGTGGTGATTACTAAGAAAAATCAAAATACTGATTACGCAAAAGGAACTTATAATAAATGTGGTGATTATGTTTGCAGGTATAACATTTTAAACTGCCAAAATCACGTTGCAGATGCTGACAATAGCAGTCCGGTGACAGGTGAAATTTATTCAGATGGGAAAGGAGGGAAAATCACCTATAAAGGGTGCTTAGTGGGAGAGCGTAAACCTAATATTACCATTTTAAAGGGTATTAATCTGGCTAAAGAGTTTTATGTATCTGATATTACTAATAAAAATGAGCCTATCAATTTTTCGACTGTTTATTGGAATTATCAGATGATGGTTAATGGTGAAACAGCTATTAGTTTTAATACCGGCGATTTAACAGGCGATTTTAAAATTGTTCTACAGGGAGTAACAAATGGTGGAGTGGTTTATGGTGAGAAAGAAATTATCGTGAAGAGTAAATAAAAACGGCCTCAGTTTTTAAACTGAAGCCGTTTTGTATAGTGTTTCTAAATTTAAAATCTTACTCCAAAAGTTAGGAATACATTATTTCTATTGCTTTTAACATCCGCAACCGGCTCGCTAAAATCGTCTAATAAGTAAGGACTTGAGCTAAAGTTTGTTTTATAGTTCTGGTAAGCAACATCGAAATAATAATTATCGATGCGGTAACCTAATCCACCTGTGTAGTATTGGCCCTGATAAAATTTATTGTCGCCACCTTTAATACCATTTCCGTTTACACCATAACCTGCGCGTAGACTTAATTCATTGGTAACCTTTACTTCTGCACCAACCCTGTAATTAACAGCTTCTTTATACGATGCTTTAATGAAGGCATTATTATCATTTATAGTAGAAATACCTGAGCCATTAGCATCAGAAAAACGCATGGAAGCATAATCCACATAATCCACATCAGCCGATATTAATGCAGTACCTGCAATAACATAGCTAATACCTGCTGAAGCTTTTAATGGTGTACGCAGATTATAAGTGAATCCATAATATTGGGTTGGATTGTTGGATTTAGTTGGTCCGGTATTCGCATTCCCTGCAGTAGTTGCCTGTAAGGTTTCGCTGGTATTATCCTCAATGTTCATCCAGGTTGGTGTCTGGAAATTTAGCCCGATCCTTAATTCGCTAACCGGTCTGAAAATTGCACCTAACTTTAGATTAAATCCACCACCTTTAGTTTGTTGATTCCGGAAGTGGTTAAGGCTGTAATTTTCATTTCCATTGTATGTTGGTACCGCATCACCATCATTGTATGAGTTAACAACACCTGATTCTGTAAATGTGGCGTCGCTCGTATATTTTACATTAACAAAGCTCGCAGTGGCACCAATGTATACCTTATTGCCAAAATTTAGCGCACCAGCTACATTAAATTCAGAAGTAGACCCTAAACGTGCCTCGTCCCAGTTTTGTTTAAAGCTATTACCTGAAGATTCTGCCGAAAATTGATTGGGAGCACCAGGTGTGTTCCTGTTAATCAAATAACTATTGTAAGCATCACCAGCTATTGAGTTGTTAACTCCATAATTATTTGCTTGATCTGCATAAGAATTTCTTATAGAATTATTTGCGTTGACGCCATTGTAACTAATATTATTCAAAAAGTCATTATTTCGAGTATAGCTCAAACCAAATACGGTACTAACTAAACCCTTATCTACATCAGATCCTTTCATTTTGGCTGCTGGGCTATAAAATACTACACCAATATTATTCAGATTAATCTGATTCTTATCGGCTTTGGTATTATTGCCTAAGTATGCGCTATTGTTTGATACTGAATTAAATTCAGGCGTAATGCTGAATTCTGATTTGGTAAATAAACCTAAACCAGCAGGGTTGGCGTTAATTGATCCGATGTCGCCACCAACACCAATTTGCGCGCCACCCATTCCTTTAAACCGGGCAGAGGTACCATAATTGGTTTGAGAGAAACGGAATGCATCAGGTGCATAACTTTGGGCATACGTTGTTCCCATAGCAGCTACTGTAGCTACTAGAGAAGCCATAATTATTTTTTTCATTTGTGTGTTTACCTTTTATAATTAACCTCTTCCAGCTCTTGATGGTCTTGAACCACCACCGCCTCCACCACCAGTAGAACCGCCACCGCCGCCGCCATATGATGATGGAGGAGGAGAATAAGTTGGTCTGCTTTCGGTTCTGGCAGGAGGAGTATAGCCCTCATTTCTGGTAGGTCTGCTGCTTTGTGAACCTTGTTGGGGTGAATAATTATTGTTTCTGGTTGGTCTGCCACTTTGCATGCCATCATTTTGACTGTAGCCACCCTGACTTCTTACCGGCCTTCCGGCGTTATTATTTGGTGCATAAGATACGCCATTTTGATTAACTACTCCACTTCTGCTAGGTCTGCCAACATTACCATTATTTCCATTGCCGTATCTAGGTACGCCTCTGTCATTACTTCCAGGCCTAGGTCTGAAATTGCTATTGGTGTACACGCCACCGCCATAGTATCCACCACCGATACCCCAGCCTCCGCCGTAATATCCGCCACCCCAACCATAACGATCGTAGTAAGAGTTAGGTCCCCAGGCGTTCCAGCCCCATGGATTGTTCCATCCAAAGCCCATGTTACCATAATAGAATGGGTTATTCCAGATGCTGCCGTAGCCCCATCCGCCACCATAACCGAAGCCACCGCCCCATCCTAAACCATAACCACTATTCCAGCCTAAACCGATGCCTAAATAGTTGGAAGGCCCGTAACTGTTGCCGTAATAATAATTGTCGAAATAAGGATCATAGTAGCCCTGAAAGCTGTATCCATTATGGAACCGGTTTATCCTTGAAGAATAATCCATGTCGTAATATGGGTTGCTTGTTCCATAATACTCATCATATTCTTCCTGACCGTTGTTTTGATTCTGTGCCTGTTGATTTTGAGGAGGACGAACAATCTCCACTTCTCTGGCTTTCGCTACAGAATTATACACATCATCAACTGGCTTAGTTTGAGCCAATTTTGATGTTGAGCATGAGGCCACCAGTCCTGCAGTGGCAATCATGACAATGGGTAAAAATTGAATTGGTTTCATTGTGTTTATATTTAGTTGTGTGTGTTTACCTATTTAATAAACCAATCAAAAGTAACTAATTATTGCCTATTTTCTTAGCCGAAAAACAGGCATAAAATAATTGAGGTTATTGTTAATTGTTTGTAGGCATAAATTTATAAATTTGCCATCTAATTTTACACTTTTTAACTTACAAATTACGTTCCAAATACATAAGATGAGCAAAGAAATTACAAGTAGGGAAGCAGATTACTCCCAGTGGTATAATGATATTGTGTTAAAAGCAGATTTGGCAGAACACTCTGCTGTACGTGGTTGTATGGTTATAAAGCCAAATGGCTATGCTATATGGGAAAAAATGCAGGCCATACTCGACAAAATGTTTAAAGATACGGGACATCAAAATGCTTATTTTCCATTATTCATCCCAAAGTCATTTTTCTCGAAAGAAGCCTCTCACGTTGAGGGCTTTGCGACAGAATGTGCAGTTGTAACGCATTATCGACTTAAAAATGATGGCAATGGCAATATCATCGTTGATGAAACTGCCAAATTGGAAGAGGAATTAATTGTCCGTCCCACTTCAGAAACCATTATATGGAATACCTACAAAGGATGGATCCAGTCATACCGTGATTTACCCATACTCATCAACCAATGGGCTAACGTAGTCAGATGGGAAATGCGTACCCGGTTATTTCTACGTACTGCAGAATTTTTATGGCAAGAGGGGCATACCGCACACGCAACGGCGGAAGAAGCGATTGAGGAAACAGAACGCATGCTGCATATTTATGCCGATTTTGCAGAAAATTGGTTAGCTGTGCCGGTAATCAGGGGCCGTAAATCACCAAATGAGCGCTTTGCTGGCGCGCTGGATACTTATTGCATTGAAGCTTTAATGCAGGATGGTAAGGCATTACAGGCTGGTACATCACACTTTTTAGGTCAGAATTTTGCGAAAGCCTTTGATGTTAAATTTACCGGCAGGGATGGAAAGTTAGATCATGTTTGGGCTACGTCATGGGGCGTTTCTACCCGTTTAATGGGGGCATTAATTATGGCGCATAGTGATGATTCTGGATTGATTATTCCACCAAAACTGGCACCGATCCAGGTGGTTATTGTTCCGATTTATAAAAATGATGAAGATCTTTCCAAAATCTCCTCATACGTTAATGAACTAAGTTTACGTTTAAAAGGTATGGGAATATCAGTTAAATATGATGACCGCGATACACAACGTCCCGGCTTTAAATTTGCAGATTACGAAATGAAAGGTGTGCCCGTGCGCATTGCCATTGGTGGCCGTGATTTGGAAAATAAAACCGTTGAAATTGCCCGCAGAGATACCAAACTTAAACAAACGGTACCGCAGGAAGGCCTGGATATTTACATTGCCAAATTGTTGGAAGATATTCAGCAATGCATGTTCAATAAGGCATTGGCTTATCGTGATGAGCATATTACCGAAGCGAACAGCTACGAAGAGTTTCAGGAATTGTTAGATACCAAGGCAGGTTTTATTTCCGCACATTGGGATGGAACGCCAGAAACGGAGCAAAAGATTAAAGAGGAAACGAAAGCAACCATTCGTTGTATTCCGTTAGATAATAAATTGGAAGATGGTATTTGTATTTATTCAGGAAAACCATCTATCCAGAGAGTACTTTTTGCAAGAGCATATTAGGTCAGTCCTGAGTCGTGAGTTCGGAGTCGTGAGCCTCCTTACCCACGTTTCAAAATAAATTTAGAGTTGCTAGTCATAATAATTTCCTGAGTAACGACTTTAATATATTAGGCAGATTTTAGATAGGAGATGGGAGATTTGAGAAAAAACAAATCTTATATCTCACATCTATTGTCTCACATCTTTTGTCTCATATCTCAAATCTTAAAAAAAAATGAAATTCGCAACTAAAGCCATACATGCAGGCCAGGAGCCTGATCCAACCACTGGTGCGGTAATGACACCAATATACCAAACCTCTACCTACTGGCAAAAATCTCCTGGAGATAACAAGGGGTATGAATATTCCAGAGGAACCAATCCTACACGTAAAGCATTGGAAGATTGTTTAGCTGCTTTGGAAAATGCCAAATATGGCTTAGCCTTCTCCAGTGGGATGGGGGCTACCGATGCCGTATTAAAATTATTGCAACCGGGCGATGAGGTCATTACGGGAAATGATCTTTATGGTGGTTCATACCGTATTTTTACTAAAATCTTCACTAAATACGGAATCAAATTCCATTTTCTGGATCTTTCTAAGCCGGAAAATATGCTTCCTTACATTAATGAAAAGACAAAATTGGTTTGGATAGAAACACCTACCAATCCAACCATGCAGATTATTGATATTGAAGGGGTAGCAAAAATTACCAAGGAGAAAAATTTAATCTTAACTGTAGACAATACTTTTGCATCACCATACTTGCAAAACCCTATCGATTTAGGTGCCGATATTGTGATGCATTCGGTAACCAAATATATTGGCGGCCACTCTGATGTGGTTATGGGCGCTTTGGTAACCAATAATGAACAACTGTACAAAGATCTTTGGTTTATTTACAATGCCTGTGGTGCAACTCCAGGTCCGCAAGATGCTTTTTTGGTTTTAAGAGGTATTAAAACGCTTCATCTAAGAATGAAAGCACATTGTGAAAATGGAGAACGTATTGCACATTATTTAAAAACACATCCAAAAGTTGACAAAATTTATTGGCCGGGTTTTGAAGATCATCCAAACCACGATGTGGCTAAAAAACAGATGCGTGGCTTTGGGGGCATGATTTCGATTACATTGAAAGGTGCTGATTTGGAAGAAACCTTTAGGATTTCATCTAACTTTAAAGTATTTACCCTTGCCGAATCTTTAGGTGGCGTAGAATCATTAATAAATCACCCGGCTACTATGACGCATGGCTCTATTCCGAAAGAAGAAAGAGAAAAGGTTGGCGTTACCGATAACCTACTTCGTTTAAGCGTTGGGGTGGAAGATATCGACGATCTTTTGGAAGATCTGGAAAACGCGTTGGCTTAAAATTAAAATCGGGCATTATGGTTAACATTTGCCCGATTTTTTTGTAAAGCAAGTACTGTTCTAAAGTTCATGTTCGTCCGGCCTTACACTAATCTTTTTTGTTGAAGTGCTTGCTTCATTAAAATCTAAAAAACAAAAAAGGATACCATTTCAATCCGGTTAGGCGGTTGATGTGATGCTGCTATTTCCGTTTAAATAATTACTTGTATGCAATTTCTGGAACTGAAAAATTTTCTAGACCGTAAGGTTGAGCAGTATAATCAACCTAATTTTATCGCAAATGATCCGGTTTGCATTCCACATCTTTTTGATAAAAAACAGGATATCGAAATTGCAGGTTTTTTTGCTGCAGTATTGGCCTGGGGGCAACGGAAAACGATTATTAATAAATGCAGGGAGTTGCTTAACCGGATGGATAATGCACCTTATGATTTTGTGCTTCACCATAGTGATGATGATTTAAAGCGTTTACTTAATTTTAAACACCGCACCTTTAACGATACAGATCTTCTTTATTTTATTTCTTTTTTTAAAATGCATTACAGCCAGTTTGATAGTTTAGAACAGGCTTTTTTGCCTAAACAGGAAGTTTTTCTTGATGCTTATCTGGAGATCGCCGATGAAGGATCGATATATCCCGCCGCAGAGGTTTGTTTGGCAGGACAGCTCCAGGTTTCTATAGAGCAGTGCCTCAATTATTTCAGGCAATATTTTTTTTCGTTGGATGACTTTCCGCACCGCACCAAAAAGCACATTTCTTCGCCACAACAAAAATCAACCTGCAAGCGCTTAAATATGTTTTTAAGATGGATGGTAAGGGCTGATAACAATGGGGTTGATTTTGGAATCTGGAATACACTAAAGCCCAAAGATTTGATTTGTCCATGCGATGTACATGTTGATAGGGTAGGGCGTTTGTTGGGCCTCATTAACCGAAAGCAAACGGATTGGTTAACTGCTGTAGAATTAACTACTCAATTAAAGGAATTTGACCCTTTGGATCCGGTTAAGTACGACTTCGCTTTGTTTGGTCTTGGCGTTGAGAAAGAGTTTTAATGTAATTTTTAATGATAAGTGAATAAAAACTTCCTTTTTAAAATCTATGTTGCTATTATTACGGCAGAATTCTCTTCTTTAGAGGTGTCGTCTATCCAAACCGTATTTTTTTATGATCGCAGTTAATTTATCTGATCAGAACAGGTGGAAGAAATACAATAATGTTTCGCCGCTTATCGCTTTTTTTAAAAATTTCAATCCGTTAACTGAGGAGATAGAGAAACGCATCAATCAACATACATTTCCGGTTAGTTATAAAAAGAATAGATATCTGGTTTCACCAGGTGATCCCAATAAATTCCTGTTTTTAATTGTAAAAGGATTAGTCAGGGGATTTATTAAAGATGGAGATACCGAAATTACCACCTGGATTTCAAAAGAAGGTGAAGTTGTAGGAACCATACGCAATTTATGGCTGGAAAGTGATTCGGAAGAATATCTGCAGGCATTAGAAGATGTAGACTTGATTGCCATTCCACATGTTTTATCTCATTATCTGTTTGAAAACTTTACTGAAGCGAACATTGTGGGTAGAAGGATGATGGAGTTGTATTACCGTTCGGCAGAGGAGCGGGCCTATATTTGCAGAATTTCTTCGTCGGAAAAAAGATATAAACGATTCTTAACTTCTTTTCCGGATCTGATTAACCGGGTTTCTTTAAAATACATAGCTTCCTTTCTGGCCATCAGAATGGAAACATTGAGTCGTATCCGGGCCAAGATCTAGTCATTCTTAAGGTGTATATGTCATAAACGTATTTGCAAAATTTTCGTTTATACTCATCAATGCCAATTTCTTATTTTGAAATTAAATTATCTGGTATCTATAGGTTGTCTGATTTATTCTTTCCTGAATTTGTAGTATTGAGAATACATTAGATTTAGTTGTTTTAAAATGCTTCTCTTTTTCAATCTTCAAACAGGTTTTTAATTTTTTATTGCCTCTTATCAAGGATATTCTTTTTGTAGTAAAATCCTGATCTGCCCATACCAAAAATAGGACTTATTTTACAAACCTGGGCTTTAGTGGACATTAGGCTCCTTAAATGAGAAAGGTTCAAAGCGTATTCCCACTTTTTCCACAGTAAAAAAGGAATAATCTTAGTATCGGTGGGGCAAAACAGGTATCCTGGCTCCGATTAAAGAGTGTAATACTCACCATTCGCTGTCATGCTTTGCATTAATTTAAATATCATAGGAGCGCAATCTTTATGTTTTTTAACATAAATGTGGATTTGTGTATAATAATATTTACAGTTTCTGAAGAAAAATTTACTACAATTGCGTAGAAAAAGTAACTTTTTACTAACTTGCAGAAATATCCTTAATATAAATGAAAACAAAAAATGCCGTAAGCACTTTTACAGTGCTCATTGCCGATGATCACGAGATCATTCGCCGTGGTTTAAAAGGTTTAATATCAGACTTTTGGCCTGGTGTTGAAATCATTCATGCATCTACTCTGGAGCAAACTCTTGTAGAAGTAGAAAAATCACCTAGCTTAATCATCATTGATGTAAACTTGCCTGGAGGTAACAACCTTAAGGTAATCGATCAGATTAAATTGGTTCAGCCCAATGCTAAAATCCTTGTATTTTCTTCTTTGAATGAAAATATTTATGCTGTGCCATATCTAAAATCGGGTGCTTCTGGTTACTTAACCAAAAATGCAGAAGAATCAGAAATTGTAACTGCAATCACCACAATTCTTGCTGGCAGCCGCTATTCGAGTAGAAATGTTAAAGAAAATATGTTCAATAGCATATTAGGTAACGATGCCGATAATCCTTTCACTAAACTTTCGGGCAGAGAGCTTGAAGTGGCTGAGCTTTTAACCAAAGGTATTGGTGTATTGGAAATTTCCAATCAGTTAAATCTTCAAATGGGTACCGTGAGTACATACAAACTGAGACTTTTCCAAAAGCTAAAAATAAAAAGTATTATCGAACTGGCTGAAAAGATGAGTATCTATGAAAGATAAAAAGAGTGTAATACTCTTTTTATCTTTCTAAGCTTTTTTGTTTTTATTTACAGTGCCAGGTCCATTTTCTCCTGATTCATTAGGAGATGAGCCAGCCTGGCCAAATTTTTCTGAAGCCCCCTCGCCATTCTGATCGAATGAGGCTTTTTCTTTTGAGCTTCCCTTTACTTCTTGCTCTTTTTCAGTTGTTTTCTTATTCTCTTGAGTTTTCATAATAATAATGTTTATTATTTAATCAACATTTTAAAACAGTGCAATGTTTTATTTAATTCTTTAAACGAGGAATACGTGCTTCCAGTGTGGCGATTCTCACTTCCAAAATACAACGCGGGTATAGTTGATTACCTAATTCCTTGCTTGCGTTTCTATATCGTAACAGACATGTTCGTAGCGCACTATAAACAAAATCACAAAGAATAAAACATTGGCAAGATAAGTTTTGGTAGCTCAGATGAATCTCCTGTGGTTTAGTATTCATGCACCACCTAAAAGACTGTATCTCCAATTAATCGGTCTAATACTTGAATAGGGTATTTTTTCCTGAATGTTAATTGTTTTGTACGGCTTATTTTAACTAAAATAATTAGTATTAATTTACAAATCATATCTCTTAAATTTTATTAAAGCTAATAATATTAGTATTTTTGATTTTCAATCATCCTTACAATCAGAAAATGGATAAAGACAGGCAGATTATTCATATGGATCAGGATGCATTTTTTGTATCTGTAGAAATCAGAAAAAATCCGAAGTTATCGGGTAAACCAGTAATTATTGGCGGCGGCGGCGATAGGGGTGTGGTAGCTTCTTGTAGTTACGAAGCCCGCCAGTACGGTATACATGCTGCAATGCCCGGCAGAACCGCAAAATTACTATGCCCCCAGGCTATATTTTTAAAAGGCGATATGGAAGAATATTCCAAAGCATCGCATGATATTACCGAGATTATTGCTGATAAAGTCCCGCTTTTTGAAAAAGCCAGTATTGACGAACATTATATCGATATGACGGGTATGGATCGCTTTTTTGGCTGTATGAAATTTGCATCAGAACTTAGGCAGACCGTTATGAAAGAGATGCAATTGCCTATTTCTTTCGGCTTGTCGATTAATAAAACCGTCGCTAAAATAGCCACAAACGAATCCAAGCCTGATGGCGAACGGCAGGTTACCTTTCCAGAGTTACGGCCTTTTCTCGATCCTTTGGCCATTCATAAAATTCCGGGTATAGGTCATGCTACCTATAAAAAATTAAGCGAAATGGGGGTACGTAATATCCTTACGCTTACGCAGATTCCACAACAGCTGATGTTTAAAATTTTGGGCCAGCACGGTTTAAGTTTGTGGCAAAAAGCAAATGGAATTGATCTTTCGCCCGTGGTGCCTTACCGCGAACGAAAATCAATCGGTACACAGGCCACTTTCGAAAGTGATACCATGGATATGGCAAAATTAAAGGCCATTATAACCGGAATGGTTAGCGGACTAACCTTTCAGTTGCGGAATCAGAAAAAACTAACCGCCTGTATTACCGTAACTGTGCGTTATACCAATTTTGAAACCGTTACCCAGCAGGAGCGGATTCCTTATACCTCGCTCGATTCATTTCTGATCAGCAAAGCACATAACCTCTTTGATAAAGTATATTCAAAACGGATGTTGTTGCGATTGGTCGGCGTAAAACTTTCGCATTTGGTAAGTGGTTACGAACAGATTGGTCTTTATAATATCGCTGAAGAAGAGTATAGTCTTTGCCAGGCCATGGATAAGGTACGAAACAGTTATGGTGCCGAAGCGGTGGTAAAAGCCTGTATTGTTACCCAGCCACCCCGCGATGAAAAAGGAAAAGTGATCAAATACAATCCCCGTAAAAAGAAAATACTGCTCGAGAATATCGAAGAAGCAGAAAAAGATCCTGAAGTAAGAAAACGTTCAAAAATCAGGAGTTTTATGAGCGAAAAAGGAACAACAGGCAATAAATCTTACGAGTAAATTATGTTTTTAAATGTTCACTCTTCTTATAGCCTGAAATATGGTACGCAGAGCATTAATCAACTCATTGCTACTGCGAGGTATTTGGGCATTCATCAAATGGTTCTTACTGATATCAACAACTCAACCGGAGCTGTAGAGTTTATTCGCGAGTGTTATAAACAGGGCGTTGCCAAAGAAGCCGATGATATACATAAAGGCAATATTCCATATCAGATTAAGCCTGTAGCCGGGATCGAATTTCGGATCGGTAATAGGTTATTGTATGTAGGCGTTGCCAAAAACAGGGAAGGTATGCGCGAACTCAATTCGTTTTTAAGTAGCCACAATATCGATAACATTCCGCTGCCCGAAATTCCGCCAGCGATGGAGAACGTATATATCATTTATCCCTTTCAAAAGTCTTTTAATCCAATATTAAAGGCAAATGAATATGTAGGGATCCGCGGTAAACAGCTGAATCTTTTGTACAGACATCCGCTTTTGGCCCAGAAAGAAAAACTGTTGGTTTGGCATCCCGTTACGGTAGGCGACAAAATTACTTATCGGTTGCATGAATATTTAAGGGCCATAGAACTTAATACTCTTTTAAGCAAAGTATCGGCGGAACAAAAATGCGATCCCGATGAATTTCTGATTCCCGAGGTTGAACTTACGCAACAGTTTGAACAGTACCCGTTTATTGTTCAAAATACCCAAAAACTGATAAATAGTTGCGATTTAAGCGCCTATTTTGAAGATAGCGCAGTACCCCGCTCAAAAAATAAGTTTCATTATACCAAAACAGGTGTAGAAGGCGATAAAAAAATGCTGCGCAGGCTGGCCATATTAGGACTTAAATATCGCTATGGCGAAAATAATGAAGAGGCGCTTAAACGGTTGGAAAAAGAACTCCGTATTATTGAGTTAAAAAACTTCTGCGCTTATTTTCTGATCACATTCGATATTATTAGGTATGCCATGAACAAATGTGGTTTCTACCATGTTGGCCGTGGTTCTGGTGCCAATAGTATTGTGGCCTACTGCTTACGCATTACTGATGTAGATCCGATTGATCTCGACCTGTATTTCGAACGTTTTCTACATGAAAAACGGACCAGTCCGCCTGACTTTGATATTGATTTTTCATGGGACGAAAGAGAAACCGTCCAAAAGTACATTTTTAAGCGCTATCCCAAATGGCATGTTGCTTTTTTGGGTACCATGAGTACCTTTAAAGACCGGGCAGTTATCAGGGAGATTGGTAAGGTTTTAGGTTTGCCTAAAGGCGAAATAGACAGTTTTACCGATCCCGCCAAAGAGCGCGAAAATTTGCTTAATGCCACTTACCAAAAATTATTGGCTGTACACCAATACATGAAAAGTATGCCCAATCAACGTTCTATCCATGCCGGGGGGATTTTGATCTCTCAACATCCGATTACCTATTACACTGCCTTAGATATGCCGCCAAAAGGTTTTCCAACGGTACAGTGGGACATGTATGAATCAGAAGCCATAGGTTACGAGAAATTCGATATTTTAAGTCAGCGGGGCATTGGGCATATCCGCGAGGCGGTGCAACTTATTAAAAAAAACAAGGATAAAGATATCGACATTCACGATTTTAGAAACTTTAAAAAGGATCAGAAACTGAACGGTATTCTTAAAGAAGGACAACCCATCGGGTGTTTTTACATCGAATCGCCAGCCATGCGGCAATTGCTGAAAAAACTAAAATGTGATAATTACCTTACCCTGGTGGCTGCCAGTTCGATCATCCGTCCAGGGGTAGCCAGTTCTGGCATGATGAAATCGTATATCGAACGTTACCATGCGCCCGATAAAGTGGTTTATCTGTGTGAGGTGATGAAAGAGCAGCTTAACGAAACTTACGGGGTAATGGTTTATCAGGAAGATGTGATTAAAGTATGTCATTATTTTGCAGGCTTAGATCTGGCTGATGCGGATATCCTACGTAAAGCCATGAGCGGAAAATACCGTTCAAAACTTGCTTTTGATGAGCTGGTGAATAAATTTTTTGCCTCAGCCAGAAATGAAGGGCACTCAGAAGAACTCATTACAGAAGTTTGGCGCCAGATTTCGTCTTTTGCCGGCTACAGTTTTTCGAAAGCCCATTCGGCTTCCTTTGCTGTTGAAAGTTACCAGAGCCTTTACCTTAAAACTTATTACCCCATGGAGTTCATGGTGGCCGTACTCAATAACTATGGTGGTTTTTATAGTCGCTGGGTTTACGTACACGAACTACAAAAAACAGGCGCCAGGGTGCATTTACCCTGTGTTAACCACAGTGATGAAGTGGTGAATATAAAAGGTGAAGATGCCTATCTTGGCTTTATTGCCATCCAGGGGCTGGAAGAAAAAATCATTAAAAAGATTCCACAGGAACGTGCCGCGAATGGTTTGTATCGCAATCTCGAAGATTTCGTAAAACGAACCTGTATATCATTAGAGCAGGCAATTATTTTGATCCGGCTTGGTGCGTTGCGGTTTACCGGCAAAGATCGTAAAACCCTGCTTTGGGATGTACACAATTACCTTGGCTTTAAACAGAAAAAAGTAAACCATGCCGAACTTTTTAAATTAAGTTATAAAACCTATAAGCTCCCTGCACTGGCAGATTCTGAACTGGAAAATGCCTACACAGAGTTGGAGTTGTTGGGATATCCGCTCAACTATAAAATGTTCGATTTTTTAAAAACCTCTTATCGTGGTGACGTTATGGCAGCCGATATGCATCAATACTTAGGTAAAACGGTAAGGATGGTCGGTAATTATGTATGCGAAAAAACGGTGCATACTATTAAGCATACCAAAATGTGGTTTGGTACTTTTTTAGACGTCAGAGGCGATTTTTTTGATACCACCCATTTTCCAAATACCACTCCCATGTATCCTTTTAAAGGAAAAGGCTGTTACCTTATTTTGGGTAAAGTGGTAGAAGATTTCGGTTTCCAGAGTATTGAGGTATTGAAGTTTGCAAAGTTGGATATTCAGATGAATCCTGTAGCGATTAATTAAAATAAATGATATGAATTTAAAACTTAACAAAGATTGGTATTCGATAGTTGTTTACCCGCAAAGCAAAAGTATTAATGAAGTAAGTGTTTTAAAAAAAATACTCGCAGATGAAATTGGCTGGTATAGCAGTAGAAACTCAGAGGCTCATATTACCATCATTGAATTTTTAGCAGATCAATACGAGCTGGGTTTTTACAAAAAATGCATTGAGAAAATTTGTGGTTCGCAAAGGCCACAGGAAGTGACGTTTGATTATTTAAGTTTATCCAAATTCAGTCAGGCTATCGTTTTACTTCCTAATGGGCCATCCAAATTATACCTGAACGATCTTTTAAAAACATTTCGGAAAAAGCTTAAATCTAAAAATACCATAAACGGTAGCAATGCCCATATTTCAATAGGGCGTGAATTGAGTTCGTCGCAAATTGATCAGGCAGAAAATTTGTATGGGCCTATCAATATCGCATTTAATTGTAATACAATTGCCATCCGTAAACTTGATGAAATTAAAAAACAATTTGTGGTCATTAATGAGTTTAAATTGTTGGGTGGCCCTTTAAATCATCATCAATATTCTTTATTATAACTAGATTGTTAATTGGCTCGTGATTGGCTTTTTTTTGAGCCGATTAATGTTTTCTTTGATGAGATCGTCATTCCCAACTTGATTGGGAATCTAATGTGTATTGCATTAAGATTCCCGCCTGCGCGGGAAAGACGATCGAACGTAGTTTGTGTTTGTTTCTAACCAGTACGTCAGTAGCCTAACGATTTAATCGTTTAGCAGTTAAAATATAATTTCATATTTTTAAACCATGATCCACTTCAAAGCAGAAATAGAGCGTTTCGATGCCATGGGCGAAAAAACAGGCTGGAGTTATGTGTTTATTCCAGCTGCTTTAGCCAATGAAATTAAACCTGATTTTAAAAAAAGTTTCCGCGTAAAGGGGAAGATAGATCAGTTGGATATTAACGGCATGGCAGTTATGCCGATGGGAGCGGGCGATTTTATTATTGCCTTAAAGGGCGAAGTGCGTAAAAAACTAAAAAAAGAAGCCGGAGCAGGGGTTGAACTGTATTTAGAAGAAGATAAGGAGTTTAAAATCGAAATGCCCGAAGATCTCGAAATCTGTTTGTCAGAAGAGGCGCACTTAATCGAAAACTTTTTAAAACAACCTAAATCGCACCAAAACTATTATATCAATTGGATTAACCAGGCCAAAACAGAACCTACGCGTACCAAACGAATAGTCATGACCGTCAAGGCGATGGATAAGGGGCAGGATTTTGGCGCAATGATCAGAGAGTCTCAAGGGAAGTCCTAATTATTAGTCTTAAGTCGTAAGTCATTAGTCCTCAGTCCTTAGTCGGAAGTGAATAGAACTAGGTAATGTGAATTTAAGACGCTGGATTCCGGACTCCTGACTTCGGACTTCCGACTCCTGACTCCTTTTTATAACTCCTAAACCAACTCGAAACTTTCATCTGGATTACACCCAAAAAAGCTTCCCTGAAGATTCGGGTACTCATTTTTGATGTTCCTTCTGTACGATCGGTGAAGATGATGGGAACTTCAACTACTTTAAAGCCAAATTTAATGGCCGTAAACTTCATTTCGATCTGAAACGCATAACCAACAAACCTAATTTTATGGAGTGGAATGGTTTCAAGCACAATTTTACGGTAACATTTAAAACCTGCAGTAGCATCCTGGATATTGATCCGGGTCACGATGCGTACATACATTGATGCAAAATACGACATTAAAACCCTGCCCATTGGCCAGTTCACCACATTTACACCTTTAACATATCTGGAACCAATGGCTACATCGGCACCGTTAACACAGGCCTCGCGTAAGCGCGGTAAATCATCAGGGTTATGAGAGAAATCAGCATCCATTTCAAAAATATAGGCATAATCGTGTTGTAACGCCCAATTAAAACCGTAAATGTATGCTGTACCCAAGCCTTGTTTACCAGCACGCTCTTCAATAAATAAATGTCCTTCGTATTCTTTCTGGAGTGACTTTACAATTTCAGCAGTTCCATCAGGAGAACCATCATCAATAATTAAAACATGAAAAGGCTGTGTTAAAGAAAAAACCTTTCTAATGATTTTTTCGATGTTTTCCTTCTCGTTGTAGGTGGGAATGATGACTAAACTATCTGACACGTTTGTTGTGGTTTATTAAATAATATAAGCTTTTGGCCTTTGTATTTGATATTTCTAATTGGCAACTGCTTTTAAACTGCGAAAGTAAATATTAAATATGAAACCGTTATGAATTTTCATGAATTCCACATGATTTGTCCCCCGCGGTCGTCATCCTGAACTTGTTTCATGATCTATTTAATGCGGTTATTCCTCGATATATCTTAGACCTTATTGTTTCCCGCTGATTTAGCAGATGTGTGAAGAATTAGATTTTAAGTCACTGACCCATTGTTCCTAAACCCGACAGCAGCGGCAGCGCCCGATTGAAAAGAGGGACTATAGCGAATGGCGGGACTGAAGATGCCAAGAACTCCAGTCCGTTCCTTTGCAAATCTTATTGAATATGCCATTCTTCTTAAAACACTTCTCGACAGGCTGAGTGTCACCGAAGCCCCTTCCTTTTATACCTTTATAATAAAAAAGATCTTCACTGCGTTCATAATGACAAAGAACTATTATCTCACTTCCTGCATCAATCTCTTAACCAGTTGCGAAAAAATAATCAATGCCAAACCTGCAATTAGAGAATATAAAGCCAATGCTTTATAACCTTCGGTATAAGCCATTAATTTGGTTTGTAACGAAGCATTATCGATACTCGACATCTCTGCTCCTAATTTTCCGGCAGCTAATTGCCCGAAAGCACTTGATAAAAACCAAAGCCCCATCATCATACCGAACATTTTCTTTGGTGATAGTTTTGTAATGATCGACATACCTATCGGGCCTAAACAAAGTTCGCCTAGTGTTAACAATAAATAAGCTAATGTAAATACATTTAAGGAGCTAATGCCTTGTGCATTGGCGAAGAACCTGGTCGCGTAAAATACGTAAAAGCTTAAAGCCAATAACAGGAAGCCAATTCCGAATTTTACCACGGTATTCGGTTCAATTTTTCGCTTATATAATCCTAGCCATAAAATGCCTACAATCGGGCTAAAAACAATAACAAAAAACGAGTTTACGCTATTATTTACCACATTTGGGTCGATTTTGAAAAAAAGAATTTTATGATCCAGATTATCTTTAGCAAATAAGGATAGCGAACCGCCACTCTGCTCAGATATGGCCATAAAAATGAAGTAACAGAAGATAAACACAAAAGCAGCCAATAATTTATACTGTGCTTTTTTATCATTTATTTTAAAGGTTTCGTACAAGAAATAGACTAAAGCGACAATGCCAATCGTGTACATGAAATAATCGGTAAAATCGGTGTTTTTTACCATGATATAAATCAAGGGAATACATAGTATCGAGCCTGCATAAACAGCTATTTCCCACAGTTGCTGTTTTGATTTCTTAAGGTGCAGCAATGGCGAACCCCCAATTGGCCCAAGGTGTTTTTTAGTGAAAATGAATGTACCTAAACCGAACATCATAACCAATGCGGCGGATAAGAAACACAGATGCCAGTTGTAATATTTGCCAAGGTAGATACACATGGCACCACCCAGTAAGCCACCAACATTAATACCCGCATAAAAAAGGCCATATCCTGCATCTCTGCGGTTGTCTGTCTCGTGGTATAGTTCGCCAACCATTGATGAAACATTGGGTTTGAAAAAACCCGTTCCTACGATTGATAAGGTAATGCCTATATAAAATAAATCATGTGGAGAGAAAGCCAGAATGAGGTTTCCAATAATCATTAAGGTTCCGCCCCAAAATAATGACTTTCTGAAACCTAAAATCTTATCGGCAAAAATACCACCTATAAAGGTAAAAGCATAAACAAAAGCCTGTATGGCACCATACTGAAGGTTCGATTTTTGGTCGCTTAAACCCAGCTGTTCTACCATAAAGAAAGCCAGTACGCCGCGCATTCCATAAAAACAGAAACGCTCCCACATTTCTACCAGTGATAAATGCCAGAGTTGTTTCGGGTATTTGCCTTCGAAATTCTGAATTTCCTCTATTGAAACTGTTTTTTCCATTAAATAGGTTTAAAAATGAAAAGCCCGACAAATATCGGGCTTTTGGGTAAAAGTATTTTTCTGATTAGTGAACACCGTGCATCCATTTGCGCAGAATTGGACTTATGGCGAACATAATGAAACCAGCAACAATTGGTATGATGGTGAATATTAAGAAGAATGTAGAGATGGAATAAGCCGAACTGATTTTATCGATCATTGATCCGGTAGCTCCTGCAAGATAATTACCGATGGCGGTACAGGTAAAAAATACACCAAACATTAAACCTACCAAATTAGCTGGTGCTAGTTTACTTACATATGATAAGCCAACCGGAGAGATGCATAGTTCTCCAACAGTATGAAAGAAATAAGCAAAAACAAGCCAGAATAAACTTACTTCTGCTGAAGTAGCTCCTCGCGGAATGGCAGAACCTCCATAAGCCAGTCCCGCAAAACCAATACCTACGAAGATAAGGCCAAATCCGAATTTTACCGGACCACTTGGATTAAATTTGGTTTCCCAAATTTTTGAAACAATTGGAGCTAACGATACAATAAAAAATGAATTGAGTACGCTGAACCATGATGCAGGCACTTCGGTGCTTACAGAACCCAATTCGCGGTCCACTTTCCAGATGGCCAATACCCAAATAATAGCAAAGCTCAGTAAGGTAAATAAAATGGTTGCCGGATATTTTTTGAATATTTTTCTGGCTAATGAGAACAATACGAAAGTTACGGCTACCAGCGGAAATATCGTAAGAATACTGTCTACCCACTTAAAAGTGGTTGCCGCACCGCCAGTTAAATTTCTTAGCGTATAGTCTTTGGCAAAGATAGTCATCGAACCACCTGCCTGTTCAAACACCATCCAAAAGAAAATAGTGAAGATAGATAAGATGGCAATAACCCATAAACGCTGGTTTCTTACTTTTCTGGGAATTTCTTCTACTGTTGGGTCTGCTTTTTCAACTTCTTTGGCTTTATCTACAGATGCACCTATTACGCCAAAAATTTTCTGACCGAAATAGAATTGCAGCATACCGAAGAGCATAAAAATACCAGCCAGACCGAAACCGTAGTGCCAACCTACTTTTTCGCCAATATAACCGCACATTAACATCCCAATGAAGGCGCCAGAGTTAATCCCCATGTAGAAAATAGCATAAGCACTGTCTTTCTTATCGCTGATAGGAGGGTAAAGTTTACCTACAATAGAAGAAATGTTTGGTTTAAAAAATCCGTTACCTACGATTAATAATAGTAAACCTAAATAGAAAAAGTTGTTGCTAAAGCCTTCAAGTGCCATGGCAGCGTGGCCAAGGGTCATGATAAAAGCACCGATGATTACCGCTTTTCTATAACCTGTAAATTTATCGGCAATTAAACCACCAAGTATTGGTGTAAAATATACCAAACCGGTATAAATGGCATAAAGCTGTAAGGCTTCAGGCCGTGGCCAACCCCAGCCGTTTTTGCTCAGATCACTAATCAGGAAAAGAACCAAAATGGCCCGCATGCCATAGTAGCTGAATCTTTCCCACATTTCGGTAAAAAAGAGCACAAAAAGGCCAACGGGATGGCTGAATAATTTCTCAGGAGAAACCCCTTGACTGTTTAAGTGGAGGTCTAGTTCCTTATCATGGTCAATACTAATGCTTTCATTAGATGTTTGCATAAAACATTTGTTGGTTTTAGTTTATGAATTCAGAATTTGTGTGTTGTTTAAGCTAGTTAGCAGGGCGCAATATAGTGAGCGATTGGCAAACTCACAAATTTTTAAGCCAGGAGCAAGGTAAATGATTTGTTAAAATCAAAACTTCCTGATGGGTTTAACATTTTTCTTTGGGTCTGCATAAAGCTCATCATTTGAGTCTGCATCATTGTTAAGGACAATATCTTCCTGCAGTTTTAATCTTCCGCCTATAATTTTGAAACCATCAAAAGTGCCGTCAGATCCATAATATTCAAATTTATCCTTGATCTCCGGATCAAAAGAAGTCAGATGATCAAACACGATCATGCCTGCTTTCAGATCCGTTTTTAAGGTCATGGCATTCGATTTGGCATACTCAAATATGATCCTGTTTTTTCCTTTTAGTTCTTTGCCATCAAAAACAGGAGCACCAAAGCTGAGCTTATCCCGGTCAAAAACGAGAATGTCGATTACCTTTTTAGTGGTTACCTGTGTATTGCCTTTCCAACCCAAAAGTACATAGTAAGACAATCGGCTTCCGCTGGTAACCGGAACAATTTCATAATACCTGGCGCCAAACCATTTCTGATTATTGGTAATGCCGTTAGGGTCGCCAATATTATCAGTCTGATCGATTAAAGGGTAAAGTTTCAGCGGGCCGCTTTTGGTATTCATCTGGATGGCGCCATAATAGCGGTATGTACCATTTTCGAGCAGTACATACCAGCTCAAAATCCTAAAGGCCTGATCGGGTGACTTAATTACCGATACATTTTTAAGCGAATCGAAAGCGTAAGAAAAAGAGTTAGTGACTTTTAAAGCCTCAACGAGTGTTTTTACAAAACGGCCATTGATCTCTAATTTTTGTGCATCGCTCTGCGCAGCAATAACCTTTGATGATATCTTAATCAGTGTATCCTGAAAAATATCTAAAGCATTTGGGTTTTGCTGCGCCTTTAAGTCAAAGCTCTGCATTCCTAAGATGAAAAGAATGTAAAATCTGATAACTTTCATATTATTAAATGCACAAAAAAGCTTTAAGATTATAATTTCTTAATAACCAAGGCGCTTGCTCCACCACCGCCATTACAGATTCCAGCCACACCGATTTCTCCATTGTTTTGCGCCAGTACCGAAAGCAAGGTTACTACAATCCGCGCACCCGACGCACCGAGCGGGTGACCTAATGAAACGGCGCCACCATTCACATTAACCTGGCTATCGGTTAATTTTAAAAGTTGGTTATTGGCAATGGAAACTACCGAGAAAGCTTCGTTGATTTCAAAATAATCTACGTCTTCTATATTTACTTTGGCTTTGTGTAAAGCTAAAGGAATCGCTTTTGAAGGGGCAGTTGTAAACCATTCTGGTGCCTGTTGTGCATCAGCATAGCCCAAAATTTTGGCTAAAGGTTTTAAGCCCAGTTCTTTGGCTTTATCAGCGCTCATTAAAACCAATGCCGCGGCACCATCGTTTAAAGTAGATGCGTTTGCAGCTGTTACTGTTCCGTCTTTTATGAAAACAGGTTTTAATGAAGGTATTTTATCAAATTTAACTGCTGTGGGTTCATCATCGGTATCAACCAACGTAATTTCGCCTTTACGGTCTTTCACCTCAACGGCCACAATTTCATTGGCAAATTTACCTGAAGTTTGTGCGGCTTGCGCCCTTTTGTACGATTCGATGGCAAATTGATCCTGTGCCTCGCGACTGATCTGGCATTCAGTCGCACAAAGTTCGGCGGCAGAACCCATGTGGTAGTCGTTGTATACATCCCAAAGGCCATCTTTTACCAAACCATCTGTAATTTGTCCGTGGCCCAGGCGATAGCCATTTCTTGCCTTATCCAGGTAGTATGGAACATTACTCATGCTTTCCATGCCGCCGGCAATCATAATTTCATTATCCCCATTAGCAATACTTTGTGCGGCAAGCATGATTGCTTTGGTACCCGAAGCACATACTTTATTAATGGTTGTGGCAGGTAAATCTGGCAATCCGGCAAATTTTGCAGCTTGTGTAGCTGGGGCTTGTCCGAGGTTTGCCGATAAAACATTGCCCATGTATATTTCCTGGATCTGTTCTGGTTTTAATCCGGCTTTTTCAATAGCGGCTTTAATGGCAAAGCCACCAAGCTGGGTAGCAGAAAATTGAGCTAATGAGCCTCCAAAACTGCCAATAGGCGTTCGCACAGCTGATACAATTACAACTTCTTTCATGTATACTAAATTTTATGAATTTTTGGTTAGGCCGCTAAGTTAGTTAAACCTTACAGGTTTCCAAAGCCTGCATGCTTTAAAATAACGTTTGTAAAATGATTTTAGCGCTTAATAAATAAGCTAATAATTAAGTTTCAATTAATATTACATTGTAATTAATTTTTACATGTTTCCTAGCGCAATCGTCATGCTGAACTTGTCTCATCATCTTTCTGGTTAGATAAACCCTGGAAATAAAGAAGCTGATTCACTCCCTTCTTATTAAGGAGGGGTACCCATATGGCTGGCTGTTTGATAAGTTTTATTTAAAGGTGAGGCGTTAAAAATTAGGTGTCGCGATGTTGGTTTAATCGATTAAGTTTTTTGGAAATGAATGTTTCAGCGCGTTTTGCTTACTGTAGTCCTGCTGTGCGCTATAGCCCTCATACTTCGGGGCTGTCGCTGCCATCAGGTTTAATTAACTCCGGCGGGTGATGTTTGGGTTAGTTTGTCTTTCCAGTGTCGATTTACTCGCTTCTTATAAAGGCGGGCTGTTTGATAAGTTTTATTTAAAGGTGAGGCGTTAAAAATTAGGTGTCGCGATGTTGGTTTAATCGATTAGGTTTTTTTGGAAATGAATGGTCCAGCGCGTTTCGCTTGCTGTAGTTCTGCTGTGCGCTCTAGCCCTCATACTTCGGGGCTGTCGCTGTCATCAGGTTTAAATTACCCGGACTGGTGGTTTTTTGGTCAGGTTGCTTTTCAGCGCTGATTACTTCCCTCCTTGTTTTAAGGAGGGGTGCGCGCGGGGCGGGGTGGTTTGCGTTAGGGATTGTAAGGGTTCAGTACCGATTTTTCATCGGTACCGGAGCAAAGCGCAGCCCTGAAAAGCCCGACCCTTTCCCGATTTTTCATAGGGATTAGGGGGAACGCCCAAATTAGTTGGCAGTTAGTAATTAGCAATTTTCAGTTGGCAGTTTCAGTCTGCCAAAAGTTTATTCTTCTTTCGCCTTGCCCTTTTTTCTTGATTTTAAAGCCTGGGTAAGTAGAAACTCAATCTGTCCGTTTGTACTTCTAAACTCATCGGCAGCCCAGGTTTCTACTTCTTTTAATAAAGCAGGACTAATTCTTAATACAAAAGCTTTTTTATCTTTCTCCGCCATTCTTATTGTATTGCTTGTATATTATACCTCGTTTTTAAATTTAGGAGGAACATCTCCAGCCCATCAATTTTATTGCTGCTAAATAATAATTTTTTACCATTTTTAAATTCAATCTGTAAACCTTTATCCCGATCATTTAATAAGTAGGCTTTATCATTAAACTTAAACCAAAGCCTGTTGCGAACACCAAATCCGCCATAATCTCCTAAAGCATTATACTTGTTGATGTAGACTTTCTCCATGGTGGTCCAGCTCAATAACTTCAGCTTGCTTTGAAACGGAAAATACCGGTAAGCAATTCCTTCAGCGTTGATCTGCAAAGTCATCACGTTTTTTTGAAGCAAATAAATGATAGCAAAAGGAAGGAGAACAGCCCAAAAAGGTGCAAAATATGCTGCTTTTAAATCCTGGAAACTCATCCCGCCCTTATCAAAGAGTACAATGCTGAGTACCATGATCGCGTCGATTGCCAATAGAATATACAGCCACCAAAGTTTTAAGCACTGTTTTTCTTCAAATTCCATTTTACTAGTTATACAAGGTCCCGGTGTTTACCACAGGTTGTACATGGCGGTCGCCACAAAGTACTACCAGTAAATTACTTACCATGGCAGCTTTACGCTCTTCATCCAGTTCTACAATGCCTTTTTGCGATAATTTTTCCAATGCCATTTCTACCATACCCACGGCACCTTCAACAATTAACTTACGGGCTGCAATAACCGCAGTGGCCTGTTGGCGCTGTAACATGGCACTTGCAATTTCTGGTGCATAAGCCAAATGCGAAATCCTGGCTTCTAAAACTTCAATGCCTGCGCGTGATAAACGTTCGTTCAGCTCATTCTCCAAAAGTTCACTTACTTTTTCGGCACCATCTTTTAACGTAATGCTGGTTTCTTCTCCTTCAGCATGGTCGTAAGGGAAGATGTTGGCCAGATGCCTTACGGCAGCCTCACTCTGGATGTTTACATATTGCATGTAATTTTCTACAGAGAAAACGGCTTTAGCAGTTTCGTTTACTTTCCAAACCACCACGGCTGCAATTTCGATCGGGTTACCCAGTTTGTCGTTCACCTTTAACTGCTGTCCGTTTAAATTATTTGCTTTTAACGATATACGCCTTTTTGCCGTTAGCGGGTTTACCCAGAAAAAGCCATCAGCTTTTACCGTACCCAAATATTTTCCGAATAGGGTGAGTACCATCGATTGGTTGGGATTGATAATTAGAAAGCCCGGAAAGATTAAAAATACATCTATCGCTAATAAAACGCCTCCCCAAAGAAAAATTTCAGAAACAAAGCAGAAAATGGAAGCACCCAGCAATGCTATGCTTAAAGCGAAAGTTAAATAGCCAGATGGCGGATTGATAATTTTTTCTTGATACATAGTTGATATTAATTTGATATCATAAAGTAAAATATAAAATCCGGTAATTGCAAACAAAACGTGCAAAATATATATTAGATAAAAATGTTATTTTTGACAATACAATAAATACATCGTTTTGGCCAAGATCAAGAGAAATTCACACAAGATCCTTTACCGGAAGTATTCATCAAACCTAAAATATGTGATGATGATATTTACCGTTTTCATTATTACGCTATTCCTGCCCAAACAGCCACGGTTTAGGTATGAGTTTGAAAAAAATGCGGTATGGAAAAACAAGGACCTGATTTCGCCTTTCAGTTTTGCTATTTTAAAAACCAACCCGCAGGTTAAGGCTGATAAAAAGAATGCCTTAAAAGATATTTTGCCCGTTTACCAACTGGATAGGAGTATTACCGCCAATGCATTGGAAGAGTTTGCTAACGAATTTGATGTGAAATGGAGATCGAAACAGCTGAGCGAAAAAGATAAGGATGTATATAAAAGCGCTGCCTATAAATTATTGCAGAGCATTTACCAAAAAGGCATTATTGGCTTAAATGTGAAACACCAGGCTGGAGGTAAAAATTACGATTTTTCGCTGCTTGAAAATAATGTGGCCCAGGAGAAAAATACACAGGATGTTTTTACCGCAGAATCGGCTCTGAAGTTTTTTAGAGATAATTTTAAGGCCCCTAACCAGGTAATGGGCGATTTAGTTGCAAACCTTGCGATTGATCACATTACCCCAAATATTGTATTTGATGAACGGCTGACACAAACCATACAGGATAATACGGTGAATAACATCTCTACTACCAAAGGCATGGTGCAGAAGGGCGAACTTATTGTGGCCAAAAATGATGTTATTGATGAAGAAATTTATCAGAAACTGGAATCTTATAAAGCTACCTACGATGCACAAACCAAAACCATTGGCAGCCGGGCGTTGGTTTACCTGGGGCAGGTGATATTAGTTGGTTTTATCATCACGATATTAATGTCGTTCCTTTTTCTTTTCCGTAAGGATATTTTTGCCGATAACCGTCAGCTTTCCTTAATTCTGATTGTAACCACGGGGATGTTGCTGGCTTTAACGTGGGCTATTAAGATGGAGATTCCTAGTTTATACTATATCCCTTTCTGTGTGGTGCCTATTATCATCAGGATTTTGTTTGATACACGTTTGGCGCTTTACCTCCATATGCTGGTGATACTAATTGCCGGGTTCTTTGTAGCCAATAGCTTCGAATTTGTTTTTTATCAGGTTACGGCAGGTATGGTTGCCATATTCAGTATCAAAAACTTTGTGAAGCGGGAAAGGTTCCTGATTTCGGCTTTATTTATTCTGCTGGCGTATTTTGTTTCTTTTGTGGGCATCGCTTTACTTCGTGAAGGTTCTTTCCGCGAAATTGAATGGTTAAATTTTATTCCTTTTGTGTTTAGTGTATTGCTATCGCTTTTGGCTTATCCTTTAATTTACCTGTTCGAGCGTATTTTCGGTATCACCTCTGATGTGGCTTTAATCGAGTTGACCAATACCAATAATAAACTGTTAAGGGAGCTTGCTTTTAAAGCACCCGGAACCTTTCAGCACTCTTTACAGGTGGCTAACCTTGCCGAAGCTGCAATATTTAAAATCGGCGGTAATTCTGTGTTGGTTAGGGCAGGGGCATTGTACCATGATATCGGTAAAGTAGACAATCCACAGTATTTTATCGAAAACCAAAACACCGCGGTGAGCCCGCATGATAAATTACCTTATGAGCAAAGTGCGCAGATTATTATTCAGCATGTACATAAAGGAATTGAGATTTTAAGAAAGAACCAGATTCCCGAGGCTATTATCGATTTTATCAGAACACACCATGGAAATACAAGGGTGGATTATTTTTATCAGTCGTTTTTGAAAAATACGCCTGAAAAATTTGTCGACGAAAACATTTTTCGCTACCCCGGACCCATACCTTTTAGTAAGGAAACGGGCGTGTTAATGCTCGCAGATTCTGTCGAAGCAGCCTCAAGAAGTCTGAAAAATCCCGATGCACAGAACATAAATGACATCGTTGAACGCATAATTAACTATAAATTGGAGCAAAATCAGTTAGATGACTGCGATTTAACGTTAAAAGATATTGAGACTATCAAATTGATATTCAAGACGATGCTAATGAGCATCTATCATGTGCGCATAGATTATCAACAAATTTTATAATTTTTTTTTGTTGAATAACTTGTTTTACTATATTTGCAGACCTCAAAACAACGCCGGTAGGGCAGAAAAAAGAGGTTTGAAAGGAGAGGTGCCTGAGTGGCCGAAAGGAACAGTTTGCTAAACTGTCGTACTGGTAACGGTACCGCGGGTTCGAATCCCGCCCTCTCCGCAAGAGAATAAAAATTTGCAAATAAAAATGGAATTGTCAATTTAAATCCGTTAATTTGCAATCCCTTCGAAAAAGGGAAATAAAAAAGAAGATACCAAGTTCGGGATGTAGCGTAGCCCGGTATCGCGCCTGCTTTGGGAGCAGGAGGTCGTAGGTTCGAATCCTGCCATCCCGACAAAAAGTTCAATCCACTTTACAACAGGATTAAAAAAAGATCGATACCAAAGTTCGGGATGTAGCGTAGCCCGGTATCGCGCCTGCTTTGGGAGCAGGAGGTCGTAGGTTCGAATCCTGCCATCCCGACACAAAACAAGAAGCCTTTAGATCGAGAGATTTAAAGGCTCTTTTGTTTACAGCCATATTCTTCCCAAAAACAATAAAATTTCAATCCGATTTTCTCAATAAATTCCTTTCGTAGCTTAATTTTACTATGTTAGTAAAACGAATTATCCCTATGCCGTTAAAAAAGGTTCAATTTCATGAAACCAGTGTGCCCGAATGGAATTCCTTTAAAGGGGGAGATTGGAATGCCTACAGGCAATTGTACAACATTCATTTTAAGGCGCTTAATAATTACGGATATAAATTTACCAGGGATGTGAGCCTGATTGAGGATGCCGTACACGATTTATTTGTGAATTTGTGGGCCAAACGCGAACAGTTGGGCAACCCCGTGTCTGTAAAAAATTATCTCTATAAATCACTGCGAAACTTATTGTTCAGAAAGATGGAATCCCAGCAACGTTTTGTAAAGATAGATTCAGCTGAAGACTATCCATTTAACTTCGAAGTATCGTTCGATACTGTTTTTATGGAAGATGAGTCGAAAAAAGAACTTCAGCGTAAATTAAAAGATGTCATTAAAACCCTTTCTGCCCGACAACAGGAAATTATCTACTTAAGATTTTATGAAGGTTTAAGCTACGAAGAGGCCGCAGATATTATGAACCTGAATGTTGCTTCTACCTATAAACTGCTTTACAAGGCTATAGGGAAACTTCAGGAGCGGGTTAAGTTGGTCGATTTAATAATGGTGTTGGCACTAATGGCATCAAAAAAAGAACTTTTAGAAATAAATTAACTTTTTTTAAAAATGTAGGGATAATTTAGGTGGGTTCATGTATATAAGGTTTATATAAATGCTGATATGGATTTTTCTAAATATACACACTACACTTTTGAAGATTTTCTGAACGATGCTGCTTTTCTGGCGTTTGTTGTAGAGCAGAATACTTCAGATGTATTGGCCTGGGAAAAATTTAAGGCAACAAATCCGTATAAAAGTAAAATTGCCATTGCTGCTTTCGATACCATTTTGGCTTATCGTCAGCAAAAAGTTTTCAGTAATGAGGGGGCACAGCAATCGCTTTTCGAAAAAATTTCAGGAAGTATAACAGCGGGGGAGCCAAAAACCAAAAAACTTTCTTTTTCATCTTTATTTAGGGTAGCAGCAGTTTTAGCCGTAGTCCTTTTATCGGCTGTATTTTATTTTACGCTATGGAATAAGGATGCTGTTCAGACTGATTATGGTATGATCAAAACCATCACCCTGCCTGATGGCTCGGAAGTTACGCTGAACGGGAATTCGAAAATCAGTTACGCTGCAGATTTTGGTGATGGGCCGAGGGAAGTATGGATTGATGGTGAAGCTTTATTTAAGGTGAAGCACATCAACATTGATACGAATCACATCCAGCCAGCTGAAAAATTTGTGGTGCATTGCGGAGACATGAACATTGAAGTATTGGGAACCACCTTTAATGTAAAAAGCAGGCACGAAAAAACCAGTGTAGGCTTATTAAGCGGAAAGATCAGGGTAGACTATAATGATGTAAGTAAAAACAGAAAACAATTTGTGATGAAACCTGGTGAGTTGGTTAAGTATGCTGAAGAAAGCAATCTTGTTCATCAGAAAATAGTTAATCCGCAACATTTAACCGCCTGGATCAACCATCAACTCGTATTTCAAAATGCCAGCCTAGAAGAGATGATCACCGTATTACAGGATGACCTGGGTTATGAGCTTACTTTAAGCGATACGAAGTTCAGCGACCTTAGGGTTGAGGGCGAAATTAATGTAGGCAGCGTTAAAGAATTGCTTCAGATTTTATCTACTACCTTACACCTTAATATTAAAACATACAATAAGAAAATAACCATAACCAAATAGTTAAGGAAGGATTTAAGCGCTTGAATTCAACCTAAGCTATAATTAACCAACAACAATTAACCAACAACAACTAAACTAAACAGGATTATGAGAATACTCTACCTTAGGAGGGTAGCTGAATATAGCTGCCTTACTATGATGCTCTGCGCGTGTACATTATTTTGTTCCGCACAGCTCATGGCCCGCAACGTGGCTCATGCGAACGGCCTGAAAGCGCAAACCATTAACGATAATAAAATATCACTTAAAGCCGCAGTACAACTCATCAAAACACGGTTTGATATTAAAATAGCCTATAAGGCAGGGATTTTGGAAAACAAAGACAGCGACCTGACTGAAACACAGCTGATGGCATTCGGTGATGCCAAAACCGCCTTAACCTTTGCTTTGAATGGTTCTATGCTCGATTTTAATAAGATCAGTGAGTCGCAGTATATCATTGTCAATGCCAGCGCCATAAATTTGGCCGATGTTATTAAGGGAAACATTTTTTCAGCAAGTGATAACCTGCCGTTAATAGGTGCTACCGTATATATCAAAGGGACCAAAACTGGTGCGTCGACGGATGCGCAAGGACAATTCAGTATTACCATTCCTAACGAACTGGTTGGGAAATCGATCATTTTAAGCATTGCATCAGTAGGTTATGAAACGCTTGAACTTCCGGTAACTGATTTTAAAATACCGGTAAGTGTTAAACTGAAAGAAAGTGCCAGCAGCTTAAATGATGTGGTGGTAACTGCCCTTGGTATAAAACGCGATAGCAAAGCTTTAGGTTATGCGGTTACAGAAGTAAAAGGATCTGAATTTACGCAGGCCCGGGAAAATAATGTGGCAAATGCCTTAACAGGTAAAATTGCTGGGGTTAATGCTACCGGTTTATCTACCGGCCCTGGTGGATCCAGCCGCGTGATCATCCGTGGTAATGGTTCATTTAATGGCAACAACCAGCCGCTTTATGTGGTGAATGGAATGCCGATTGATAACAGTGTACCTGGCGGTGCGGCGACTACCAATGGCTTGGCTACCAATGTCGACAGGGGAGATGGAATTTCAAGTATCAATCCTGATGATATTGAAAGTATTACGGTATTAAAGGGTGGTACTGCCGCGGCACTATACGGTTCGCGTGCCAGCAACGGTGTAATTTTAATCACGACTAAAAAGGGTGTCAAACAAAAAGGTATCGGAGTTGAATACAATACAACATTTACAATTGAGAATGCCATTAATGATAATGATTATCAGTATGAATACGGACAAGGGCTGGGTGGGGTTAAACCTATGACGAAGAATGATGCGATAGCCACGGGCCGTTTATCGTTCGGGGCGAAGATAGATGGTTCTGATTATGTGGCTGCAGATGGATTAACCCATCCATACAGTGCCGTGAAAGATAATATCAAAAATTTCTATTCTACGGGAACAAACTTTACGAATACGATTGCATTTTCTGGTGGAACCGATGGTATTATTTACCGGTTGTCTTTGTCAGATCTGGATAGTAAGGGGATTATTTCAAGCACCAGATTTAAAAGACAGACCGCTAACTTAAACATTAATGCGAAGATTACCGATAAGATAAAGGTAGAGGGTTTGGCGCAATACAACCTGGAAAAAGGTTTTGGCAGAACACTGGCTGGTGATGCACTGGGTAACCCTAACTGGACGCCTTACGAAGTTGCCAATACGGTAGATGTACGTTGGCTCGCCCCGGGTTACGATGCCGCCGGGAACCAAACGCCCTGGAACGATGCAGGTATTGCCACCAACGGTTATTTCGTGATCAATAAATACCAGCAAAATGATGTAAAAAACAGGTTCATCGGTCAGGGTTCCATTACTTATGATATAGTGAAAAATTTTCAGTTGAAAGGGGTTATCAGTCGTGATTTTTATAACTACAACTACGTTAATATTTTGCCTACGGGAGATATTTACATTCCAAAAGGACAATATTCAGGCATCAAATCGGATGTTTCCGAAACAAATTCACTGATTACCGGAAATTACAAAAACCGCATTGCTGATAAAATAGGCATTTCGATATTGGGGGGAGCAAACAGCCGCCGCTTCGAAAATAAACAGTTAAATATGGATGGAAATACTTTTACCATACCATTTTTTTACAGCTATAAAAACCTGGCCACTGCGAGTACGATTCCGACTTATCAAAGAATCAGAACGAATTCTGTATTCGGATCTGCCGATATGGATTATAAATCCATACTATTTCTAACCTATACGGCGCGTAACGATTGGTTTTCTACTTTAAGTCCAGATAATAACAGCATATTATACCAAAGTGTAGGCGGTAGTTTCGTCGTATCTGATGCTTTTAAACTTCCATCATCTATTGATATTTTAAGAGTCCGTGCATCCTGGGCTGAAGTGGGCGGTGGTGCCGCTGATCCGTACAGAATTAATTTAAGTTATACTAACGTTCCAAGCGCAGGTCAGCCACTGCAGAATGTAACCACTAACGACATTACCAATCCGAATTTAAAACCTTATACTTCTACCACTTACGAGGCAGGTGTAGAATTAAAAATGTTTAAAGGACGTTTGGGATTGGATTTTACGGCCTATAGTCGTAAAACGACTAACGATATCCTCAACGCAGCCATATCCTCAACTTCAGGATATAACAATGCGGTATTAAATGTGGGTGAGCTGAGTAATAAAGGGGTAGAATTCCTTTTAACAGGCGCTCCGGTTCAAGGCAATAAATTTGGCTGGAACATCAGTTATAATGTGGCATATAATAAAAGTGAAGTATTGAAACTGGTAGATGGAACTACAACCTTTGAAATGGCACGTTCTGTAGGTAACTGGGGTTATATCAATCAAACCGTGGGCAGTGCTTACGGAACTATCGTAGGAACACGTATGCTCAGAAACGAAGCAGGTCAGATTGTTTATAATTCAGCTACAAAACGTCCGGTAGCCACTGGTTTGCAAGAACTTGGTAATGGGGTGGCGCCGCTGACGATGGGCTTAACCCAGGATTTCAGGTTTGGTAATTTTAACCTGAGTTTCCTGATCGATGGTAAATTCGGCAATAAGGTATTTTCTATTAAAGAAGTGTATGCTACCCGTTTAGGATTATTAAAGAGTACCTTGCCCGGACGCGAAAATGGATTAACCATTTCTGGCGTTGACCAGGCAGGAAATCCATATTCGGCTTTAATTCCGGTGAGCGATTTACGTGCTTATTATAACGATATGCGTAATTACTCAGAATTGTTTGTACACGATGGCGGCTTTATCAAACTTCGCCAAGCCATTTTATCATACAACATTCCGGTCAAAAAGCTCGATTTTCTTAAAATACAGTCGGCAAGTGTCTCTTTTGTTGCCCGTAATATCCTCACCTTCTATAAAAAGACCGATAATTTTGATCCGGAATCGAGTTATACAAACGGTAATGCTCAGGGTTTTGAATCAATCGGATTGCCACGCACACGTACTTTCGGTTTAAACTTAATGGTTAAATTTTAATGTTTGAAAGATGAAAAAGTTAATAACTAAATATAAATCAGCTATTTGTGTGGTATTAATCAGCACGCTTTTAACTTCATGTACAAAAGATTTTCAGGAGATTAATACCGATCCAGAATCCTCTACAACCATCCAGCCTGCTTATGTTTTTACCAAAGCACAATATGATGGTGCCAAAAATAACCTTATTCTGCTGCTGGGTACCATGCAATACACCACCAGTTTTAATGATGTGGCTGGTTTTGGATCGAAATATGTTTCCAGTCAAAACCAACAGTCTATGGCACAATTCAGCAATGCCTACTATCAGGAAATCAATGAGCTGGCACTGGTGATCAATGCGGTAAAAAATGATCCAGAACAGGTAAATTTATTAGCCTCGGCACGGATCTGGAAAGCTTATTGCTTTAGCCGTATTACCGATTTATATGGCGATGTTCCCTATACTGAAGCCGCACAGGGGTACACCAATTCGAACTATAAACCTGCATACGATTCGCAAAAAAGTATCTATTTAGATATGCTGAAGGAACTGGATGAATCTGCATTAAGTTTAAATGCTGCTAAAGCTACCTTTGGTCAGGCTGATTTGATTTATGCTGGTAGTACCATTAAATGGAAAAAGTTCGCTTACTCCTTAATGCTTCGTTTGGGCATGCGTTTAACTAAGGTAGATGCTGCATTAGCAGAAACCTGGGTGAAAAAAGCAATAGCCGGAGGTGTGATTACCGATGATGCCGATATCGCTAAAATCACTTACATGAGTGCTGGCCAGGATATCAATAAAAATCCGATTGCCCTAAGTTTATATAACAGTGATTTTATAAAAGCTGATGGCAACAGCAATCCCGAAGGAGGAAAATATCAGGATACTTTCATTACTTATATGAAAAACAATAAAGATCCGCGTTTGGGAATTCTATCTGTTGTATATGTAAATGGTGTTGCCGATACCACTATGGCGATACAAAAAGGTATGCCCGCTACTTTTAGCGCAAAACCAGCTGATTTTGTAACCTATTCCGAACCGAATCAGAAAACCGTGCTGGCCCAGGGAGGAGCGAAGCTCATTTACACGACAGCTGAAACCAATTTCCTTTTGGCAGAAGCCGTTTTGCGCGGGTGGTATAACGGTGGTACTGCAGCTACGCTTTACGAATCGGGGGTCCGTGCTGCCATGAAACAATGGGCAATTATTGCGCCGGCCGATGGGATCATCAGCGATTTGCAGATCAATACTTATATTAAATACCATCCATTTAATACAAGCGGAACTTTTGAGGCTAAAATGCAGCAGATTTATACCGAGTACTGGCTGGCGGCATTTCCTGATGCCCAGGAAGCATTTGCCAGTTACCGTAGAACAGGTTATCCGGCTTTGGTGCCTGTAAATTATGTTGGAAATGCCACCGGAGGAAAGATTTTCAGAAGAATGTTGTATCCACTTTCAGAACAGAATTTAAACCGTGCATCGCTTGATGCGGCTATTGCCCGTCAGGGAGCCGATGATTTTATGACCCGCATCTGGTGGGACAAATTATAATATGCTAATGATATCCGGCAAGGTGCTCCAGGCTTTGCCGGATAAATTAAACGATCAGAAGAATGATATACCGAATACTATTAGTTTGTTTGTTTTTTACAGGTACGGTTTCTGCCCAGCGCAACGATGTGGTAGAAGATGAAACCTCCAGTAGTTACAATTTAAACAAACCGGAACGTGAAGAATGGCTGCGCAACACTGGAGCTGGTTTATTTATTCACTTCAATGTTGATGCACAATTGGGTGTAGTCATCAGTCACTCGCTGGTTGGCGCCTCCGATGATTATACGGAGCGTTATTTTAGTGAGCTCCCTAAAACATTTGATCCGTCTTTATTTAACCCTAAGGATATTGCCGAACTGGCCAAACTGGCTGGCATGAAATACATTGTGTTTACCACTAAACACCATGCTGGTTTTTGTTTCTGGGATACCAAAACTACAGACTTTAAAATTACCAACACACCATATAAAAAAGACCTGTTAAAAGAATTTGTAAAAGCCACACGTGAGGCCGGGCTTGATGTAGGTTTTTACTTTTCTCCGGAAGATTTTAATTTTCTTTATAAACATAAAATTCCCATCAGCAGAAATATCAACAATCTGGATGAAGCGACCAAAAAGGAATATGCAGCATATAACCGTAAACAAACGGAAGAGCTGATGCAGAATTATGGTAAGATAGATGTGTTGTTTATTGATGGCGACCCGAAAGAAGCCGTTAAAGAAACCGCATGGAAAATGCAGCCAGACATTTTGATTACCCGTGGAGCCATTTTAACTCCCGAGCAAACTTTACCAGGAGCTAAAATTACACAGCCTTGGTTATCGCCTATTACCATGGGTACAGCCTGGCAGTACCAGCCCACTAACGAGCGTTATAAATCTGGTTCGCAATTGATAGCGTTATTGATTGAGGCTCGTTCTAAGGGCGGTTCATTATTGCTTAACGTTGGACCAAAAGCAAATGGTGCCTTGCCAAATGAGCAGGAAGACCGTTTACGTGAAATGGGAGGATGGTATTTTATCAACCACGAAGCCATGGACAGTGTGCGCAGTTGGGTGGTCAGCAAAGAGCAAAATATTTACTTCACCCAAAAAGCACCTGGAACTTTGTTTGCCATTGTGATGGATGCTAATAACTGGAAAGAAGGCGAGCGCAAGACTTTTCTGTTAAAATCGGCTAAGGCCACTGCAAACACAAAAATCAGTGTACTGGGACAAAATAGCCAGATTATAGAATACAAACCAGATCTGGACGTGTCATCCAGATTTAAGCAAACAGTAAATGGTCTGGAGCTTTCGGTAGTGAAAGCACAGCGTATTTACGACGATCACCGCTGGCCAAACCCTGTAGTGATCAAGTTGGAAAATGTTGTGCCTGTATTTACCGAGGCGGCAATGGTGCAGAGTGGTGATGATAAAGTCGTTGCCGGAGTTGCTACGCTCAATGGCAAGGTGCTTAACCATACTAAAATCAAACCCGAACGGGCAAGGTTTTATTATCGTCCATACCTCGGTCAGGTAGAAACGTTGTATGCGGGCGCATGGAAAATGAGTCCCTGGGTAAATATCAAGCCCGATGGAACTTTTAGCATCACGTTAAAATTACCTAAAGGTGCTTACGAATATAAAGCAGTTGTAGAACAGCAAAATGTAATTATAGAAGGAGAAAATAAAGTTTTAAACTTACCTTAGGTGATAGTAAAAGGTTTTAATATGAAGTATCTGCTGAATCAATTTCTTCCTAATCAAGTAAAATGGATCACCTTGCTTTTTGTATTGGCGGTTCAGTTTATTGCGTTTGAGGGGTTGGCGCAAGGATATAGCGGCTCGGGCATTACTCCTAAACCTGCTATTGAATTGAAACATTCGGGAAATTTTGCGATACAAAAGTCCACAAGGTTGTTTATTTCCGGTTCTGCTAACCTGAGTACGGCATTTTTTGATCAGTACCTTAAAGATTTATCGGGTTTTAAACTGTTAAGAAGCAATAAGGTCGAATTTAAAGGGATCAATCTGATTGTTGATGCCCGACTGAAGTTAAAATCGGAAGGTTACTTTCTTGATGTTTCTCAACAAAACATTACCATTAAAGCCACTGATGAAAAAGGATTGTTTTATGGTTTACAGTCGCTGGTGCAACTCATCAGGAAAAACGACGAAGAAATTATGGTGCCAGCGTACCACATTCAAGATGAGCCGCGTTTTGCTTACCGGGGTATGCATTTGGATGTAGCGCGACATCTATTTACTGTTCAATCTATCAAAAAATGGCTCGATGTGTTGGCTTTTTACAAAATCAATACTTTTCACTGGCATTTAACCGATGATCAGGGCTGGCGGATAGAGATTAAAAAATACCCGCTTTTGCAAAGCATTTCGGCTTACCGAAATGAAACACTTATTGGACACAAAAGGGCTAATCCCCACCGTTTTGATGGGAAAAGATATGGTGGTTATTATACACAGGAAGAAGTAAAAGATATTGTGGCCTATGCTGGTGCGCGCCAGATTACCACAATTCCCGAAATTGAAATGCCAGGACATGCACAAGCGGTATTGGCGGCTTATCCTAACCTGGGTTGTACAGGCGGACCTTACCAAACGGCGACCTATTGGGGTGTATTTGAAGATGTTTTCTGTGCAGGCAATGAAGAAACCTTTCACTTTCTGGAAGCTGTGCTGGATGAAGTGATTCCACTGTTTCCTTCAGCCTATATCCACATTGGTGGAGACGAATGTTCGAAAACCCGATGGCGCGATTGCCCGAAATGCCAGAAAAGAATTAAAACGGCAAAGCTTAAGGATGAGCACGAGTTGCAGTCGTATTTTATTGCCCGGATGGAGCGCTACCTGAAGACGAAAGGTAAAAAGATTATTGGCTGGGATGAAATTTTAGAAGGTGGTTTGGCACCCGATGCGACAGTAATGAGCTGGCGGGGCTTAGAAGGCGGCATTGCTGCAGCCAAACTGAAGCATGATGTGATTATGACCCCTGAAAAGTTTCTTTATCTGGATTACTATCAATCCCTTAATAAAACCGAACAAACCGCTGCGGGCGGGTACTTGCCGCTAAACAAGGTGTATGATTATGAACCCATGCCAACCGAACTGAATGCGGAAGAACAACAATATATTAAAGGGGTACAGGCAAATGTTTGGAGCGAATACCTGAGCGATGCATCCAAAGCGGAGTACATGATCTTTCCGCGGGTAATTGCCCTCGCAGAAACAGCCTGGTCGCTTAAAGAAAATAAACTTTATGTTGATTTCCTTGCACGTCTCCTGGCAAATAAGCGGTTTTTGAAACACCTGAATTATTCGACCGCTTTTTATGACATTACTGGCGAAAGCGTGAATAATGCAAAAGCCTTTTCGTTCAGCAATGATTGGCCAAATGCCGAAATACGTTATACCTTAAATGGTGAAAAGCCCGGTTTAAACAGTGTAAAATACACCAGCCCAGTCGCTTTTCATAAATCGGCAACATTAAAAGCCCAGCATTTTATGGCCGGTAAGCCTATGGGGAAAATGTTCGAACAGGTGATTATTAAAAGCATGGCAACAGGTAAAAAAGTAACCCTAACTCATGACGGACAAGGCAATTATAATATCGATGCCCAGCGATTAACCAATGGTATTCAGGGTTCATACTTATATAATAATGGTGAGTGGCTGGGGTTAAGTGGGGACGATTTTGAAGCTCTTGTTGATTTAGGGGAAGAAAAAACGATACACGAAGTAGGCATTAATACATTAAATTATCAGTGGCAGAAAATGCATCCGCCTAAATTGCTTGTAGTAGAAATTTCAACTGATCAGCAGATATATAAAGAAGTATCAAAACAAACCGTTTTCAATATGGAAGGCATCAATACGGCTTCGTTCAAAATTATGCCTGCAAACGCCCGCTATGTACGTATCAAAGCCAGTAATATTGGGGTTATTCCCAACGGTTATTATGGTGCAGGAACAAAAGCCTGGCTAATGTTGGATGAAATTATTGTAAATTAAATGACTATACTCATCGTTCTGCTTTGCATTGCAATATTAATTGTGCTGATCTCAGTTTTTAAGATCAACGCTTTTATCTCCTTTTTGCTGGTATCATTCATTGCCGGTCTGGCTCTGGGTTTACCGCCGGCGAAAATCCCGGCTAGTATTGAAAAAGGGATGGGTGATGTGCTGGGATCACTTGCTATCATCATCACCGCCGGTGCAATGCTGGGTAAACTGGTGGCCGAAAGCGGTGCTGCACAAAAGATTGCCAAGATCAGTATGCAGGTGTTTGGACAAAAGTATATTCAATGGGCGATGGTACTCACCGGGTTTCTGATTGGTATTCCGCTTTATTATGGTATTGGTTTCGTATTGATGGTACCGCTGATCTTTTCGGTAGTGTACCGTTACAAATTACCCGCCTTGTATATCGGCTTGCCTATGCTGGCTGCTTTATCGGTTACACACGGTTTTTTGCCACCGCATCCGTCGCCTGCGGCGTTGGTTGTGCAATTTAAGGCAGATATGGGCTTAACTTTGTTATACGGTCTGGCCGTTTCTATCCCGGCAATCGTTATCGGCGGTCCGATATTTTCGCGGACTTTAAAAAGTATTACTGCAGTGCCCATTGCTTCTTTTAGCCCTGTTGAACTTGCCGATCAGGACCTTCCCAGTGGTTTCAAAAGCTTTTTCACCGCTTTACTTCCTGTGATATTATTGGCTGCGGCCTCATTTCTCCCGCTTTTACTAAATCCCGACTCAGCTATTTTACCTTACATTTTATTTGCCGGCCAACCGTCTGTGGTGATGCTCATCGTATTGATCGCGGCTACCTGGTTACTGGGTTTATCACAAGGGAAAAAGATTACCGCAATTATGGGTATTTATGCTGATGCGGTTAAAGATATCGCATTAATTTTATTAATAATCGCCGGATCTGGAGCCTTAAAACAGGTTTTGACCGAGAGCGGCGTGAGCAATCAAATTGCGTATTATTTGCAACACGTTGAGTTGGAGCCACTCTTTCTGGCTTGGTTAATTGCGGCTTTGATCCGCTTTTGCGTAGGTTCTGCAACAGTTGCGGGTTTAACTACTGCCGGCATTATTGCACCGTTAATGGAGCAAACGCATACCAATCCAAACCTAATGGTATTAGCGGTAGGTGCAGGGAGCCTCATGTTCTCGCATGTTAACGATGCCGGATTCTGGATGTTCAAAGAATATTTTGGCTTAAGTTTGAAAGATACCTTTAAATCATGGGCATTAATGGAGTCAATTGTTGGCATTGTTGGCCTGCTTGGCATACTTTTGCTTCACCTGATAATTGCATAATCATATCACATATATAAAAATGGAAAATTTAACTCCCGACGAACGCTTCGAACAATTAAAACTCAACCTGCCACCTGCGCCAGCTCCACTGGGTGTATATAAACCTTGCCTGGTTGATGGAAAATATCTTTATCTGAGCGGCCACGGACCAGTACAGGATGATAAATCACTTATTATTGGACGTATCGGATCAGATTTAAACCAGGATGAAGGGAAACTTGCCGCTTTGCAGGTGGGCTTAACCATGTTATCGACAATTAAGACCAACTTAGGCAGTTTGAATAAAGTTAAACGTGTAATAAAAGTATTGGGCATGGTAAACTGTACGCCTGAATTTGAGAAACACCCATTCATCATCAACGGATGCAGCGAACTTTTTGCAAAGGTATGGGGCGAAGAAAACGGGATTGGGGTACGCAGTGCAGTAGGTTTTGGCTCATTGCCTGACAATATCCCGGTAGAAATTGAGGCATTATTCGAATTGTTTTAAGATGGAACAAGAGCAAGCCTGGTACCTGCTGCCTGATGGCGCATCTATCGAAACGCCATCTCTTATTTTCTATGAACAGCGTTTGAAAGCGAACATCAGTTTACTCAAAAGTATGATCGATCGCATAGACAGGTTACGACCTCATGTAAAAACCCATAAATGCAGGCAAATTACCAAGCTGTTACTATTAGCAGGCATCAACAAATTTAAATGTGCTACCATCGCCGAGGCAGAAATGTTAGCGATGGATCAGGCACCTGATGTTTTACTTGCTTATCAGCCGGTAGGTGAAAATATCAGCCGCTTTTTTAAACTCAAAAGACAGTATCCTGATACGGCTTTCAGCTGCCTGGTAGATCACCCAACAATAGCCGAACAGCTTTCAGCAAAGGCGATTATAGAGGATGTAAAAGTAGATGTTTACATCGATTTAAATGTAGGCATGAACAGAACCGGTAAATTGCCAGATCAGGCCTTTGACCTGGTGGAAAGCCTGCAGCATTTTACTGGTTT
The DNA here is from genome assembly GCF_900100705.1 of Pedobacter terrae. Taxonomy (GTDB): domain Bacteria; phylum Bacteroidota; class Bacteroidia; order Sphingobacteriales; family Sphingobacteriaceae; genus Pedobacter; species Pedobacter terrae. The sequence continues at coordinate 118,302 of NZ_FNCH01000014.1, forward strand.
AAGGATTAAAGGTTTACATGCTTACGATGGTCATATTCATGATGGGGCGATGGAGGTGAGACAAGCGAAATCGGCAGCTGTTATTAAATGCCTGGTTGATTTGCAGAAAAAGCTTGAAGCGCGCTTAGGATATGAGATTATCGTTGTAGCAGGCGGTACACCGACATTTCCAATCTATGCATCAAAAACCAGTTTTGAATGTAGTCCAGGTACTTTTATTCTTTGGGATAAAGGTTATCAGGATGCCTATACCGAGCAGCCGTTTTACACTGCCGCGTTGGTAGCGAGCAGGGTAGTTTCCCTACCAGGTAATGGATTGGTATGTGCCGACCTTGGTCACAAAGCGGTAGCGGCAGAAAAAGAACTAAAAAACCGGGTGTTTTTCATTAATGCGCCACTGCTTGATGTTCAAAGCCAGAGTGAAGAGCATTTGGTATTGCGCAACACCACACCTAAAGCTTATTTGCCTGGTGATATGCTGTATGGATTACCTTATCATGTTTGTCCAACTGTTGCCCTCTATGAGCAGGCCATTTGCCTAAAGGAAGATCAATTTTTGGAGTACTGGGAGATCATTTCCCGAAAAAGAAAAATTACCATTTAAAAAATTAACATGTTTACGATAGATGCCCATTTGGATTTAAGCATGAACGCTTTGGAATGGAACCGTGATTTAAAACAGGAGGTTTCAGCCATCAATCAGCGTGAAGAGGGATTAACCGATAAACCGGACCGTGCCCTGGCAACTGTATCGTTACCCGAGCTGCGTAAAGGAAATATTGGTTTGGTAATAGCCACGCAGATTGCGAGATATGTAGCGCCTGATAATCGATTGCCTGGCTGGCATTCTCCTGAACAGGCCTGGGCGCAAACGCAAGGACAACTGGCCTGGTACAAGGCTATGGAAGATGCCGGTGAAATGTTTCAGGTTTATAACCTCGAAACGCTTGAAAAACACATCACTTTATGGCAAAATGATCAACCTTTTAATGAGAAGCCAATAGGTTATATCCTCAGTTTGGAAGGTGCCGATTCATTTGTTACGCCTCAGCATTTGGAAAGGGCATGGCAAAACGGGTTACGTGCCGTTGGTCCTGGCCATTATGGCCCTGGTCGTTATGCACAGGGAACGGATGCGACAGGTAGAATGACACCACTTGGCCATGAACTTTTAAAGGAAATGGAAAGACTGAACGTAATCTTAGACGCTACGCATTTATGCGATGATAGTTTTTGGGATGCGCTGGGCCGTTTCAACGGACACATCTGGGCTTCGCACAACAATTGCCGCAGTTTGGTAAACCATAACCGACAGTATAGTGATGAGCAGATTAAAGCGCTTATTGAGCGTGGTGCAGTAATTGGGGCAGCACTCGACGCCTGGATGATGGTGCCTAACTGGCAACGAGGCATTTCAAAGCCTAAGGCGATGAACTGTAACCTGGAGGTGATGATTGATCATATCGACCACATCTGTCAGCTCTCGGGCAATGCATTACATGTAGGCATAGGTTCAGATCTGGATGGGGCATTTGGCAAAGAACAATGCCCTTACGACCTGGAAACCATTGCCGATTTACAGAAGGTGCCTGATCTGTTTAGAAAAAGAGGATATACCGATACCGATGTCGAAAACCTGATGCACGGAAACTGGTTGCGTTTCCTGAGGAAGGCTTGGGCATAATTTAAGCTGATATGAATAAAAACATACGAATTACCCTGTGCCTGAGTCTGGCATTTTCAACGCTATATACCCAGAGTTTCGCACAAAAAAAAAGCCCACTTCCTTTATATAAAAATGCAAAAGTACCAATAGAGAGCCGGATTAAAGATTTGCTTTCACGGATGACGGTTGAGGAAAAAGTCGGGCAGATTTCCATGCCATTAGGCTGGCCCATGTACAATAAAAATGGTAATGAAGTTGAAGTAAGTGATGCCTTTAAAAAATCATTAAAGGAGTCGTATACCGGAATGTTGTGGGCCACGCTACGTGCAGATCCCTGGACCAAGAAAACACTTGCAAATGGCTTAAATCCTGAATTGGCCGCAAAAGCTACAAATGCGATTCAAAAGTATGCGATTGAAAATACGCGTTTGGGTATCCCCATTTTACTTTCTGAAGAAGCGCCGCACGGCCACATGGCTATTGGTACAACCGTTTTTCCAACTTCAATAGGGCAGAGCAGTACTTTTGATCCTGAGCTGATTGAGAAAATGGCTTCGGCAATTGCTGAAGAAACGCGTGTACAGGGCGGGCATGTTGGTTATGGACCAGTGCTTGACCTCGCACGCGAACCCAGGTGGTCGAGAGTAGAAGAAACCTATGGGGAAGATCATGTACTGATCAGCAGAATGGGCGAAGCCATGGTAAAAGGGATGCAGGGGAAATCAATTAATAGTGGCGTGAACGTAGTGGCAACACTAAAACACCTGGCTGCCTATGGTGCACCGGAGGGCGGACATAACGGAAGCAGTATTAATATAGGACTGCGTACTTTACATCAGTTTTACCTTCCACAGTTTAAAGCCGCAGTTAAAGCCGGGGTTTTATCAGTGATGACTTCTTACAATTCTATTGATGGCATTCCCTGCTCATCAAATTCAATGTTGCTAAAAGATATACTGGTTAAAGAATGGGGTTTTAAAGGTTTTGTGGTTTCTGATCTGAACAGTATTTCGGGATTAAAATCGAATCATCACATTGCCGAAACTGCGGCTGACGCGGCAGCACTGGCCATTAATGCTGGTTTGGATGCTGATTTAAGTGGGATAGGCTATGGAAAAGCTTTACTTGATGCCATAAAACAAGGTAAAGTTGCTATAAAGGTGTTGGATACAGCAGTAAGTAGGGTGCTTCGTATAAAATTTCAAATGGGCTTATTCGAAAATCCCTATGTGAATCCAGAATTAGCTAAGCAAAAAGTAAGAAATGCTGAAAAAATTAGCCTGGCACGCGAGGTTGCCCGGGAATCGATTATCTTGTTAAAGAATCAGAACCAGTTGCTTCCTCTGAGTAAAAAATTAAAGAGTATTGCAGTTATAGGTCCAAATGCGGACAATGTTTACAACCAGTTAGGCGATTATACTGCGCCGCAGGAAGCAGGTAATGTGATCACGGTTTTACAGGGGATTAAAAACAAACTGGGCGAATCAACCAAAATCAATTATGTAAAAGGTTGTGCCATCCGCGATACGCGCTCAAGCGATATTGATGATGCAGTAGCAGCAGCAAAAAAATCTGATGCTGTTGTGATGGTATTGGGCGGCTCGAGTGCCAGGGATTTTAAAACGGAATACATAGAAACCGGCGCTGCCAAAGTTAACGCAACATCAGTTAGCGATATGGAAAGTGGTGAAGGGTATGACCGCGCAACCCTTGATTTAATGGGTGACCAGATGAAGTTGCTGAAGGCTGTAATGAAAACAGGAAAACCAGTTGTACTGGTATTAATTAAAGGAAGGCCTTTAAATTTAAACTGGGCTGCCGAAAATGTTCCTGCCATTCTCGATGCATGGTACCCGGGGCAGGAAGGTGGTAATGCAATAGCTGATGTGCTTTTCGGAGACTATAATCCGGCCGGAAGGTTAACGATTTCTGTTCCCAAATCTGTTGGTCAGTTACCGGTTTATTATAATGCGCGTTATCCCGAGAAACATGATTATATAGAAATAGATGCTAAACCTTTATATCCTTTTGGGTATGGGTTAAGCTATACTACCTTTGCTTACCAGAATCTTCAGATTCAGCATAATCCAGCGCAAAAAATGGTGAATGTTAAAATAGACTTGAAAAATACAGGATTAACAGATGGAGAAGAAGTGGTACAACTTTATCTGCGGCACAAAAATTCGTCGGTGGTGATGCCTATTAAACAACTCATTAAGTTTAAAAGGGTGGCTTTGAAGAGCGGGGAACAAAAGACCATTAATTTCAATATAAACGCATCAGATCTGGAAATTTATAACCAGAAGATGCAATGGGAAGTAGAAGCAGGTACTTATCATTTAATGGTGGGTAGTTCATCAGATGATATTAAACTTGAAAAGGATTTTGTCGTTCATCAATCGGCGTTGCTTCGCTGATAGATTTTAAAAAACCTGAACTCGATTATTATTTAATTAAAAGACGGTCTTATCAACGATCCATCCTGGACCGATTCGCCATGCTGAACTTGTTTTACAAGTAAAAATAGTGCTTTGGATAGATATCAAGCTACTAACTTTTAAGACTGGAAGACTCAATGTAAAAATCTTTATCTCGACCGAAGCAAAGCGAAGTACCCGACCGTACAGGCGGGGAGAAATCTTTGTATTTAGTAGTCGAAATGATTTTAAAGTTTTTGGTTGTCAGGTCTTTATAATTCCTTTTGAGATACTTCGATCGAAATGTCGATACCGCTGGATCATCCCGCTTCATTACCACCTAGCATACTAATTTGGCTAAAGGTTGTTTGTAAAGAACGATCATGTCTAAGTTTAGAATTAATCTAAATAATTTTCATATCCGAAATAATAAATTATTTTTGCGCTTATATTTATTCAGTCTAAATAATTTATAGTCGTTTCTAAATGAAAATAAACTTTACCAAACCGTTAATTTTGATCAATCTGTTAGGATTAATATGTCTTAACGTTTTCGCTCAACAAAGAACTACATTACAGGGTACCGTAAAAGATAGCCATGGTATAACCATTGCTGGAGTAACCGTAAGTGTTCATGGAACAAATACTACCACTACTACCAATAACCGCGGGATCTACAAATTGCAGTTGATTCAGGGGAAAGCTGTCGTACATTTTAATTTTATCGGCTTTAAAGAAGTGGTAAAAAACCTGGATTTAAATGGGACAGATGTTGCAGAAAATATCGTTATGCAGGAATCTACCGATGATCTGCAGCAGGTGGAAATTACCGGGCGTAAAGAGAAAACCTATAAAACCAAGGCTACCTTTATTGGCAAAATAGAAAATGAACTTAAAGATATCCCACAATCGGTTTCTTATGCCAGTAAAGAGCTTATTGCAGATCAAGGCCTGATGCGTGTGGGCGAAGTGGTGAAGAACTTTAGCGGTGTAAACCAGTTTAGCTTTTATGATGATTTAACCATCAGGGGATTTCGCGTAAATGGGCAGAGCAATACCCAACTGTTAAACGGTTTAAGAACCAGTACCGGTTTCTGGAAACAGTCGCTGGCCAATTACCTGGAAAGGGTTGAAGTTTTAAAAGGACCTTCATCGGCCCTTTTCGGAAATGCAAGTCCGGGTGGAGTGGTAAACCGTGTAACCAAAAAACCACTTGATGAAACCCGTAGATCGGTGAGTCTGACTATGGGCAGTTTTAATACTTTCAGAGGTCTTGCAGATTTTACCGGACCTGCAACAAAAGACAGTACTTTACTTTACCGACTGAACCTTGGCTACGAAAACGCAGAAACTTTCAGAGACCTGATGTTTGACCGTAATTTCGTCATTGCGCCATCACTTACATTCGTCCCGTCTGAAAAAACAAGGATTAACTTTGACCTGGTTTATACTGATTCTAAAAGCAGACTGGATAGGGGACAGCCTATTTTCGGTAGTTTTGACTTAAATTCTACCCCGCAGTCGCTTTCATTAAATACCACGAATGATTATTTAAATGAGTTGACGTATAATGCGACCATTTCGATTACACATAAGCTTACTAATAACCTGAGCCTAAATGTTTCTTACCTAAAAACTGGCTATTCAGAAAATTTAAATGAACACCGTACCTCGAATGCTTATGGAGTTGATGCTAACGGTGCACCCATCAACGATCTGGCTGGGATGAATGTGCAGATCAGAAAGCGAAAACGTTTTATCGATAATTTTTCAGGATACATTAATTATACGCCGAAAACTGGAATTATTGAGCATAAGATTGTAGCAGGTTATGATTTCGGAAGTGAAAAAACACCTGTTGGGGGTTGGCAGTTAACGGCCGGCGGTTACCGTAATGCAGCCAACAGCGGCGCAATTGCTAGCTACGTACCCGCGAACAAGTCGAAATACCTTTTGGACGCAGCAGGGAATCCGGTACCAAACGTTCCGCATTTTAATTTAAACGATCCGCTTTCTTCGCAAAGAATGCAGGATGATAGCAAACTTTTCTTTACCCAATCTATAGTGGCCCCTACCTATTATTACCTGAATTCGGGTTACGTACAAGATCAGTTCAAAATCGGTGCTTTACAGGTATTAGCCGGAATACGGTATGAATATTACACAGATTTTGCAGGCTACAAGACCCAAGCTGAAGCTAAAGCTAATTCACACGCATGGCTGCCACGCTTAGGTGCTGTTTATAGTATCAACTCCAATATTAATTTGTATGGAAGTTATGTAGAAGGTTATAACCCACAAACTTCTGCAAACATTGCAAATCCTAATGCCGGTGGCCCATTTGATCCGTTGAAAAGCAATATGGTAGAGTTTGGTACTAAAACGAGCTGGTTCAGAGATCAATTGACTGTAAGTGCCGCCGTTTACCAGATTAAACAAACCGGTGCATTGTATGCCACACCTGGTGTGGTAGATGTTTTAAGGCAGATTGGTGATGAGCAATCTAGAGGTTTCGAATTGGATGTGATTGGTAAAATTATGCCAAACTGGAATGTCATTGCTTCTTATTCTTACAACAGGGCCAAAATACTAGAGAGTGGAACAGTTGGAGAAATCGGTATCCAGAAACCTAACGCACCAAAGAATACGGCCAACTTATGGAGCAGATATACATTTATTGAAGGCGTGGCTAAAGGATTGGGTATTGGCCTGGGTATCAACTACACCGACAGGCGTAACCTGATCTATGATGCCAAGTTCTCGCCAGAGAATCAGATCACTATTCCATCTTTCACACTTTTTAATGCCGCTTTGTTTTATAATATTGGTAAACTACAGTTACAGCTCAATGCCAATAACATCGGTAATAAAAAATATTGGGTAGGTGGTTATGATTATCTACGCTTGTTCCCTGGTCAACCTGAAAATTACATGTTCACTGTCGGCTATTCATTTTAATGGCGAAGCGGAGATTAAAAAAGATAGCGGGTTGGCTCCATTTATGGATCGGGCTGATTACAGGGCTCGTTGTGGTTTTTGTTTCGTTAACCGGATGCGTTTATGTATTCAATGAAGAAATTTTTAATAGCATTCATAAAAATATCGTATATGTCCAAAAAACCGGCCCTGCAAGGCCTGTTTCTGAATTGCTGGTTAATGCGCGGAAGGCAGTTGGAAAAGATAAGGAGCTGAGTAATGTTAACATCAGCTCGGATAATAAGAGTTATGTTTTCTCTGGATTTAAAATCAACGACCGAAAGAAAATAAACCTGTCCTATTTTAGCCAGTTTGAATACCTGGATGAAGTTTATGTAAACCAATATACCGGTAAGGTTTTAGGCGTGATGGATATGCGCTACGAATTTTTCAACGTGGTAGAGCAACTTCATAGGCAGCTTCTTTTGGTAAAGCCTATTGGTAGTCCATTGGTGGGCGTTTGCATACTGGCTTACCTGATGATGCTGATTACCGGGTTTATTTTATGGCTGCCCAAAAATTACAGGCAATTCAAAAAAAGTATTGCCGTTAAATGGAATGCCAAATGGAAAAGAGTTAATTACGATCTGCATAATAGTCTTGGCTTTTATGTACTTCCCATAGCCATGCTAATTGCCATAACCGGATTGGTATGGTCTTTTAAATGGTGGGAAACGGGGATTTACCGTATGCTTGGCGATAAAGGGAAAGCCGGCTTTAGCAGAACACTCCCTACCATTAATACGGCGGATACAAGCCTGAATAAAATTGATATTATCCATTACCGTCTGCTCAAAAAGCTTGGACATAACTGGACAAAAATAGGGATAGGTATTCCGACTAAAAAAACTAAAGTTTCGATGTCTTTTGTGCAGATAGCCAGTAATGATGGCTGGAGAGGCGTTAGCTATTACTTTTACGATGGCAGGACCGGAGATTTTATTGATGAGCTGCCGCATGATAAAAAAACGCTTGGGATGAAATGGCGGAACTCTAATCTTGAGCTCCACACCGGAAGGCTATATGGCCTTTGGTCGCAACTTCTGGCTTTTTTCGCTTCACTGATCAGCGCCTCGCTACCTATATCCGGGTTTTTGATCTGGTGGGGTAAAAGAAACAAAAGTAAAAAGGGTAAAGGTATTGCGGCTAAAAGTGTGGCCTTACCATCGTTATTTTATCTTAAAAGAAGATCCTGAAATAAGTTCAGGATGAGGTATTATGGATAGATTTCTAGCGACTAACTTCTAACACTGGAAGACTCAATGTAAAAATCATCATCTCGACCGAAGCAAAACGAAGTGGAGAGATCTATCCTGTATGAAAGACCCTGAAACGAATCCGATAGATTCTGTGTTAATTTGCAAATAAAATATTTTATTTTTGTTTCATGGGCGGTCAAGAACTAGCCAGTGTAGCGTGCAGATCCTTTAGGTTTAGTGCGCTACTTTCTTTTAAAACCGAGTATTCTTTTTGATATTCCTGTTTGCTATTATAAATCACATATATCATTTCTAAC
>NZ_FNCH01000012.1 GCF_900100705.1 Pedobacter terrae
GCTAAAAATATAATTATCGGGGAATAAAATCAGGTAATATTCATCTTTAGAAGTTAGTAAATATTTAGATTACGACAGACATGCGGATTTTAGGAGTTATCGGATCAGCATGACGATCAGATCGAGTTAAGTTAATAACCAAAAACGGCCAGGATATAAATCCCGGCCGCATTGTATCTTTCATAATTGATATTCCTTAATCCCGGCTTCTTCCAAAAAGCATTGATGCGTAATATAATAAATTGGCCAGTGCACCAACAGCTGCTACTACATAAGTCATGGCCGCCCACCAAAGTGCATCTTTAGCCTGTGCATTTTCTTCCTGTGTTTGCATTACACCATTATTATTTTTAAGCCAGGCCAATGCACGGTTACTGGCATCAAATTCGACTGGCAGGGTAATGATACTAAATATGGTCACTAATGCCAGGCCCACTACACCAATCGCCAAAACAATTGGGTTTCCGGTAAAACCTATCAGTAATACACCAATTAATAATACCCATTGCAAAAGGTTAGATGATATACTCACCACTGGTACCATGCTGCTTCTTAGCTGTAACCAATTGTATGATTTTGCCTGTTGCACTGCATGTCCACATTCGTGAGCCGCTACTGCAGCTGCCGCCACACTTCGGCTATAATATACATCTGTACTTAAATTAACGGTTTTATCTGATGGATTGTAATGATCTGTTAATTGCCCTTCGGTACTCATCACCTTCACGTCGTATATCCCATTATCATGCAGCATTCTTTCTGCTACCTCCTTGCCCGATAAACCAGAGCTTAATTGCATTTCGGCATACTTGGAAAACTTGTTTCTAAACCGCCATTGTACAAACATGCTCAGCAATAATACCGGGATGATTAATATTAAATAAACTCCCATTTTCTTATGTATGTTTTTCATTCGGCATATATCAAAAAGCGTTCCCATATTATTTGAAGTTTAAAAACAGTACATTATACTATGCCAACAAGACTTTCATACTGTGAAAAAGAATCATTTTTTTGTAATTATGATACGATCGTAATTGGTAGCGGAATAGTAGGATTAAATGCTGCCATACACCTTAAAAAAACAGTTCCTTCCTTAAAGATAGTTATACTTGAAAAGGGATTTTTGCCTACAGGTGCAAGTACAAAAATGCAGGTTTTGCCTGTTTGGGAGCATTTCTAAACTAATAGAGCAGGAAGAAATAATCGGTAGCGATCGGCTTGCGATGCTCATCGAAAAACGTTGGAAAGGCCTGCTCAAACTACGTAATTTGTTGGGCGATAATACTATTGATTATCAATGCCTGGGCAGATACGAACTATTTAAAAAAGAAGAAAATTTTTTAGCTGATGTGGGTGTATCCAAAATTGAACATTTTAATCTTATTGTTAACGGTATTGTCGGGTTTAATGCTTTTAATTTAAAAAATAAAAAAATCAGTTTCTTTGGTTTTAAAGGGGTGAGTAATTTAATTGCGAATCAATATGAAGCGCAGATTCAATGGTATGGGTGTTGCTATTGGTTCTCAAAGCGGAGAAGATGTGGCAAATTTTTTGTTAAATAAACTATAGCAGTTCTTTACCACAGAGAACAAAGAGGAAAGCACAGAGGGCACAAAGTTTGGTTTTCTTTAAAGATCCTTTAAGATTCATCGTCATTGCGAGGAGGAACGACGAATCAATCTTACAGCGGTCGATGATAGCCCTAGGCATAAGATTGATTCGTAGGCTGAAAAGCCTTCTCGCAATAACGACACCATTCGGCTTCGCTATACGCTATCCCATAAACGCTTATCGCCTATTTAAACACCACCGTCTTATTCCCACTCACAAAAACCCGGTCTTCAAAAATAAGTTCCAACGCTTCTAATAGTACTTTTTTCTCTATTTCCTTCCCCGCACGCACCATTTCCTTTACGCCAAAGTTATGATCTACGTGATTGGTATGCTGGGTAATAATCGGGCCTTCATCTAAATTATCGGTAACAAAATGTGCAGTAGCCCCAATAATTTTTACACCACGCTCAAAAGCCTGCCGATAAGGATTAGCACCTATAAAAGCGGGTAAAAAGGAATGATGGATATTGATGATTTTACCCGCATAATCTTTTACAAAATCAGCTGATAGAATCCGCATAAACTTGGCCAATACCAGGTAATCTACCTCAAATTGATTAATAATAGTTTTTACTTCAGCCTCGAATTCACTTTTATCTTTATTGTTATGATCTACGTAAAAATAAGGGATACCTAGTTTCTCAGTAAAATCCTTCAGGCGTTCATAATTACCAATAACACATTGAACATTTGCCCCTAAAGTTTTAAATTGGTTTCTAATCAGTATTTCTGCCAAACAATGATATTCTTTCGTTACCAGCACAGCAATCTGCTTTTCCTGCCTGGTAATTAAATTTACCTCAGCAGCATTCGGTAAATTTTCCAAAAGTTTTTCCTTTAATTTTTCTGCATCTTCCAGGTTTCCGGTACAGGCAATTCTTGTAAAAAATGCTTTATTGGCTTCGTCTACAAACTCGCGCATGGCAATAATATTCAAATGATGTGCAGCCAGCACGCGGGTAATATTGGTGACTAAACCAACTTGATCAGGGCAAGAAATAAGGACGGTTAAAGCGTTCATTTTTAAAATACTAATATCCAATTATAAATAATTTTTACGGTTTTATCTGGCTCATGTTGACTAATTTTTTTTGGTATATCTATTTTAAATCTTCATTTTTGCTAAAATTTTTATCATTATGGAGATCGTCGGCATTGCTTTACTAATTGTAATTTTAATTGTTTTGGTTATTTTATTACTTAAGAAACCACAAGCTTCTATATCTATTGTCTCAGTAGAAGATTTTGAACGGATCAGAAGTGAAAATGAGGCTTTAAAAATCAATTTAGCCAAAGCCGAGGAACGCGTTTCTAATTTATCTTTGGAAAAAGAACATATTACTGCTTTACTTAAAGAAGAACAACAACGCTTAATTGATGAATTACAGGCTGAGCGCGATCGGCTTGCGGATGCCAACCGTGAACTCGAAAGTACCAGATCGTTTTACCTGGCTGAAAGAGAAAAGCTAGCAGAACAAAAATTGAGTTACGAGCAATCGCAACAAAAGTTAAATAAAGATTTCGAACTGATTGCCAATAAAATTCTCGAAGAAAAATCCACCAAATTTATTGAGCAGAACCGTACCAACCTGGATATCATTCTCAATCCTCTGAAAGAAAATATCAAAGCTTTTGAAGATAAGGTAGAAAAAGTTTATAAAGCAGAGTCAGACGAAAGAAATATACTGAAGGGTGTGATTTCAGAACTGCAGATTCAAAGCAAACTTATTCAGGAAGATGCTAATAATTTAACCAAAGCGTTAAAGGGTGATAGCAAAAAACAAGGAAATTGGGGAGAAATCATTCTGGAAAAAGTTCTGGAGCGCTCTGGATTGGTCCGCGATCAGGAATACCGCATCCAGGCTTCGCATACCTCTGCTGAAGGTGGCCGCTACCAGCCCGATGTGGTAATAGACCTCCCGGATGATAAACACCTTGTTGTTGATGCTAAGGTGAGTTTAGTAGCGTACGAGCGATCTGTATCAGCAGATACGGATGAAGAGCGTGAAGGCTATCTAAAACAGCATCTGGCCTCTATTAAGAATCACATTCAGGAACTTTCATCAAAAAACTATCAGGATTTATATAAAATCAATTCTCCGGATTTTGTTTTGCTGTTTATTCCCATCGAATCTTCTTTTAGCATTGCAGTACAAAAAGATGCAGAACTTTTCAATTTTGCATGGGATAGGAGAGTTGTAATTGTAAGTCCGTCTACTTTGCTTGCTACCCTACGCACCATTGCCAGCATGTGGAAACAGGAGCGTCAAAACCGTAACGTCATGGAAATTGCCCGTTTAAGTGGAAGTATGTACGATAAGTTTGTAGGTTTTGTTGCCGACATGGAAAACATTGGCAGATACATCAAAAACGGACAGGATGCTTATGATAAAGCCATTAATAAATTGTCAGTAGGTGCTGGAAATTTGACCAATACTTCAGAAAAGATTAAAAAACTCGGTGCAAAGGCTACGAAACAGATTGATACGAAGTATTTGGATTTGAATGAAACACAGGATGTTTAGGTATGCTAAAAACTAGACAATACGCTCAATTCTTTTTATTTTGAGGGAATAGGTGAGTTAAGGCTGGATAACTGCTTAAAAGCAAGATTCGCTAGCCATAATAATAGAAGTAAATCGTCATCTCGACTGAAACGCAATGGAATGCCTGCCCGTACAGGCGGGGAGAGATCTATACTTGATAGATTTCTCGACTTCGTTGCACTCCGCTCGAAATGACGACCTATTTTTATTTATTAAAAGCATTCCAGCCCTGGGCTTTCAGCTCATGCACATTATTTGATTTGGAGACCATTTTACAACCCGAATTTTTATCCGTTACATGGCCAATCACGGTGATATCTACATCATGTTTCAGCTTTTTATAATCTTCCTGACTAATGGTAAATAATAACTCATAATCTTCGCCACCACTTAATGCGCAAACGGTTGGATCAATACCCAATTCACGTGCGGTTTCATAAGTCATAGGATCTAAAGGAATTTTCTCTTCATAAATGGTCATTCCCTTATCTGATTGTTCTGCCAAGTGCAAAATTTCTGAAGCCAAACCATCTGAAACATCGATCATAGCGGTTGGCTTAATATTCATTTCATCTAAAAGTGCCACAATATCCATCCTGGCTTCAGGTTTCAATTGTCGTTCGATGATATAATCTTTACCTTCTAAATCGGGTTGGATCTGTGGATTTTCCAGGTAGATTAATTTCTCTCTTTCCAAAATCTGCAGGCCTAAATAAGCACCGCCCAAATCACCGGAAACACACAGTAAATCATGTTCCTGAGCACCATTTCTGTATACCACTTTATCTGCATCAGCATAACCAATACTGGTAATACTAATCACCAGACCTTGCTTACTTGATGAGGTATCTCCACCAATTAAATCGATGTTATATTTATTGCAAGCCAATTCGATTCCTTTATATATTTCTTCAACAGCTTCTAAAGGAAATTTGCTCGATAAACCCAGCGAAACCGTAATCTGACTTGCTTTTCCGTTCATGGCATAAATGTCACTCAGGTTTACCTGCACTGCTTTGTAACCCAGGTGCATTAATGGCACATAAGCCAAATCAAAATGGATTCCTTCTAACAATAAATCGGTCGAAATTAAGGTCTGTTTGCCTTTTGCATCAAGGACTGCTGCATCATCGCCAACACCTTTTACCGAATAATCATTTTTAATTTTAAAATTAGTAGTCAGGTGTTTAATTAACCCGAATTCGCCTAATTCATTAATATCTGTGCGTTCTTTATTTTCAAACATAAATTATATTATAATTATCGTCATGCTGATCCGAGAGCTTTTCAGCATCTTAATAAAAAGACCCTGAAACAAGTTCAGGGTGACGGATCTAGTTTATTATTCTCCATCCAATTTTTTCCTTCAGTAAACCTGGCAATTAACATCGCTGCAACATTATCACCGGTAGCATTCAACAAGGTGGCCATCGGATCAACCAAGGTACCTATAATCATTGCTGGTGGCAAAGCTTCCGGTGGCAATTGGTAAGCTGAAATCATCAATAATTCGCCTATATAACCGCCATTTGGTATTCCACCTTCAACAATACTTACTAAAACAGTAATACCCAATGCCAAAATAATGGTATCTACATGTACCAAATCTTTACCAAAAATGGCAAAAACAACGGCAATTTTTATAATGGAACTAATACTTGATCCATCTTTATGTAAAGTTGATCCCAAAGGAATCGTTACATTGGTGATGTATGCCGGTACACCCATTTTTGTAGTTCCTTCTAAGTTTGCCGGAATAGTAGCAATGCTGCTACAGGTTCCGATGGAAGTTAAAGAAGGTACAATATTATTTTTCCAAAATACTTTAATTGCCTTAAATCCTCCTGCTACAAAAGCATATAAAGTGAAAAATACGACAAAATAAAATGCACCTACACCATAATACAAACCTAAAGCTTTAGCATAGGTTCCAAAAAGCTGTGGACCAAATACCCCAACCTGGTAGGCAAAATAAGCACCCAGGCCAATCGGTCCCAATTTCATAATCAAAATGATGAGTTTTTTCATTACCTCATTACCTGATACCAGAAATTTTTTAAAACCTTCGCCTTCTTTTTCAGCATATAAAGTAGAAAAACCTACTAAAACCGAAAAAATAATCAGCGCAAGCATATTTTTCCTGCTGCCGATCTCGAAAAATTCACCTACCGTTAAAAGCTGTGTCATTTGTTCGCCAAACGATATGATTTTCTCGGGTTCGTTTGGTAAAACTGCATTTCCCAATTGCTGATGGATAGGAAAGATCCATGTTGCAAATAAAGTTAAAACTGCAGAAATAAGGATAGTAGAAAGGAATACCACAACCATAATGGTTAATAATCTGCCTAACTTTTTTGTTCTATCGATATTTGCAATGGCTGAGGAAACAGCAAAAAATACCAATGGAATAACAGCGGTAAATAACAGGTTTAAAAATATATCCCCTAATGGTTTGATACTTTCAACGCTTTTCCCAAAAATTAAACCGACAATACTTCCAGCGGTTATTCCCGCCAAAAGCCATAATAAGCCTGAATAATTTTTAAGGATGTTGTTTTTTTCCATATGATCTTTTCGTCATTGCGAGGCACGAGGCAATCTTAATACGCCCGCCAGTAGCAATAGTTGTAAGATTGCTTTGTCGTACCTCCTCGCAATGACGATTTTTATTTCTACAAGCCCAATTCAGCCGAAATATCCAGCATCCTTTGGATTGGCTTACGTGCCCGCTCAATAATATGCTCAGGAACAGTTACTTCTGGCAAACCATTTTTAATACATAAATATAGTTTTTCTAAAGTATTTCTTTTCATGTAAGGACAATCGTTACAGGCACAGCTATTATTCGGTGGTGCCGGAATAAATGTTTTTGTTGGATTTGCCTTTTCCATCTGGTGGATAATTCCACTTTCTGTTGCTACAATAAATTCTGTAGCCGGGTTAGTGATGGTGTATTTTAAAAGTCCGGTTGTTGAACCGATATAATCAGCCATTTTTAAAACCACTTCTTCACATTCCGGATGTGCAATAAACTTAGCATTAGGATGGCGTTCTTTTAATTTAGTAATCTTTTCCTGAGAAAAAATTTCGTGTACCATACATGCACCATTCCATAATACCAGGTCGCGTCCGGTTTTCTTTGCTACGTAAGCCCCCAAGTTACGGTCGGGGCCAAATATTATTTTCTGGTCTTTAGGTAAACTTTCTACAATCTGTACCGCATTTGTACTTGTACACACAATATCACTTAAAGCTTTTAACTCAGCTGTACAGTTTACATAAGTAATAACCAGGTGATCTGGATACTTTTCCTTAAATTTCCTGAATAGATGTGGTGGACAACTATCTGCTAATGAACAACCTGCCTTTACATCTGGTAACAAAACAGTTTTGTTTGGTGATAAAATTTTGGCTGTTTCGGCCATAAAATGCACACCAGCAAAAACAATTATATCAGCATCTGTTTTTGCAGCTTCTTGTGATAACCCTAAACTATCGCCAATATAATCTGCAATATCCTGTATGTCAGGTTCTTGGTAATAATGTGCAAGGATTATGGCATTCTTTTCCTTTTTTAATTTCTCAATCTCTGCAAAAAGATCGAGTGTAGGATCAATTTCTTCTTCTGCGAAACCTTTTTTGTTGATTTCTTCTAAGACATCTATGTTCATTTTAAAATTTTCCTTTTTTGAATTTTGACGTTGGTCAAAGATAAAGCTTTCCACGTCTCAATAATTAATAAGTTATTTTAAATAAATAAATCTTGTTTGTTTATTAGTGTGTTAGTATTGTTGGCAAGTTTAGAAATTTCTTTCGTTTAGATAAGTTATTAATTGTTTACTAACATTTAGATTACATTTATCTAATATTATAGGTTTGATTTTCAGTGTTATCGAAAAGTCGTTCAATTTTTATCAATAGTGGAATGTTAATTGTTTATAAGTGGGGAAAAAGTTAATTACTTGCATGAAGCTGCTTAAAAATTGCGCAAAAGATTGTGGCAAATTGTGTTTTTAGAGTAGCTTTAAACATTCAAATTTATTTGTTAGGATAATTTAGACACAGAGTTAACATTTATCAACTAGTTGTTAACATCGTGGATAAAGTAAATGTTTTTATTAATGAGAAAAGTAGATTTTCTGGTAATTGGTTCAGGTATAGCGGGTTTGAGTTTTGCACTTAAAGCTGCAAAGTTTGGTAAGGTTTTAATCGTTACTAAATCGAACGAAGATGAATCCAATACAAAATACGCTCAGGGCGGTGTTGCAGTTGTGGTAGATAAAGGTGATTCTTTTGAGAAACATATTGAAGATACTTTGATTGCCGGTGATGGATTATGTGATCAAAAAATTGTGGAAATCGTTGTAAAAGAGGGGCCTCAGCGTATTGAGGAGATCATAGACTATGGTATAAACTTCGATAAGGATAATGCTGGTTTTTATGATTTAGCGAAGGAGGGGGGGCACTCCGAACACCGTGTTTTACACTATAAAGATATCACCGGATATGAGATTGAACGGGTGTTACTGAATGAAATTCATGAGAATAACAACATAGAGATATTAACACATTACTTTGCACTGGAGTTGATTACCCAGCATCACCTTGGTGAGTTTGTGGATAAACGTACCGAAGATATTAACTGTTATGGTGTATATGCCTTTAACACAGAGCTTAACGATGTGGAAAAGATTTTAGCAAATGTGACTGTGATGGCTTCGGGTGGTGCCGGACACGTATATTCAGCTACCACAAATCCGGTTATTGCAACAGGTGATGGTATGGCCATGGTTTACCGGGCAAAAGGAAAAGTAAGAAATATGGAGTTTATTCAGTTCCATCCAACGGCTTTATATCACCCTGGAGAGTATCCGTCATTCCTAATTTCGGAAGCGGTTAGAGGTTTTGGTGGAGTTTTAAGGCGTAAGAATGGTGAAGAATTTATGCACGAGTATGACGAGCGTAAATCATTAGCCCCTCGTGATATTGTAGCCCGTGCAGTTGATAATGAAATGAAGAAATCGGGTGATGAATTTGTTTATCTTGATATTACGATGCGTAAGAAAGAAGATATTCTGAAGCACTTTCCTAATATATATGCTAAATGCTTATCTATAGGAATTGATATGACGAAAGATTATATACCAGTTACGCCTGCATCTCATTATATGTGTGGTGGTATCATGGTTGATGAATATGGTCGTTCTTCAATAAAAAACTTATATGCTTGTGGCGAATGTTCATCAACTGGTTTGCACGGTGCTAATAGATTGGCTTCCAATTCGTTATTAGAAGCTACAGTTTTCGCTCATCGAATCTATCAGGATGCTATTGAAAACTTTAAAAATAACATTATTCCAGATCACATTCCAGAATGGAATTCGCATGGTGTCACGCAAATTAATGAGGATGTATTGGTAACGCATAACCTGAGGGAGTTGCAAAAAATTATGGGCGATTATGTCGGGATTGTACGTTCCGATTTTCGTTTGGAACGGGCACATCGTCGCTTGTTTTTAATTTACCAGGAAACGGAAGAATTTTATAAAAAGAATAAAGTTTCAGTTAAGCTTTGTGAGTTAAGAAATGTAATTCAAACGGCTTATATCGTGATAAAATCTGCTATGCAAAGAAAAGAAAGCAGGGGATTACATTATACTACAGATTATCCTGAGCATGCTAATGAATTAGTGGATACTGTTTTTTAATATTTCCGTCATGCTGATCCTATAGCGATCGGATTTAGTTCAGCACCTAAACACAGCAGATATACAATACATAGAAAGACCCTGAAATAAATTCAGGGTGACGTTAAAATTAATTTATGCCTTTAATATTGCCCGTAAAAGATAAATATCCTGAAATAGGAAAAGATAATTTCATTGCAGAGAATGCCACAATAGTGGGTGATGTAACCATTGGAGATAAATGTTCTGTATGGTTTAATGCTGTGATTAGGGGTGATGTGAATGCGATTACCATAGGAAATGAATCAAACATTCAGGATGGCGCAGTAATACATGCCACTTACTTAAAAGCTTCTACGCATATTGGAAATAGGGTATCAGTTGGACATAATGCTATCGTACATGGTTGTACCGTTCAGGATCATGTTTTGATCGGTATGGGGGCCATTGTAATGGATCACGTTGTGATAGAGGAATATTGTATCATAGCAGCTGGATCTGTAGTACTGGAGAACACCATCTGCGAAACCGGTTATTTGTATGCCGGTACGCCTGCAAAAAAAATAAAGCCCATTACTGATGAGCAAAGGGCTTTATTGAATAAATTACCTGATAATTATATCATGTATTCAGGTTGGTTTACCCAATAGTTTCCGTCGTGCTGAACTTGTTTCAGCATCTTTTTTAAGACCCTGAAATAAATACGATAGTTATCGGATCAGGGTGACGATCTATCAGTATTTAATCGCTTTTAGGCGGTGGTATGACCAATGGATCTTCACGTTCCCAATTGGGTTTTAAATCCATTAATGCCTTCAAATACCATACTTTTTCGGGTTGATATCCTTCCTTAACATTTCCTGTGTCCCAGATGCCATTTTTATTTTCATCATAAATAACCCTCAGCATGTACTTACCTGCCGGATATTTGGAGAAAGTAACTTTTGTGTTTTTGCTAACTGGAAAAGATTTTATGACATCTTTTTTTTCATTTAGAAACTGTACTACATAGCTTTTTGAAGTATCCGGAACGGTTACATTTAATAACAGAGTGGTATAAGCATCTTGGCTTTCCAGCGTAAAGCGTTTGGTTATATCTTTATTTTTCGCATTAAATATAGCTGTGAATGCGCCAGCACCCAGTTTTAAATCATAGTTTCTTTTATGCTTCCATGGATATCTGATGTAGTATTTAAGAAAATCCACACTATCTTTAACTACCTCGAAAGCTGTTCGTTTAACTGAATCTTCTAAGAGGGTAATTTTAGATGGATCTGCACCAGTTATCGGAAAAGGAAAAGTTAAGGTTAACTGCTGGAACGGGTTTAATTTGCCGCCCAATAAATTATCAGAAATGGTAAGATCGCGTGTGTAAGTATCTTTTTTACCTTTGGTAAAATTTAGGGTTTGCAAGAGCTTTCCCTGATCTTCAATAGCCACCTTTACTGAATCGAAACTCATGTCTTTCAGCCAGATTTTAGCGGTATCATTGTTTTTGGTAAAATGGACATACTTGCCCACATCTACTGAAGGAGGATCTGTTATAGTTATTTTAGGGCTTTTAAGCTGCTGATTTAAGATGATTGATATACTACCATCGTTATTCAGTTTACGGTCTAATACGCGAAATTCTGGAGCCAGTTCTTTAAAAATCTGCAGGTTAATATTCTCCAGGTTTTTATCAATTACGAGGGGTTCTTTTATAAATCCAACTTCATCAGAAATCTGTTGATATATTTTATCCCCACCTCCGGTACTTTCTTTAATGGCATAAACTTTATAAGTACCTTTTCTGAGGTTACTTAATTTGTAGGTGCCGGCACTATCGGTTGTGGTATATATTGATGGACGTCTTTTTCCAAAAATGGTATCTCTTTCTAAAGGCAAAATAAATACAGTAGCTTCTTTTTCCGGCTCATCACTTAATGAATTGATTACTTTACCACTGATCGATAATGAATCTATATCTGGTCCGGTTGAAAAGACATAAGATAAATTTTTAACAACATTTCCTTCATTCACATCTGCAACCGATTTTCCGAAGTTTAAGGTATAAGTTGTATTTTTCTCTAAAGAATCCTTGAGGATAATTTCTAATCGCTTTTGTCTCTTTCTTAACTCCGGAACCCTTTCCTGATCAGGAGAAATTGAAAATTCTTTAAACTCATCTTTCAAATTAAAATATTCGTCGAATTCTATTACGATTTTTTTAGCATTGAAATTTCTAGTCAGGTTCTTTGGGATCATGCTCAAAACTTTCGGTGGCTTGGTATCTTTTGGTCCACCTTGTGGTGTTTGTATACTTGCGCAACCAAAAAATAGGAGCAGGGTCATAACGGCCACTAGATTTTTAAGCTTAAAATAACTGTCTTTTAAATTTGGCATATTTTAATCGTTCTGACGAATTTTTATACTTTTTGGATTCTTATATTTAAAAAATATTTTTTCTTTCTTAAATAGCTTTATTTAAAGTCATATTTATTTTAGTTAAATATCTGATAATCAGTTACTTATTAATATAGACCATCAAAACCGAAATATCTGATGGCGAAACACCAGAAATTCTAGATGCCTGACCTAAAGTACGCGGTTTTATCTTAAATAATTTTTCGCGTGCTTCTTTTGATATGGAAACGATTTTATTATAGTCAAAATCTGGCTTGATTTCTTTATCTTCCATCTTTAGCATTTTAGCTACAATCTCATTCTCTTTTTCAAAATAACTTTCATATTTAATTTTAATTTCGGCTTGTTCAATAGTTTCTTTATCTAAAACTTTTGTTGCTTCGGCTAATGGTTTACTTACTTTAATGATATCTTGTAAACCAATATGAGGTCTGCCAACTAAGCTATGAATTTTTACATTTTGGTTTAAAGTATTCGAGCCTAAACTTTCAAGCATTGGATTTGCATCCGTCATTTCAATGCCCTGGCTTTTTGTAAATTTTACCAAAGCATCGGCATCAGTAACTTTTTGAGTTACCTTAGCCAAGCGCTCGTCCGAAATTAACCCAAGTTCATGGCCAATAGGAGAGAGGCGGATATCTGCATTATCTTGTCTTAATAATAAACGATGTTCAGCTCTTGAAGTAAACATGCGATAAGGTTCTTCTGTTCCTTTAGTTACTAGATCATCGATTAAAACACCAATATAACTTTCGGATCTTTTCATGATCAGTTCGTGTTTATCAGTAATTTTTTGATGTGCATTTATACCTGCCATGAAGCCTTGACAAGCTGCCTCTTCGTACCCAGTAGTTCCATTTATTTGTCCGGCTAAAAATAAATTGCTGATCAATTTAGTTTCCAGCGTTAAAGATAATTGGGTAGGTGGGAAGAAATCATATTCTATGGCATAACCTGGTCTAAACATTTTTGCTTGTTCGAAACCTGGAATTAATCTTAACGCTTTAAATTGTACGTCTTCCGGAAGCGAGGTGGAAAATCCATTCACATATATTTCGCAAGTATTCCAACCTTCAGGTTCAACAAAAATTTGATGTCTGTCGCGCTCTGCGAAGCGATTAATTTTATCTTCAATAGAAGGGCAATATCTCGGACCTAAGCCTTTGATTCGGCCGGTAAACATCGGCGATTTTTCAAAACCTTCTTTCAAAGTTTCATGTACGTTGTCATTTGTATAAGTAATCCAGCAACAACGTTGATCGGTTGAAACTTCGGTATCCGTGTAGGAGAATTTCCCTGGATTTTCATCTCCCCATTGTTCTTCCATTTTGGAGTAGTCAAGGCTTCTGCCATCAACGCGGGGTGGGGTACCGGTTTTCATCCTACCAGCTTCCATGCCTAGTTCTACCAATTGTTCGGTAATACCGGTTGATGCTCTTTCAGCTGTTCTACCACCACCAAATTTCTTTTCACCGATGTGCATTACACCGTTTAAGAAAGTTCCATTAGTTAGTACAACAGCTGTACTTTCAATTTCAATACCCAAAGAGGTTTTAACGCCATATACTGTATTGTCTTTTACGAGTAGGCCAACGACACTATCTTGCCATATATCTAGATTTGCTGTTCGTTCTAATGCTAAACGCCATTCTTCTGCAAAACGCATTCTATCTATTTGTGCTCTCGGACTCCACATAGCAGGGCCTTTTGATTTATTGAGCATGCGAAATTGAATAGTCGATTTATCAGAGATGATTCCTGAATACCCACCCATTGCATCCACCTCACGAACGATTTGTCCTTTGGCGACGCCACCCATTGCAGGGTTACAACTCATTTGGGCAATGGTCCCCATATTCATTGTAATTAATAAAACAGATGATCCTAAGTTAGCAGCGGCAGCAGCAGCTTCACATCCTGCATGTCCGGCACCAACAACTATCAAATCGTATTTTGAAAACATTTTACTTTGTATTAGAATTGTTCCACGTGAAACAATTTGTTTTACTCTCTCTTCGTACTATCTGATAATTGCAGGATAGGATTAATATTGTAATGTTCCACGTGAAACATCGAAGAGAAACCATTATTATTATGCTTTTATTTTATTCTGAAAGTTCCAACCAGCGCATGGTATAATCATCTAATCTGGATTTCAGTTTTTCTATTTCTGCTGATAATTCTTGAATTTTAATATAATCTGAAGCATCTATATTGTTTAAGGTTTGTGTTAATATGGCTATTTTATTTTCCGTTTCCTCCATACCTTTTTCACTCTCTGCTAATTCTTTTTGTTCTTTGAAATTCAACTTTTTTGCTGCTTTAGCCGGAGTTTGTTCTATAACTGGAGCAGGGGATTTTTTATTTTCCATTTTAATTTTAGGCTGCTCTAAGCTTAAACGGTATTCAGAATAATTACCGTTATAAATTTTAACAACGCCCTCGCCCTCCATAATGAAAAGCTGATCACTCATTTTATCGAGTAAATATCTATCGTGGGAAACCAACATCAAGATGCCGGGAAAATTTTCCAGGAATTCTTCAAGAACATTTAAGGTGTCAATATCCAGATCATTGGTCGGCTCATCCAGAATTAAAAAGTTAGGGTTTTGCATCAAGACTTTCATCAGGTTCAAACGTTTCTTTTCACCACCACTTAATTTCTCTACCATGCCGTGTTGCTTTTTAGGCGGGAAAAGAAAAAGTGTTAATAGGGCAGAAGCAGTAATTACAGAACCGTCTGCCATTTTAATATATTCGGCATCAGATTTTACAATATCGATTACGCGTTCTTTTGGATCGAAAGTTAAACCGCCTTGTTTATAATATCCAAACACAGTTGTTTCTCCCGTTTCAACTTTACCTGTATCTGGTGTTAATTGACTAGTGATGATATTTAATAGCGTAGATTTTCCAGTTCCGTTTTTACCTGCCAAGCCAATCCGATCACCTTTTTTAAAGGTATAGCTGAAATCATTGATGATTGGACGCCCATCAAAGGATTTTTCAATATGTTCAACCTCAATAATCTTTCCGCCTTGACGAGACATCTTCATTTGGAGGTTAATACTCTGATTATCAGACTTTTTCTTGGTTTTTTCTTCTAAATCGTAAAAAGCATTGATTCTGGCGTTAGATTTTGTTCCACGAGCCTGTGGCATACGCCTCATCCACTCCAATTCTTTCTTTAATAGCTGTTGGTTCTTATGTAAAACCGTTGCGTCTAACGCTTCCCTTTCGCTTTTCTTTTCTAAGAAGTAAGCATAATTTCCATTATAATTGAAAATTTTTCCCCGGTCTAATTCTACGATGGTATTACAAACATTATCTAAAAAGTACCTGTCATGGGTAACCAATAAAATTGTTTTTTGTCCTGTAGTTAATAATTTCTCCAGCCATTCGATGGTATCGATATCCAAATGGTTGGTAGGCTCATCGAGTACCAGAATTTCTGGATCCTCAATTAAAAGTTTAGCTAATGCTAAACGTTTTTTTTGCCCGCCGGATAGGGTAGATATTTTTTGTTGTAGATGAGTAATCCCCATTCGGTTAAGAATGGTTTTAATCTCATGTTCATATTCCCAGGCATTATGCTCACTTAATTCTTCATATAAGCGGTTAAGTGTTTTTTCATCGGGGTTTGGATTTTCAATTAATTCTTCATATTCTTTAATGAGCTGCTGCTGTTTATTTTCAAGCGAAAAGATATGGTCGCTAATAGAAAAACCTTCAGTAAATTGAGGTTCCTGATCTAAAAAACCGATTTTAACGGATTTATTTTTTACAATTTTACCTTCGAGGGGAGGGAAACGCTCGGCAAGTAATTTCAATAATGTACTCTTACCTGCACCATTAATACCAACCAACGCCACGCGCTGTCCGGAATTAATTCCCAAGGTTAAATTCTTAAATAACCATTCATCATGATAACCATGACCTAAGCCTTCTGCCGCAATTAATGTGCTCAATTTTTTTGTATTTCGGATTTATAAAGAAAAATTAGTGCAAAGGTAAGTATAAATTATTTTGGAATGCTAAATAGATATTTCAAAGCTGTTGTATATCAGCTAAAATGGCAGAAGCTTGATGTATTGGGATTTGAATTACAAGCTTATTAAATAATATTTATAAAGAAAACAGCGGTCGGAATCGCTCCACCGCTGCTTCAATCATTAACTAAAACTAAACTTTATCTTGTATATGTGACTTGGCGATATAAATCAAGTCCTATATTTATTGTCGCTTTTTAATATAAGACGTTGGTAAGGGAGGAAAGTTGCAGATAGATTGCTGGTATTATACCAGCTGTGTTTAATTATCGACGAACGCCAATAACATTTAGACGAAAAGAAAAACTAGAGAGGTGTATTTTGTGAAAAATGAGTTATAGGTAAAGATTCTTCGTTGGGCTATCATTGACAGACTCCAATAGAAAAATCGTCATTGCGAGGAACGAAGCAATCTTAATGCGCACGCTAGTAGCGATCGTTGTAAGATTCTTCGTCGGCTGAAAAAGCCTTCTCGCAATGACGATGCCTTTTGGCTTTTCAATTTGCTAAATTATCTGTCATTGCTATTGATTTTTGTACAACAAATTATTCAGCAAGATATTAAGGTGGAAGTGGAAATTTAAACTAATCCGAATTCATTTCTATAACCTAAATATTCATCTTCTTTCTGCGTCATAAGGGTTTTGGCAGCTTTTCCTTTGTCTTTATAACCCAATAAGTGTAATGTTCCATGAATCATGATACGGCAAACCTCATCAAATGCTGAAGTTTTAAAGGTTTTAGCATTTTCCTTTATGCGCTCGATGCTAATGAATATATCGCTTACAATGTGTTTTGCTTCTTCAGAATTATCGAATGTAATGATATCGGTATAGGTATCATGATTTAAATATTGTTGATTGATGCCTAAAAGATATTCATCACTACAGAAAATAAAATTAAGTTCTTGCAATTTATACCCTTCCTTTTCTATAGTAGCTTTGACCCACTTTTTGATTTTAAGTTTCTGTGGAAGGTTATAGCTAATGGATTCTGTAAAAAAAGATATTGCAGGCATACTGTAATGTTTATGGCTGCAAATTTAAGAAAATATTACGGTAGCTTTATCAATCAGAATAATTGGAGAAATGATTAAGATAGAGACTCGTCATCTCGACTGAAGTGCAACGGAATGCCTGCCCGTACAGGAAGGGGAGAGATATTTGATTGAAAATATGCATACAAGGCTAAGGATTCTCGACTGCACTGCGTTCCGCTCGAAATGACGATCTAATTTAAATTATTGGAATCAGCTTATTGTTAATAAATATTGCTTAATTATGGAGTCATATTCAACGATTTTAAATATTCTGCAATCTTATTTTTGTAGTAGTAATTTAAACCAGGTGGTAGCTTCTGCAGCATATCATTTCCATTTTGCTGCTGTTTTTTAAATTGATCGAGCATTTTTTGATAGGATGGTGGAAACTCTTTTGCTGCTTTGCTTTCGCGTTTCGAATCTTCTTCCTGATCGCGCTCTGCTTTTTCTGCTTCTAACAATTTGGTTAAGAGGTCTTTCTGCCTGTTTAATGTTTCTTGTTGTAAACGTTTATTAACCAGATCGCTCTCGGTTTGTTTCATTTCCTGAATGGCTTGGTTTAAGTTACCCATTTTTCCTGTACCGTCTTTATTTTCTTCACGATTGAGTTTTTCTAAAGCCTGACGGATCATTTGCTGCTGTTGAGCCATTTTACCAAATTCCTGGCTCATTTGTCCTTTACCAACTGTACCTTGATTACCCCCTTGTTTTTGCAGTTGTTCCCGGGCTTTTTGCATGCTCTTATTCAGCTGTTCCTGCATCTGAGAGAGTTGCTTCATGCCTTGCTTTTGTTTCTTTCCACTACCGCCTTTGCCGTTTTTCTGCATATTTTGAAGCTGACTTAGTGCTTCGCTCAACATTAGGGTTAGATTATTAATAGAAGTCATGGTAAATTGCTGGAAACGGTTAGCTTCAGCCGTTCTCCTATCGCCCAGATTTTCTAAACTCTTATCAAGGTTGAAATTAATTTTATTCATTTCCTCATTAACGGTCGATTCTATCTGTGGAACGCGTTTGCTTAAACTATACAAGCTATCGGCAATAGTTTTAAGGTTATCTTTAATACTGCGTTGTTTCTGTACATTACTGGTATAAGATGGATCAGCGGAAGTCATTCTCTTTAGAGCAAGCATCACTTTTTCCTGATCGAAAGAGGTAGTCAATAAATTTTCCAGCAGGCGACGCAATTCTTTGGCATTCAGGTTATTTTCCATTTCTTCTCCCTGTTGCTGCATATCGCTCATTTTTTTGGATAGTTTTTCCATCTGCTCGCCTGCCTTTTGCTGTTTCTGGCTCGCATTTTTCGAGTCTTTTTTATCCAGGGCATCTTTGCTGTCTTGCTGATCTTTTTGTATATCCTGAACATCTTTTTCAGGGTTTTCGAAAGGATTTGGCTTATCTAAGGATTTATTTTTCTCTTCCAGCTTTTTCAGATCATCTTTCAGGTCTTTCATTTCCCTGTTTAGTGCATCCTGTTTCTGTTTTAGCGATTCATTATCCTGCTTTTTATCTTTGGTTTGCTGGGCAAGTTCTTTCTGTTCTTTAGCGAGCTCATTTAAACGGTCTATATCGTTTTGAAGGTTTTGCTCAAATTCCAGCTGTTTATAAAGTTCTAAAATTCTGTCGAGTTCGTTTTTGAGGGTTTTATTGTCCAGTTGCATTTTTGAGAGTTCGTTCTGCGTCTGGTCTTTATTTTTCTCGTTCATTAAATTTTGCAGCTTCTGCAAAAGTTCTTTTGTTTTTTCATCTAATACATTGTCAAACAGGTCTTTAATCTGTTTTTGTTTTTCAATAAGTTCTTCCGTTTGCTTTTGGTCTTGCTGTTGCTGAATATTTTTATCGTTCTGCTCCTTAATTTCTTTTACAGCTTCATCCAGCTGTTTTTGTTTGTCTAAGAGGGCTTCAATCTGCTTTTTATCTTCGAAAGAAATCTGCTTTTTATCGATAAGGCTTTCGGCCACTTTTTTGCTCTCTTTTTCGATGGTATTGGCTAAACGTATAGCCGATTGCATTTTCTTTTTTAAAGCCTGGTTGCTGGCGTTTACCAGTTCGGCAGTTTCTTTTTTAGTCGGCTGTTTAACGGTTTTAATTTCAGATCGGGTAACTTTTGCACCATTTACACCGTCATTATCGGCTACTTCAAAATAATATTCAATTTCCTGACCAGGTTTGGCAGCAACAGCTTTTAAATCCCAGAAATAGAAAAAATTATTTGCCGTTGCATTACTTTTAATGGCAATATTTTTAGTAACGGTGCCCACAATACGGTTATTTTCTTTGAGGTTGTATTTAAAGCTCAAGCGGCTAAATCCGTAATCATCAGTTACCTGTCCACTAAAATATAAAGCTTTATTATTAACGGAATCCTGCTTTTCCTCTACTGTGATTTGCGGAGCCAGGTCTTTAACCACCGTAATTTGGTGTGAAAGTGAATCTCTGATGGTAACGTATTGATTTTTAGGGGTAATATTATATTTTGAATTGGATTTGATGGTAGCGCTAAGACTAGCCTCATCTTTGATAATTTTAAGCAGGTTTTCTTTCCCGTTTAACATAAATAGGAGTATGTTGCTTTTTTCAGTCTTAAAATTCCAGGTTACTTTAGTGCCTTCAGGCAGCAGCATATCACCAACATTGGCAATAGATTCTGTTTTTTTACCCAAATAAGCCGGATAATTTAAGGTAGCTGTAGCATTAAGCAGTTCAGGGCGGGGTTTAACGGTAATAGTAAATATGGCAGAACTAAATCCTCCACCTTTGAAAATCAGTTTTTTATCATTCTGGATGTTTTTGATAGCATAATTAAACTTACTGGTGCTCTCTTTCTCCAGTTTATAGATATTTTTTCCGTCTTCTACATAAATCTCCGCCGGAATTTCATCACCAGTCAGTTTTAGTTTCATGGTGATATCATCACCTTGTGTAACCATTAAACTTTTATTTAAAATGGTAAAGCTGAAAGGTGCTTTGGGCGCAATGTATTCATTATACCTAAAGAAGCTGTTTGTACCCTCGCGTAAAATAGTGGGCGCTATAACAGCAATGAGCAAAATGATGGAAAGGGGAACAAAAAGATATTTTAAATATTTCCGGTTATCATTAATCCTAACTGCGGTATAGAACGGAACTGGCCTGAGTTCAATGATCTTTTGATCGATGCTGGCCATGATGAGGCGGTTGTTTTCAGGATTTTTTTCAGCTAAATGATGAAGTTGCAAGGTATTCAGTAATTTATCTTTGATATCGGAAAAGTGATTTCCTATAATAACCGATGCTTCGTCTAACGTCAGGTGTTTACCCAGCTTTAGCATGGCAAGCAATGGTTTAACGATTAAAAAACCAACTAATAATATACTGATAAGTACATAAGCAAAAAATACAAAAGTTTTAAATCCAGCGGTTGGGTTGAGGTAATAAAGGCTTAAAAAAACGAGGAGATATAGCGCTAAAAGTATGGCTGAAGCATAAATACTGCCCCGCAAAATTTTGTTCAGGTAAAATTTGCGGATAAACTCATCTATCTTTCGTAATAAATCGTTGTAGTTATTGCTCACCATATCTCCGTAAATGTAAAAATTGTTCCAGTCAATTAAAAGGAAAGTATTTAAGGTAACGCGTTTATTTCAAATCGTTTATTATCTCGATTGCTATTAATTAAAAATTTATGTTGTAATTTAGAAAACAATGTTTTGTGTTTCTGGGTGGCCTTCAGTCATTC
Source organism: Pedobacter terrae (assembly GCF_900100705.1). Lineage (GTDB taxonomy): Bacteria > Bacteroidota > Bacteroidia > Sphingobacteriales > Sphingobacteriaceae > Pedobacter > Pedobacter terrae. The sequence continues at coordinate 21,063 of NZ_FNCH01000012.1, forward strand.
TTTTGCTGCAACAAAAGCAGAAAAGGCTATTGGTTGCGCTCCAATTGTAGGCGTTTGGTTTTTATTGCAGCTCAGAGGTGTTTAGCCACGGGCGCAGCGGCATCCCTGTAGCGCAGCGAAAGGATATAGCGGAGCACGGGAACAAACTTTGATAGCTGTACCTGCCTTGCGCTTCAAAAAAAGCACATTTATTAGACAAAAGATTTGTGTAATAAATCACAATCCGTTAATACCGCATTAATTTAAAAATCTTATTTTGTTTTACTTAATACAAAGGTTACATAGATTTTAAACAGGTATTCTGATAAAAATCTACTTTTGGCTTTTTGTATAATGATGCCAATATGAAACAATTAATTATTTCTACACTGATGTTGTTCTTTTTTACTGCTTCTTTCGGACAAAAATTTAACTGGAACAAAAACCAGGTGATTGCACACCGGGGTGCGTGGAAGAAAAATAATTTTCCCCAAAATTCCATTGCTTCATTAAACGAAGCGGTAAAACTGGGTTGTTACGGTTCGGAATTCGATGTATGGATGACAGCAGATCACGTTTTGGTGATTAATCACGATCCAGAATTTCAGGGTTTAACGATTGAGAAAGTAAATTACGCAGATCTTTTGACTAAAACCATGACCAATGGTGAAAAGATACCCACGTTAGAAGCTTACTTATTAGCAGGTAAAAAACAGAAAACCACCAAACTGATTTTGGAAATAAAACCCTCATTGATTAGCAAAGAACGTGGTCTTGAGGTAACGAATAAATGCGTAGAAATGGTTCGGAAATTAAAGGTAACCGACTGGGTTGAATACATCAGTTTTGATTACGACTACTGTAAACGCATTTTAACTTTATTGCCAAATGCAAAAGTTGCCTATTTAAAGGGCGAAATTAGTGCTGAGCAGATAAAGGCGGATAAATTAACGGGTGTTGATTACCATTACAGTGTTTACCAAAAAGATAATTGGATTGAGAATGCGCAAAAACTAGGTTTAACTGTAAATGCATGGACGGTAAACAACGCACCTGAAATGCAATGGTTATCGGCTCACAACGTAGAATATATTACCACCAACGAACCTGAACTGCTTTTTGAAGAGATAAAAAAAACACCAGTTGCCCAGGGATGGAAGTTAAAATGGGCAGATGAATTTGACGATGCCGGATTGCCTTTAACTAAAAACTGGGGATACGATGTAGGGGGTAGAGGTTGGGGGAATAATGAACTGCAATATTACACCGATGCCGATACTGCAAACGCGATCGTTAAAAAAGGAAACCTGAACATTATTGCAATAAAAGCGGAGAAGGAAAACAAGCATTATACATCAGCCAGGCTGGTAACCAAAAATAAATTTGATTTTAAATATGGTAGAGTAGAAGTAAGGGCGATACTCCCGAAAGGCAGAGGCTTGTGGCCTGCGATATGGGCACTTCCTACCGATTCGAAATATGGTAGCTGGCCAAAAAGTGGCGAAATTGATATCATGGAACATGTAGGATATGATCCTGATAGTGTTCATGGAACAGTGCACACCGAAAAATTCAACCACGTTATTCATACGCAGGTAGGTAAGGCCTTGAAAGTTAATAACCCTTACACAGAGTACCACATTTATGCAATAGAATGGTTTACCGATCATATCGACTTCTTTATCGACGATCAAAAATACCTCACTTTCAAAAATACCCAAAAAGGATCTGGTGATTGGCCATTTGATCAAAACTTCCACATCATTTTAAATTTAGCTGTTGGCGGCAATTGGGGCGGAAAAAAAGGAGTGGATGATGCCATTTTCCCGGCAACGATGAAAGTTGATTATGTAAGGGTGTTTCAGAAGTAATTCTATAGTTCATTATCTATTATTCGGTTAACCGGTTAATTGTTTAAATCGGTTAACTGAATTGCAAACCGTCAACCGTAAAATGCCGACTGAAAAAATCAAACACAGTATCTAAGCTATTGTTAACTTTTATGGACTCACGTAGAGAATTTCTAAAAAAAGCGGCCTTGTTTGCCGGAGCTACAGGCATGGCCAACACCTTGCCCAGTTCGTTGCTAAAAGCGATGGCCATTAACCCTGAGCCTGGCAGTACATTTTATGATGCCGAACACATTGTTTTTCTGATGCAGGAAAACCGGTCTTTTGACCATATGTTCGGTAAAATGAAAGGTGTACGCGGATTTAACGATCCACACCCACACATTCAGCCTGATGGCAACAAAGTTTGGCTGCAAAAAGATGGGCAGGGTTATACTTATGCGCCATTTCATGTTGATATTAATAAAACAAAAATTACCTGGCAAGGTGGTTTACCACACTCTTGGAATGATCAGGTAGCGGCTCGCAACGGCGGTCGGTACGATAAATGGTTACCCGTTAAAACACCAATGACACTGGCTTACTATGACCGGAATGATATTCCTTTCTATTATGCCATGGCAGATGCTTTTACCATTTGCGATCAGCATTTTTGCTCATCGTTAACTGGAACAACACCCAACAGACTATTCTTCTTTACAGGAACTGTTCGCGGAGAAAAAAGTGCAAACCCGATTGCGGTGGTTAATAACGATCAGGCTGAATCGCAAAATAATGTGTTTGTAGATTGGCCAACCTTTCAGGAAACATTAGAAGACAATGGTATTGACTGGCGCATTTACCAGAACGAATTGTGGACCTCAAAGCTTCCGGAAGGTGAAATAGATGACTGGTTGGGAAATTATGGTGATAATCCGGTAGAATATATTAGCAGGCACAACGTTAAGTTATCGGCTTATTTTAGAAAAAATGGCGATAATACGGTTAAACCAGCTTTAACTGCAAAAGAGGTTCAGGCGAAGTACGATAGACTATCGCAAAGGGAGAAGAATTTGATCGATAAAGCTTTTACGACCAACATTTCTCAAAAAGATTACTTAGACCTAGAGCCCTTCACGTTTAAAAATGATCAAGGTCAGTCAGAAACCATAAACCTTCCAAAAGGAGATATTTTTCATCAGTTCAGAAAGGATGTAGACAGCGGAAAATTACCAACTGTTTCCTGGTTAGTGGCCCCTCAACGTTTTTCCGATCACACCAGCTCACCGTTATATGGGACCTGGTATGTAAGTGAAGCGCTAGATATTTTAACTAAAAACCCTGAGGTATGGAAGAAGACAATTTTTGTTTTAACCTATGATGAAAATGATGGATATTTTGATCACCAGCCACCTTTTGTAGTTCCCAATCCCAATGACCCGAGCAGTGGAAAAACTTCGGAAGGCATAAATTATGCTACTGATTTTGAAGCAAGAAAAGGAAGTCCGATAGGTTTGGGTTACCGTGTGCCATTAGTTATTGCCTCGCCATGGAGCAAAGGAGGTTTTGTAAACTCTCAGGTTTTTGATCATACATCATCATTAATGTTTATGGAGAAATGGCTGGCAAAAAAGACCGGCAAAACCATAAAAAGTAATAACATTAGCGATTGGCGAAGGAATATCTGCGGTGACTTAACCTCGGTGTTTAGACCATATCATGGAGAAGAAATCAAATCTCCTGAGCCTTTAAAACGCGATGTTGTGGTAGCCAATATTGGTAATGCAAAAAACAAACCTGCACAGGTTGGTCCTACTGCATTGAATAAAACCGAAGTAGCCAAAATCAATAAATTTGAAAATTGCTCAAGTGAAACATCAATCCATGCGCCTAAGCAGGAAAATGGTACCAAACAGGCTTGTGCATTGCCTTATCACTTAACGGTTGATGCTAATTTGGTTCATCATGAAATTGCACTTACTTTCCAATCGGTAAAGACCTTGTTTGGCAGCGAGGTTGAAACTGTTGGCGCACCTTTTAATATGAATACCATTGCCAAATTTAAAGGTGTTGCAGGCAAAACGTGGGCCTATGCTGTAAAAGCCGGCGATGTATTATACGATAGCATTAAACTGGATGATTTTGATAATGAAGTTTACGATCTCACCGTAAGCGGTCCGAATGGATTTTACAGAAATTTTACAGGCAGCAAAAAGAATCCTTCCATTGTTGTAAAAGCCTATCCAGAGCAAGTTGGTTTGGTAAGTAAAAAGCTTACCGGTAAACTGATTTTTGCTTTTGAGAACACCGGTGCCAGCTTAATTACGCTTCAAATTTTAGATAACAAATATAAATCAGGAAGTAAAACAGTAATGATCAGGCCAAAATCAGTTGAAAATGCTTCCTTTAACCTGGCTAAAAATGCAAATTGGTACGATTTCAGTATCGTGCAGCCTGGCAATACCACATTTAAACACCGCTATGCAGGTAAAATAGAAACAGGAGAGATTACCCAAAGCGATCCATACATGGGTAACGTATAAGAAATACCGATCAAAAGGCTCGAAGCTGTTAATATAAATGACGTGTTTTTAGTGTTACATATCGGTATTGTTGATATATTAAATCTATAACCTTACTAACGGCCACTCAAATGACGAATAATTTTTGTGGCGAAATAAAAACGATTTAAACAAAAAAGTCCCGACAATAGCCGGGACTTATATTTTTATTGCTTTTTAAGTTAAAAAGTAATCGGTAATTCTACCTGAGTTCTGTCCCAGCCAATAACGAGGTTAGCTCCACCATTAATTTCTGTAAAGGTTAAAGAAAAATATTCGATCGGTTTAGATAAAGTTTTTACCGGAACATTTACACGAACAACATCTTTATCCTGATTGTAGGTAAAAGCGCCCCATTTATCTGTTTCGCTATTTACGATAATGGCCCAGGTATCTTTGTTGGGAATGGCGAACAGGCTGTAAGTACCCGCTTTGATTTTCTTGCCACCAATGTTTACTTTTTTAAAGAAACGAACTTCTGTACTTTCGTTGGCTCCAAAACGCCAAACCTTGCCATATTGCTCTAAAACACCAAAAATATCACGACCTTTTTTCTGCGGACGCGAGTAAACAATCTTAATAACCGGTTTTGTTGGATCTCCGGCTTTTGCCTTTGGGGCATTAAGCGGAAAATAAACAATATCTGCAGGACTTGGGTCTGCAGCAGGAAATTTTACTTCAGCAGAAGTACCTTGTTGTGCCTTGGCACTAAAGCAAAAAAGAGCGAAAACAACAATGAAGATATTTTTCATTTGTAGGTTTTTGTTTTCAGTTGCGATGAGCGGTCATGATTTAATTTTTTTTTAAAATCACGCAATCTCATTCGCTGCTAATTATTTTGAATCCTTAAAAGGATCGGGTTGAATAAAAGGCAAAAGAACTAGTATTTTCTTCCTTTTACGATAGCGTTTAAAAATAAGCCTGCTGTTAACAAACCTAAAACACCACCTAATAAGGCAAAAATATAGTTTTGTGTAATAATTGCTCCGGTTAGTACTCCGAAGAATAAACCTAAAGCATAATATAACCAGTTGAAATTATTGCTGCTGTTCTCTTGTACACTCATGTTTTCTGTTATTTGGAGGCAAAGTTAATATTTATTTTAAATTTTAATCAATATGTCCGAATTCTAATTATTATCAATATAACCTAAACTGTAATGGTAGTGTTTGTATAAATTAATGAGCTGGATAATTTTTTAATTTAAAATCAGGGTTTTATCAAAAGAATGTAAAAGAAGTGAAGAAACATTTGGAAGTTAATCAATCGTTTGATTAATTTTGTGCCGTTAAAAAGAAATGAAAACAGAAAAAGTAGATAAAAGACAAGCCATTCTTGAAGCAGCTGAAAAGCTGTTTTGCGAAACGGGTTATGAAGGTACTTCTACCCGGCAGATTGCTAAGGAATCTGGAGCAAATATGGCGATGATAAATTATTATTTCGGTTCTAAAGAAGGGGTTTTTGTAGAGATTATGAATGAGCGTATTGCTGGTTTTGCTTCTCAGTTAAAAATCATCAATGAAGATAAGATTTCGGCATTAGAAAAATTGCATAGAGTTATAGAGGGTTATGTAAATAGGATCTTAAGTAACACTGCATTTCATAAAATGATGCACCGGGAGCTTTCTTTAACTCAGAGACCAGCAATGTATGATAAAATTAAGGATGCCATGAGCCACAACATGCAGCTTATTGACCGGATTATTACCGGTGGGATTGAAGATGGCACCTTTAATAAAGTAGATGTACGGATGGTGATCGCGACCATTATGGGTACGATTACCAATATTGTTATTGCACCTCAGAAAGTGATGCCATGTTCCAACTTTGACCTGAATAACCCAAAAGATAAAAAAATGATTAAGGATCGGGCAATCGCTCACTTACAAGATCTAACAACAGTTTATTTAACAACAAAAAAATGATACCCAAATCAATAAGATTAATGCTTGTGGCATCATTAATTCCAGCGGCTTTGTTTGCACAGGGTCCGAAAGAATTAAATATCAACCAGGCAATAGAACTTGGCATAGCCAATAGTAAAAACTTAAAACTTTCTCAAAACAAGATCGATCAGGCAGCTGCCCAGCTCGAAGTTGTAAAAGACAATGCTTTGCCAACAGCAAATGCAAGCTTTATGTACAACCACGCCGAAATACCGACCACAACATTTGCTTTGCCTGGTAGCGGATCATCTTTCCGCCTGCCTAAAAGGGCCGATGCCTTTGTAGGTACAGCGGCAGTGCAAGAACTTGTTTATGGTGGTGGTAAATTAAAATATGCAAAAGAATCGACCAAATTATTGGCAGAGGTTGCACATTTGGATGCCGATAAGAGTAAAGAAGAAATCACTTACGCGATTATCAATACCTACTATTCTTTATATAAGGTTTTACAAAGCAGAAAAGTAGTTGATCAGAATTTAGAATCGATTGCCGCACAAATTAAACAGGCACAACGTTTCTTCGAACAGGGCATTGTAACCAAAAATGATGTGTTGCGTTTTCAATTGCAACAGGCAAATGTTACGCTAACCCAAATGGATATAGAAAGCAACCGTAAAGTAATCAACTATAACTTGGATATCCTTTTAGGTTTACCGGAAGATACAGAAGTTAAGATTGTTGATCCAACCGCAGGCTCAAAAGTATCAGGTTCGTTAAACGAATACATTAGCATGGCAATGGCTAACAGACAGGAGTTAAAGCAACTTGATGTGCAAAACAAAGTTGCCGATTTTAATATCAAAACCGTTAAGGCAAATACTTTACCTACCGTTGGTGTTGGAGCCAATTTGTACTATATTAACCCAAGCGGTAATTTTATTCCGCCAGCAAACCAATACCTCATGCCCATTACGGTAGGCGCAACGGTTTCATGGAATTTCGGAAACCTCTGGACAAATAAAAACAAAGTAAGCCAGGCAAAAATCCAACAGAATGAAATTACTATCCAGAAGGACATTTTGTCTGATCAGGTAAAAACAGATATCAATAAAAACTTTCAAAATTACCAGGTGGCCATGAACAAAATCCAGGTTTTGGAAACCTCAATTGCTCAGGCGACAGAAAACGATAAATTATTGGCATCAAAATACAAAAACAACGTGGCTTCAGTTACCGACCGTATCGATGCCGAAACCTTATTATATCAGGCAAAAATAAACTTGGAGATAGCCAAGGCAGACGCAGGTTTGGCTTACTATACCTTATTAAAATCAACAGGAAAAATAACGCAATAAATACAGCAATGACAACTGAAAAGAAAAAAAAGAACATAGTAGTACCCATCATTTTAGGTGTTTTACTAGTAATAGGTATAGTCTTCGGGATTGTAGAATGGAATTATTATAGCAAACACGTAGATACAGATGATGCACAGATTGATGGTGATATTAGTCCTGTTGTGGCCCGCGTTGGCGGTTATGTAAAGGATATTAGTTTTGAAGAAAATACACATGTAACCGAGGGACAGGTTTTGGTTAAACTTGATGATAACGATTACAAAGTAAAATTAGAACAGGCACAATCTGGCCAAAAGGGTGCTACAGCAGGTGTTGGTGTGGCGCAGTCTCAAATTGCTGCAACTACAGCCAATACCAGCACAGCAAAGGCAAACGTAGCAGCAGCAAAGGTTAAATTAAACCTGGCTCAAAAAGATTACGACCGTTACGCCAATCTGATTAAAGACGGATCGATTACCCAACAGGCTTTCGACCAGGCAAAAGCAGCTAAAGAATCAGCACAAGCAGCCTACCAGGCCGCAGTAGATCAATATAATGCAGCGGTTAAACAAGTGGGTACTACACAATCGCAGTTGGCGGTGAGCAGCAATGTAATTAGTCAGCGCCAGAGTGATATCGATTTTGCTAAGCTTCAGTTATCTTATACCGATATTAAAGCACCTGCAACTGGTATTGTTTCTAAAAAGAATGTGCAAAAAGGACAACTGGTTCAGGCAGGCCAATCTTTATTCTCTATTGTAAACGACGGAAGTATTTATGTAACGGCTAACTTTAAAGAAACTCAATTGGAAAAAATTAAAGAGGGTTCTAAAGTAGAGATTGAAGTAGATGCTTATCCTGATCAAAAAATTGAGGGCGAAGTATATAACTTTTCACCAATTACAGGTGCAAAAGGATCTTTATTGCCTCCAGATAACGCTACCGGTAACTTCGTTAAAGTTGTACAACGTGTTCCGGTAAAAATCAAAATCCATCCATCAAAAGAACTGTTGACTAAATTACGTCCAGGAATGAGCGTTAAAGCTTCAGTTTCTACTAAATAATATTAAAAATGGCCGAAGTAGGTTTAAAAAAGTGGATTATTACATTTACGGTAATCACAGCTTCCTTGTTGGAGTTGATTGATACAACTATCGTAAACGTGGCAATTCCACAGATACAGGGAAACCTGGGCGCCACCCTGGAGGATGTGGCCTGGCTTTCTACCGGCTATGCGGTAGCAAACGTTATTGTATTGCCAATGTCGGGCTGGTTGGGTAACCGGTTCGGCAGGAAAAATTATTTTCTTACCTCTATTATTGTGTTTACACTCGTTTCCTTTTTATGCGGAAACGCCACTTCATTAAACGAGCTTATTTTATTCAGAATTATTCAGGGATTGGCCGGTGGTGGTTTAATATCAACAGCGCAAGCTATTCTTATCGAAACCTGGCCACGGGAAGATGTAGGTATCGCAACAGCCTTATTTGGTTTGGGTGCGGTAGTTGGACCAACCGTTGGACCAACCATTGGTGGATATATTTTGGATATTAGTTCATGGCCGTGGATTTTTTATGTGAATATTCCCGTCGGAATACTCGCGGCCTACTGTACTTATTCCTTTGTGCGGGCCACCCCGAAAGAAGGGCAGGGTCAACCTGTCGATTGGTGGGGTATCGCGTTATTGGCTGTTGCAGTAGGTAGTTTACAAACATTACTCGAAAAAGGAGAGAGTGAAGATTGGTTCGCTACCCCTTACATTACAGCTTTGGCTGCGGCATCGGTATTTGGCTTATTGCTTTTCATCTGGAGGGAAATGAGTACCGACCACCCCATTGTGAACTTTAAGATCATGCGGCACAGAAGTTTTTCTGTGGGTATGTTTACCTCTTTTATTTTAGGCTTCGGCTTATATGGCTCTGTATTTATATTTCCGGTATTCTGCCAGAATTTGCTGGGATTTTCGGCCCTGCAAACAGGAGAACTGTTATTCCCTGGTGGTTTGTGTACCATTGTAATGATGCCTTTTATTGGTATTATGCTAAAAAAAGGTATTCCTGCACAGTTTATGGCTACTTTTGGTATGCTAGCATTCTTTATTTTCTGTTGGATGCTGAGTAAATCAACGCTTCAATCAGGTACCGGCGATTTCTTTTTGCCACTGGTCATCAGGGGGATAGGCATGGCCTTATTGTTTGTGCCATTAACTACCCTGGCTATTCAGGATTTGAAAGGACCAGAGATTGGTCAGGGTTCGGGTTTAAATAATATGATGCGCCAGTTGGGCGGTTCGTTTGGTATCGCAGCTTTAACCACGTTGATCCACATCCGATCAGGTTTTCACAGAAGCAACCTGTTGACTAATCTTAACGATTATAACCAGCCATTTGTTGATCGTTTTAATGGTTTGATCAAAGGTTTTATGGCTAAAGGCCAGACCTTGTTCGATGCCAAAATTATGGCAGCAAAGGCGATGGAAGGAATCGTAACCAGGCAAACCATGTTACTGACTTATGATGATGCTTATTGGGTTGCCGGCTTGATTATGCTGTTCTCCATCCCGCTCTTATATCTTCAAAAGTTTAAGAAAAATGCAAACATTCCTGCCGATGTGCACTAAAATTTGCAAAGAAATGCCATAAATAATGGCAAAAAATAAAAACAGCCGGTGCATTTTATTACATCGGCTGTTTTAACCCAAAAAATTAACAATCAATGCAATGCCCTTAAACATTGCAAATGTTCTTAGTTAACCACATGGTGGCCAAATAAGATTCTAAAAATAAAATTTATTCTACAATTTTCCAAATTGTAAGCCTTAGAATTTTAATACCTTATGCATTTTTTGTAGTATTACGGTACACAAAACTATTGCATAACCTATGCCGAAACTTCGTTTAACTACGCACCGTGAATCTATTTTTAATAATGAGGTAATCTCAAAATTCGAACTGTTTAACAGTTTATTTCTCACTTTACCTTTTTACAAAATTAAGGATACCGGAACATTGCTTCCCTTGTTTTTTAAAAGCTGTGAAGAAGGTATCGCCAATGGAGAAAAACCTGCACAGATTATTGAAGAATTTTTCGCCAAGTATACCAGTTATACCGAGCGTAAAGATATTATTGACCTGCTTTTTCGTTTCATCCAGTATATCGAACGGCAAGTGGTGCTTTTTGATGCCGTAGAGGATGCTTCTTTTACCAAGTTAAATACTACAGACGAGCAAAGCACTTTGGCCTACATTTTAAAGAAGAATGCAGATAACAAACCAATGTTATCGAAAATTGAGGAGTTGATCGATGAACTTTCGCTTCGTCTGGTTTTAACCGCACATCCCACGCAGTTTTATCCCGGAAGTGTTTTAGCTATTATTACCGATTTAACTAAGGCCATTAGGGATAACGATCTTACCTCGATGAATTCGCTGTTACAGCAACTGGGTAAAACGCCATTTTTCAACAAAAAATCGCCAACGCCGGTTGATGAAGCCTTAAACCTGGCCTGGTTTTTAGAAAATACTTTTTATTTTGCAGCAGCAAACATTCAGGAAGAAATAGACCAGAACCTGGATGAATATAACCTGGAGACCAAGAAAATTTTAGAACTGGGTTTCTGGCCAGGGGGAGATCGGGACGGAAATCCAAATATCCACGCCGATACAACCTTAGAAGTTTCTAAAATGTTACGGCAAATTCTGTTCCGCTGTTATTACCGGGATTTCAGAGTGATTAAACGCCGCATCACTTTTAGAGGCGTTGAAGAAAATATAGCAAAACTGCATGATGTACTTTATCAGAACGCTTTCGATCAGGCCTGTGAGCTACATGATATTTCTGATGAATTAAGAGATAACCTGAATAAAATTAAAGAAACTTTATTGGCAGAACACGGAGGTCTGTTTGTTGATCTGGTTAACAATCTGATCCGCAAAATAGATTTATACGGCAACTACTTTGCCTCATTAGATATCCGTCAGGATAGCCGCGTTTTAAGGAGTGTGCACGCATATTGCCGCGCTAATAAGCCTATTTCTTCGTTATATCCTGCTGATTATGATAAATTATCAGAAGCTGAAAAACTGAGCCTGATTTCTTTTAAAGAAGCCACCATCGTTTACGCAAGTGAGCCTGATGCCTTAATTGAGGATACCATTGAGGTAATTAAAGGAATCAAGGGGATTCAAAAACGCAATGGCGAAAAAGCCTGTCACCGTTTTATTATCAGCAATTGCCAGCAGGCGAGTGATATTCTTCAGTTGATTGAACTTTTCCTTTGGAACGGTTGGAGCAAAGAATCATTAACGATTGATTTTGTGCCACTTTTTGAAACCGTTAACGATTTGAATGGCGCTGCTGCTATTATGGATACCTTGTATAGCAATCCATTTTATAAAGCACATTTGGCCAGCCGTGGCAATAAACAGGATATTATGCTCGGTTATTCTGATAGTACCAAAGATGGTGGTTATTTAATGGCCAATTGGTCTATTTTTAACGGAAAAACCTCATTGTCGGCCATTTCTGCCAAACATAACATTCAACTGGCATTCTTCGATGGTCGTGGCGGACCTCCTGCACGTGGTGGTGGCAAAACACACCGTTTTTATGCCTCAATGGGTAAAGAAATTGCAAACAAAAACATGCAGTTGACCGTTCAGGGGCAGACGATCAGTTCTCAGTATGGTTCGGTAGAAAGTGCTGAATTTAATATTGAACAATTAATTAATGCCGGAATTTCATCAGGCTTAAAAGAGAAACACAATGTACTTTTAGATCCGGAAAATAAAACATTGCTCGATGCAATGGCAGAAGATGGTTACAAAGCATTTGTCGATTTGCGTGAACATCCATTATTTGTTAGTTACTTAGAGAAATTATCTGCACTTAAATTATTATCACAGGCTAATATCAGCAGTCGCCCGGTAAAAAGAAATGGTGGTGGCGAAATGAAACTTGAAGATTTAAGAGCCATCAGCTTCGTTACGGCCTGGAGTATGTTAAAACAAAATGTACCGGGTTTTTATGGAATGGGTACTGCGATGAAAAATCAAGAGAAAGCAGGCAACTGGGATAAGGTGGTTAAAGTTTATCAGGATTCTGATTACTTAAAAACTATTGTAGATAATTGTATGATGAGTATGAGTAAATCAGACTTTACCATAACCGCACATTTAGCCGCAGATAAAGAGTTTGGTGCATTTTGGACTCAATTACACGAAGAATATAAATTAGCGAAAGAGATGCTTTTAAAACTCTCAGGACAGGAAACCCTAATGGCTAACTATCCGGTAGATAAAAAATCGATCGCTACACGCGAGAAAATTATTTTGCCACTGGTATTGATCCAGCATTTTGCTTTAGAAAAACTACAGCATGATCAGAACGAGAAAGACCAGCAGGCTTTAGAAAAGCTTGCGGTTAGAACAGTATTTGGTATTGTAAATGCTGGTAGGAATTTAGCTTAGTGCTTCAGCCAAACCTCATAGGTTTCAGAAACCTGCGAGGTTAAATATAAACCAAGGTCTGTGTCCTCACAGACCTTTTTTATTGCCAGCTGTCATTTTGAGGAATAACTTATTATATAAAAATCAATATGAGTGACAGATAAAAATTAATTAGTAATATCCTTCGAGAAATCGTCATTCCCAACTTGATTGGGAATCTTAAAACGCTTGCATTAAGATTCCCGCATGCGCGAGAATGACGACAGAACTAGTGGATTCTGTCAATGGTAGGCACGAAGAATCTTTTGCATAGTAGCAGGCATTGAAATTGACTGCTTATCATTGATCCTGTAGTCCTTTGGCTGCAGATTATTCATTTTGTATTTAAGGTTTTCGGCATTCATGCTTGCTTCGCAGGCGTTCACTGCGTTCAGGATGACAAAACCTTGCCAGCTAAACCTGATGGACGAATGCCGATTTTCTATCGGCTGGACGGAAAGCAGGAATGCTTAAACCTATGAAAAGCCGAACCTTGCTTTCCAAAAACCATGACAAAATAATCTTTAAGGAAATGTTTTGCTAAAGGTAGGAAAGATTGCTTCGTCGGCTGAAAAAGCCTTCTCGCAATGACGCCTGCAATTAAACAAAAAATCCCCCGCTGATTTTTTCATCAACGAGGGATTTTATATTTTGAAAAAGCCAGCTTAATGCTTAAGACGATTATCTATCAATCGACCCCATCACTTTTTGGCCGAAAGCATTTAGTGCGTCTTTTTCAGCAGCACCCTCACTTACCATCTGGTGTACCTCTAGTGCACCGCAGATATTGGTAATCATTTCACCTGCCACATCAACTTCATGCTCGCTAACGCCTCTAAATTCGCAGAAGGCCTCTAAAACCTCTAAAGTAGTCTCCAGTTGTGCCGGAGTGGTGTTTTGAAATAACTGTCTTATAACTGGAATCTTCATTACTTTATCTTATTAAATAGTTCAATCAAGCCTTCTGCTTTGTTGGTTTGTACCTGATCTACCAAAGCACCGCCTTCAAAAGCTGCAAAGGTTGGTAAATTATCAACGTTTGCAAATTTGCGTGAGTTTGGAAGTTTTTCGGCATCAACAATCAGGAAAGCTACATCTTCATTCTCCGATGCCAGTTTTTTAAACTTAGGTTTCATGATCCTGCAGTTACCACACCAGGATGCAGCGTACTGAACCATTACCTTTGAGTTATCGGCAAGGTACTGTTGAAGATTATCTTCTGTTAATTCTAAAAACATAACGTTTTGTTTAATTAGTTAGCGGCTAAATATTCAGCTACGCCAGTTCTGTTTGCATTCATTGCTTCTTTTCCTTCTTCCCAGTTTGCAGGACAAACTTCGCCATGTTTCTGAACGTGAGCATAAGCATCAATTAAACGCAAATATTCTTTAACGTTTCTACCTAGTGGCATATCGTTAACACTTTCGTGGAAAACTTTACCAGTTTCGTCAATTAAGTAAGTAGCTCTGAAAGTTACGTTAGAACCTGAGAAAGATTCGTTTCCTTCTTCGTCGTAGTTCACTTCCTGATCTAAAATATCTAAGATACCTGATAATTGTCTGTGGGTATCTGCTAAAATCGGATAAGTAACACCTTCAATACCACCGTTATCTTTTGGGGTATTTAACCAGGCGAAGTGAACTTCGTTGGTATCGCAAGATGCACCAATAACGATTGTATTTCTTTTTTCAAATTCAGGTAAAGCAGCTTGGAAAGCGTGTAATTCTGTAGGGCAAACAAAAGTAAAATCTTTTGGATACCAGAATAATAACACTTTGCTATTTTTGTTTACAGCTTCTTCAAATACGTTGATTTTCAAGTCATCACCCATGTCTGACATTGCATCAATACTAACACTTGGGAATTTTTTACCTACTATTGCCATAATTTTTTGTCTTTAATTTTGTTGGCACAAAGGTAAGGCTAAAACAGTTGTTTATCAACCCCGTTTCATTAATAGTTCATTGTATTTATTGATAACGATATAGACGAAAACTATATCTTTTTTATGAGGTATAGCGGGATTCTATTTTAGTTCTTTGCTGTCATGCTAAGGTACGAAGCATCTGTTTCATAGGCTGCAGATGCTTCATATAAAAACGTCGTCATTGCAAGGCACGAAGCAATCTTACAGCGCTCGCTGTTAGCGATCGTTGTAAGATTGCTTCCTCGGCTGAAAAAGCCTCTTCGCAATGACGACCTAATAAAAGAAAGGGCTATTTCTTCAACGTATTCTCATACAATTTAAATATCCTTTTATACTCATCCGTCCAGCTGCTTGGCTCGATAAAACCATGGTCTTCTACCGGGTAAACAGCCAGTTCCCAGTTATTTTTGCCTAATTCTATGAAACGTTGCGATAGGCGCACAATATCCTGAAAATGCACATTTACATCTACCATTCCGTGTGCCATTAATAAATTGCCTTTTAATTTATCTGCGAAGTAAATCGGCGAACTTCTTTTATAGGCAATCGGGTCGTTGAAAGGTTCGTTTAAAATATTCGAAGTATAGCCATGGTTATAATGTGCCCAATCGGTAACCGAACGTAACGCGGCGCCACTGGTAAAAACATCCGATTCGTTAAACATGGCCATCAAGGTAATAAAACCACCATAAGATCCGCCATATAAACCCACATGCTTCGGGTTAACCCCGTATTTCTCTACCAAAAATTTAACCCCATCGGCCTGATCGGTCAAGTCTTTTCCGCCCATATGGCGGTAAATCCCCGTGCGGTGATCGCGCCCATAGCCCGAACTTCCGGTATAATCGATATCGATTACCGTATAACCATTATCGGCCAGTAAATTGTTAAACATAAATTCGCGGAAGTAAGTGCTCCAGCCAAAGTGTACATTCTGTAAATAACCTGCACCATGCACAAAAACTACTGCAGGGTGGTTAGAGTGTGGATTGGCTGATTTATAAACCCGTGCATACACATCGGCGCCGTAACGGTTTTTAAAACTTACCAGATCTGGTTGCCGCCATTTATAAGAATTGAATTCAGCAGATGTAGATTGGGTGATTTTTACAGCTTTAGCTCCTGCTTTATTGGGCTGTAGGTATAATTCTCCTGGTTTATCCATAAAAGAATAATTAATGGCCAGGTATTTTTCATCAGGGGAAAGCGTAATGTCATTTAAACCCTTCATGGTGGTAATCTGCACTAGTTCGCCACCGTTTACGCCGATTCTAAAGAAATTGGTGATACCAGGGTGCTCTTTATTCGCTTTGATATAAAACGTATTTCTATCTTTTGATAACTGTACCGATTGTACTTCCCATTTGCCAGATGTAAGCTGTTTTTTATCTCCAGTATTTACATGGGCTACATAAAGGTGTGAATATCCTGTTGCTTCGCTTTGATAATAAAAACGGTTGTTGTCTATCCATCCGGTATTGCCCTGGTAAAAACCACTAATGCCGGGCCCACCAATCCAGGCTTCGTCTCGTTGGCGGTCTATTAAAGAAAATTTGCCGGTTAAGGCATCCAGTTTTAAAATCCAGCGGTCTTTATTGTCGGTAGAAGTTGCTACGATAATGGCCGTACTTCCATTATCATTCCAGAGCGGGCCAAAGAAATTTACAGGACGGTCAGCGTTTTTCTTTTTTAAAGTGTCCAATTCTTTTGGATAATCCTTCAGGTAATCAGGCAGGTCCTTTATACCCGGAATGGTTGAAGTTTGGATGGCATAAACCGTATCACGGCGTGTATCATATATAAAACCCTGCGAGCTATTTTCATTTTCCCCAACTTTTGTTCTACCCGGAATATCTTCTGTATAACCAGAGGAAGTAACATAGTTAGGAACAATGGTATTGTGGTTATTCTGCGCAGGCGTGGTTAATTTATATGTAATAAAATGTGCATCCGGGCTAATAATTACGCCGTTTAAAAACTTATCTTCAGTATAAAGTTCTTTTAGCGGTTTTGTATCTGCATCAGTATTTCCAAAGCGTCCTCTTCCGCCACGGGAATCGTTTTTGGTTTCAGCATTTCGCTTTTTAATAATATCGAAAAGCGCTGTCTGTTGTGCTTTTAGCCATTTATCCTGTTCTGTAGTCGGTTTGCTTTCTGCTTTTCCGGCTTTTTTACCTTTCACAAAATTGGTAAGCTGTTTGGTTTCTGCTGATTTTAAATTAACCATGAAAAGATTATCGCCCAATTGATAAACGACATTGCCAGTGGTCAAAAAAACCGGATTGCTTTCCCTTTCCTGTGTGTTGGTCAATCGCGTTTCTTTATTCGTTTTGAAGTTCTGTAAATAAATATCACCGCTTTTTTCAACTAAGCCAAGGGAACGATCTGCATTGTAGGTGTAATTTAAGCTCAATAATTTTTCATCTTCCTTTTCTGCTGCTTTAACTGGCTTTGCAGAAGTTGCCGAAATCTTAAATAACTCTTCCTTGTTTTTATTTTCTGGGTTCCAGTTAAAATAAAGGGTTTTGCTGTCTGCAGTCCAGCGAAAATTGGTTGGTGCAATACCTATCCATTTTGGATCCCGCATAATTTTTTCAACTGTTAAGGGCGCCAATTGTTGTGCAAAAACATATTCGCCCGTGCAAAGCAAAAGGAAAAGTAAATATTTCTTCATGAATTTAGGTTTGTCTGCAATTTAGGGAATGAGCATGCAAGTTTTAGAAGGAAATGGAAATGTTACATGCCTTCAAGCGTATAAGTTAACCACAGATAAAAAGGATGAGCACAGATGAGATTCGAAATATGTACTTAAATCTGTGGGAATTTACGGTGAATTACTAACGGATCACCCTTCCGGTTTTATCTACGTTCACTTTATCAAAAGTTTCCAAAAAATCATTAATGATAACAGCCAATTCGCGTCTGGTCAAAACTTTTTTAAGTTCGTATCTGGAGTTAAACCTATAATTTTTATTCCATTTTTTTTGTAACGCAGCTTTTGTGGCATCAACTGATTTATTCCCTACATAACACACCATAGAAATAGTGTTTTCTAAATTAATAGGTATATGCTGATGATCATCGAACCAGATTTGGGCCTTGTAATAATAATCTTTGATTGGTTGCCTGATCTCATCATAGGTCACCTCTTTTTCAGGATTAAAATAGGCTTTGTTTTGCTTTATTTCCGCTTTAATAATGCCGGTTATACCAATTTTTTGGATGGCCAACCAGTTAGAATCCGTCGTTTTTACGTCTTCAAAAGGCATTAATGCATGCTTGTAGGCCAATAATTCAGCCTGAATACTTTTTAAGTTTGAAAGGCTGGTTTTAGTGTCAAAAAAGGTGGCATAAGCTGCTGTTGCTCCAGCTGCCTGCCCAATTTCAAATTGATCATTAGCGATATAAAGCAAGTTTTCCTGATCTGGGATCAATAAGCTGTATAGAGATAAAAAGCTGGCTCCTGAAGCTACTTTAGTTACCGTTGTCCGGTAAGTATTTTCGCTATAATTTAATGGACTTAAAGAGGCAGGATTTAAAGTGGAGATTTTTAATGCAGCCAGTAGTTTTTCACGATTATCGGCCAGCACAAGCACTTTGGCTTTAATGCTTTTATCTTGCGTCAATTTTACTTCCCAACCATTGCCAGAACGTTTAATTTCTGTGTAAGACGTGTTGTTAATGACGTCTAGGAGTAAGGTGCTATCTACAACAGTTACTTTCGCCCGGTTTTTTTTATCTGGTTTAGGTTTTGGCGTTTCCAGGCTTTTTGCATTTTCCGTTTCCCATTTTAAAAAACTTTGATAAAAAGGGAGTAGAGCCCTTTTATTTTCAGGCATTTTACTTAAATCCAACTGTTCTTTTTGGTTAAGCAGGATGGTTTTTACACCCGATTTAAAAGCCTGAAAAGACGCGGCATAAGCGGCATCTCCGTTACCGATCACTATTACATCTGTTTTTATGGTTTGGGCATGGATAACCAAAGGAATTATGAATGCGAAAACAAAAAACAGTCTTTTCATATTTTTATCAAAATTTAATGCAATATGCTTTAAATGAATGAATTTTTAATGAAAAGGCGGCATTTTAACTAAACTTAATGTGTAATGTCAGGGGAATCGATATGTGAAGCCAATATTAGATATTTATAACAACAGATACGAAAAGCTTTCTTGTAAGACCTCCTGCAGTTCGTGAATCTTTGTAATTAAAACTCGATAATTCTCCTTATTTTGGTTCCGTGGATTTAGAACAACTTAAATATCCTATCGGTCAATTTACTATGCCTGATATTTTCGATCAAAAGCAGGTTGACGTATGGATTTCTGAAATAGAGACATTACCAGGCCAAATTAAAAAGGCTATAGAAAATTTAACCGACGACGAACTGGATCAAACCTATCGCCCGGAAGGCTGGACATTGAGGCAGGTTGTTCATCACCTTCCGGACAGCCATATCAATGCCTATATCCGTTTTAAACAAGCCATAACTGAAGACATTCCGACAATCAGACCTTATTTTGAAGAGCGCTGGGCGGAAACAGAAGAAGCCAAAAATGGTGATATTAAATTGTCGATTGACCTGTTAGCGGGATTACATCAGCGTTGGGTTGCTTTTTTAAGAACATTAAAAATTGAAGATTACCAACGGAAATACATTCATCCGGCCCAAAATAAAGAACTTACTTTAGCCAATATGCTGGGCATGTACGCATGGCACGGAAAACACCACTTAGCACATATTACCAATACGATAACAAAATGAAAAGAATCTATTTATACGCCTCGATTTTATTTTTTGTTGGTTTTTACAGCAATGTTAAAGCGCAAAAAGATCCCTCAAAAACTTTTTCTTTTGTGTTAGGCTCATGGGAAATGCAAACGCTAAAAGGCAAAATTGTGGAGCAGTGGAGCCATGGTGCCAATAAAATACTGGAAGGCAAGAGTTATCGCGTCACTGCAAAGGGAGATAGCATACTTACGGAAACCTTACAGATCAGAAAAATAGGAAAAGAGGTTTTCTATTGTTCAACGGTTGCTAATCAGAATGAAGGTAAAGAAGTCTGTTTTAAACTTATTTCCAAAAAGGATCAGATCTATATTTTCGAAAATGCGGCACACGATTTTCCGCAAAGAATAGTTTATCAAAACCTGGGTAAAAATGAAATGCTCGCCTGGATTGAAGGCGAGCGGAATGGCAAAAGCCGAAAATCAGAGTTTAGGTATAAGCGGCAATAGACGATTCGTCATGCTGATCCGATGGCTCGATTTATTTTATTAGCTGTTTATGTCGTTTAAAGGTCTGCTAGCTACTTCGTGGTCAGCATCTTTTTAGCATGAAAGGCCCTGAAATAAATTAACTTCGGTGAGCTCGCAAAGGCTTGGTTCAGGGGGACGATCACGTTAAAAAAAGAAAACAATATCTAACTACATCAAAATTAACATGGCTGCGCTCATGGCAATCATGATTGCATCTTCAACAATAGTTACGGTACTCATCGGTAAGTTAAACACCGCCCCTAAACAAGCACATTGAATTTTCTTTTTGTTTAAAACGCTTTCCAGAACCCCAAGGATACTGATCGTCATGACAATCAGGGTGACCCAATTCACCGTAACAGGCGATAGGTTTAATGCAAAAGATAAACCTAAACCTAATTCGATAAAAGCATAGATATAACCCCAGGCGCTGAATTTTTTAGCTACAATATCGTACATGGCATAACTTTCGGCAAAGGCTTTTAAGTTGAGCATTTTAAAGAAAGAAAAGGTTAGGAAGAAACCTGCCATAAAAATGCGCATAAACACCATAAAATTGATCGCATTGTTCTGCCATGAAACCACTAATGAAATTGCGGTAACATATCCAAAAATTAATAAAATGGGTTTATAGGTTTCTGCCCATGATTTTGCTTCTTCAAGCGTTTCGCTATGTTGGGTTACTGAAATCTGGTATTTGCTTTCACTACCTCCCAAAGCTTGTTGTAAGGTATCTAAGCCAATATGGTTATCCATGCTAATGGTAGCTGAATTGGTGTCTTTGAAAACTTCTACTGCAGTTACATCTGGTAAAACAAGCAGACTACTTTTTACTTTATTTTCGCAACCGCCACAGGTCATTCCTGTAAGTTGATAGGTATGTGTCATGATTAAAATCTTAATGCAAATTTACGGCTTCGTAAGGCCAAAAGCGTTACAGAATAATCATAAAGTTTTATAGAATTTTGGATTTTCATTCTGCCAGAGATCGTCATTTCGACCGTAGCGGAGAAATCTAGTGTAGGATATTTCCTTCATGACCTTAATTTCTTAATGGAAATTTACAAAATATACTTTTGACCATTAAGGAGTTAAGAAAATTAAGGTTTAAACTCCGTTTAAACAGCTAAAACAAGTTCCTTTAGTGATTCGTTTAACCCTAAACCCTAAACCCTAAACCCTAAACCCTAAACCCTAAACCCTAAACCCTATATTACCCTACCAAAACCGAAGTCATGGTTAACGAACCGCCAACCGCTTTGTCGTTAAAGAAAGAAACCTCATCTTTGTCCTTTTTCGTACCAAGCGTATAAATAAGCGGCAAATAGTGTTCTGGCGTTGGGATGGCCAACATGGCATCGGTACCGAGGTTACGGTAGTTGATCAAGGGCTGATGATCGCCATTTGCAATTAAATTTTTGAATTTATCGTTCATTTCAATTGCCCAATCATAGCCACCTCCGTTAATCATCTCCCAGCTTAACATACGCAGGTTGTGCACCATATTGCCACTGCCAATAACCAACACACCTTTTTTGCGGAGGGCATAAATTTCTTTGGCAATTTCATAATGTTGCGCGGGCGATTTGGTATAATCTATACTCAATTGCAAAACGGGAATATCGGCATTTGGATACATATGCCTAATTACCGTCCAGGTGCCATGGTCCAAACCCCAGTCGTGATCTAAGCCAACTGGTGTTGAATGGATTAAACCAGGGATTTCAGCGGCCAACTTTGGGTCGCCCGAAGCAGGATATTGAACATCGAAAAGTGCCTGCGGGAAACCACCAAAATCGTGAATGGTACTTGGGAAATCCATTGCAGTTACAAAAGTGCCATGTGTGTACCAATGGGCCGATACCACTAAAACTGCTTTTGGAACAGGGATATGTTTGGCCAAATCTACCCAGCTCTCACTAAACTCATTATTTTCGATGCCGTTCATTGGTGAGCCATGGCCAATAAAAAGCGTTGGCATTAAATCCGTTTGCGGCAAACGTTGAGTAAAGTTTCTGAATTGGGATAGTGCAGACATGGGTATTCTATTTAAGTAATCGTCATTTTGACCGAAGTGGAGAAATCCTTGAAGTTTCTAACTATTACGGGTTAAAAGATCTCTCCATTTCGCTGCACTCCAGTCGAGATGACGATTTTGATATTATTTTCCCTGAACAAATTCCAGGTTTAATTTGATTGCAACATCTTTTGCTACCCCTGCACCGGTTGGATCATATTTAATATTATAATCTAAGCGGTTAATGGTTGTCGTAGCGCCGAAACCTGCTTTAGTATGGCCTTGCTGATCTTTAGCTGTACCACCATAAACCACAGCAAATTTTACATCTTTAGTTACATCGCGGATGGTTAATTTACCACTTAACTCATAATTGTTACCACTTAATTTTTTGAAAGAAGTGCTTTCGAATTTCATTGTTGGAAATTTTTCAGCATTAAAAAAATCATCTGTTTTTAAGTGTCCATCTCTCATATCCACACCAGTAGTAATGCTATTTACATCAACCGTAAAGCTAATTATAGCGTCGGCTAAATCTGGTTTAGCAGCGGTAACTGTCCCATCGAATTTTTTGAAAGAACCGTCAACAAAAGATATACCCATATGTTTAACCGAAAAGTTAACAAACGAGTGCATCGGATCTATTTTCCAGCTTGTTTGTGCGAATGATGCCACACTGATTGAGGTAGCGATCAGAAATAAGAATAATTTTTTCATATTTAGTGATTTTATTTAGATACAAATGTAGTTGAGAATCGAACAATCAGTATTGACTTATGGTAAGAAATTGCTTGGATAGATTAATCGGTTAACCGTTTAAATCGGTTAATGGTGAAATAGTTAAATTTCAGGATCGAAAAGTGGTTAATGGTTTTTGGTTCTTAGGCAGATCAGCTATCGACGATGAACTATCTGACGATTAACCTCAGGCCTATCATCCATTTTACATCCTCAAACCTCATCCAGCGTTTTCCTGCTATCTGTTGACCCAGATTTATAAACTGAAGGCGTAATTCCGGTAACTTTTTTAAATTGTGCCGATAGGTGTGCTACACTGCTGTAGTTCAGCTGATAGGCAATTTCGCTCAAGGTAAGTTCGCCATAAGTGAGCATTTCTTTTACTTTCTCTATTTTTTGAGCAATAAAATACTTCTCAATGGTTTGGCTTTCAATTTCGGAAAAGATGCTGCTCAAGCTGATATATTCCTGTTTTAACTGCTCGCTGAGGTAGGCAGAAAGATTGATTTTTAGCGGTTCTTTGTTATAATGAACCAGATTAATGATGGCCGTTTTAAGCTGCTCAGCAATCTGCATTTTTTTATCTTCCAAAAGTTCGAAACCAAAATGGCTGAGTTGTTCCGAAATTCTGACCTTATCCGCTGCCGAGACATCTTGGTCAAGGGTAACTTCTCCAAGCTCAACCAATAGCGTTTTAAAGCCAAGCTTTTCCAGCTCGGCTTTAACCACCATTTTACAACGGTTGCATACCATATTTTTGATATGCAAGTGCATTATTTAGACTTTATCGTTTCAGAAACGTCACCACAATCAAACATCATGCTTCCGTAATATGGATTTTCGATGTTTTCTTTTTCATTTAACCAGCTCGCTTTTGCCATTGGACAGTGTTGAACATAAACGGTTTGGCTGTTAAATTTCAGGGCTTTCAACGTTTTAATCATGGCATAAGAAATCCCTTCAAAGGCTTTTCTTTGTGCTTTAATGTCGGTCGAACCAGCAAGTTGAGCAGATTTACTTTTAATAATAGCCGCTTGTTCCATAAATATTTTATGCTTATCTGCTGGCAGATCTTTGTGATTTACTGCATTTATCTTTGTAGATAAAACTTTCACTTTTTCGATGGCTAAGTCTTTTTTATCCGTTGCCAGTGCGTTTTTCACATCGTAATAGGCCGTTAATACCTGGTTTAATGCTACGTCTGTTTTGCTTTGTGCATAAGTAAATGCTGTTGTTGCGATCGTCATGATGGCAACTAATCCTAATATTTTTCTCATCTTTTTTATATTGTTTAATGGTGATGGATGATCATGGTTTTATTTTATTTCAAAACGTTAAAGAAATTGAATTCTGCACGAATCAGATACATGTTTTTGGTGTATCGGTTATCCATATTTCCGGTAGCCTGAAAACGGTAGCCAAAATCGATACGTGTTGTACTGTTTAAAATCATTTGTACAGCAGGGGCGATGTCTAAATAAGATTGGCCGGTGCCTGGATCGGTTTTGCCCAATAATTCTAAATAGATATTAAAGTTAGGCTGCTTATAATCTTTGTAAACAACGGGTAGAACCAAATAACCCGATGATAAACTGTAAGACAACATGTTCTTGGGCTGCGGCATTCCCATAATCTGCCTGTTGCTATTTTCGAAAGCATGTGCATAACCCAATGTTGATGATAATGCCAGTTTGTGTAGCAATTGGGTGAAAATTAATCCGCCCTGTATACCGCTATTGTCGCCTTCAAGATTAATGTCTCTCGTATACGTTGGCCTTCTGCTGGTGCTTATCCGCCCAAAAGCCGATGCCCTGAAGTGGCTTTGTGCTTCATCTAATGATAAAAACCGGTATTTTGCATATAAACTTCCTCCCTCTAAACGGTATCTGCCATCCATATCAGACACAAAACCTTGCGCATGCATCATCAGGTTTTTACTAAAACCAAACATGACTTCCGGAATGGTCCTGCTTACAAAACCCGGATTATTAAACATGCCCTCGTTCGTAATTCTCACACCAATTGATTTGGTGGGCATATTACTGGCCGGCTCTGTAAATACATATAGTTCTTGTGCAAAACCATTTGTATAGGCGCCG
This sequence comes from Pedobacter terrae, assembly GCF_900100705.1. Taxonomy (GTDB): domain Bacteria; phylum Bacteroidota; class Bacteroidia; order Sphingobacteriales; family Sphingobacteriaceae; genus Pedobacter; species Pedobacter terrae. The sequence goes on from NZ_FNCH01000012.1 coordinate 46,181, forward strand.
ATCATCATCAGCGCTAATACGAATATCCGCTTCATCCTAGGAAAGAATTAAATGGTAAATGCGGGTTTTTTTGCCGTTAACAACACCTGTGCCGCTTACATAAGCATCAGAATTAGCAGTTACTGCCTGTTTTTTAAATGCGCTACCTGAAATGAAATCTTTGTCTACTACACTGGCCTTAATGGTACCACTAAGCGTTTTATCTTTTACATTTACAAAACGGTACACGTTGCCATCTACAATTGCCTGGCCCTTATCATCTACCTTTACATCGTTAAAATTGAAGTTAGCGGTTAAGCCACCAACTGAAAAACCAGCATCCTGAACTTTTTTACGCACTAAATCGAGATTGATGTTTGCATCTTTTTTAAAGGTGAGCACAAAGATGTTTTTATTTAAATCAGGTTTAACGCTACTAATAAAGTCAAGGGTTTCTAAGGATTTTTGTGTAGCGTTTGAGCACATTGAACAGGTTAAACCGGTTACCTGTAAATCTGCTGAAGATATTTTTTGTGCCGAAACATTAACGGCAAAGAATAGCATAATAATGCTGAATATTTTTACTGCTTTCATGATTTTTTGAATTTGAATAATTTTAAACTGTCGTCTCCCTGGTTTCATTTCAGGGGCTTATAGCAAAACAGATCCTGAAACACCCGTCCGACTGGCCGGGCGGAAGTTCAGGATGACGGAAAAGTAGAAAAATCCTAATTCCTAAAAATACAATTGAAAATATGCAGGGCAATCCGCGAGGAAAGTGGCGGTGCTTTATTTGAAATTTTACTGAAAAATTTCGGGGTAATATCGTTTAAAAATGCTAAAACTGGTGGATGAAGAAAAAGCTGGATAGAAAAGAGCTTTGGCATTTTTAATTGCGCCTCTGCCTGGTGACTATCTTTAACCTTAACCGTTACCTGAGTGTTTTTGCAGCAACCATCATCTTTCTTTTCGCTAGGGATATCCTTACAGAACTTACAGGAAACTTCGTTGCTGAATAGTTTAACATTTTCTAGTTTGCCTCCACAGAAATGCAGACTTAAAGCCAAACCTATAACACTAACTGCATAGAATACAGCCAAAGAAAGTGCTATTTTTTGTTTTAACTTCATTAATACAAAGGTAAAGGAAAAAATATCGAATAATGCCGGTAATTATTTACTGAATTTCATTTTTTAGCTTACTTTAGCCTTAAACACGGATTAAATGAAGAAAATATTATTATTCCTCTGCACCTTTTCGATACTTTCAACCTTTGCTGCAAAACCTAAAAATCAATATGTGCGGATTAAAACTGAATTTGGGGAATGGATTGTTAGGCTATATAATCAAACCCCATTGCATCGGGATAATTTTGTGAAGTTGGCCAAATCGGGATATTACAACGGTGTTTTATTTCACCGCGTGATTAAAGATTTTATGATTCAGGGTGGTGATCCAGATTCTAAAAATGCAAAGCCAGATTCTCTTTTGGGTGAAGGAGGGCCTAAATATACCATCCCGGCAGAGTTTAATGACAGCTTATTCCATAAAAAAGGCGTTTTAGCTGCTGCAAGGGAGGGTGATGATGTTAATCCAAGTAAGGCATCAAGCGGTAGCCAGTTTTACCTGGTGCAGGGAAAAGTTTTTACCGACCAGCAATTGAATAATGTAGAAGAAAAACGGTTGAAGTTCAAAATTCCGGAATGGCAGCGTGAAATATATAAAACGATAGGTGGTACGCCACATTTAGACCGGAATTATACTGTTTACGGAGAAATTGTAGTGGGTTTGGATATGGTTGATAAAATTGCCGCTCTGGCTACCGATAAAAACAACCGGCCAAAACAAGACGCGAAAATGGAAGTAACTGTTTTGAAAAGAAGAGAAGCGAAAAAATTGGAGAAACAGCTATTGATGGGTTAATCAAAGATAATCGTTATTCGATTGAATAATTTTCCTAGTTGGCGTCATCTCGAGCGGAGTGCAACGTATTCGAGAGATCTATATAGATTAACTTTTTACAAATCCGCTCGTCATGCTGAATTTATTTCAGCATCTTTCCTAAGATAGACCCTGAAATAAATTCAGGGTGACGATTGCTTGTAATAAATCTCTCAGAATGCCTTTTTTACTTCTTCATGAGGAGATAATTTACCTTCTTTAGCTTGCTGCAACCCAAATTTAACGAAAGCAAATCTGAATTACTAAGCATTTATTTAATAAATCTCTAAATTTACCGCCCACAACAATTGAAATTTACTGAATGAAGATTATCTCTTATAATGTTAATGGGATTAGGGCCGCAAGTACCAAAAACTTTTTTGGCTGGTTACAGGCCACCAATGCCGACATGGTGTGTTTACAGGAAGTAAAGGCGTTACCTTCGCAAATCCCCGAAATTATTGCACTGATTGAGCAGTTGGGTTATCATCATTATTGGTTCCCTGCAGAGAAAAAAGGCTATAGTGGTGTAGCCATTTTAGCTAAAATCAAACCTCATCATGTAGAATTTGGCTGCGGCCAAGAATGGATTGATAAAGAAGGACGTATTTTAAGGGCAGATTTTGATGATTTCTCTTTAATGAGCCTTTATATGCCATCCGGTTCAAGTGGAGATGACAGGCAGGTAAAAAAATATGAATTTATGCGGTTTTTTGATGCCTACATTGGAGAATTGCGTAAAGAGATCCCAAATTTGATTGTGAGCGGTGATTATAATATCTGCCATACCGCTATTGATATCCATAACCCAAAATCCAATGCCAATTCATCTGGTTTTTTACCAGAAGAAAGGGAATGGATGCAATTATTCTTAGATAATGGTTTCATTGATACTTTCCGCCATTTTAATAAAGATCCACATCACTATACCTGGTGGAGTTACCGTGCAGGTTCAAGAGGCAAAAACCTGGGCTGGCGGATCGATTATCATTTAGCAACCAGACCGATGGAGAGCCGCTTGAAAAATGTAAGGATTTTGCCCGATGCTATACATTCTGATCATTGTCCGGTGCTATTGGAAATAGAATAGTTTTGAGGTTAACTGGTTAATTGTTTAAATCGGTTAACTGAACCCTTTTCGATTCACCAGTTTATCCAGTTTCAAAAATTAACCAGCCAATAAATGCTGATCACAAACATAAAAGGCCTTGTTGGCCTGCATCCTAAAGATAAGTTGGTGCTTCGCGGTAACGAACTAAGCGATTTACCCGTTCTCGAAAATGCCTGGCTTTTGATAGAAGATGGCCTGATCAAAGATTTTGGCGAGATGAGTTCAATTCCTTCTCAAATCTCGAATTTCCCATCTCAAGTCTCAGCGAAAGGCCGCTATGTTTTTCCCTCCTGGTGTGACAGCCATACGCATATTGTTTTCGCAGCTTCCCGGGAAGAAGAGTTTGCGATGAAAATACAGGGCAAAAGCTATGAGGAAATTGCGGCAGCAGGTGGCGGAATATTAAATTCTGCGCGTAAACTTCAAAAGGCAACAGAAGATGAGTTGTTTCAAAGTGCTGCGCAAAGGTTAAAACAAATGATCCTCCAGGGAACCGGGGCGGTTGAAATTAAAAGTGGCTATGGTTTGACTACTGAAAGTGAAATCAAGATGTTAAGGGTCATCCGCAGGTTGAAGGATCAATTTCCAATCCCGATAAAAGCAACCTTTTTAGCCGCACACGCATTTCCAGCCGAGTTTAAAAATAATCATCAGGGTTACATCGATTTGATTGTTAATGACATGCTGCCGCTGATAGCAGCAGAAAAACTGGCCGATTATATTGATGTTTTTTGTGAAAAGGGGTTCTTTTCTGTTGAAGAAACCGATCAGGTATTAAAAGCTGGAGCCAGATACGGATTGAAGCCAAAAATACATGCCAACCAACTTTCCGTTTCAGGAGCTATAGCGGTTGCTGTTGAAAATGGTGCCATCTCAGTTGACCATTTAGAGGAAAGTAACGAAGAAACGATCGCAACGTTAAAAAATGCCGACACAATTGTAACATTGCTACCTTCTTGCTCGTTTTACTTAGGAATTCCGTTTGCCGATGCGAAGGGCTTTATTAAAGCTGGCTTACCAATGGCTTTGGCTACGGATTATAACCCGGGCTCAACACCTTCTGGAAATATGAATTTTGTAATTTCATTAGCTTGCATTAAAATGAAGATGTTTCCAGAGCAGGCCATTAATGGCGCAACATTAAACGGTGCTGCAGCAATGGAGCTGAGCAAAGATTATGGAAGTATTGCGGTTGGGAAAAAAGCAAATTTATTGATCACTAAACCAATGCCGTCAATTGCTTATCTGCCTTATAGCTTTGGCGAAAGCCAGGTAGATCAAGTGATCTTAAATGGCGAAATTTATAATGGATAACCTTAAAACATATACACAGCACGACATTGATCGTTTGGTTATTCACCGCGAGGGCGAAACTAAGCTGGGCGAAAAAGTGGCTGTTATATCTTCATGGGAAGAATTGCCAGATACAAAAGCAAAATTTGTGTTGCTGGGCATTCCTGAAGATATTGGTGTGCGTGCAAATGGTGGCATGGCAGGAGCGGCATCGGCATGGCGACCGGCATTAACGGCCTTTTTAAATATTCAGAGTAACCGTTTTTTAGGCGGTAATGAAATTTTGGTCTTGGGCCATTTCGAGATTGACGAGCCTGGTGATTCTTCTATAAAAGCACTACGGGATAAAGTGGCTGAAATTGATGATCTCGTTTATCCGATAATTGAAAAAATCACAGCTGCGGGCAAAATCCCTATTGTAATTGGCGGCGGACATAATAATGCTTATCCAATCATCAAAGGAGTTTCTTTAGCCAATAAAACCCCAATTGATGTGCTAAATATTGATGCGCATGCTGATTTAAGGGGATTGGAAGGCCGGCATAGCGGAAATGGGTTTTCTTATGCTTTAAACGAAAATTATCTTGATCATTATTTTATGTATGGGTTACATCAAAATTATAATAACGAAGCTATTTTAAGCCAGATTGATAACAATCCTAAGTTAAAGGCTGTATTTTTTGAGGATATTTTAACTGGACGGGATGACAATGGTCTATTCGATGAGTTAGGGTCAACAGCAGGTTTAGAAATAGATCTGGATGGTATTCAAAATATACTTTCGAGCGCCGAAACTCCGTCTGGATTTGCAGTTAACGAGATCCGAAAGCTAATCTTGAGCAAAGCCAATAAATTTTCTTATCTACATATTTGTGAAGGGGCTACGCGGATGCTGGATGGTAGGGTAAACCAGTCAACCGCTAAGCTGATTGCTTATCTGGTGAGCGATTTTGTGAAAGGACATATTTCTTCGATTTAGCTAAGGATGCACAGCAGACACGGAGTATTAGCTCATGTCGTCATCCTGAACTTGTTTTGTTTCAGAATCTTTCTTGCGGTAAATGCCTTATAAATGGACCCTGAAATAAATCCGATAGCTATCGGATCAGGGTGATGTTTGAGAGTAGGCCTTTTACAAATGCTCCGCTTCGTATTTTTCTCCTGCCTTTAGCATCAACTCGATCTGTTTCAGGTCTTCCGCTGTTAAATCTTCCTTTTCCTGAAGTTCAAATACGGCGATCATATTGTCTTCGTACTGTTTTTCGGTTTTGATAACGATTTCCTGTGGCATGCCAGTAAGCTTAAAATTGTATAATTTCTGTTGGTGTGATGCAAAAATCTAATTTGATGTCGTGTTCATTTACATCATCGATTTTCTTAATTGCAGGAAACAAAGATAAACCTATTTTCTGAGCATTTACATCCCGGAGAAAACGATCATAAAATCCTTTGCCATAACCTACCCGGTAACCCAGTTTATCAAAAGCCAATAAAGGGATAATTATCATATCTATTTCGCCTTCATGCAGGTTCCCTTTCTGGGGTTCCAAAATATTGTAAAGGTTTTTTTTTAGGTCTTTTTCGCCCAGGTATTCATGGTGAGTCATCAGTGCTGTTTCAAAATCGGCCTTAGGCACAATAATTTTAATTTCAGGATGCGTTTTGTTCAGCCATTCGATCAATAAAAAAGTATCCGGCTCTTTTTTTTCTGTAATGGGTAAAAAGATGTGAAGGGTTTTAATTTGGCCAAAATCGATTGTTTTAAACTGTTTTAAAAGTGATTCGTTCAACGCATGATACATTGGGTCGGTTAACAGTAATCTATCTTTTAATGCTTGTTTTCTGATTTCGGCTTTAAACATATAACAAAGATAATATTTTCAAACCCCGCAGGTTTCGAAACTTGCGGGGTTTTGTGACCTAAGACCTAGATGCTTTGGTTAAATAAACCCGATAGCAGCGTAAAACCCGAAGGTGAGGCACGAGCCAAGGTTTTGAAGCGAATAGCGGGGTTGTCATGGCACGAGCGCGCAGAACCCTGCTTTTCTAAGAAATGACCACGTAACTCATCTTAGCGCCTGTAAGAGATACGGTTATTTAGCATTATAGGTTTAAGCCTCACAGGTTTTTAAACCTTACAGGTCTTAAACAAAAATGCCCCTAAAATTAATTTTAGAGGCTTCTAGGTATTTTAGTTTAAAATTATTTTACACGCTCAACATATTCGCCGGTACGGGTATCAATTTTAATTTTATCGCCCTGGTTTACAAACATCGGAACTTTAACTTCAACACCATTTTCTAATGTTGCTGCTTTTAGCGCATTTGTTGAAGTATCACCCTTAACAGCTGGTTCTGAGTAAGTGATTTCAAATTCGGCAAAGTTTGGTAATTGTGCCATAATGGCTTCGTCGCTTTCCATAGAAACAATGATGTTCATACCTTCTTTTAGGAATTTAATAGCCGAACCAAATAAAGATTTCTCTACATTGAACTGCTCGTAACTATTATTGTCCATTACCACCAAATAATCACCTTCTTCGTATAAATATTGATAATCGTTTGTTTCTACACGGCATATTTCTACAGCCTCGTCGGTATTCATACGTGCTTCAACAATTCTGCCCGATTTAATGTTACGGAATTTCCCTGTGTAAAACGCTCCGCCTTTTCCTGGTGTACGGTGATTCCATTCGTCAACAGTAACCAGTTCGTTGTTGATACGTAGAATGTTACCTGTTTTAATTTCTGATGCTTTTGCCATATTGTGTTATCCCAAATTGGGGGTTAATTTTAGTTTTTCGTGACGGCAAAGGTAAAATTATTTTAATAAAAACCTATAAAGGTTTAAGGCATAAGGCTTAGGGTTTAAGAAAATTTAAACCTTTACTGTCCTATTTTACCCGTTCCATATATTCGCCCGTTTTAGTGTCAATCTTTACTTTATCTCCCTGATTGATAAATAAGGGCACCCTGATTTCGGCACCGGTTTCTACCGTAGCATACTTTTGTGCACTGGTAGAAGTATCGCCTTTTACAGCGGGTTCAGAATAGGTGATCTCCAACTCCACACTATTAGGCAGCTGGGCAACAATGGGCTCATCGCTTTCAAAAGCGATAGTAACATTCATGCCTTCTTTTAAGAATTTAATCGAACTGCCAAAAAGCAGTTTTGGAATGTTGTATTGTTCGAAAGTATTATTGTCCATCACAACCAGGTAGTCGCCGTCCTCATATAGGTATTGATAATCGTTGGTTTCTACCCTGCAAATGGTTACCTCTTCATCTGTGCGGAAACGATATTCTACAATTTTGCCGGTTTTTACATTGCGCATACGAGCCTGATAAAAAGCCCTTAGATTTCCCGGAGTACGGTGGATGTACTCTTCTACACTTACCAACTCTCCGTTAAAACGAAGCACGTTTCCGCTTTTTACTTCTGATGCCTTTGCCATTTTATGATCGTGAATATTGTTTTTGTTGTGGATTAAAAATCAAAGTTAAAAAATGCCTACAGATTTGAAAAGCAAAACCATCATTAATCGCCCAGGAAGGCGGAGCTTTTTTTTAAACTTTGATGTTGGTAATTGATCCCGATTAACAGCTATATAAGAAGCGGGCTATGCAATTGATAAAACACCGAGGAAAAGAATAAAAAACTCCATATAAAAGAAATGCCTTTGGGAACCACTCCAAAGGCATAATCAACCTAAACCTCAAACTAAACTATGAAAAACTCTTTGCCTTTTAAGGGCTATATATTTTAATTCCGAAAACGGAAATATGATCTTTTACTTAGAGAGATAAATTAAATAATTGTTTCTCTTTTTGGTGGTGCAAAGGTAGATATAATTTGTGAACTACAAAATATTTTTTCAAAAAAATATTTATAATACAAATGTATGACAAAACAGACTTCTTTATAAATGGTTGATTATAGTTTAACTTGCTTATAATCTGATATTTGTATGTGATTTGTGCAGAAATCGTATTCTTGTATTTGATTGGAGCCAATTATGGTAAGCCGCTCTTTTCCAAAATTTTCGATAAGTTCGCGGTACCAATTGATTCCCTGAACGTCTAAATTGCTCGTCGGCTCGTCTAAAAATAAAATGGGTGTATCTGCACAACATGCCAAAGCTAGTTTGGTTCTTTGCTTCATTCCAGACGAAAAGTATTTGATTTGTTTGTTTGCTGCTTTTTCTAATCCCAAAACACTGATCAGCTTTTTTGCATCCAGGCCAGAAGCGAAATTTTTAAACTTAAAATGAAAATCAATGATCTCTTTTAGGGTAAAAGTTTCAACCAGTTCAAGATATGGTGCAGCAAGGCTGATGTATTTATAAATATTTTCTACCGGAATATCTTTCGTATCAGAAAATGAAATCTTTCCCTCTGAAGGTGATAAGCTGCCGGTTAATACGCTCAATAAAGTCGACTTACCGGAACCATTAGGTCCAAGTATGGCGTAACTGTTTCCTGTAGAAAATTCAGCACTTAAATTTCTAAAAATCCACTCTTTATTAAACCTTCTGCCAACATTTTGTAAAGTAATATTCATTTGTGGTAGGCATTTAGGGTTTAGCGCTAAGCGGTTTAGTCATACAAACGCTGTTGTCAACGCCAATGTATTGGCCATAATTAGAAATAATATGATATCCTACTTTTTGGTAAAGTGCGATGGCCTCCGGTTGTCTTTTGCCAGTTTCTAAAACACATGCGTCAAAACCGAGTTCAGTAGCCCGGTTTTCAAGTTCATGTAAAACTTTAGCGGCTATGCCTTTATTTCGGTAGTCGGGGTGCACAAACATCCTTTTTACTTCAGCTGCTGTAGAGGAGAACGGTTTTATTGCACCACAAGCAACGGGCAGCCTCTTTTGATAGGCAATAACAACCTCCTTAATGCTATCAATTTGATTAAACTGCGTATAAAAGGAATGATCTTCACCATCTCTAATAACCAAATCCAGATCTAATAAAGCAACCAACATCCTAAAATCCACATGTTCTGAATCTGTTCGGATCAGTCTTAAATCACCCATGAATATTTATTTGAATTTGGTTAAGCAATTAGTTTAACCCTCTACCTTAAACCCTTTAGCCTTCTACCTTAATTAACTTCCCATGCCAAACCCCTTCATTACCCCGCGGTTAGAATTGCGGATAAAATCTACAATTTCATCACGGATTTCGGTAGGTTTAAATTCAGCTTCGATCATGTCTAAAGCTTTGGTTACGTTATTGTGTTTTACAAAAAGTACGCGGTAAATTTCTTGGATCTCATCAATCTGCTCATTGGTAAAACCTCGTCTACGTAAACCAACAGAGTTGATACCAGCATAAGAAAGGGGTTCGCGAGCTGCTTTTACATATGGCGGAACATCTTTACGTACCAGTGAACCACCGGTTACAAAGGCATAAGAACCTACTTTAACAAATTGATGTATGGCAACCAGACCTGCCAAAACTACATTGTTTCCAATTGTAATGTGGCCGGCCAAGGTAGTACTGTTCGAAAAAATACAGTTATTTCCAACCTCGCAATCGTGCGCAATGTGCGAATAAGCCTGAATTAAGCAATTACTGCCAATGGTAGTTTTCCATTTATCTTTGGTGCCGCGGTTAATGGTAACGCACTCGCGTATAGTGGTATTGTCGCCAATTTCTGCAGTGGTAATTTCACCTGCAAATTTCAAATCCTGTGGCTCGCCAGAAATAACCGCTCCAGGAAAGATCCGGCAGTTTTTACCGATCCGTGCGCCATCCATAATGGTCACATTCGATCCGATCCAGGTTCCCTCTCCAATTACAACGTCTTTATGTATCACTACAAAAGGTTCAATTACCACGTTTTCGGCAATTTTTGCCTGAGGGTGTATATATGCTAGGGGTTGTATCATTATTGAGCGGGTTCTGCTTGTTTAACTTTTGAAATTTGAGCCATCATTTCGGCTTCTACAACGATTTTTTCGCCAACCATACCAACACCTTTCATCTGGGCAATACCTCTTCTGATGGGTTCAAGTAAATCGCAACGGAAAACAATTGTATCGCCAGGAAGCACCTGGGCTCTAAAACGTACGTTATCTATTTTTAAGAAATAGGTGAGGTAATTCTGAGGATCCGGAACGGTGCTTAATACTAAAATACCACCAACCTGCGCCATCGCCTCAATCTGAATTACACCCGGAAAAACCGGTGCACCAGGAAAATGTCCCTTAAAAAACTCTTCGTTCATGGTTACGTTTTTAACGCCTACCACGTGGTTTTTAGAAAGTTCTAATATTTTATCTACAAATAAAAATGGTTGACGGTGAGGCAAAATGTCCATAATCTGAACTACATCATATAATGGTTTTGCACTTGGGTCGTATACCTTTTGTATTTTTTTGTTTTTCTCTTTTTTAATCGCTGCTTTAATTTTTTTAGCAAAAGCAACGTTTGCTGCATGGCCTGGACGGGCGGCCATAATGTGGCCTTTTAAATGCATACCAACCAAGGCTAGATCGCCTATCATATCCAATAGTTTATGACGTGCGGGCTCGTTCTGATAACGCAGTTCCATGTTGTTCAAGATCCCTTGTGGGGCAACATCAATATCCTTGCGGTTAAATAATTTAGCCAGGTGGCTTAATTCATCCCTGGTAACTTCTTTATCTACAATTACAATGGCGTTATTTAAATCGCCACCTTTAATCAAATTGTGTGATAGCTGGTATTCCAGTTCATGTAGAAAACAGAAAGTACGGCAAGAAGCAATTTCTTTCTTAAACTCTGCAATGGTATTAATGCCCGCATGCTGGCTACCTAGAACAGGAGAGTTGTAATCGATCATGCAGGTAAAACGATAATCGTCTAACGGCATGGCCACAATTTCTACTTTTCTATCCTCTTCGGTATAGGTAATGTTATGCGGAATGGTAAAATATTCCCGATCTGCATTTTGCTCAACTGTACCTACTTCTTCCAATAAATCAACAAACTGAATAGAACTCCCGTCCATAATTGGCGTTTCCGGACCATCTAATTTAATAAGTACGTTGTCCAGATCCATACCAACCAGCGATGCCATTACATGTTCTACGGTACTTACGCTGGCGCCATTTTGGGTAAGCGTAGTGCCTCTTGAGGTATCGGTAACATTATCTGCATCAGCTTCGATAATCGGATGGCCATCTAAATCAATACGCTGAAATTTGAAGCCATGATTTTCTGGGGCGGGGCAAAATGTTAAAGTCACATTAGCACCAGTGTGTAAACCAACACCAGATGCTGATATTTCTTGTTTAATCGTTTTTTGTCTAACGTTCATTGTGTAATGTATTCTTTTCCAGTTCAGCGGTGAGTTTTTTTAACTCCTCTTCGAGCTTATTAATTCTTTTCTCAACATCTGGAAGATGTTTGAAAATGACCGATGCACGCATCCAGTTGCGCAATGGTTGCGCCGGACTTCCGTGCCATTGTTTATTTTCTTCTGTGATATTAAAATTTATACCTGCCTGTGCACCGATTTGAGTTCCTTTGGCTAAGGTTAAGTGTCCGGCTATACCAACCTGCCCGCCAACTACACTGTTAGGGCCAATTTTTGTACTTCCAGAAATCCCTGACTGTGCTGCTAAAACAGTGTTCTCGCCAATTTCTACATTGTGCGCAATCTGGATCAGGTTATCGATTTTTGCACCTTTTTTTACAACTGTTGAGCCCATGGTTGCACGATCTACGGTTGTATTTGCGCCAATTTCGACATCATCTTCGATGATAACGTTTCCAATCTGCGGGATTTTATTGTAAGTGCCGTCTTTTTGTGGGGCAAAGCCAAAACCATCACTTCCGATAACAGTATTCGCGTGGATGACTACTCTGCTTCCGATTATAGAATTGTGATAAATTTTTACACCAGGAAAAAATGTGCTGTTTTTGCCAATTTTAGAATTTGCACCAATAAAGGTTTGTGCGTTTATTTTACAGCCATCTGCAACCTCTACATTTTCGGCCACATAGGCAAAAGCATCAATAAACACGTTATTGCCGATTTTAGCTGTAGGATGAACGAAGGCCAATTTATCAACACCAGATTGCACGGCTTGGGCATTAATGGCTTCGTTATATTTATCCAATAAGATCGTAAATGCACTATATGGATTTTCAACACGGATTAATGTGCTGGTATAAGTCTGTGTAGGGGCAAAGTCTTTTGATACGATAACAACTGATGCCTGAGTAGAATACAAAAAGTTTTCGTACTTAGGGTTCGAAAGAAAAGACAAGGAGCCTTCCTTTCCGTCTTCTATTTTAGAAAGTTCGGTAACGGCTACATCAGGGTTCCCATCAATGGAACCGTTCAGAAACTGACTTATCTGCGTGGCAGTAAATTGCATCGTACAAAGGTATATGTTAAATTGATATGAACAAAAAAACCTGCATGGGTTAAACGGGGTATTATTTGCACAATAATAAGAGTTAAAACGGCACTGAAAGTCAAATATTTTGTTAAAAAAACTTAAATCCCTCTTGGGTAACAGAGAATATATTTTTCTACAGTTTTCTGTAGCGACTCCAGATTAGACAAATCAGAAGCTTTTGCGATATCAACAATGTCGTTATTTTTCATTAAAATCTTAATATTTCCAACCCCAGCGTTATATGCGCGGTTTTGAATAGAATCGGTGAAAACAAAATAACGGGCCTCTTCTGGTTTGATTTCCAGCAAATTAACTGCCGCATCCTGCAAAAAGTTTACTCGGTCGGTATCAGCCCTTTCATTGCCCATTTCTACTTTGTAAAGATTTCTGGAGGTGAGCATTTTACATAACGTAGACAAAATTTTATCCTGATGTTTGGCCCAAACCTTAACGGCAGCATAAATATCCTGATCATCAAGGCTGGTAAAATGCTCCAGATTTTCGTGCTGCGCAAAGAAATTAGCCTCGTTGATATCGTTTTTTAAAAAATAATTTAAGGATGGCGAAGCAAATAAGTTTTCTCCGGCTGCTGATAGTTCTTTAGCGCGTTCTAATAATTTTACCAGGATCATCTCGCCCGATATTACTGTTTTGTGCAGATAAACCTGCCAATACATCAGCCTGCGGGCAATTAGAAATTTCTCTATAGAATAAATGCCTTTTTCTTCAATCACCAGGTCATCATCATAAACGTTGAACATTTTAATGATCCTGTCGAAACTGATTACGCCTTCACTTACGCCTGTAAAAAAGCTGTCGCGGTTTAAATAATCCATTCTATCCAGATCTAACTGGCCTGAAATCAATTGATGAAGAAATTTTTTAGGATACGTGCCGTTAAAAATCTCAATGGCATGGGTTAAACGGCCATCAAAATGGGCATTCAGCTCCTGCATCAGTTTTGCTGAGATATCTTCGTGCCTGATGCCGGTAACCAAAGAGTGCTCCAATGCATGCGAAAAAGGCCCATGTCCGATATCGTGCAATAAAATGGCCAAAATGGCGGCTTCTTCTTCGCCGTCGGTTATGTTATGTCCTTTACTTTTTAAAAGATTGATGGCCAAACTCATTAAGTGCATGGCACCCAGTGCATGGTGAAAACGCGTGTGTAAAGCCCCTGGATAAACCAAATGTGTCATTCCAAGCTGTTTGATATAACGCAAACGCTGGAAATAAGGATGTGAAATCACATCGTAAACCAATTCGGACGGGATACTGATGAAGCCGTAAACCGGATCATTTATTATTTTCTTCTTATTCAATCGTTAAAAATAGTTAAATAGATAGATACGGTACAAAAATTGCTATTTTTATTTATAGTTTGAATTACCTGCCGTAATTAAACGGCAATAGTGATCTATTTTTACAAAAACATGCAAGAAACTAAAATATTGTGGGCCGATGATGAAATCGACCTGTTAAAACCTCATATATTATTATTGAATGATAAAGGTTACCACGTAACCACTTTTACCAATGGTAACGACGCGCTTGAAGCATTTGGAAAAGCCCATTTTGACCTGGTTTTTCTGGATGAGAATATGCCTGGCATGAGCGGTATCGAAACGTTATCGGCCATTAAGAACCTAAATCCTGATGTTCCTGTGGTGCTGATTACGAAAAGTGAAGAGGAAAACCTGATGGAAGATGCGATAGGCAGCAAAATTGATGATTATCTGATCAAGCCTGTAAACCCTAAGCAGGTTTTGCTGACCATTAAAAAGCTGATCGACAATAAACGTTTGGTGAGTGAGAAAACCTCTATGGCTTATCAGCAGGATTTTCGCCGTTTGGGTATGACTTTGGGTGACAGGCTTAATTATGAAGAGTGGATTGATGTTTACAAAAAAATCGTTTTTTGGGAGCTTGAGTTAGAAAAACTGGACGATCCGCAGATGCATGAGATTTTAACCATGCAAAAACAGGAAGCCAATACACAGTTTACAAAATTTATTGAGGAAAATTACCTTGATTGGATTAAGGATAAAGATAAGGCGCCTTTGCTTTCGAACGAGTTATTAAAGAAAAAAGCCTTTCCGCTTATCAATGATAATACACCGGTATTTTTTATCCTGATTGATAATTTAAGATATGATCAATGGAAAATCATCAATCCGTTGATATCAGAATATTTCAGGATAGATGAAGAGGACATGTACACCAGTATTTTACCAACGGCAACACAATATGCCCGTAATGCAATTTTCTCTGGTATGATGCCTTTGGATATGGAAAAGCGTTTCCCCCAACTTTGGCAAAATGATGATGATGAAGGTGGAAAAAACATGCATGAAGAGGCTTTCCTATCTGACAATATTAAACGTAACTTAAGAAAGGATTGTAAATTCAGTTATCATAAAATTCTGACTTTTGAACAGGGTAAAGATCTTGTTGAGCAGACGAACAACTTATTGCATAACGATTTTAACGCCATTGTGTTCAATTTTGTTGATATGTTGAGTCATGCACGAACGGATATGCAAATGATACGTGAATTGGCTAACGATGATGCGGCTTACCGTTCATTAACCTTATCATGGTTTGAGCATTCACCACTTTGGGATTTATTGAAGAAAATTTCGCAGAAAAAAGTTAAAGTAATCATCACCACCGACCATGGAACCATTCGTGTTAAAAAACCGGTTAAAGTTATTGGTGATAGAAGTACAAATACCAATTTAAGATATAAGCAGGGTAGAAACCTTAATTTTAATGCAAAAGAAGTGTTTTTGATTAAAAATCCTCATGATGCTTTGCTGCCGAAGATTAACATCAGCAGCAGTTATATTTTTGCAAGGGAAGATAGCTATTTCGTTTATCCCAATAATTACAATCAGTTTGTAAATTATTATAACGAAACTTTCCAGCATGGCGGTATTTCATTGGAGGAAATGATTATTCCGGTGGTGACGTATTCGCCAAGGTAGTTTGATAGATTTGAGATACCAGATTTGAGACATGAGATTGGTCATTTTCAAAGAATGTCCTATTGAATTTGTTTCAGGATTTGTTCGTTTGAATAGTAAGGCCAAAGCAATCATTGCAAGAAGAAATATGCCTATATTTTGTTAAACTGAAGCATTATTCTTAATTTTAATTAGATTTTAGACATATGAATATTTCGATAACTCAACTATATGCACTCTTAAGCGAAAAACTTGATAAGGATACTGCAGAGCAGTTAACCAGTTATATTGAGGCGAAAGTTGATAAAACCACCCATTTGGCTTCTAAAGAAGATTTGGCGAATGCTAAAACTGATATGATTAAATGGTTTGTTGGCTTATTTATAGCGTTGGCTTTAATGATTATCGGCCTCTACTTTAAAGGTTAATTGTATAATTGCTCTGATGATGACTTATTCATCTAGCTAAAGTTATAAGTTACATATTTAGTCGGTTATCATCTTGAGCCTGTCGAAAGACTTTCAATAATTTACAGGTTATAGGCTTTCAACAAACTCAGCTTGGCTAGTGGCAAAACAAATAAAGGCAAAAGCAATCCAATTATGTATTACTTTTGCCTTTATTCTTTATATATGGATATCGAAGTACATAGTTTAGCCCATCTACCTGTTGTTGCAAAGCAACTTTCAGATTTTGCCGGTGACCAAAAAGTTTTCATTTTTGAGGGTGATATGGGTGCAGGCAAAACCACATTCATCAAAACTTTTTGCGCGGCTTTAGGTGTAGCCGATGTGGTTTCGAGCCCAACTTATTCTATCGTTAACGAATATGAAAGCCCTAACGGATCGGTATTCCATTTCGATTTTTACCGGATAAAAGACATTCGTGAAGCCTACGATTTAGGATATGAAGAATATTTTTATGGGGGTGGAATTTGTTTAATAGAATGGCCGGAGCGGGTAGAAGAATTATTACCTGAAAATTTTGTTAAGGTTGAGATCAATGTGCTGGATGAAAACCGCCGGGTATTCAGGTTTTCGAAGGTATAACAATTCGTTATCAATAAATTAACAGATTTTGCGTATCTTGAACGACCTAAAACTATCATAATTTTAATTCAAACATGGCTACAGGATTACGCGAAGGAATGGCCGATATAGCTCGTCAGGGTTTACTACAAACGCAGGAAGCAACGCTAGAAACCAGAAATAAAAAAAACAGTCTATACATAGGAATACCCAAAGAAATTTCTTTTCAGGAAAATAGAATCGCATTAACACCTTTATCTGTTGCTTTGTTGGTAAACAATGGCCATCGGGTTGTTTTAGAAAGTGGGGCAGGTATTGCTGCTAATTTCTCTGATACCGAATATGCGGAGCAGGGTGCAAAAATTGCCTATAACAAAAAGGAAGTTTTTGATGCTGATATCCTGGTAAAAATTGCCCCTCCCATGCTGGAAGAGATTGAAATGATGCATAAGGGGCAAACACTTATTTCTTCTTTACAAACCGGAACGCTTAAGCAGGATTATCTTAAAGCATTGATGCATAAAAAAATTAATGCATTGTGTTTTGAGAATCTCCGCGATGAAGGTAATATACTAAGTGTAGTGCGCGCCATGAGCGAAATAGTAGGTTCGACCTCTATTTTAATTGCTGCAGAATATTTAAGCAATGTAACCGGGGGCAAGGGCTTAATGTTAGGCGGCTTTACAGGGGTTCCTCCCACAGAAATTGTGATTTTAGGTGCCGGAACGGTTGGCGAATATGCCGCCAGAACAGCTTTGGCACTAGGCGCAGAGGTAAAAGTTTTCGATAGTTCCATTTACCGTTTACGCCGCCTGCAGAATAATCTGGGGAGCAGGGTATTTACCTCGGTAATGCAGCCTATTGTTTTAAATAAGGCCATTATTACCTGCGATGTAGTGATTGGTGCCATTAGAGCGACACATGGCCGCAGTCCGTGTATAGTAATGGAAGAAACTGTTGCCAGAATGAAACCACATTCGGTAGTTATTGACGTGAGTATTGATCAGGGCGGTTGCTTTGAAACTTCAGAGGTGACCAACCATACCAACCCGGTTTTTAGAAAATACGATGTAATTCACTATTGTGTGCCTAATATTGCTTCGCGTGTTCCAAGAACAGCTTCTTATGCGCTTACCAATATCTTTGCTCCAATTTTATTGGATATAGGCGAATTTGGAGGCTTAATGAATATGGTTTGGAATAACCCAGGCATCCGCGAAGCACTTTATATTTATCAGGGTAATTGTACCAATAAAGATTTGGCCGATATGTTTAATTTGCCGTTTAAAGATCTTGAATTGTTGGTCGTTTCGAATCAATAAAAAATGTAAGATAGACAATGTAAAACGGATAATGGGAAAGGCGCTTGGTGTTTGATTCCTCTTGGTACTATGATGATAAAATTCAATCTGCTAGCTTTATTCTTTTTCCTCTCAATTGCTGTAAACGCTCAAAACAAACCCGTTACAGCAAAAAAGCTTGTTGTTGTTAGTTCTTATACTCAATATCAGGTCTCGATAAAAGCAAATCCGAATAACGAATTGATTGAAATTAAGAAGGCCATCCCTAGTATCAGGTTAGATATCCGCTATGCCACTAAAAATAACTTTATGCGGCAGATCATGTATAAGCAGGCGAGGGCTTTTGCCAGAAAACCAGTGGTAGAATCGTTAAAAAAGATCCAGGCAGCATTAAATAAAAAAGGCTATGGCTTAAAAATATTTGATGGCTACCGTCCCTACGCCATTACGGTTGAGTTTTATAAAAAGGCAAGTGATAAAAATTTTGTAGCTAATCCAGCAAAAGGATCGAAACACAATAGGGGCTGTGCGGTAGATCTCACGTTGATTAACCTGAAAACAGGCAAAGAACTACTGATGCCAACACCTTACGATAGTTTTTCGGCAGCTGCTGCGGCCAAATATGAAAACGTATCACCAGAGGCAAAGAAAAACCGCGATTTCCTCATTGCCATTATGGCTAAATACCGCATGAATGTGTTAGGAAATGAATGGTGGCATTATGATTTTTCGGACTGGAGAAATTATGATTTAATGGATATTCCTTTCGAGAAATTATAGCTCATTAGTTCGATTGTCATTGGTTATTAGTGTTGGGAGCATAACAACTGAGGTCCATTATCTGTGGTGTAAGGTGTTACCATCTTAAACTAATTAGTTTTACCGGTGTCAGGTGGTAACACCTGACAGCATACAACAGGTATTACAAATGGTGTGGCCTGCCAAACTGATCCATTTTTACCCGCGCTTTATCTTCTTTAACGGATAATTCAAAAATATAATCGTAATCATCGTCCGTTAATTCTGCTTTGGGTTTTTTACCACCAAAGGCTTCAATGATCTCCAGCACGGTGTTAGAGTGGCCGGCAATAATCACAGTTTTGCCAACATAATTGGTTTTAATGCTATCTACAAGCGATTTAATATCTTTATAATCAATCACTTTAGGAATCACCAATGAATCTAATGTTTGGTGCGTTCTTTTTGTAGGTGTGGCAAAAGCAACATCAAACTTTACTTTTTTGAGGTATGTGGCTAAATCTCCTGCCCTGATTCTCCCTTCATCAGACAGGTTGGGGTTGGTATCCTGTGGATTGGATTTATCTTTCTCTGCATGCCTGACAATCCAAACCGTAGTCGTTTGTGCAGAAACGATATTGGCAAAGAGTAGTGTTAAAGCCAGTAATACGAACAGTTTTTTCATGTTATAAATATTAAAAAATTAATTGGATAAGGAAAGGTTAAAAATTTATAGCGGCCACCAGTTTTTCAATATCTTCTTTTTCATGCCAACTGCTCAAAATAATTCTATTTATCGGTTTAGATTCGGGCTTAGGGTAAGGAAAAGACGAAATCAGGATTTTTTCTTTTAGCAAACAGTCAGCCAAAGTCGAATCTCGTGTCAAGAATGCCGGAAATGCCGGTTCAAATGCCCATGTTTCGTTTATTTTAGCGGTAAATAGCTTTATATTCTCCTGTAACCTCGTCCATCCGTGCTGGTATATTTTTTCAGCCTTGATGAAGGCAAAAAGACTGGCTGCGGATGGAGGTGATGCCCCAATAAAAATATTGCCGTTTTTTAGTTTGGCAATAAGTGCATTTGAACCCAGAACCAACCCGGCATCTATCCCTAATGCCTTTGCCATTGAGGCCACAACAATACGTTCGATATTGGATTTAACCGGAAGGTTAATCAATGCACCCATTCCATTATTATGGATGCCGATACCATGCGAATCATCTACAATTAAAATAATCTCTTTTTCCGGATGTATTTCAGTAAGGAAGTTAAAATCATAAATTTCAGGGAAAAGATTGTTCATGGAATTACTGACCAGTACCCAATTCTGTTCTTCGGAAGCGTTGATGAGCTTTATTGTTTCTTTTTTCCAATCATTAAACGATTGCTGATTTGCGGGCTGATCGTTTAACCAAAGTGCAGGGTGTGTAGCCGGAGCATAAATTATTTTGCCTAATGTAGACAAACCTTTAACGGTAAGCTGTGCAGCTAAGTAACCACTTGAAGTTATCAAAGCGGCTTCTGATCCGTAACGCGCAGCAGCTACTTTTTCTGCATCATCATAAATGCCCAGCTGAATATTGTTGGTGCGGCTTGTTCCATTGTTTAAACCGAATTTTTGAATCCCCTCGATATATAGATCTATGAAATCCTGATTTTGGGGAATGCCTAAATAGGCTGTTCCGCCAAAGTATAAATAGTTGCTCCCTTCAATATTTATTTTATTGGAAAAAGGTTGATCAATCGATTTTAAATCCCGCATTAAAAATTATCGTGTATGTAAGTCATTATCCTCACCATTTCTGCACGGACTTCTGCAGTTGGTTTTATGAAGCTATTGTTCATGAAAGAGAAAATATATGTTTTGCCTTTTTTAGTGAGTACGTATCCGCTTTGGTTATGCACCCCACCGAGTGAACCTGTTTTGCCGAAGACAAAAGGTTTATCGGTTTTAGGATAAGCACTTTTTAAAGTGCCGCTTTTGCCGCCTGCAGGCAATAAGTCAAAAAGTTTTTCCGGGTTGTTTACCAATCTGTAAATAGAATCAAGTAGATATACATTATCGCGTGGCGTAAATAAATTCTGGCGGGACAGCCCGGATCCATCAGCCCATTTTACCTGATCAGGGAGAAAAGAAAGGTAGTTTTTCGTAATGTAATCAATGGCTTTGGTTGTACTTAACGTATCGCCAATCTGGTTGGAGCAAACCAATAACAGGTGTTCGGCAATAAAATTATCGCTGGGTAACATCATTTGCTTTAGTACCGAATCGCGCTTTGCGCCTGGCAAGGTTTTAGCATCCTGCGGTATTTTTAAATTTATGATGCCAACGGGTTTGTGTAAGGTATCTGCTAATATTTCAACGGTAAGCTGCGCGCTGGTTTTATATGGGTTTTGCTGATTATAGCCTGGCTTTACTGCAACTGCTGGGTAATGAAAGCGGTTGCTCCAGAAATCTCTACTGACCTGAAAATTGCCTGTTTTCCTTGTAAAATCTATTTCGAAGCAGGAGGTAAAAACCTTTGGTACAACGTTAATTTTATTTGGAGTGGCATAGGTAGAAGTAACCATGTTATCCATAATAGGCATTTCGGTAATTTCTGGCTGATAATAATAATCGTAATCATCCCAGGCCCAGCCTTCGCCAAAGAAGTTGCCCGAATATCTTCCCGGTGAAAAAAAGAGTTTTTTATTTGAAGCCAATAGAAAATTGTATGCCGATTTATCTTTTACGGCAAATTGCAAAAAAGAAGGATCTCCAGTTCCCCAAAAAATCAATGAATCATTCCGCTCGGTGTATTTCAAAGCAGGCATTAAATCTGGCAGCATTTTAAGGCTCGCAAAAAATGTATACAATTTGGTGTTAGATGCCGGGGTAAAATATTGATCTGCATCTTTCTGAAAGATCATTTTTTTGTCCGTCGGGTTATAAAGCGCGAAGCCAACCTGATATTGTTTAATGACCTGCGAATTTTTAAATTCTCTGGCTACTTTTTTTGAAATGATCTTATTTGTTGAGCAGCCCGCTAACAAGCAAAAGGAGATAACAAAGGTGATAAAAATAAAATTATGATTTTTTAAAGGAAACATGTGCTAAATTTAGGAGACATAAAGATTAACTAATTTATTAAATTTAGTTTAATGTTAGCCAAATATAAATCCGGTGTAATAATCTGTTTACGTAAACTGACCATTTGCCTGGTGCTTGTATTTCTCACTTTTCCTGGGTTTGGGCAAGAATTCCGCTTTAAAAGAAACCGCCAAAAACAGTCAATTCCTTTCAAGTGTATTAAAAATCTGATGGTTATTCCGGTATATGTAAATGGAAAAGGACCCTATGATTTTGTGCTTGATACTGGTGTTGGACCCATGATTATCACAGATCCTTCTATTATCGATTCGTTAAATTTCAGTCAGCTCCGTAAAATTAAAGTTTCGGGCCTGGGTATTGAAAGCGTTGATGCATATGTTTCTCAAAGTCTTGATGTTAAAGTAGGCCGTGCCAGTATTAAGTATATACCAGCGGCAATCTTAAAAGAAGACTTGTTTAACCTGTCAGGACATTTAGGGCTGAAAATTTATGGCCTGTTGGGCTACAGTTTTTTTAACAGTTTTATTGTCGATATCAGGTATAGCGAAAATAGGCTGATTATTTATGATCCTGACACCAAAATTAAATACCGTGGAAAAAAAATTCCTATCGAAATAGAGAGCCAGAAGCCGTATATTTCAGCTACCATTGATGCTTCTAATGGAAAAACAGTTGAAGCCAGGTTTTTAATGGATACAGGTGCCAGCCATGCTTTATCACTCGAAATGCTCAATGGAATGGAATTCCCATTACCTCAAAAGAAAATCAAAGCTAATTTAGGAATGAGTTTAAGCGGCCAGATTAAGGGATATGTTGGCCGTGTAACGAGATTTAATATTGGGGGCTATGTTTTTAAAGATGTTGTTGCCGGATTCCCTGATTTTACAAGCATTTCAAATAAGATCGATTTATCAAAACGGAATGGCAATTTAGGTGCCGATTTACTTCGGAAATTTAACATTCAGTTCAACTATCAGGATGGGTTTATTTATGTTAAACCCAATGGATTCAGAAAAACTGCTTTTGAACACGATATGGTGGGTATGGTGTTATATCTTGATCAGAAAACATATAAAAGAGTGCTTATTGGAGAAATAGACGAGAATAGTCCGGCAGAAAAAGCCGGTTTGTTCCCTGACGATGAAATTATTGGGATAAACTTTAAAAGTATTGATGCGTATTCTTTAAACGATCTTTCCGAAATGTTTAAATCAAAAGCAGAAAGAAATATCATTCTCGAAATTTTTAGGGATAATCAAGTTTATCTTAAAATCGTTCGACTCGAAAAAAGGATTTAATAAAGTAATTTTCCAGTTACAAATGATTTGTCGTGTAACAAGATTTTAACTTTAACCTCTTATTACCAAGCAAACTAACTTTATACACACATGAATAAAAATTTTAAGGTACTTGCCTTGGCAGGTATCCTGGTATTTGGTGCAGCCGGAACAGGTTCGGTATATGCCCAGAAAAAATCAAAAACAACCAAAGGAACTACTCCAACAACGCCTGCCGCAGCCCCGGCAGCAGCACAGAAAAAAGAAGGTATTAAACCATTTTCTGAAGTAATAACAGCAAAGGCAAGAACAACAAATGGTTTATTTAAAACACACAAAGTAGACGATAAATGGTATTTTGAAATACCAGATTCGATGATCAATCGCGAAATGCTTGTAGTTACCCGTTTGGCAAAGGCGCCTGTAGGTGTAAAAGTAGGGAACCAACAATATGGTGGTGAAGAATTAAATGAACAAGTTTGGAAATGGGAGCGTAGGGGAAAACAGGTTTACATCCGCGTACCAAGCTATTCAACCAGAGCAGATGCGAACAGCGATATGTACGAATCGGTGCAAAACTCTAATCTTGCTCAGATCTTAGCCAGCTTTGAGATTAAAGCCTACAATAAAGATACTTCCGGCGTTGTAATTGATGTTACCGATTTTTATAATGGTGATATTATGGCCATTGGTGCTACTGATCAGATCCGTAAGGCTTATAAAGTAACCATGTACGATGCTACACGCTCTTATATCGATACGATAAAAACTTTTCCGATTAATGTTGAAGTAAAAACAGCGAAAACATACCGTGCGGCAGAATCTCCAACAGATAGCAGCAACGGAGCTGTTACTTTCGAGTTTAATACATCAATGTTGTTGTTGCCAAAAATACCTGTAAAAGCCAGGATAATGGATAGCAGAGTTGGCTTTTTTGGTCAGTCACAAATTGATTATGGAAGCAACGCACAAAAGGCAGAGCGTACCGCTTACATTCACCGCTGGAATTTGGTTCCGAAAGATACAAATGCCTATAAACGTGGCGAATTAGTAGAACCGGTAAAGCCTATTGTAATTTATATCGATCCTGCAACCCCAAAAAAATGGGTGCCGTTTTTGATTCAGGGGATTAACGATTGGCAGGTGGCATTCGAAGCGGCTGGTTTCAAAAATGCCATTATCGGTAAAGAAGCACCGACGCCGCAACAAGATCCTCAGTTTAGTGTAGAAGACTCGAGATATTCAGTGGTTCGTTATTTTGCCTCAGATATTGCAAATGCCTATGGTCCGCATGTTAGCGATCCGCGCACTGGTCAGATTTTAGAAACGCATATCGGTTGGTACCATAATGTAATGAACCTGTTACGTAACTGGTATTTTGTGCAAACAGCAGCCATTAATCCTGATGTGCGTAAAGCACAATTTACCGATGCACAGATGGGCGAGTTGATCCGTTTTGTTTCATCACATGAAATTGGTCATACTTTAGGTTTGCCCCATAACTTTGGCTCAAGCTATGCTTATCCAGTTGATTCGTTACGTTCAAAAACGTTTACGGATAAACATGGTACCGCGCCATCAATTATGGATTATGCACGTTTTAACTACATTGCTCAACCTGGAGATGGTGTAACCAAACTTCACCCTCAAATTGGAGAATACGATAAATGGGCAGTGAAATGGGGCTATTCCTGGATTCCTGGAAACAAAACTGCAGAACAGGAAAAAGAAATTTTAGACCAGTGGACCTTAAAAAATGCTGGTAATCCTTTATATTTCTACGGCCGCCAGGGAACTTCACTGGATCCCCGTTTGCAGAGCGAAGATTTGGGCGACAATGCCATGAAAGCGAGTACTTATGGTATTGCCAATTTAAAACGCATCCTTCCAAACGTAGAAAAGTGGACTTATCAAAAAGGAAAAGATTATAGCGATTTAAAAGAAATTTACACTGAAATTGTTGGCCAGTTTAACCGTTACATGGGACATGTAGCTACAAACGTTGGTGGCTTAAGCGAAAATTTTAAAACCTACGATCAGAAGGGGCCTGTTTATGCTTATTTACCTAAAGCAAAACAAAGAGAAGCAGTTACCTTTTTCAACAAACAATTATTTACCACACCACTTTGGTTAATCAGCAATGATCAATTAAATAAATTTGATAATGGCGTATTGTTAAACCGAATTAAAGGGGTTCAGACAAATACGCTGGGTAATTTGCTATCAGCATCCCGTATTGCACGCTTGCTGGATAACGAAACTAAAAACGGAACGGCAAAAGCATATACCTTGCCTGAATTATTTACCGACTTAAGATCATCGGTTTTTGTTGCAGGAAGGGCAGATGCATTTAAACGTAATTTACAACGTGCTTACGTAGATCGTTTGGAGAATTTAATGACGAAAGAAAACGAACTTCCGGTAGGTTTCCCGGTAGATTATGCCGCAAGTTATGGTTTAACACCGATCAATGTTGGCTTATCTGATATCAGACCATTGGTTAGGGCAGAGCTCAAAACTTTATTGGCTACTACAAAAGCCAGGGCAGCTGCTGGCGATGCCATTACCAAAGCACATTATGAAGATTTAAATATCAGAATTAAAGATATTTTAAATCCGAAGAAATAAACGATAGAATTAGAAAATGATTGAATAGCGATGCGCTTATTTAATCATTGAAAATTTAAAAAAAGCGGAGCGATCATTAAATTGATCGCTCCGCTTTTTTTATGGGGTAAACCTTGCAGGTGTTTAATCAATGTTTGTCATCTCGACTGCCGTGCAACAGAATGCCCGCCCGTACAGGCGGGGTGAGACCTATCATATCAGATTGAGTTCTACATGATATGACGTGGTTCCTGGCTTCACGACACATCGATCGAAATCGCGAATTCTATTGTATAATTCTTGATGCTTTAACCTAAACAACATAACCATTTTTTAATTTTATGGCAAAATAAGGTTATGCTTAAAAAACTATTTTTTCCCCTTGCATTATTTATCTTTAGTTTTTCAGCCTTTGGCCAAAACGCCGACTCTATTGTCGTTGTAAAAGCTAAATGGCACAAAAACAGAGTTGCCCGGCAGGTGGTTTTATTCCGGCATCACTTTGATCAGAAAAATCTTTTTGCGGCAAACCAAAATATTTCTTTTTTAGAAATAAAAAATACTGGTCGCAGGGCCGTTTTTGCTATCGGAGCAGAAGAAAAAGAATTGCTTAAAACGAGTAATTTTGGATTACGGGATACGGCAATTGCAGCGATAAATGGTAATTTTTTCGACGTAAAAAACGGAGGTGCAGTAGATTTTGTTCATGTTAACGGGAAAACCATCAATACGAACCGCCTGGATAAGAATGGCAATAGAGCCAGACACCAGGAAGCAGCGGTTGTAATTGAAAACGGAAAAATTTCAATAAAAAAGTGGGATGGAACAAGGGATTGGGAAACCAAACTGACCGCTCAAAATGTGATGTTAAACGGGCCTTTGTTAACTTTAAATCACATTGATGAAACGTTAGATACGACCAGTTTTAGTCGCTTACGCCATCCACGTACCTGCCTGGGTATAAAGCCAAATGGAAGGGTGATTTTGCTGGCTGTTGATGGAAGAAATGAAAACGCTGCAGGCATGAGTTTGTTCGAGCTAACCAAATTAATGCAGTGGTTAGGCTGTACCAGTGCCATAAATTTTGATGGTGGTGGCTCTACCACCTTATGGGTAAACGGGATGCCTGATCATGGCGTTGTAAACTATCCAGCTGATAATAAAAAGTGGGATCATGAAGGGCAACGTAAGGTTGCCAATGTTATCTTAGTGAAAAAACAAGTTAGGAAATAAACACGCATCACCTTTAACAACCTTGTTTGCCTCTGGTTAAAAAAACTTATTTTAGCCCAATATTTTTGTTGAAATGATTAAAAACACCATTTACCTTGTCTTTTTCGTACTGATGCTTTCTGCCTGTAATTATGGTGCTAAAACCAGCAATCCAACGTTAAGGGATTTTACTTTTGAACCTGTAAAAGGTATCCGCTATGTTGAAGTGAAGCGACGGTTTAAAGATGGCTATTCTTTTAATAGGGATGGTTTTATGCAAAAACCATCATGGATTATCGAAGTAGTTAAAGAAGACACCATGGCTGCCTGGAGCCCTCAGAAAAACAGGATGCAGAATTTTTACCTGCAATACGACCATGGCAATGTATATAATTTCGCGGCCGAATTTTTTAAGGTAAAACACATCAGTAAAGATAGTTTGGTTTTTCAAAGGATCCAGGTTGACGGAAAGGTGATTGCTGCGGATGTTCGTTCGGATGTAAACATGACCTTTTACGCACAGGATTATATTAAAAATAAATTAAAAGCAAGAGCCGAAGAGCTGCAAAAACCAACCAAAGCCGACACTGCTTTTATCGAGAAACGTTCTGCTCAGGTTAACGCCAATAGCGATAGTGCTTTTGCTGCCATAAACCCGGTTCAATTTATCCCTAAAAGCAAAATTGCAAAGGTTGAAAAAATCAGTACGGTAGACCGGACGAATAACAGAACTGAGGCTTACGATTACATGTTTCCGCAGTATATTATCCGGATAGGCCGTGCTTATAAAGATTTTGCTTACCAGGTTGCCGCCGTTGTTGATTTTCAGGGAGGGATACATGTAAAAACCGTTTATAATATACTTCCAGAAAATGCCGAAGCCAAAAAAAAGGTAGCCCAGGGAATAGCCGATATCTATGTTAGAAACCTTTTTGATGTAGCTCCGGGAACAACGTTAGGGATTCCGCATAATAGCGAAATTACTTTAACAATGATTGGGAAAGCAAATAAAAAGCCTTAGTAATCTGTTGTTTACAAAATCTTAACGTTAAAAAATGTTAAAATTTTATTTTAATTCTAAAAATTAAAACTTACCTTGCATACTTAATTTTAATATTTAATACAATGCAAGAAGGCACAGTAAAATTCTTCAATGTAACTAAAGGTTTTGGCTTTATCATCCCTGCGAATGGCGATAGCGAAATTTTTGTTCATTCAACAGGTCTTATCGACGAAATCCGTGAAAACGACAAAGTTCAGTACGAAGTTGCTAACGGTAAAAAAGGCTTAAATGCCGTTAATGTGAAAGTAATTTAATTTATTTATCATATTTAAACATGAGGCTGCTTTCTTGCGATGGCGGCCTTTTTTATTTCATCTGGATTCTTAAAGCCACTTATGAGCTATTACTTTATTATTCCTGGTTTGGGTAATTCAGGCCCGGATCATTGGCAAACACATTTCGAAAAATCAGGAGATCATTTTATCCGCATCAATCAACTGGAGTGGGATAAACCCGCCAGTAAAGATTGGATTGAAATGATTGAACAAAACCTTTTTGGCTATGATCTTGCCGATGTAATTTTAATTGGTCACAGTTTAGGCTGTACCGCCATTGCAAATTGGGCAAAAGAATACCAAAAGAAAATAAAAGGTGCATTGCTGGTTGCGCCCAGCGATTTGGAAGCACCACATTATACTTTTGAAACAATTGGTTTTGATCAGGTTCCCTTAGATAAAATCAACTTTAAAAGCATTGTTGTAGCCAGTTCAAACGATGAATGGGTAACGCTAGAAAGGGCCAGGTTTTTTGCTGAAAATTGGGGCAGTGAATTCATTAATATCGGTAATGCCGGACATATTAATGCAGCTTCAGGATTCGGAGAGTGGCCAAATGGATTGGAGATTTTGAAAAAACTGGGTTAAATAAATCGTCATTTCGACCCGTAGTGCCTGCCTGTACAGGCGGGCGGGCATTTCGTTGCACTCCAGTCGAAATGACGATCCAGCACCAAATTAATGCTCTTTATTTATTCTTTTCCTTAAAAACTGATCAAGGAATACCAGTCCGATCACCAGATCGAAAAATAAGAAGCTATACAGTACAGTAGGTGTAATATACCGATCCAAATTAAAGTTAAAATTAAAATCCAATTTAGGCATGCTGAGGTTCGAGCTGTAGATTGAATAGCCAAATAAGAACAAGAGGGAAACAATAAAAAAGCCGCCAATTGCGTAAATAATCTTTTTATCCACCTTGGTTTTCATCGCAACCGGGGCAGGCGCCAAGGCAATACTTTCCATCACATTTCTGGTAAAAGACATGGATGGCTCATCAAGATCGAGCGCACTAAATGCTGAATTAAGCTTTAATAGCTCCTCGTACTGTACCTTAATTCTGGCATCAGATTTAATTTTTTCTTCAATGGCTTTTTTTGAAAATTCATCCAGATCCCCATCAATATATTCCCAAAGCTGTTGTTCTATAGTGTTCATAGTAACTCCTTTACTTCATCTTTTAACAAATATTGTAATTTTTCTTTAAGTCTTTGCCTGGCTCTATGCAACTTTACTTTTATGGTGTTAGGCGCCATGTGCAATGTCTCACCAATTTCTTCCAAACTCTGTTCGCCCTTATAAAATAAGGTAATAATAGCCGCATCATCAGGTAAGAGCTGGGTAATAGCCATATTTAAAAAAGCATGACTATCTTGTTTTTCGTATCCACTCGCATTAAAAGCAGAGGTCTGATTTTCAAGTTGCAAAACCGTATCTTCATCATGTATAGAAGTGGTATCTAAACGTTTTTTTCTTAAAAATGTCATGGACGTAGTGTAGGTGATCGTATAAAGCCAGGTGCTAAATTTAGCTGTTTGTTTAAAGGTACCCAATGCTTTATATGCTTTTACAAAACAATCCTGCGCAATTTCCTCGGCATCTTCCCTGTTTTTCGAAAACCTTAAAGCAAGTGTAAATACAAATCGCTGATGGCGTTTCACCAATAAAGCATACTGATCGGTTTCACCGTTCAATACTTTTTGGATCAGCGCTAAATCTGTAATTTTTTGCTCCATGTTTAGCTTAGGACTACATCATGGATGAGTAGGTTACACGTGAAACCTGATAAAATAGATTTTTTTGCCGTTCGCT
This sequence comes from Pedobacter terrae, assembly GCF_900100705.1. Classification (GTDB taxonomy): domain Bacteria; phylum Bacteroidota; class Bacteroidia; order Sphingobacteriales; family Sphingobacteriaceae; genus Pedobacter; species Pedobacter terrae. The sequence goes on from NZ_FNCH01000012.1 coordinate 76,277, forward strand.
ATGCGCATAAGGCAATAGTCTGGTTTTTTGGAACGAAAGGACAGTTTTCATGGTGGGAGAGTAGTCCTGCTTTTGGCTTAATCTTTTTTTCCGTGGCAATCAGGTTTATAAACATCGTTTGTGCACTTGAAAACCCAAAAAATGAAATACTGTTTTGGCCATTCAGCCCCGGATGAAACGGTACCCTGCAGGGCAGAGGAATCCCGATTCTTCGGGAAAGCGTACGAGCGCAACACGGGAACTAACTTGGTGATCTGTACAGGCATTGTGCTCCCAAAGGAGAAACTGACCCATGTAATAGAAGATATATCTTTGTTTTGGAAGATTAATGCGAAGCGAAAAATTTTAACCCGGCAATTGATCCAATAAGTGTGCAGATAAAAAATATCCGCCAAAAGGTTGCTGGTTCATTAAAATATAAAATCCCTATAATTACCGTTCCAACCGCACCAATGCCTGTCCATACGGCATAGGCCGTTCCCATCGGTAAGGTTTGCGTGGCTTTGTTTAGCAATAGAAAACTTAAAATGATACAGGCAAAAAAAGCTATGCTCCATTTTATATTCGAAAAATTGTTCGATAATTTAAGGCAGGTAGTAAAGCCAACCTCAAAGAGGCCGGCAATAATCAGGATAATCCAGTTCATGATAAATGTATTTCTGCAAATTTAAGGCGCGTTTATCAGGCAACATTTTACAAATGTTAAAAAATCATTCTATTTATATGCTCCCCTTATTCTGCTCAGCGTAACCTGCGTTACCCCCAGATAGGAAGCAATATGTTTTAAGGCTACCCTCTTAATCAGTTCAGGCGATTGTGCAGCAAATTCATGGTAACGTGCGGCTGCTCCTTTAAAAGCCCTATCTATCAATCTTCTTTCAGTGGCAATCAGTTCTTGTTCGGCAATTTTCCGGCCCCAGTTGGCTATTTCGAGGTTTTGTTGATAGAGTAGAAACAGATCGGTCAACTTAATCCTGGTCAGCGCACTGTTTGTTAAAAGTTCTATATTCTCATACCCAGGGCTATTGTTAATGTAACTGTTGAACGAAAAAAGAACAGCACCACTTTCTCCAAACCAAAAGGTAATTTGTTGGTTTTCGCCATCAATATATGCCCGGGCAATGCCACTTTGAAGTATATAAAAATAAGGTTCTACTTTATCTGCATAAATAATTGTGGTTCCCTTTGGATATTGAACAAGCACCATGTAATGGCTTAGCTCATGCCATGAATCATTACTTAAGGCGCTAAAAAGTGGTATATCTCTCAATTGTTCAATCAAAACAGGTGGGTTTATTACAAAAATAGAAATGTTTTTTAGCTTGCTTATTTAGGTCTTGTTTTTTTATAAAGATTTGCTCATTGAATATTTTTTAACCTAGGTGTAACCTGTTTGAAAAGCATGTAGTCATAATACACAGAACACGGTTCAATTAAGCATTAGCATATTAACACATTAAAAAATTATCATTATGATCGGTATATTATTTCCCATCTCACTTTTTTTAGGCGGATTTGCCATGGTATTCGGAATCCGTTATTTATCAAACAAAGAGAAAATGGCCATGATTGAGCGAGGGATCAATCCTGGGGTTGGTAAATCGGCCCCAAAACCTTATTTGAGTTTAAAATTTGGTTTATTACTTGTAGGCTTGGGTATTGGTCTTCTTGTTGCCCTTTCTATAGTAAGAAGTATGTTTGGCGGCGAAATGACGCATGCGGAAACTTCTCAGGCTGTAGCGGTTTATTTTGGCTGCCTGGGCGTTTTTGGTGGCTTAGGTTTGATTATTTCTTTCCTGGTGGAGAAGAAAGCGATGGAAAAAGATAAGTTTTAATCGATTCTAAGCATGAAACGAAAAAAGACCAGGATCCTGTGTGGCTTTTTATCCATACTAAGCTGCTGCCTTTTCTTATCGGCAGCGGCAAAGGCCCAAAAGCTTAACGGTCAGATTGATAGTTTGATTAAGATTGTAATAACCGATCAGCAAGGGCCCGGAGGTGTATTTATGGTTGCGCATAAAGGAAAAGTACTTTATCAAAAAGCTTTTGGCAAAGCCAATATTGAGCTTGGGGTAGGCCTAACACCTGAAAATATTTTTCAACTGGGCTCTATGACCAAACAGTTTACAGCTGTATCTGTGCTGCTTTTGGAGCAGGAGGGTAAATTAAAGGTAAGTGACCCCATTTCAAAGTACCTTCCAGATTATCCGGCTGGAAATAAAATTACCATACACCACTTACTTACCCATACTTCGGGTATTAAAGATTTCACTAAAATGAAATCACTTGCCAGTATTGCCCAAAAAGAAATGACACCTAAAATGATGGTTGATTTTTTTAAGGATGAGCCGGTTGACTTTGCTCCGGGTGAGCGTTTTGAATATAATAATTCGGGCTATGTATTGCTAGGTTACCTGATTGAACTCGTTTCTGGTGAGCGATATGCTGATTTCATTCAACATCACATTTTTGATCAGCTGGCTATGCGCCATTCTTATTATGCTAACGATAGGCAGATCATCAAAAACCGCGCTTATGGATACCAGAAGAAAGAAAATACTTATGTAAATAAAACCGTAATTAATTTTAGTGTTCCCTTTGCTTCGGGTTCTTTAATGTCTACTTTGGCCGATTTGTTGAAATGGCAAAATGCACTAAGTCAGCATAAACTGCTAAATGTAGCAGAAACAGATAAAGCATTTTCAAGCTATAAATTAAATAATGGCACGCCATTTAATTATGGTTATGGCTGGCACATTAAGGAGATGGAAGGTTTGCCGGTTAACACGCATGGTGGCAGTATATTCGGATTTAAAAGCATGGGCGTTTATGTACCGGGTGAAGATATATATGTAGTAGGGCTTACCAACTGTGATTGCAGTTCGCCAACCTTACTTACCGAAAATATAACGTGCTTAGTGATCAGGCAGTTAATCAAAGGTCAGTAAACCATTTTTACCGGTACGCCTCACCGCATGTAATCTCTTTCCTTATTGTGGTTTGTTAATAATGGCTACGGTTAGCCTGCTAATGCAGTTCATTTTGCCGCGTTCATCGTAAATTTTTATTTCCCAAACGTGGGTTTTGGCCCCAATGTGTAAGGGCTTGCAGATACCTTTAACTAAACCACTTTTTACAGGTCGCAAATGGTTGGCGTTTACTTCTAAGCCCACAGCAACGTATTTCTCGGGGTTTATACACATATAAGAGGCAATACTGCCCAATGTTTCTGCTAAAACCACCGAAGCGCCACCATGTAAAATGCCCGCAGGTTGGTGTGTACGTTCATCAACAGGCATGGTTCCGGTAATAAAATCTTCGCCAATTTCGGTAAAGCGAATATCGAGTAACCCACCTAAATGATTTTTAGGACGACTATTCAGCTCATCAACAGTAAAGCTTTTAAACCACATGGTAACGATCTTTTAAAATAGAAACATGGTGAATAATATGGCCACCCGCAATAAATAAAATAGATTTTACATTAATTTCCCTGCCAGAGGCAATACCTTTTCTATTTAGTTCCTCTTCATTTAAAGATTTAAAAAGGTATAAGTTGGCTTTACGCAGGGCGATAAATTCTTCGATCAGATCTTCCAGGTCACGTTGCGCAAAGCGCGCATTCAATACATAATCATCTTCCTCGAAACCTGGCAAGGGTTGTTGCTCGTTTCGGGCAAAACAGGTAATGCGGTAAGCAAAAACGCGTTCAGTATCAATAATATGGCCTAACATTTCTTTCAGCGTCCATTTACCTTCTGCATAAGCATAATCAGCTTTATCGGCATTTGCCCTAAACAAGGCCGGAAGACTTTGGATTTGATCGGTTAAAATTTCGAAAATATCGCCGTTAACTTTACTAATATAGGTTTCGCCCCAAGTTGGATATTCATTAGGCTGTGGTCGGTTCATATCTTAAACTGCTTTTTAATATTATTCTAAAAGTTGTGCCCTTGCCCAGTTCAGATTCTTTGACAAAGATTTCTCCACTGTGGTAATTTTCTACAATCCGTTTGGTAAGTGATAAACCGAGTCCCCAGCCACGTTTACGCGTGGTATAACCAGGTTGAAAAACGGCGTCGAATTTTGATCTCGGAATACCCTTTCCGGTATCGCTTACATCGATAAAGACCTGCTCTTTGGCTAAATTTTCTATAATATTGATGGAAATCGATCCTTCGTTTTCAATGGCATTTGCCGCATTTTTGAGTAGATTTTCAATCACCCAATCAAACAACGGAACGTTTAACATGGCACGCACTTGTTCATCGCCGGTAATGCTAAATTTAACCTTATCTGATGTGCGTACTTTAAAATAACGGATAAAATCGCTCACTACAATATAAACCGTATGGTCTTCAAGGATAGGTTTTGAACCGATTTTGGAGAAACGGTCGGTAATAATTTCCAGTCGCTTAATGTCGTTTTCCATTTCGGCAATCAGCGGATCATCTTCAGCATCAAATTTAGATTTCATCAGTTCTGTCCAGGCCATAAGCGATGATATCGGCGTGCCCAACTGGTGTGCTGTTTCCTTCGCCAATCCTACCCAAACATGGTCTTGTTCATCTTTTCGGGCAGAACTGAATGCCGCATAAGCAGTTAAAAGAAAGAGGAAGATAACACCCATCTGGATATAGGGGAAATATCTCAACTGTGTTAAAATAAAAGAATCGCGGTAGTATGCTTTAAATTTCCGGCCAAAAATATTCATTTCGTCAGGCTGATGCTGGGCTTTCATTTGCCTTAACTGCCGTACAAAATATAAACTATCGTAAGTGAGTTTGGTATCTGCAACAGGGTAGTTGGTTTTAGTACTGTCTAAGCCAAAAAAAGAAGTAATCATTCCTGCAGAATCAATCATGATTACAGGGGTCTTCGTATTTTTTCTAACGGTTTCTACCACATCGCGGTAATCGTCGTTATCATACAGAAACATGGCCCGTTCCTGGATCCTTACCCATAGATGAAACTGGTTTGCCTCTTCGCGCTCCATTTTTTTTACAAAAGAATCGGTGTAAAATACTGAAGCAATGCCAATTAAGATGGCAAAAATGAGAAGGAAAAACTTCCAACGGCGTTTCTTTTGATAGGGATTCATGCTTTAGTTAGCCAAATTACAATAACAAAACGAAAAAAACATAAAAAACATATCTTTGTGCTGAGCATAGTGCGTTGCGCTTTGAGCATGGAGTGCACCATAGCTCTAAGCCTTAACTCCCTGCTCTTTGCTTAATCATGGATAAAAAAGTTAGAGTAAGATTTGCCCCAAGCCCAACCGGAGGTTTGCATTTAGGCGGTGTGCGCACCGCCCTGTTCAATTATTTGTTTGCCAAAAAAAATAATGGAACTTTTGTGCTTCGAGTAGAAGATACCGATCAAAACCGCTTTGTAGAAGGCGCAGAGCAATATATAGTATACTGTTTAGATTGGTGCGGTATTACACCAGATGAAAGTCCTGATAACCCGGGAGTTTATGGACCATACCGCCAAAGCGAGCGCAAACCCAGCTACCGTAAATTTGCCGAACAGCTAATTAGCGATGGTTATGCGTATTACGCCTTTGATACTCCCGAAGATTTAGAGGCCAAACGTAAAGAAATTCCAAATTTCCAGTATGGACAGGCCACACGCATGCAGATGCGTAATTCTTTAACCCTTACCATTAGTGAGGTTGAGGAGTTGTTGGCAGCCAAAACACCACATGTGATCCGCATTAAGGTGCCAGGTAATGAAATTGTACATTTTAATGATTTAATTCGGGGCGATGTAAGTTTCGAAACTGCCTTGGTTGATGATAAAGTATTGTTAAAAGCCGACGGAATGCCAACTTACCACTTAGCCGTTGTGGTTGATGATAAGGCGATGGAAATTACTCATGCTTTTAGAGGAGAAGAATGGCTGCCTTCTGCACCAGTTCATATTTTGCTTTGGAAGTATTTGGGTTGGGAAGCGGATATGCCAGCCTGGGCGCACCTACCATTAATCTTAAAGCCAGATGGACATGGAAAATTAAGCAAACGTGATGGCGACCGGTTAGGTTTCCCGGTTTATGCCATGAACTGGACCGATCCTAAAACCGGAGATATAACCAAAGGCTTTAAAGAAATGGGCTTTATGCCCGAAGCATTTATTAATATGCTGGCCCTTTTAGGCTGGAATGATGGTACCGACCAGGAGTTATTTTCGTTGAAAGAACTGGAAGAAAAATTCTCGATAGAAAGAATTAGTAAAGCAGGCGCTAAATTCGATTTCGAAAAAGCCAAGTGGTATAACCATGAGTGGATTAAAGCGGAGCGCGCCGAGCACTTGGCGCGAAGCGTAAAAACGGAACTCGAAAAGGCAGGTATCGAAGTTAAAGACGATGTTTTTTTAAATACCGTTATCGATCTGATTAAAGATCGCTGCACTTTATTGCCTGATTTTGTGGCGCAGAGCGGCTACTTTTTTGCCCAGCCCTCAGAATATGATGTGAACTCGGTAAAGCCAAAATGGACAGCTGAAAAGGCCGATTTCTTTAATCGTTTTGCTGCTGATTTAACATTAAGTGATGCCGTTTCTGCTGAAGCAGCCTTTAAGGCTCTGGCTGAAGAAAAAGGCTTTAAACCTGGCGAACTGATGCTGCCCTTCCGTATTATGCTGGTAGGTGGTAAATTTGGTCCCGGCGTTTTCGATATTGCTGTATTGTTGGGCGTAGCTGAAACTAAAGCAAGAATAGCCAAAGCGATAGCTGTGTTTAACGCATAATATATTAAGGTATATTCAGAGAAGTCAAGCTTTCAAAGCCTGACTTCTTTTTTTATATTCCAGAGCAACCTGGCGACCTCCTTAAGATAAAACCAGTTACGGCATAAATTTAGAAATTAGGCTTTTGTTATTGCCATAACTCAAAGAGTAAATCAATCAAAATAATTTATACTTTAGCATAACAATTATCCCATAATTAAGGTTATTCATTAAACTAAAATATAGATTATGCAATGGTTTGGTAAAGGCAGTAATAACGTAGAAGATGGCAGAAGTGGCGGTGGTGGAAAAACCATCCTAGGTGGCGGTGTAGGAATCATAATTGTGGTACTCGGCCTAATTTTTGGCAAAGATTTAACTGGCTTGGTTGGCCAGGGTCCGGCTACCGCAGGTACTGAAGAAGTAAAGCAGGGTGTACCGGCAAACGATCCGCAGGCACAGTTTGTAGCGGGTGTATTAGAATCAACCGAACAGGTATGGGACAAGGAGTTTCAGGCCATGGGCAAACAGTATGAATATCCTAAACTCAGGTTATTTAGGGAAGCTGTGCAAACAGCTTGCGGAAATGCCAGTGCGAATGTTGGACCATTTTATTGCCCGGGAGACCATAAAGTTTACATCGATTTATCATTTTATGATGATTTAAAAAACCGCTTTGGCGCTGCCGGAGATTTTGCACAGGCTTACGTAATTGCACATGAGGTTGGTCATCACGTTCAAAATTTATTGGGAATTTCAGAAAAACTGGATCGGGCACGTGGCCAGGTTAGCGAAAAAGAATATAACCGCTTATCGGTAAAATTAGAATTACAAGCCGATTTTTTTGCCGGACTTTGGGCGCACAATGCCCAAAACCTTAAAGATTTTAAATTGGATGAGGGCGATATAGAAGAAGCATTAACAGCTGCCAATGCCATTGGAGATGATAAATTACAAAAACAGGCTACTGGCGAAGTACAGCCTGATTCTTTTACCCACGGTACTTCCGCACAGCGGATGTATTGGTTTAAAAAAGGCTTTGAAACAGGAGATATTAAACAAGGCGATACCTTTAATTCAAATAATTTGTAAAAAATTAAAACATTTTTAAAATGTGGTTGTTTGTTTACAGTTAAAGAGATTTTTCTCTCCAAACCAAACATAATTATCCCGGCTTCTTATTTTTAATCAAGATGATCCTTATAGTTGATGACAGGCCAGAAAACCTGATCTCTTTACAGAAAGTACTCCAGGCACACAATTTTGAGGTTGATACCGCATCATCTGGCGAAGAAGCGCTGAAAAAAGTTTTAAAAAACAATTATGTCCTGATTATTCTCGACGTGCAGATGCCAGATATGGATGGCTTTGAGGTAGCTGAAGCCATTTCGGGCTTTAGTAAGGCAAAAGATACAGCCATTATATTTCTCTCGGCAGTAAATACAGAATTAAAATTCATTACCAAAGGATACCTGAGCGGTGGATTGGATTACATCACCAAGCCGGTTGATATTAATGTATTACTCCTTAAAATAAAAACATTTTATCGCATTTACGAGCAAAATAGAAAGCTAAACGAGGTGCAGGAAAAACTACTCGAAGAAATTGAATTCAGAAAGCAGGCTGAGCATAAAAAAGACGAATTCATCAGTATTGCCAGTCACGAACTAAAAACGCCTTTAACCAGTGTAAAGGGTTATATCCAGCTGTTGCAACGCAGCCTTAAAAGAGATGATAAAGCCATTGCCCAAAACCACCTCGAAAAAGCCAGTATCCAACTCGAAAAACTGAACGAATTAATTGTCGATCTGCTTGATATCTCAAAAATTGAAAGTGGAAAGATGAAGTTTAATATGAAAACTTTTTGTGCTGATAACATGGTAAATAATGCCATCGAGATGTTGCAGCAGTCGAATCCCGATTTTAAAATAAACAAGCTGGGCAAAACCCACGAAATGATTTTTGGTGATGAAATGCGACTGGAACAAGTGGTTATCAACTTTATCACCAATGCCATTAAATATGCTCCAGGCACCAATCAGGTTAACGTAACCGTAAATATCAAGGACGGTAAACTTTATCTGGCCGTAAAAGATTTCGGTATCGGTATTTCAAAAGAGCAGCAGCATAAAATTTTCGATAAATTTTACCGGGTAGAAGAAAACAGCAACCGGTTTAACGGTCTGGGGATTGGCTTATACATCTGTTCAGAAATCATAAACCGCCATGGTGGTACAATAGGTGTAAACAGTGTGCCAGATGAAGGCTCTGAATTCTATTTTATTATTCCCATCACAGAAGGAGAAATCCTTAAAAATCAAATCTAATTATCCTTAATCCATATTAATGAAAACAACTCTTAAAAATAATTTGCGTTTAGGCCTCGGCTTATCGCTGATTATTCTGTTTATCAGTTCCCTGGCCTCTTATATAAGTATCGGTAACCTGATTAAAAGTACCGAATTGGTTAAACGCAGTGATGAGGTGATCTTAAATGCGGAAAGTATTATATCCTATTTAAAAGATGCCGAAACTGGCCAGCGCGGTTTTTTATTAACCGGAAATAAGGTTTTTTTAACGCCCTATTATGGAGCCAGCGATTCGGCCGCAGCGCTCCTAAAAAAAGTAGAGTTTAGTACCAAGGATAACCCCATTCAGCAAAAAAATGTAACTGCGCTAAAAAATATCCTTTTTAAGCGAATGGGTATCATTAAATCTACTATAGAGATTAAAACTTTAGGAGGTGCCGTTGATGCAACGGTATTGTTTCAGGGCAAAATTTATATGGACGATGCCAGGGCTGTTGTAAGTAAAATGGTTGCCGAGGAAAAAAGATTACTGGAGGAAAGAACCAATGAATTAAACAAACTTACTTCTTATACCCCAATCCTGATTTTAATTGCAGCGCTTCTTGCCATAATGATCACTTTGTTTTTTTACAGGAGGGTATCAATCGATTTTGATGAACGTGTTAAACTTCAACAAGAAATTGAAGATAAAAAATACGAGATGGAGAAACGCATAGCGGCCATTAAAGAAATTGCCGTTCAGATCTCTAATGGTAACTATGGTGTAAAGCTTGATAGCCAAAGCAGGGATGATATCGGCGAACTTTCCGAATCGTTAAATACCATGTCGGCATCTCTGAAAAAATCTTTTGATATTTTAGAAGAGAATGAATGGTTGCAGACAGGGGTAGCTAACCTGAATGTGAAAATGGTTGGCGAGAAAGACGTTTTCCATCTGGCAGATGATATTGTGGAGTTTTTAGCCACCTATACCAAAAGTCAGATTGGTGCGATTTATTTATTTAAAGATGATGGATACCTGCATTTAAAGGGGCAGTATGCACTACATGGGCAAAATTTACCTAAAACCTTAGAACTTGGCGAAGGCTTAATTGGACAGGCGGTTAAATCAGGTAAGCCTATACTGTTGGAAGATGTTCCACAGAACGAGCTAACCATTACGCACGCTACCGGAAATATTAAACCTGCACAGTTGATTGTGCTCCCTATTGTTCGAAACGAAATTTCGATAGGTGGCTTAGAATTAGGTACCATCGGCAAATACAGCGAATTACAATTGCACTTTTTAAACTCGATTTTATCTGATGTAGGTACCGCTTTATTAGGCGCACAGAACAGGTTAAAACTGCAGCAATTGTTGGAAGAAACGCAGGCCCAATCAGAAGAATTACAGGTTCAGCACAACGAATTGGAAGGTTTAAATGCAGAGCTTGAAGCGCAGGCGCAGAAACTTCAGGCCAGCGAAGAAGAATTACGGGTGCAACAGGAAGAATTGTTGCAGAGTAACCAGGAGCTTGAAGAAAGAAGCAGCTTATTGGAAGAAAAAAATGAACTGATTGAAGAACGGAATATTGAGATTCAACAAAAGGCAGAAGCTTTAGAACTCAGTACGAGGTATAAATCAGAATTTTTGGCCAATATGTCGCACGAGTTGAGAACACCGCTCAACTCGATATTGCTATTATCAAGATTAATGGCCGAAAATGAGGCCATGGATCCTGAACACCAGGAATACGCAGAGGTTATTCAAAGCTCTGGTCAGGGGCTTTTAAGTTTAATCGACGAAATTTTAGACCTTTCTAAAATTGAGGCAGGCAAAATGGAGCTCGACCGGACAAATGTTAAGGTTGATGAGATTGTTTCCAGTATGCGCTCTTTGTTTAACCCTTTGGCTAAGGACAAAAATCTAAATTTCGTTGTAGAAAAATCGGCAGGAGTTCCTGAATTTTTCCATACCGATAAAATGCGTTTGGAACAGATCATTAAAAATCTGCTGTCTAATGCCATTAAATTTACTACCGTAGGTTCGGTAACCCTAAATATTCATACAAATGAAAAATTAGGCGCACTGATATTTAAAGTTACCGATACTGGCGTGGGTATTGCTCCAGAAAAACAGGGTATGATATTCGAGGCTTTTCAGCAGGCCGACGGCTCTACGCGCCGTAAGTTTGGTGGTACCGGCCTTGGGCTTTCGATCAGCAGAGAACTGGCTAAACTATTGGGCGGATATATCGATTTAAAAAGTGCAGAAGGCGAAGGAAGTGTTTTCACCCTTACCCTGCCAATTGATAAAATTAAAGGATTTGAAAGCGTAGTACCCCAAACAGAGAAACCTGTAATGGCTTTCGAAACTCCGGTAAAAAAAGTAAGCCATTTAACCGTAGGAAATATTCCGCAAGAGATTGAGGATGACCGGGATAATATTGAGCCTGATGACAAGGTAATTTTAATTGTTGAAGACGATACTCCTTTTGCTAAAACACTTTTAGATTTTACCCGAAAAAGAAATTATAAAGGTTTGGTTGCCGTTCGTGGCGACGTAGGGATTGAAATGGCGAAAACTTTTAAACCGCTTGCCATTTTGCTTGATATCCAGCTACCGGTTAAAGATGGCTGGCAGGTAATGGAGGAGCTGAAATCGGATCCTGCTACACGCCCGATACCGGTACATATTATGTCTTCTTTGCAGGTGAAGAAAGAAAGTTTACTTAAAGGTGCGGTAGATTTTATCAATAAACCTTTCGCCTTTGAGCATATGCAAGAGATATTCTCAAAATTAGAGCATGCTTTAAGCCGTCATCCTAAAAAGGTACTCATCGTAGAAGAAAATGAACAACATGCCAAGGCTTTAAGTTATTTTCTGAGCAATTTTAATATCCAGACAGAAATTGTTAACCAGGTAAATGAAAGTGTTTCCGCCTTGCATAAGCCAGAGGTGAACTGTGTGATTTTGGATATGGGCATTCCGGATAAACATGCTTACGAAACACTTGAAGTGGTGAAGAAAACACCTGGCTTGGAAAATTTACCGATCATTATTTTCACCGGTAAAAACCTATCAAAAGGTGAAGAAAACCGGATTAAACAATATGCTGATTCAATCGTGGTTAAAACAGCGCATTCCTATCAACGTATTCTGGATGAAGCCGGCCTGTTCCTTCACCTGGTAGAAGAAAAAAGCAAGGAGAAAACCAAAACGCCTAAAAAGTTTTCCGAGCTGCAAGATGTATTGATTGGCAAAACGGTTTTGATAGCGGATGATGACGTGCGTAACATCTTTTCTTTAACCAAAATGTTAGAGCAGCACCAAATGAAAGTGGTAGCCGCCATAGATGGTAAGGAAGCCCTTAAGCTGCTAAATGAAAACCCCGAAATTGATGTGGTTTTAATGGATATGATGATGCCTGAACTAGATGGTTACGAAACGACAACAGCCATCAGGCAGGATATCAAATACCGAAGCCTGCCAATTTTAGCCGTTACTGCAAAGGCGATGATGGGCGACCGAGAAAAATGTATAGCTGCGGGTGCGTCAGATTATATCAGCAAACCGGTAGATATGGATCAGCTGATATCTTTATTAAGAGTTTGGTTATACGAAAATCATCATACATCATAAACCATTTTATTTTATGCCTCAAAAATTAATTCTCATCATTGATGATGATAACCGAAACATTTTTGCTTTAAAAGCTGTTTTAAAGGCCAAAGGTTTTGATTGTTTGTCTGCTATAAGCGCACAGGATGGTTTCGCTATTTTAGAAAAGCACGATCATGTTGCTGTCGTTTTAATGGATATGATGATGCCGGATATGGACGGTTATCAGGCCATAGCAGCCATGAAAAAATCAGATAAAATGAAGAATATACCGGTATTGGCAGTAACTGCCCAAGCCATGGTTGGCGATAAAGAACGCTGCCTGAGTGCAGGTGCATCAGGTTACGTTTCCAAGCCAATAAATGTTGATGAATTATTAAAGCAAATAGAAAATCTTACAAAATAACAGGTGATCAGTGATGTGATAGATAACGAACAGGTAGAAATCCTGTTGAATGATGTTTTAGAAAATCACGGTTACGATTTTTTGGAATACTCACCTGCTTCGATAAAAAGAAGGATTATACGCCTTTACGGACTGGATAATTTTGTGAGTTTCGCTGAGTTTCGTTATACAGTTAGGACGGATAAACAATACTTTAAGCGTTTTTTAGAGGAGATTACGGTTAATGTTACTGAAATGTTCCGCGATCCTTCTTTTTACAGATCTTTACGCAATGATGTACTGCCTGTGCTGGGTACCTATCCTTTTATCCGGATTTGGGTGGCAGGCTGCTCTACCGGAGAAGAAGCTTATTCGCTGGCCATTGTTTTAAAAGAGCTCAATTTATTGCATAAATCACTTATTTACGCTACAGACATTAATCCATCGGTTTTAGAAAAAGCAAAAAAAGGCATGTTTCCTTTAACTTATTTAAAACAGTATTCTGAAAATTACCTGCAATCAGGAGGATTAAAAGATTTTTCGGCTTATTATACTGCAAACTACTCTTTGGCAAAATTTGATGAAAGCTTAAGCAGTAAGATGATCTTTTCTACCCATAACCTGGTATCAGATCATTCTTTTAATGAGTTCCAACTGATTTTATGTAGAAATGTATTAATTTATTTCGATAAAGAGCTACAACATAAAGTTTTCAACCTATTTGATAGCAGCATCGAGAAATTGGGCTATCTTGCGCTGGGAAGTAAAGAAAGTTTGGAGTTCTGGCCAAAGGCAAGAGAATATAAGCGGGTTAAAATGGAGAAGATATGGCGCAAACTATAGGCTCTACATCTTGTGAGGCGTTAGTTATTGGTGGCTCCGCTGGTAGTTTAGACGTTTTGCTTGAAGTTTTTCCGGCTTTAAGGAACGATATTCGTTTCCCTATTGTATTAGTGGTTCACCGAAAGGCAAGTAACGAATCTCTTTTAACCGATTTGTTAAAATCGCGCACTACACTGGCCGTTGGCGAAGCAGATGAAAAAGAGTTTTTATTACCGGGCAAAGTTTTTATTGTTCCTGCAGATTACCACATGTTGATAGAGGAGGACCGAAGTATATCGTTAGATTATTCTGAAAAAGTAAATTATTCCCGACCTTCAATTGATGTTACCTTTCAGTCTGCAGCTGAAGTTTTTAAAGAAAAATTAGTCTGCATTTTGCTATCAGGTTCTAATTCGGATGGTGTAGAGGGATTAAAATGCGTAAACAGCTTTGGGGGTAGAGCGGTTATTCAGAATCCAAATACGGCGATAATGCCATATATGCCACAACAGGCGGTTCTGAATGTGAAACCACATATAATATTGGACAGCCACGATATGGCTGATTATATAAATAAATTAAATGATTAATTGCTTTTCGGAGGTTAATATGATAATTGCGAAAAAAGTATTTGTTTTTGATGATAATAGGGATATCCTTGATCTCTGTACATTTATTTTGGAAGATGCCGGGTATGAGATAAAAACATCCGAAAGTGCTAATAACATAGAAGAACAGGTTGCAGCCTATATGCCCGATCTAATTTTTATGGATAACTGGTTACCCGATCTGGGTGGGATACAGGCCACCAGGGCTTTAAAAAGCAATCCTGATTTAAAACATATTCCGGTAATTTATTTTTCGGCCAACAATGATATATCTTCACTGGCTGATGAAGCAGGTGCAGATAGTTACCTGTCTAAACCGTTTGATATTGCTGCATTGGAAGAAATTGTAAAAAAGCATTTGGGTTAGTACGTAAGGCTCACGAAGTTTCAATAGGCTGATATGAAGGCAAACTTCGCAAGTCTAGGCCAAGCCTTTGTTGGACTTCCGAAGTTCCTTTTTTATGCCCAAGTTAAACTTCGGAAAGTTAAGCCTTACCCCAAATCCTGGTATTCAGATCAAGCTCTTTAACAATATCATACATAAACTTTATGGTGGTAATATCATCGTTTAAGGCTTCGGCATTAACTAAAGATTTAAAAATTGGTGCCTCAAAGTAATTCCGGTTTAAGGGGAAAGCGATATACATCCTCGATTCGATAAACGATAAACTGATGTTATACTTGCTTTGATGATTGAGGTTTAGTATCCGTTCCATCAGGGCGGGTGTAAGGATATACCTGGATCCGACCTGGTCTGAACCATAAGTTACAAAGGTCTTATCAAATGCTACATTCTCCAGTTGGATAACGTCATTCTTGCCAAAAGAAAACAGGTTTTTTGAAAACCATGCGCCAAAAGCTGCTCCGAAATCTTTTGGTCTGACGATGGTTACGCCATTAAATTTCTTATTAAAATCGGCAGCAAAGAGGATCCCTCTAAAAATGTCGTGCCACTCTGTTCGGGTTCCGTCTTTGGTTTGGGTTACCGTTTTATATTCGGCATGGACCTCGGCAAAATAAAAACGGGTTCTATCCGCACATCCGGTTACCAGATCCTCTGTTTTATAACGATCGGGCTCTTGGGTAAATAATTGTGTGTACATAAATTCCGAAGCTTCAATTCCCTGGTAAGGGTTAATTGACAAACTTTCGTCTAAAAATTTAAGCGCAGCACCAATTACATTGGTTTTATAAGCATGACGGTAAGCTTTTAAAGAATCGTTAATGTTAAAGAATAGTACACCACCGTATATTAATGGGATTAAACCAACAATAACACCGGGAATGGGAAAGCCCAGTACGAAGCCTAAAATGCAAATTAGAATACCTGCTGCAATAAAAGTATAACCTTTGGTTTGGGTAGCGGCAATTCTTTTGCGTGTTACCTCCATAGTGGCCAATACTTGTTGTAAGGCTACATCATTTGCAATATCGAACAACATTAATTGTTAAAGAGTTCTTTTGCACTAATGTTTTTGCGTTCTTCAGCTGCGGTTTCTAAAACAGGAACCGGATGGAAGTTTAATATCCCGGCAAATAAACTACCTGGAAACATCATAATCGAATTATTGTAATCGGTTACCGAAGCATTGTAAGTTCTTCTGGCTGCGGCAATCTGTTCTTCACTCTCCGTCCAGGTGGTTTGGAGGTTAATAAAATTAGTATTGGCCTTTAAATCAGGGTAGTTTTCAACGTTGACCATCAAACTTCTTATATTGCTACTTAATTGCGCATCCAAATCTGCTTTTTCGGCGTTACCGATATTTGGCGCACCAGCTTTTGATCTCAGTTCAACTATTTTGGTCAAGGTGCCCTGCTCGTAAGTGGTGTATTGTTTTACCACCTCAACCAGGTTTGGAATAAGGTCGAACCGTTTTTTTAGCATGACGTCAATGGCCGAGAAGGCATTTGTTACCTGATTTTTCTTCCCGATAAGCGAGTTGTAAAAGAAAATCCCAATAAGAAAGATGAATCCGATAATAACGAGGGCAATAATCATAGTTTTAGTTTAATGTTTAGAGAATAAAGATAAGAAAAGGTTACAACATGTTATCGCTTTTCATTTTGCTTGTGCTCCCGTTTAATCTTTCTTTCTAACCGCTTTTGTTTCCTTTTTAAATGATTGGTGCGCATGGCCTTAAAATTTGCAATATGTTCACGCATTTCATTCTGCTTTTCTTCGGTAATGCCTATACTATATTTTATCCCTGTAAAAAGACCCCTCCAGATCATGTTGAAGAATGATGTGTTTGAAGGCCTGCTGTAATTTACACTTACAGGTACCAGCTTGCCATCTGCACCAGGGTTTTCGGATTTGATAATCAGGGCATTGGCTAAAAAAGAAAGAAAACCGCGTGTAACGAGGTGGTCCTTTTCGGGATCGTTTTTCATCAGGGCAACAGAAAGGTCATAGTAGGAGAATGTTACCGTTCCTTTTGTGCCCAAATCGTTTGCTTTAAAATTGAACTTTAATTTATCTACACTGCCGCGGTTAATGCGCACCAGCCCAAGGGGTTTAGTGATTTGGTTTAAAACCCGCGCATTAAAATTGTGTAAAACGCCATGATAAGCAAATGCACCATTTTTAGCGGTAAGGTTGAACATAAAATTCACATCAAGCTTCCCCTGGCCAAATAAATAAGTATTTAGGTTAACCTCCATTATTGGGTTTATGGCCTTAATGTTATCAAGGTTAGTGGCATTTTTTATAATTCCCGAGGTATTTTCAAAACTGATGTGTCCTCTTTGATTACTTTCGCTATTAAAAACAGAATAGTTGATGTTTACATCTTTCAACTGGATTTTCTGCACCAGAATAGGCGCATGAACAAGTTGCAAAAGCTGATGGGGAAATTTACCAATCTTATTCTCCTGTGGCTTATCAGGGAGCCCATTTTGGTTAAAAACAGAGACAGAACCATTAGCTATGGCCATTTCTTTTGCCCAAAGTTCCTGTTTGCTGATGTAAAGCGGCAAGTCTATGCCGTTGAGCATAATATCGCGCATGCCAATGTCAAAACGTTCTCTGGCATAACCCGCAACCTTGCCGAATTTCATTTCATCATATAATGGAACCAATGCAAAGCTATTTATCCTTAGTTTACCTGTAATAGCCCTAAAATCAAGTTTATCCAACTTAATGTCATACATTTTATCGGGTGTACGGTATATATAGTTGTTCAGGTTGATTACGATATCTTTCAGCAGGTAAAACCGGCTCGGGTCATCAGCAGAGGTCGAATCAACCAGCAAATCGGTTAACGTAATATTAAGGTCGTCAATACCGAAAGGGACTGAATGCGGTACATTTTTATTCACATATTTAAAGCTTACATCTTTAAAGCGGATGGTTTTAATGCTAAACTCTTTCAGGTTTTGAGAGATGATATCGTAAGGCGATTTAATGGGCCTTGGTGCACGCCCTTCATTAAAAGCAAATTGCTGATTAACCATGATTACCTCAGGCTTATCAAATATGATTTCCTCCAGCTGTAGTTTTTTTTCGCGGTATAAGGTTAGCGGGTGGAAGTGCTTCACCACCAGCTTTTTTAAAGAAACGGTATATAAATTGTTTGGCGCTCTTTTTAAGGCAATAAGTTGTCTGAACCGATTGGTATCTGGTGTTATTTTTACATTCTGTAAAGTGGCATTTCCTGTAAACACATTAGTAGATACCTGGGTAAAGCTGATGGTATATAAACTATCTGTTGATTTATAGAGCAGGGTTTTAATCCTATCCGTTAAAATAGGACGCGATTTTACATTTAACAGCCAGGCAATGCCAGCAAGCAGGATAAAAACACTGAGGAGTGTGCACGCAATCCATTTAAAAACTTTATAACGGTATCTTTTAGTATCAGGCATTAAAAAAGCAGAGATGGTGTTTCATTAGCAATATACGGTATAAACATATATTTGAAAAACGTAAGATCAATTTTTTTCTCTGCGTGCTTTTCTTGCAGCTTTTCTGTCTGCCCTTTTTTGTTCCCTTACTTTTTTTGCAATTACTTTTTGCTGTTTTACCGGATCCTTTTCAGGTACGATCCCAACGCCTACAATATCTTTAATGCCCACAAAAACAGTTTTCCACATCAGGTTAAAAAAAGAGGCGGAGTTAATTCTGGTATTCGTCATCCTGGCTGTTCTCGGTGTTTCACCTTTTTGTGGATTTTCGTCTTTAACCAAAATCGTATTGGCCAGGAAAGATAAAACCCCTTTTTTCTTAGTTCCCTCGCCGTCAATATTATCTGATAAGAGTTTTACTTTCAGGTTGGTGTACAGCATATTTATCTTGCCTGCTGCAGATCTTAAATTTCCGTTGGCCTTAAAATCAATATGCTGTATGTTTCCGCTTTCTATTTCTACCAGGCCGAGCGCTTTTGATAATGGATTTAAATTTTTCATATCAAACTTGCCCAAACTTCCGCTGTAAGTAAAAGCACCATTATTATCGGTCAGGTTAAAATCGATATTTACATTCAGCTTTCCGGTGCCCATTAAAAGTGTATTTAAATCTGCCAGTGCATGGTTCTTTTTGATCAATTGCAGGCTATCATTGGTTACATTAAAAATATTTCCATTGAGCGCTTTAAAATTAACTGATCCGGTTTTTTTACTCGCGGGGTTAAACTCAGCGTATTTAACATCAATGTTTTTCAGCTTTACTGTATCAATCAAAACAGGTATGTTTAATCTTTTCAGTGCCATGTGCGGATAGTTCTGGCCTTTATCAAAACCTGGCGGAGGTGGCGATTCGCGGCTCATAAATACTTCCACATTGGCTGGCCCGATTTTTAACGATTTGGCATATAGTTTTTGGTCGGTATTTAAGCCAATAAAATCTACCCCATTGAACTCTACCTGATCAAAGCTTAGATTATACCGGTCTTTCTGAATCTTGTATTTCCTTGCAAAAGTAAGTTCGTTGTATAAAGGTATAAGTTGAAAGCCCTTAACCGTTATCTTTTTTGATGAGGTGGAACCTTTAACCGTATCCACTTTCATGTTGTACATCTTGTCTTTTGTTACCGATTTATAACCTGCAATTTGAAATGTTACGTCTTTTGTATAATAAAACCGGGTGGTATCATTGCCTGAAAGCGAATCCAATAAAAAATCATTAACATTAATATCAAGGTGTTTGATCGAGTTTTTGGTTTTTTTCGAAGTGGTTTTATTGATGTAATCAAAATCTGCATCTACAATTTTAATGCTCTTTATATGTACCGATTCAAAGTTTTTGGAAAGCTGTTCGTAAAGCGATTTTTCATCTTTTATGCTATCGGTTTTCTTGGTTACTTTGTTAAAATACATGTTGATAGATGGCTTTTGTAAGAGGATTTCATTTACCTCTATCCGCTTTTTAAAGTAGGCGGTTAGTATGCCAACACGGCTAATCTGCAGTTTCTTTAACTTAAGCTCGAAAATATGGGCAGGCGCCAGTTGTTTTTTCTTCAAGCTATCAAAAACAGCCGTATCCGGAGTAAGGGTAACATCGCGCAGTGCCATGCTGCCTGTAATCACATTTAAGTTAATGCTTTTAAAATCTATCCGATATAAATGATGCGAGCCATTATAAACACCAGCTTTGATTTTTTCGGTCAATATGGGTTTCCATCGGGCGCTTAAAAACATAGCACCAAATGCTAAAATTAAAATTAATATACCGAGTATGCTTCCTATCCAGACCCAAATTTTGTTTTTCTGCGCTGTCATTTATTATGGCTTATCCCTACGTAACAGATGGGAGCAAGAAAGGTTTTTTCGTGTTAAGCTAAAAGCTCAGACCGAAGAGGAGATATAGCTACGTTTTTTATGATTAATTTTTTAGAAGCGCAAGCTCAGCGCTATTAACACCGTTTGTTCCTTTGCTCCGCTTGTACGCTTCGGCCGTCGTACCTCCTGGCCTGCAGGGTACCGCTTCGCCAAGGGCTAAATGGGTTAAGACGGTGGTAGTAAGTCCCCTCATAGTAGCAGGAACAGCTGTAATCTAAACCGAACCTAGCGGGATGCCACAACTTCTTCAATTGAGGTAGAACCGGGGGCGGGGCTGCGGTCCTCCACAGGCACAGAACCTTACATTTCCAAAAAACGTTATCAGTAAGTAAAATGTAGATTAATAGAGCCTGCTTACTGTTTTATCATAATCATACTGTAAACATTTAAACAAACTATGTCAATTTGTCACTTTTAATTTTATTTGTGTATTTTTGCAATCCCCAAAAATGTTATTAAATAATGATTGATTTACAAGTACAGGATAAGAAGCACGATGAAGCCAGGCAAGGTGAAGCTTTAATTTTAGATACACCGGTTAAAGCAGATGCCCGTAAATTATATATCGAAAGCTACGGCTGTGCCATGAATTTTGCTGATAGTGAAATTGTGGCTTCTATTTTATCTGAAACTGGATTTGAAACGACAGGGGATTATCACCAGGCTGATGTGATCTTCATCAATACCTGCTCCATCCGCGAAAATGCGGAAACCAGGGTAAGAAACCGTCTATCACAATTCGGTGTTGAAAAACGCCGTAATCCAAAATTAATTGTTGGGGTTTTAGGCTGTATGGCAGAACGTTTAAAATCTAAATTTTTGGAAGAAGAACGTTTAGTTGATGTAGTGGTGGGGCCAGATGCTTACCGCGATCTGCCTAACTTAATTGAGCAGGTAGAGAGCGGACATAAAGCGGTTAATGTTTTATTATCGCGCGAAGAAACTTATGCAGATATTAGTCCGGTTCGTTTAAACAGCAATGGAATAACTGCTTTTATTTCCATTACACGTGGGTGTAATAACATGTGCTCTTTCTGTGTGGTGCCTTTTACCCGTGGCCGAGAGCGTAGTCGCGATGCACATTCCATTATAGAAGAAGCAAAGGCCTTGTTTGAAGCCGGATACCGGGAAGTTACACTTTTAGGTCAAAACGTAGATTCGTACACCTGGACATCGGAAGATGGTACAGAAACGGTAAACTTTGCGCAACTTTTGGAGCAAACAGCATTGGTAAGTCCAGATTTAAGAGTGCGTTTCTCTACTTCACATCCAAAAGATATTACCGACGAGGTTTTACATACCATTGCTAAATACGATAATATCTGTAATTATATTCACTTGCCTGTTCAATCTGGTAATACGCGTATTTTGGAGCTAATGAACAGGACTTATACCCGCGAATGGTATATCAATCGTATTGATGCCATCCGGAACATTATTCCGGGTTGTGCAATTTCTACTGATATCATTGCTGGTTTCTGTACAGAAACGGAAGAAGAGCATGAGGAAACCCTGAGTATGATGGATTATGTGCAGTATGATTTTGCATATAACTTCACTTACTCTGAAAGACCGGGGACTTTAGCCGCCCGTAAATTGGAAGATGATATTCCTGAAGAAGTGAAAAAACGCCGTCTTGCTGAAATTTTAGCCAAACAACAGGCACATTCATTAATGCGCTTGCAAGAATGGGTAGGTAAAACTGTTCGGGTCTTGATTGAAGGCACTTCTAAAAAATCTGACCTCGATTATTGCGGAAGAGGCGACAGCGGCGCAATGGCCATTTTCCCTGCCATTGAAGGTGTAAAACCAGGGCAGTATGCAAATGTGTATATCGAGAAATGTACATCCGCTACGTTAATTGGTAAAATAGTTTAAAAGGTGGAGGGTAGAAGGTAAGGGGCATAAGGTCTCATATCTCAAATCTCAATACTCAAATCTAAAGAATGGATACACAAAATATTAAACAACGTTTCGGTATTATTGGCAATTCGCCTTTACTTAACCGTGCCATAGATATTGCCAGCCAGGTAGCACCAACCGATATGTCGGTATTAATTACAGGCGAAAGTGGTAGTGGTAAAGAGGTGTTCTCGCAGATTATCCATCAAATGAGCACCCGTAAACACGGTGCTTTTATCGCGGTAAACTGTGGTGCCATCCCCGAAGGGACCATAGATTCTGAGCTTTTTGGTCACGAAAAAGGATCATTTACCGGTGCGCATGAGGCCCGTAAAGGATATTTTGAGGTAGCAAATGGCGGTACCATCTTTTTAGATGAGGTTGCCGAGTTGCCTTTAGGCACACAGGCTCGTTTACTACGTATTTTAGAAAGTGGCGAATATTTACGTGTGGGTTCCTCTAAAGTACAAAAAACAGATGTTCGTATTATTGCAGCCACTAACGTTGATGTATATAACCGTGTTAAAAATGGAAAATTCCGCGAAGATTTATATTACAGGTTAAATACTGTTCCATTGCGCATACCCGCTTTGAAAGAGCGTAAAGAAGATATTTATTTACTATTCAGAAAATTTGCAGCTGATTTTAGCGACAAATACCGTAGTCCGGCATTACACCTGGAGCCTGATGCCATTCAGGTCTTAACCAATTACAGCTGGCCGGGTAATGTTCGTCAGTTAAAAAACATAGCTGAGCAGATCTGCGTATTAGAAAAAGACCGGAATGTGAGCGGTCAGGCCATTTTAAATTATATCCCGAACGAAGCCGGGAGTAACCTGCCAATGGCGATCAACGCTCAATCTAAAGAAGATTTTACAGAAAGAGATATTTTGTATAAGGTGCTTTTTGATATGAAAAAGGACATGGTTGAGCTTAAAAAACTGGTGGCTGAAATTATTCAGCACGGTGGAAATACTGCTACGGTATTGGCAGATAACCCGCAATATATCAATCAGCTATACCGTGATGTAGAGTTGCCCGCAGGACAGGAGCACGCCTTTACCATTCAGCACCCTGCACCAGGCAATAATAACGTTAACAACAATAATAATGCTGATTATTTTGCGCATGACGCGGAAGAAGTAGAAGAATCATTATCGCTGGTGGATAAAGAATCAGACCTGATTAAAAAAGCATTAAAAAAACATAAGGGTAAACGCAAGTTTGCTGCACAGGAATTGGGTATTTCAGAACGGACCCTGTATAGGAAGATTAAGGAATTAAACCTATAAATTTAATTGCTTATATTAAATTCCCTGTAAAGTACGTTTCTCAAAAATCAGACAACATTTTCTATAATGATGAAAATTAAAATATTTGCCTTAATTCTGCTCGCATCTGTTTTTAGTGCTTGCTCTTATAAATTCAGTGGAGCATCAACAACAGGGTTAAAAACGGTGGTTGTTCGGGTATTCGAAAATAATGCACCACTAGTGGTGCCAACATTAAGTAACCAGATTACTGAATCGTTAAAAAGCCGTATCCGTAACCAAACTAAATTGATTATTTCTCCAACAGGCGAGGGAGATGCATCGTTTGAGGGTAGAATAACAGGTTATGATATTAAACCGGTTGCGCTTCAGAATAGTGCTACACCAACCGCGGGTGCAAACAGATTAACCATTACAGTTTCAGTAAAATATAAGAATAATATAAAAGAGCACGAAAAAGAAAGTTTTGAAGAGAGCTTTACCAAATTTTTTGATTTTCCGATTAACGGTGCACCAATTCAAACGTTGTTGCCTGGTGCTATCGAGAATATCAACAAACAGTTATCGGAAGATATTTTTAACCGTGCCTTTGCACAGTGGTAAATAAAACAGCACGCTAAAAAGACAAAATTTTCAAAACCCGTTTACATTTTTTTAACTTAGCGGCAAACCTCGATAATGGATAACAAAAAGCTACTGGCAGATTTACTTGCGCAACCTGGAAAGGTTAGGCCAGAGCATGCATCCATGTTGCAGGAAATGGTTAAGCAATTTCCATATGCGCAGCCCATCCATTTACTTTTGGCCAAAGCCAATGCTTCATTTATACCAAAAGCTGCATTATATGGTCAGGGGCATGTATTGTTCCATGTACTGAATATGGTTCCAGTGGAGGCAAAGCAGGAAGAGGGGGCTGATGTTAATATAGTTGTTGCAGAAAATATACAGGATGAGCCAGAAGTTTTAGCGCAAACAAGTGAATTTACTGATGATAGTCCAGCTGTTATGGATCAGGTGTTAGATGTAGAAACAACAAACCACCTGCCCGACAGCAATAACCATTTCATGGACTTGCCTGCAGATGACGATTCTTTTATCGAAAGTGTAGCCGCTACTGATTTCTTTGCCTTTGAGCAGAAATTAAGTACCGACGTGGTTAGCACTGCACCAGAAATCGAAACTGTTGTGCCAGACGAACCAGAAAGAAATTTTGTTTCGCAATATAACGATGATAAGCTTCCATATACTTTTTTATGGTGGT
Organism: Pedobacter terrae; assembly: GCF_900100705.1. GTDB lineage: Bacteria > Bacteroidota > Bacteroidia > Sphingobacteriales > Sphingobacteriaceae > Pedobacter > Pedobacter terrae. Next base: position 100,937 of record NZ_FNCH01000012.1, read on the forward strand.
TGGCTAAAACCCGCAAGGAGCATGAGCAGATTTTTCAGCCTTATGCGCACCCTAATGCTAATAATAATAAACCACAGCCACAAAATAAGCCACAGCAAGAAAGCGCTGAGTTTCAGCAACAGTATGTTGAGCATATTTTTCACATCCAAACTCCTTTCGAGGTAGCCGATCATTTAGCAGAATATCCCGCTGCCGAAATTAAAGATGCAAAGGGCGCTGAAATTATCGAGAAATTTTTAAAAGAAGATCCAACAATTAAGCCGCCTAAGCCAGAACAGATCGATAATGAAAATAAGGCCAAGAAAAGTGCAGAAGACAATTACGACCTGGTTTCGGAAACTTTAGCTAAAATTTATATCGAGCAAATGCTTTATCACAAAGCCATAGATACTTATAAAAAATTAAGTTTGAAATATCCGGAAAAAAGCCGTTACTTTGCCGACCTTATCCAATCTATAGAAAAGAAATTTTAAAATATAATATTACATGGTAACCTTTTTAATCATTTTATTAATTATTGCGTGTGTAGCCTTAGGCTTGTTTGTTTTAATACAAAACCCTAAAGGTGGCGGTTTAGCGACAGGCGGTGGCACCAGTAACATGTTTGGTGTACAACGTACTGGCGATGTTTTAGAAAAAGGATCGTGGGTATTGTTAACGCTGATAGTGGTGTTAACCCTTGCCGTTACTACAATTGCTAAAACAAGCGGTGGTAGTGCTGCAGTTGGAAACTCAGCTATTCAGGAGCGTTTAAACAAAACGCCATCACCATCTCCAATCGGTGGCAATTTAAACAGCACTAAACCGGCCACATCAACTCCGGCCGAAACCGATACAACAAAGAAATAAGTAGTAGTTACTCCTATTTTATAAAGCTTTCCTCAAAAGGGAAAGCTTTTTTGTTTTTTAGTCTTCAGTAAAATGAATGAATAGCCTTTGTCTCTTAACACACATTTAACATAAAAAGCTTTAAATTGCAGCATGAAATTAAGTGTGCTGGTTTTATTTACTGCTCTCGCCGTTGGTCTTTCCATCGGGATGGTTAATTTTTATTTTCAGCATAGTCTGTATTACATGGCCATTTCTTTTGGTGTATCGTTTCTGTGCAGCTTTTTGGTTTTTTATTATCTGCTGGAGAAATATATTTACACTAAAATTAAACTCATCTACAAGCTGATCCATAACCTTAAATTGGGCAAAGATTTAAAAGATGCGCTTGGTGAGTATGTAAGTTCTGATCCGATTAATGATGTAGAACAGGAAGTAAAGGAATGGGCAGGTGCAAAGAAAAAAGAAATTGATTTATTAAAAAAACAGGAACAGTTTAGGAGAGAGTTTCTTTCAAATGTTTCGCATGAATTTAAAACCCCGCTTTTTGCCATTCAGGGTTATATCGAAACCTTACAGGATTGCCTGGTAGATGACCCCGATCAAGCCGTTTTATTTCTAAAAAAAGCAGAAAACAACGTAGAGCGTTTGAGTTATTTGATTAATGATTTAGACGTTATTTCAAAGTTAGAAACAGGAGAATCGCCCATAAATTACCAAAAATTCGATTTTGTACAATTGGCAAAAGAGGTGATGGAAAACCTCGAAGACCGTGCAAAAGCAAAAAACATTAAACTCTTTTTTAAAGAGAAGTACACTGCCATGACCCTCGTTTCTGCCGATCGCGAAAAGATCAGACAGGTGCTAATTAACTTAATGGTAAACAGCATTAAGTACGGTATTGATGGAGGCGAAACCGCCATTAAGATTTTCGAGCTGCACGACCAGGTTTTGATCGAAGTAACTGATAATGGTATTGGTATAGAAGAAAAACATCTCGCACGTCTGTTCGAGCGTTTTTACCGCATTGATACCCACCGGGCAAGAGAAGTTGGCGGCACGGGCTTAGGTTTAGCTATTGTAAAACACATTTTAGAAGCACACCAGCAAACTATTTCGGTTCGTAGCACGCCAGGCATTGGAACAACTTTCGCTTTTACCTTGCAAAAAGGCGGGTAGCTTTAGTGCCTTGAGAATCATTCTCAATTTTTGCCACGGAAACACAGATCGCACGGAAAATACAGGTTCTGATTTCGTTCTGAAAAGCAATTTACCTCTGTTGATAAACCCGATATTTGCGAATATCCTGATTAAGTAGTTATCTTAACTTTATGATTTGCATGCACAGGTTTCATCAGGATAAGCATTTAACGGGGCTGCTGTAACTGAAGAACTTGTTCCACACTGGTCCAAAAAAAAACTATTTATTTCATTGTCAGCTACCTGAAAGTGTAGAAATAACGCTTGCCTAACTAAATTAGATGATAATTAGTTAATATAATTAAGGAATTAACATTAACTTAACATTGGGCTTGTAGCTTTGCAACATATTAAAAATTAACATGAACAATATTTTTAAGTTCTTTACACCTCAGGACAAAAAGTTTCATCCGCTTTTCGAACAAGCTGGTAGCAATGCATTAAAAATTGCTGAAACCCTTTTAGAAATGGTTAGTACGGGTGATGCGGAAAGCAGAAAAACAATTTTTAAGGAAATTGAGCGCTTAGAGCATGTAGGTGATGATATTACCCATTCGATATTTCTTGAGCTGAGCAGGAACTTTATCACTCCATTTGATAGAGAAGACATTCACCAATTGGCAACTGCCGTTGATGATGTTGCCGATTATATTTATGGTACTGCAAACCGTATGCAGATGTATAACATGAATACCATTAACGAGCCTATTGTTAAAATTGCTGAGCTTTTGGTAGAAATGTGTACTGATATTGATAAAGCAATTAAAGAATTACGCAGTTTCAAAAATATCCGTGTAATTGCTGATGCTTGTATCCGTATTAACAGTGGTGAAAACCAGGCCGATTATGTATTCACCTTAGCGGTAGCACGTTTATTTGAATACGAAACCAATGCGATTGAATTAATTAAACAAAAAGAGGTTTTACAAACGATAGAAAAAGCGACAGATAAGTGTGAGGATGTGGCGAATGTGCTTGAAACTATCTTGGTTAAAAACGCTTAATAAAAAACAAACATGGTAACTACCTTATTGGTTGTTGTTGTAATTCTGGCTATTGCTTTCGATTACATTAACGGCTTTCATGATGCCGCTAACTCGATTGCAACAGTTGTTTCTACAAAAGTTCTTACGCCTTTTCAGGCGGTTTTGTGGGCTGCATTATTCAATTTCGCTGCCTACTTTTATTTTACCGATCACAAGGTGGCCAATACTGTTGCTAAAACGGTAATCGAAAACTATATCACTTTAGAAGTTATTCTGGCAGGTTTGGTTGCTGCAATTATCTGGAACCTTTTAACCTGGTGGTACGGTATTCCTTCAAGTTCGTCACATACTTTAATCGGTGGTTTTGCCGGTGCAGGTATGACACATGCTTTACTTACAGGCGCTAGTCCGCTTGATGCTGTAAACATGGGCTATGTAATTAAAATTGTATCTTTCATTGTATTGGCACCAATAATCGGTATGGTGATATCAGTTATATTAACACTGATCATTATCAATATCTGTCGTTATGCCAAGCCTGCTACTGCTGAGAAGTGGTTTAAACGTCTGCAATTGTTATCTTCTGCGGCATTAAGTTTTTTCCATGGTGGTAACGATGCCCAAAAAGTAATGGGGATTATCGCTACAGCTTTAATCGCTTCAAAAGTAATTCCTAATTTCGAAGCGATGCCTGCCTGGGTACCAATAGCCTGTTACTCGGCAATATCATTAGGTACCATGAGTGGTGGTTGGAAAATTGTTAAAACAATGGGATCTAAAATCACAAAGGTAACCGCGCTTGAGGGTGTTGCCGCCGAGGGTGCTGGTGCCGTAACATTGGGTATTACGGAGCATTTCGGGATCCCGGTTTCTACTACACATACCATTACAGGTTCTATTGTGGGTGTGGGTGTGGTAAAAAGTATTTCTGCTGTACGTTGGGGGGTAACCATCAACTTAATCTGGGCATGGATTTTAACCATTCCGGTTTCCGCTACATTGGCAGCCATTATTTATGCTGTGATTTATTACTTAAAATAAAAACAAAATCCTTTAATATATTCAGAAGACCAGGGCATTAGCTTTGGTCTTTTTTGCTTTTAATCCCAAAGAACGCTAAGTTTTCGCGAAGCGACGTTTTGTTTACCAGAGAGAACATTGAGTTTGCACAGATCAAACAGAGAAAGTTGTCTATCAATGACAGATTTAAAATCTCCGTCATTTCGACTGAAGCGCAGCGCAATGGAGAAATCTTTGAACTGGAATTGCAATAAACCCTTAAAATATATTAAAAGATTTTGCTTCCCAGCGCCTTCGGGTTCTCTACTGCGTTAGAAATGATAGCTTACTTTGTGAATGTCATCCTGAGGGATAATTTATGATTTAAAGCAATATGATTGACAGATAAAATTTAATTATGTAATATCCATCAAGAAATCGTCATTCCCAACTTGATTGGGAATCTTAAACGTGCATTAAGATTCCCGCATTCGCGAGAATGACGACCGAACTAGTGGATTCTGTCAATGGTAGTGCAAAAAAGAATATTTTAACTACACCTTATATTTATTAAATGATTTTTAATGCTCTGGTAATGAATCTTTTATGATCTGAGTAGTTAAAGCGATAGTCTAAAATGATAACACTTTCTATTAAAATATGAAATCGTAACGCTAAGTTCTATGTGATGCTACTTCAAACGATTTAGAACACAAAGTTGGTTAACAGTCGTTAACAAAAACTTAGAATTTAACGCTAATTTCTACCGAATCCGTTCCGTTTTTAGGTAATACCCAATCCGGACCTTCCTGAATTAACCGCTTTGCTTCTGCATCGGCTTTTTTGTTCAGCGATTTTATAACGGCGATGTTGGCAGGCCGCCCGTTGCTTTTAACTTTAAAACTTAAAATCACAAATTGCTCCGGTCCTTTAGGGTTGTAAAGTTTATTGTTATGCGCTAAGTACTGGCTATAGTTAATGGTAGAAACCGGAACAGGCTTAGTAATCTCATTGGCCGATTTTCCATCCAGGTTTTGCTCTGCACGCAGTGTAATTTTTGGTGCAGCAATATTTTCCTTTTTTTGCCCGTTTGAACCTGTAATTAAAGCAATTTCGTTTAATGATTTATTTCCACTCAGTGCATTTTTAATCACATTTGGATCTTGCAAACCAGCTACGGGTAATTCTTTAAAACCAATAGCATTAATTAATAAGTCTTTATCTTTTGCATTACTATCAGCAGGTAAATAGAAATAACCCTTGGCATCGGTTGCAGTTACATTTTTAGAGCCAGCTAACTTTACCACGGCTCCCTGAACCGGCTGGCCATTACTTTGATCTACCACATTGCCGCTAAATGCAATTTTACCTGAGCCTACTGCAGGTTCTGCTGTCACCACAGTCTCACTTAACGTTGCTTGACTTGATTTATAATCGATAAGTCCTACACGGCTCATTGCTTTTGCGCGACTATTATCTGATGCAATTTTTGCTGCTTTTACTTCGGCAACCTGCTGTTCTGCAGGTGCTATCATAGTGTTTCTTTTAGTATTTTTTGCCAGATCTCCTGTTTTTGCCGCTGTTATTGTCGTATCAATCAAGGTGGATTTTTTCGTGTTTTGCGTAACGATTTCTTCTTTAGCTTTTGTTTGATTAGCAGCAATACTTGTAGCACTGTCTAAGTGAACCAATACCCCTTCCTTTTTATGCGCGGCAATTTCTGCATTCCTTCGGTTGGTTTCGCGCATAAAGAATAAAATACTTACTGCAATAAAAGCCACAGTTGCGGTTGCTGCGATACTTAATCTTTGGGTGGTGATGCCCCATAGTTTACGTTTTACAGGCTTTTCTGATATACGATCATACAGTTGTTTTTGTAAAATAGAAAGCGTTTGCTTGCGTTTTGGCGATTGCTTTAGCCCTTCCAAAGCTTCGGCAACGAAAGAATCTTCCAAAGCTTGTTTTTCTACAAAATGCATAGCTTTAGCATCAAGCTTACCATCCAGGTAATCTTCCAGTACATCAATATCTAACCAATCGTTATTCACTACTGTTTTTCTCTATACAAATCTTTAAATTCCGCTTACCATTTTGGATGTAACTCTTCACTTTAAGCATATCGTAGCCCGTAATATCAGCCACTTCTTTATAGCATTTTTCTTGTAAATAAAATAAATCTACGCTTTTTCGCTGTTCTTCAGGCAAAGTTTCCATACACTTTTCCATAATGGTAAGCTGCGTTTCTTTTGTGTTGTCTATATCCAGATGCACAAACTCGCTGTTTTCCACAAAAGTATCGTCTATGGAGACATTATTTTGCTTTGCCGATTTTCGTAATGCCATTAAACAATGGTTCCGCGTTAAAACATGAAGCCAACTCTTAAAATTCTGTACCTCGTGTATTTTTAGCTTCGTTACCAGTTCTTCAAAAATCTGCATTACGGCATCCTTGCTTTGCTCTTCATCTTTAAAGTAGTTTAAGCAAACCCCGAACACCAAATGCATATATTTATTGTAAAGCGTACCCAAAGCGTCCAAATCGCCGGTATTTTTGTAACTGGCAATCAATTTCGCATCGTCTTGCTGGGTATTTCCAGCTGTGTTTTTTATAAACCTCAAAAAATGGTCGCTATTTCGAATTATCTTTCAAGTATAAAAAATATTTCTCACTGATGTGACATAAACTAATTTTTTAGAAGAAAGATTCAAGATATTTGCGTTGATGAAGATCTTTTTGAGCCGTTTATGTTGCTGTCCTGTACAAAGACTTATCTTTGAATATAAATATGGCCGTTGTTTTGCTAAGCATGATAAAACACACAAGATGAAAAAGATTAATATTTTATCGGTATCACTAACCATGATGGTATTTTCAAGCCTAAATGTTAGCGCCCAGATTAAACTGAGTGATATATTTAAAAAGGTAACCGGGAAGCAGGGTTCTACAACAGCCGCTACAGGAACGCCGTCCACTTTTGAAATAGGACAGGGAATTAAAGAAGCGCTACAGATCGGTGTTTCTGCGGGTGCAGACAGGCTTTCGGTTAAAGATGGCTTTTTGGGCAATTTAGCGGTTAAAATTCTGATGCCCCCTGAAGCACAAAAGGTTGAAAAAACATTACGGAGCATAGGTTTGAACAAGCTTTGCGATAATGTGATCGTAAGCTTAAACCGTGCCGCTGAGGATGCAGCTACCGAAGCAAAGCCTATTTTTATATCGGCCATTAAACAGATGACCTTAACTGATGCGACCAATATTCTTTTAGGAAGCAAAGATGCGGCTACAGCATATTTTAAAAGGGTAACCACAGCACAACTGATGCAGAAGTTTAGCCCGATTGTAACCACAAGCTTAAATAAGGTTAATGCCACTAAATATTACAGCGATTTAACTACACAATACAACCGTTTGCCTTTAGTGAGGCCAGTAAATACCAACTTAACGGAATATGTTACTCAAAAAGCCATTGATGGTTTATTTGTTGAAGTTGCAAAGGAAGAACTCAAAATTAGGGGTAACTTGAGTTCCAGAAGCACAACGCTACTTCAAAAGGTGTTTGGCTACGCGGACAGGAAAAAGAATTAGTGTGGGGTGTTTCGTGCGGACAAGAACCACGGCGGATGAAATTAAATTAAGTATAGGTATTGATTGATTGTTGCGCGTGAGGACACGAACTACGGCAAATCGACTAACATAAAGTTTGTATTAAGTAAAATATAGCTTCTCCAAGGTATCCCTGAATAATACACAAAAACTATTTGTAAAATTGTACATGACGAAAATCAGCACCACCATACTTTCTATTTTAATTTCCTCTGTAGCATTAATTGCTTCCTGCAGCAACAATAAATCTGAAGGAGAAAATGCTAAAGCTGTTTTAGATACGGTTTCTTTGAGTAATAAAAATTTCGCGCTAGCCTATCAGGATGGAGATAAAATTGTAGCTACGAGTATCGATACCATGAAGCAGATTTCGTTTGGTGGCGCAGTCAATCCAGCTATATCTCCTGACGGTAATAAATTGGCTTATACGCTTAGCGATTCTGCCGGGAACCGATCAATATGGGTTGCCGATATGGAAAACAAAAGTCAGGGTAAATTACAGGTAAATAGTAATAATTATTATCAGGCCATGTGGTCTGCTGATGGAAGCGCAATTGCATTTAATATTTTTAACAGCAAACACCTGTGGAAAATAGGTGTGATTAAAACCGATAATTCGGGGTATGCGATGCTTGATAGCGCATCTAACATAAATATTTATGCCCCAACCTGGAAAAATGAAAAGGAAATCGTCGGGCACGATCTAGCCAGGCTTTATACCTTTGATCTTACCGGAAAGTTAATAGATACTAAACTGATATCTGATTTGATCGGGAAAGAATTTTCCATAGCAAGCAGTAACCGTTTTTTTTATACAAAAGACGGTACGAAACTAATTTTTAATGCGGGTAATGCCGATGTTTTAGACGGATTAACAGGGCCAAGCGAAGCAGTTTATATTTTAGATCTGGCCAATAAAAAAGTCCGGCGGATTTCACCTAAAGGGATGAATGTTCCTTATGTTTTTCTTACCGCAGATGACCGGATTTTTTACAGTGGAACTGAAAAACCATTTACACATAGCAAAATATATGTTTCTGATTTGGACGGGAACATTAAAACGGTGGTGGATAAGGGCAATAATCCAACTGGTGCGTTAAAGTAGCAGCCAAAGACTTACGAAGTCTAAAGGGTTGGTGTGATAGGGAGACTTCGTTAATTAGCGCAGGCCAATTGACCCTGATTTTTTTTGGAGCGCAATGGCTGTGTAAGAAAAGAACATGGCTCCTGTGTTACGCTTATACGCTTTCCCGAAGAATCGGGATTCCTCCACCTTTCAGGGTAACGCTTCCCCCGGGGCTAGATGGCCCAAACAGCATTTCATTTTAGGGGTTGCAGGGTGCACCCACTTTGTACCTAAACCCGATTGCGGTGAAATCCTTTTTGTTGCAGCCAGGGCCTTGTGAAAGGGAACAAAAAGATTAAACCAAAAGCGGGGCTGCCGTCTGCCAAGAACCTCGTCCGTTCCTTTTCTAAAAAAGATAATAAAAACTATACCTTCTTTGCTCAAAGTCTTTTTAGACTTTCGATTTAGCCTTGTTTATTTCCAACATCAAACTTCGGAAGTTTGCCGAAAAAAATAAAGAAAATTTAAAGTAATATTGAGTTTCATCCGTTTACTGGATTATTAAGCAAAATTTAGTGCCAACAAACGAACCTCAAAATATCATTTCAACGGTTGCCAATTATGGTAAACGCTTATTCAGTTTCATCCGCGGCCGGGTGAATACGGATGAGGACGCGGAAGATATTTTGCAGGATGTTTGGTTTCAACTCAGCAATCAACCAGAAGCGGGCGCTATCGAGCAGATTAGCGGCTGGTTATATCGGGTAGCCAGAAATAAGATTACCGATAAATACCGCAAGCAAAAGGAAGAATCGTTAGAAGACTTCACTTTTGAAGGCGAAGACGGCGAAATCAATTTTAAGGAAATTTTACTTGCTGAAGCCTACTCGCCGGAAGAGGAGAGTTTAAAGAAACTATTCTGGGATCAATTGTTTTTGGCGCTGGAAGAACTGCCTGAAAATCAACGTTATGTATTTGTTCAGAACGAATTGGAAGAACGTACTTTTCAGGAACTGGCCGATGAGAGCGGGGAAAATATTAAAACATTAATATCAAGAAAAGGTTATGCGGTAAAACACCTGCGTAACCGTTTACAAAATTTATATCAGGAATTTATTAACTATTAAATTTACAGACATGATGAATAGAAATTTTAATCGCGGTAAGAAATTCATGTTCTTTTTCCCGGTAGCGGTGCTTATTGCAGCGGCTCTGGGCTACGTAGTTATGTCTTTATGGAACTGGATTCTGCCTGAAGTTGCCCATGCAGGGAGGCTTAATTATTGGCAGGCCCTTGGTTTGCTTGTGCTTTGCAGGATACTGTTCGGAAATTTTAATAAAGGGGGGCATGGCGGTGGTTTCCGTGAACGTGCACAGAAAATGCGTGCTAAATGGGATTCCATGAACGAAGAGGAGCGGGCAAAATTTAAAGAGGAATACAAGCGGAGATGTGGCGGATGGGGCCACCACCGCAATAAAGAATAGTTTGAAAGCCGATAGATTCGGGGTTTTTTGTTTTATACAATGCTGTCATTCTGAACATCTTGAAAGCCTCTCCGCGAATCGTCAACAGTAGCAACGCGGAGTGCCCGCCTGTGCGGACAGGCCTGCCCGTACAGGCATTTCGCTGCGCTTCAGTCGAAATGACGGCGATTTTTTAAACTGTCATACTAATAACGACTTTTCTACTTATTCTATTTGTTGGTGTCTCACCGACCGAAATGATGTATAAAATATCCTTCGACTCCGCGCAGGATGAGATCAGAGCATGAATTTCTTAGTAAATAAAAAAAATCAAAATATTTTAAAGTAAAAATAATCTTGCTCCGTCTTCCTATATAAATAACAAAAACAACAGCATTGCTAGTTCAACTTGTTTAAGGTGAATTAATTACAATGCTTCAAAATTATAACAAATGAAAAAAATATTAAAAACTATAGGATTCGGGATGCTACTTGGTGCAGCTGCTTTCTTCGTACCATTTGTGTTTAAATTTATATTGGCGATCATGCTGATCGGTTTAATGTTCAGGATCTTTACCGGTAGGCGTCGCCATTATTTTCACAGCCGCTTTAACGGTTTCGAAAACCATTACAGCCCAATCGTGCCGATCGATAACCAATGGTACAGGCCAAATGTACAAGGTAACGGAATAGTTAACCACATTAACGTAAATGATTAACCGCCATGAGAACATTTAGAATATTGCTGGCATTAGCCGTTGCTGCAGGAACTTTTTACAGCTTAAATGTACTGGCCGTTCAGTACGGATACCCTGATCGGTTAGATTTTAAAAACAGGCATTATCATGATGATTGTGATCACGCGCAATATAAAGACCATGGCTTCAGTCATCATCGTACGCAGAAGACTGATACCATTATCCCAACAGACAGTACAAACAAAGTAAATAGATAGCCTGATGTCAAAAGTACTTTTTTTAAGCGATCCATCTCGAGCCGATGTTAGTCCGATTTTGAGTATGGCAAATGAAATGATTACCCGGGGAGAACAGGTTACTTTCTTTAGCTCGGATGAATTTAAGGCTCCGATAGAACAAATCGGCGCAGATTTTAAAGCCTATAATCAGGAGTTGAATATTTTTCAAGGAGAAAAGGCTGTTGAAGATGAAGAAAAACCTAAATCGGGATTGATCAGTGCATTGCTGGAACCCATGAAATTTATCGATGATATTTTGGTTCAATTAAGGGGTTTAAAATTTGATTATGCCGTCTTCTCACCGGCCTATCCTTATGCAAATATCATTACACAGCTTTTAGATATTCCTAAAACGGAACAGGCGGTTTACAATTAATATTGGCTTAGGCCGATGAATTAACAGAATAAATACAATTAAAATTAAATAAAATGTACAACGAACATAGATGCCATTCGGGCAAGATGCATGGCCATTTCGGCACAGGAGCGGGAAAATTTAACAGACACTTTGGTGGTCCATTTGGTCAACATAAACACGCTATGTTTAACCAGGGCTTTAGAAAGGTACCGGTTAATATAGAAGAAACAGAAAGTAACTTTGTTATTGAGCTTTTTGCGCCGGCTTTGCTTAAAGAAAACTTAAAGGTAGTTACCAAAGATGACGTATTAACCATTTCTTACCAACCAAAAGAAGAAGCCGATGCAGGTAAAAAGTATAGCCGAAGAGAATATAGCAACGGCACTTTTGAAAGAGCCTTTAGCTTAAACGGAAAAGTTTTAGTAGAAGATATTTCTGCCAGTTACGCAGATGGAATTCTGAAGGTTACACTCCCTAAAAACCCTGAAACGAATACACCAGAGAAAGATATTCTGGTAGACTAAGTTTCGTCTATTATAATTTCCAGGCCCCAATTGTTTAAAGCAGTTGGGGCTTTTTTGTTTATTTTGAGAGAAAAGTAATAACCTGACAACGCTTTACAGGAATTAAGAAAGCAGAAATTAAATGTAGGTTTGTTATTCGCGGTATTTTAAGGTACTTTTGCTAAAAGACATAAACACAATAGATTGAATTTTAACGACTTTAATTTTAACCCCGATTTATACGAAGGCTTAATGGCCATGGGGTATAAAAGCGCTACTCCGATACAAGAACAAGCCATCCCGGTAATTTTAGATAATCATGATCTGATTGCCTGCGCTCAAACTGGTACCGGAAAAACGGCCAGCTACCTTTTACCCGTAATGGATAAAATTAGCAAAGCTGCCAATAGGCACAACAATACCTTAATTTTAGCACCAACACGGGAGCTTGCGCAACAGATTGATTTACAGGTAGAAGCTTTGGCTTATTTTACCAATATCAGTTCGTTAGCGGTTTACGGTGGGGGAGATGGTATTGCTTACGAACAGCAAAAACGATCCATGCGCGAGGGTGTAGATATCATTATTGCTACTCCTGGAAGGCTGATGGCGCATTTATCTTCAGGTGTATTAAAACTGGAACATTTACAGCATTTGATTTTGGACGAAGCAGATAGAATGTTGGATATGGGCTTTTACGACGACATTATCCGCATTATTAGCTATCTGCCGAAAAAAAGGCAAACACTGTTGTTCTCTGCTACGATGGCGCCGAAAATAAGGACCATGGCGGGCAAGATCTTACACGAACCGAAGCAGATTACCATTTCAATTGCTAAACCTGCTGAGGGAATTGATCAACAAGCTTATAACATTCACGATCAGCAAAAACAGGCTTTATTAACGGAGATTTTCAAAAGCGACCAATACAAAAGCAGTATCATTTTTGCCTCTACAAAAGAAAAGGTAAAGGCATTATATAAAGCCTTTAAAGGTTTGGGCATTAAAGCCGAAGCTTTCCACTCAGATTTGGGGCAAAAAGAACGAGAAGATATTTTATTAGCCTTCAAAAACCGAAGATTACCAATTTTAATCGGAACGGATGTATTATCTCGCGGTATTGATGTAGAGGGAATTGATTTGGTGATCAACTATGATGTTCCTGGCGATCCTGCCGATTATGTGCACCGCATTGGGCGTACGGCAAGAGCTGCAACTAAGGGTACAGCCATTACCCTGGTTAACGGAAGGGATAAGCGCAAGTTTGATAACATCGAAAAATTAATCGAGAAACCGGTTCCGCGCATGCCGCTGCCAGAAAGCATAGCTGCAATGGAAATTACGCATGTAGAGGAAAAGAAAGTACCGCAAAAAGGAAACAAAAAGGTTTGGCATAAAAAGAAAAAACCAAAACCTTCAGCTTAAAATATTTGAAACGCCATAAGACTATTCTTATCGGCGTTTTTCTTTTACAGATTATCTTTGCGCTATTCGATGGCAAATTTCATTCTTATCGGTTTATGCATTTTGGCTGGTATTCTTTTCAGAAAGAGTAAGTCATTGCCTAAAGATGCACATAAGGGCATTAATGCATGGATTATCTATATTGCATTGCCAGCAGTTTCGTTTAAATACCTGCCGCATATTACCTGGACTAAAGACCTTTTGTTTCCAGCGCTGGCGCCAATTGGTATCTGGCTGTTGGGTTGGCTGTTTATTTCCCTGTACAGCCGTACCCAAAATATGAGCAAAGCTACTGCTGGCGGATTAAAACTGACCGGTTCGCTGAGTAATACTTCATTTGTGGGGTTCCCGCTAATTTTGGCATATTTTAGCGAAAAGGAACTGGCCATCGCTATTATCTGCGATCAGGTAACTTTTATGCTGCTATCTACCATTGGTGTTATTGTGGCCATCCGCTCGTCGCAAGATCAGAAGTTAAGTCCAAAATTAGTGCTGAAAAAGGTACTGACCTTTCCGCCGCTTATTGGTTGTGTGCTGGCACTAACCATACCACGCTTTATTGATGTTTCTTCGTTAGATCCATTGTTCGATAAACTAGCGGGAACGGTTGGTCCATTGGCATTGTTTTCGATTGGCTTACAACTAAAATTTGGCGGTTGGTTTAGCGAGTTGAAACACATCAGCTTTGCTTTATTGTATAAACTGATTTTAGCACCCTTGGTCGTTTTGGTTATGGCACTCGTTTTAGGTATGAACGGAATGATTGCCAAGATAACCATTTTCGAAATGGCTATGCCAACACTGTTGACCGCTGGAGTGGTAGCCGATCAGTATAACCTTAACCCTAAGCTTTCTAATCTGGTGGTGGGGATAGGAATATCGCTATCGTTTATCACCACGGGTTTATGGTGGTTGGTGCTGAATTATTCGGGGTAGTTTAATGTTTACTTTTTTACCACAGAGACACTGAAGAGAAAAGGCACGAAGATCACAGAGGTTTGTATATTTTAACCACAGATAGAAAGGATGGGCACAGATAGAACTCTAATTTAATTATAGACGTCATAGTGAGTGGAGTAGGCTACTTCACAGGGTGTCTCAGTGTTCCTCTGTGTAAAACTCGGTGAGCTCTGTGGTTAACAAAAAAGCCGCAAAATTTCTCCTGCGGCTTCTTGAATGATTTAAGTTTAAATTACAAAGCCAATTTCTTGGTAATTGCAGATGGGATACCTGCTTTGTTTAATAAAATTGCTGTTGTTTTATATTTTACATAGTTTTTAGTTACGTATAAATATCCTTTGTAATCGTTGCTTGCTCCCCAGGAGTTTTTAACGATATAATATTCTTTACCGTTCTGATCTTTGGCTAAACCAACAATGTGCATACCATGATCATCAGTTGTTTGATAATTATCGAAAGCCAGCTGACGGTTTTCCTGCGTAATTTCCATCTCTGGCTGCGGACCGTTAAACATTTCTGCTTTTTGTTTCGCCGTCATATCCGCGAAAGGCGTTTGCGGCACAAAGGCTACACCATTTTTCCAGCTGAAGTTTTTTTCGCTAACATCTGTTGCCCAAGCCACTGTATAACCTCCTTTTAAGGCGTTATCAATAATGTCTGTTAATTCA
This sequence comes from Pedobacter terrae, assembly GCF_900100705.1. Taxonomy (GTDB): domain Bacteria; phylum Bacteroidota; class Bacteroidia; order Sphingobacteriales; family Sphingobacteriaceae; genus Pedobacter; species Pedobacter terrae. The sequence continues at coordinate 116,013 of NZ_FNCH01000012.1, forward strand.
TTCACTTTTACGTTATAAACCTGATCGAAAGACCAGTTATCTGGTACCAATAAAGTAAATTTGCTATAGAAAGGGTGATCGTTGAATGAGGAAAGTTCTACGTAGTTATCTGGATTTAAACCAACCACATCCTGAGCGAAAGTTTTTGGTGTGTATTTTTTGCCATTATACGTAAAGTTTTCTGGTACAGCGCCTAAATAAGCATCAATTACGACAGTATAAGCTTTTAACCAGTTTGGTGTTAACTCACCATTAGCATTTTTTACCACAGCTTCTAATACACCTTTTTCAATATCGCCAAGTTCTGCCGTTTTATTGATTTTAGTACCATAGTTTAGTCCGGTGTATACCTCTTGTGGCACTGCACCATATTTTCTGTACATATTGATTACGTCGTGCAAAGCGCCACCATCGCCTAACGATACCGCCCCATGCATGCGCACGTAATTTTTACCTTTTTCTACATAAGCATTACGGGCCGAAAAAAGCGGAGATAAGGCTACAGGCTTTTTGCCTGCTTTAATCATTTCTGATTCTAAAAATGAGTTGGTAGAATAGCTCCAGCAGGTACCTGAAGATCCCTGGTTTTGAACGGGGGTATTGGCCAGGTTAATGACTTCAGTAAATTTAAAAGAAGCTGCACTGTTCTCGCTTTGGTTGTTTTTTAAAGAATTAACGAGATTGTCTTGTGCATAGGTCGCTGATATAGACAACGACAATGCCAAACCAATCACACTGATTTTGGTGTAGTTGATCATTTTTATGGATAATTAGTAATTCAGCGAATGTAAAAATACTTGTTGATTTGACCCTCAAAAATTTTGTAATAAATCGATAACATCGGTCATTTTATTGCAACAATGTTGAATTAACATTCCGGTAAACTGATTGGGATGTTGGTTGCCAATCCGCCATCTGATGTTTCTTTGTATTTGGCATTCATGTCGAGTGCAGTTTCCCACATGGTGTTTACCACAGCATCTAAACTTACTTTTGCCTTATCAGGATTACTTTGTAGTGCCAATTGGCTGGCGGTAATGGCTTTAATGGCACCCATAGTATTTCTTTCGATGCAAGGAATCTGTACCAGGCCGCCAATCGGATCGCAGGTTAAGCCAAGGTGGTGTTCCATGGCAATTTCTGCTGCCATTAAAACCTGTCTTTGCGAACCGCCTAAACACTCGGTTAAGGCCGCTGCAGCCATGGCTGAGGAAACGCCGATTTCGGCTTGACAACCACCCATAGCGGCTGATATGGTTGCTCCTTTTTTGAAAATACTGCCTATTTCTGAAGCACAGGCAATAAACTGGATGATTTTCTCTTCGCTATAGCCATCGCAAAAAGTAATAAAATATTGCAATACGGCTGGAATTACGCCTGCGGCACCATTGGTAGGGGCGGTTACCACACGACCAAACGATGCGTTTTCTTCATTAACGGCTAAGGCAAAACAGCTTACCCAATCTAAAATATAATTAAAACCGTTTCCGCCTTTTCTGATGGCTTCTACCCAGCCAGTATAATCTGCATATTCGTTTTTGCCAATTAATCGTTTATTTAATGGAAATGCTCTCCGCGCTACATTTAGGCCTCCGGGTAAAAAACCTGTAGTGTGACAGCCGCGATAAATACAATCGCGCATTACGGCAAAATGCTGTAAAATCCCTTTTTTTGTCTCTGCTTCAGTACGCCAGGCCAATTCGTTTTCCATTACGATTTCGCTCACTTTTAAACCTGTTGACAGGCACCAGTGTAATAGTTCTTTTGCTTTTTCTACAGGAAAAGGAAGGTCTACCTGGGCTTTTTTGCTATTGTCTTCGCCATCTTTTACCACAAAACCACCGCCTATAGAATAATAGGTTTCTGAAAAAGCTTTTCCATCTTTTAAAAATGCCTGAAAAGTAACTGCATTGGGGTGGAATGGTAAACTTTCGGCAAAAAGGAAAAGCAGATCGTTATCGTAATCAAAATCAATAATTAATTGATCGGCAAGATTTAATTTTTTATCTCTTTGGATACTTTCAAAAGTAGGGGTAACGGCATCTACATCAAAAGTTACCGGATCGGCACCTGTTAAGCCCAGTAGAATGGCTACATCAGTTCCATGCCCTTTGCCTGTTTTGGCAAGAGAACCATACAATAATATCTTGATACCTTCAACATTGTTAATCAGGTTGTGCTGTGTAAGGGAAGCCGTAAATTGCTGGGCAGCGCGCCACGGACCTAATGTATGTGAACTGGATGGGCCAATACCTATTTTGAAAATATCGAAAACCGAGATTTGTTCCTTGATCATGATGAAAGTTAGTTATACAAAGCTATAATTGTTTTATGATTTTGGATAAATTAATTTTCTGTGATTAATAGGCTTAATATGCTAATTTTTCATTTAAAGTTCCTCTAAAATTGGGAGTGGTACAGCACTCCAGATCGGACAAATGATTTTAGATGCCAGAATAAAATTCGACTCAATCTTGCGTTTAACTTTTGAGGAAATCTCGCTCAAAGGACAGAGCACTATTTTTGGTCTGTTTCACGTGAAAAGTCAAAACGACCAGGAGAAATGTGGGATTAATTTATTTGACTAAAAATCAAACTCAATAATATCCTTATCTTTTAGCATTCGCTCTACAAACTTCTGGTGGTTTTGCGGTGTGCCGGTAGCCGTCCAGTTTCCGGTAATGATGTTGTTTACCAATTGATGCTTACCACGTTGGGGTTTAAGTTTACTTTCTCTAAAAACTTCTTCGTAGCTTTCTAAATCGCCATGTGTATGTTGTTTTTTAACAATGCGATAGATCCGTTTGGTGAAACGTCGGTCGCCGATTTCTTCTAGAAAGGGGAAGATAATTAAAGCCAGGATCACCACAATGGTAACGCCAATGGCCTGTTCGTAATAACCAGAACCTACGGCCATGCCAATGGCTGCTACAATCCAGATGATACAGGCTGTAGTAAGACCTTTAACCCGATTTTCTTCCTTAAAAATTACACCGGCCCCTAAAAAACCAATGCCGGTTACAATGTTTGATGCGATTCGATCCTGACTGGCGGGCCCGATATTAATGGACAGAATGGTAAATAAGGTAGCGCCCAAACCAATCATCATCATGGTTTTTAATCCGGCAGATTTACTTCTGTACTCGCGTTCGGCTCCGATTATACCGCAAAGCAAGGTAGCCAATAAAAATTTATTGATTTCGCTTTGTGTAATAAAATGGTTTTGTTCTATAATTTCGTTCATCGCCTTTAATTGTCAACGGCAAATTAATAAAAATCATAACATCTTAGTCCATTTGCACGGCTACCAGTTGAACTATTTGGAAAATATTTTTCATAACCTAAGCCAATTTCAGATGTTCCGCCTGTATTGCTATAGTTAATTTTAGAAGTTGTAGCATCGTGACTGATTCCCAACCTGAATTTTTCACCATTGGTTTTGCGGTTAAAAATATCGAAGATTACAGAAAAAACAATCGCATCATTTCCATTCGAATTGCCATCATTACGATACCATATACCGGCATTTATACTTGCATATTTATACTGCATGCCCGCACTGAATGATTTTACGTTGCCTTGTTTGTAAGCTACTATGGATGGGATGAGGTAATTCCCGTCACGATCATACTCATCTGGCACCAAAGTTAATTTATAACTTAAATTGCCTGAGATGCGCATTGGCAGCTTGGCCTGAAAACCTGATATAGATTCATTCGGACGGTTAAGGTGATGTGCTGCTAATCCCATCATAAATTTTCCCACTACGAGGTTGGCACCAGCATTTGAATCAAAGTAATACCGGCTATCTACACTTGGTCTTTCGGCGCCCGAAATACTACCTGGTATATAACCTACGATATCGATCTGATCGCCGAACACCAGTTTATCCCAATTTAACTTTTGGTTTGTAATGCCTCCTTGTAAACCAAATGATAAAGCAAAATTATCTCCACCAATGATATAAGAATAGCTTAAGGCAATGTTGTTCTTGAGCAGATAGGCTGTGCCCTCACTGCTACGGTTAAAAATAATTCCAATGCCGCTGTTTAGTCTGGATAGATTAATATCTCCTGAAGCCATCATGTACGAGTAATCGCTGGCCAAACCAGTCCATTGGTTACGGTAGAGTGCGTTAAACCTCATGTCGCCTTCGAATTGCCCGGTAAGTGCGGGATTTAAATAAACTGGCGCATTGTAAAACTGTGAGTAAATGTGATCTTGCGCCAAAGCAACCATTGGCAGCAACCAAAACAAAAATATGATTACCCTTCTACCCATTATCTATCTGATTAAATATATTACGCCGGTTTTTCGGGCAGGAGATGAATCGTAAGTCATCCCTTTCCACTCACTTCCGTTAGTAAATTTGACTTCTGCTTTCCAGTAATAAACACCTTGTGGCTGTTCCTGGCCTTTATATGTGCCATCCCAACCTTCTAAAGGTGCGCCATCATCCAATTTACTTGTTTCCCAAAGTAACTCTCCCCATTTGTTGAAAATAGCCATGTTCCATTCTTTTATACCCCGACCTTTTGCTTTAAAGATTTTAATCTCATTTTTCGCGCTTGCCGGCATAAAGGAGTTGGGAATGTTTAAATTGCCTGGTACACTAATAATTTTCACGAATTGGAAGGTAGTAGAAGAACAACCTTCTTTGTTCAATACTTTCAGGGTTACATTATAGGTGCCTTCATTGGGGTAAGTATGGTTTGGGTTTTGTAAAGTCGATTTCGCACCATCGCCAAAAGACCATTCCCAGCTAACCGAGCCTGCGCTTATATCTTTAAAGCCAAAAGTATAATTCGGAACAGATATTTCGTTCCCAGGGCTAACCGTAAATGTGGCTACTGGTGGCGCAACAATACGGATGAAATCTGTTTTTGTTACGGCTTGAGAACAATCCAATGCATTGATTGCGGTTAAGGTTACGGAGTAATTTATATCAGATCCGATGTAGGTATGCTGTGGTTCAAATTCATTTGAGATCGGGGAACCATCGCCAAAATCCCATGTATAACCGATAGCACCAATACTGGTGTTTTTAAATTTAACAACCAGGTTGGTACAACCAACAGTTTTATCGGCACTGAAACTTACTGTAGGTTGGTCAAGTACGGTTACAGTTTCAGTTGCTGAATTTCTGGAACAATCATTTTCAGCATCTAACCTGATGGTGTATCTTCCTGCTTTGAGAAAAGTATATGGAAAAACGCCCGTATTGTTTGTCGGGATAACAACGGGTGCCTCGCCAGAATCTTCATTAGTAATAGTGTAAACGTAGCGACTGGCTCCGCTGGTATTATTTAAAAAGTTTACCGTCCAGGGTGCGCAACCTTTTTTCTCGTTACCATTTACTACTAATGCTGGTGTAATATCATTTGGCGAAACCCTGATCACAACCGGGGTAGCATTTGTCTCGCCACAGCTATTCTTAGCCGTCATGTTAACAATAAAGTCTTTAACCACAAGTGTTCTAAAGGTATGGCTTATCGTGTTTCTATCTGTAAGAGGACCTGATGAAGTGCCATCACCAAAATTGTAAGTGTAGGTTGTCCCTGCGCTTTCCGGGCTGGTGTTAATGAAGTTTACAACAAGATCAGCGCATCCTGTTGTTTTATCAGGCGAAAATATGGCAACAGGTATGGCATGTACAATAACCGTTGCAGTTGTTACAACAGGAATGCCACAGGGTAAGGTTGTTGTTAGCGTAATATTATAGGTTTTATCTTTCCCGGTCGGATCAGCCTGAAAAGTTACTGCTGCAGGCTGTGCGAGGGTAGAAGACTGACCATTGCCGAAATTCCATGCATAAGTTGCGCTGTTAAGCGGATCAGTAGTGTTGGTGAAAGTTACACTAAGCGGACCACAACCTTCTGTTGCACTTTGTGTAAACGATGGTGTAACACTAGGGAAAGTACTAAATATTTCGCTTTTTTCATCCTGATTACAACCCAGGCTACTGGTAACAACAAGTTTTATGGTTACGCTTTGGTTACCGTTCGTAATGGTATAACCTGGGAATGTTGCTCCTACTCCGATTTGTACATTATTGGCGAACCAGGTATAAACACTATTTCTATCAGGATATAATGTTACGGCAATATTAGTTGCATCGAGTGTAAAAGGAGCACAGCCCGTGTTGGTGTTGTAAGTTATCTCAGCTTTTGCATTTGGGTTTACCGTAATCTTAATCTGGTTGCTTAAACTATTATCGCAAACCCCGCTGGCAACTGATCGGCGGTAATAAATGCTTGCCGTTGGTGTTGGCGGCGTAAAGTTTAAACTGTTTGCCCCCAACACATCGCTCCAATCCGTTCCATTTAAGCTTGATTGCCATTGATAGGTGTATGTTCCACTACCGCCACTTGGTGTACTACCTGTTAAAGCTGCGGCAGCTGTGCCGGTACATATATCTTGATTGGCAGAAATGGTATTGTTGGTTATCGCTGGTAAAACGGTAATCTGTACCGAATTGCTGAACGAGGGACAAGAGGTGCTGTTTACTATCCGCCTGAAATAACCAGATGCATTAGCCGTTATGGTTAAATCTTTATTAACGGCCGAAGGAATATTTGCCCATGTATTGCCATCGGCACTGCTCTGCCATTGGTAGGCATAAGTGCCTGTTCCTCCTGTAGGTGCATCGCCGTTAATGGTAATATTCTGTCCTGAGCAAGCGGGTGTAGCCGATGCGCTAATGTTATTAGTAACTAATGGATAATAAGTAACAATTACATCATCGGTAGAAGGTGGACAAGCGCCAAATCCGGTAATAGTCCACCTAAAGGTGTAAGTTTCTCCAGGTATTAAACCGCTAACTGTAGTGTTATATAGGTTAGGATCGGTAATAACAACATCTGTTTGAGCCGATACGATGGTCCAGGTGCCACTGTTCGGTGCCGGATTGTTTCCATTGAGGTTAATACTGCTTCCGGTACATAAATTTTGGTCAGGACCTGCGTTGGCTACAACAGTTCCGGGATTTACGGTGATGGTAGTTACGGTAGAAAAAGCTTCTGCACAACTGCCGCTTTGCACCACTGCCCTGTATTGTGTGGTAATGGTGAGGTTAGTAAATACATATGGATTTGCAGTTGAAGTGATGGTAGACCAGTTAATCCCATTATCAATAGATCTTTCCCAGCGGATAATATTGCCAACCTGCCCTGCCAAATTGATGTTCCCTCCGTTTGAACCCGCACAGACGTTCGCATCCCCTGTTGTGGTACCACCAATACTGAGTGGGTTAACGGTGATTTGAACATCATCACTGGATGTAGAACAATTAGTGTCGCTTATTGTCCATCTAAAGGTATAAGTATTCCCGGCCTGTAAACCTGTGATGGTTGTGTTGCCCTGCGTGTCATCAGCAAACGTTACAGCTGTTGGCGCCGTAACAGTTGTCCATTTGCCGGTACCAACTATTGGATCATTTCCTTTTAAAGTGTAAGAGCCGGTATTGCAGATCGCTTCATCCATGCCAGCACTTGCTGGTGTTGCGCTGGGTAAAACTATAATGGTAATATTAACAGGCGTACCTGGACAGCCATTTGTAGATACGGGTGTAATGGTATAGGTTACGCTGCCACTGGTGGTACCTGAGTTGGTTAAGATGTCGTTTATCTGTGTTTCTGCTGATGCAACATTTCGATTGCTATTTCCCGTGATGCTTCCGGTTACGGCGCTGCTGTAGGTATAATTTACTCCTGCAAAATTGCCAGATAGGCTAATGGCAGATGATGTTTTGTTACAGATGGTTGAACTGGCCGATGTAGCAGCAACGATAGGATTGGGCTTCACGGTAACCAACAAATTAAAAGGCGTTCCATTGCAGCCGTCGAAATTGGGCGTGATGGTATATGTTACGCTGGCATCGGCATTAATATCGGTGTTGGTAAGCACATCATTAATATCTCCAGTCCCGTTAACCGTATATCCGGTTACAGAAGGTGTACTAGTAGCCGTCCATGTATAGGTTACGCCCGCTACAGCTGAAGTTGGCGTATATGCTACACTATTACCGGTACAAATGGTTTTGTTGGCTGCGCTTGTTAAGCTGATATCTGGTTTAATTTTTAAGATAATTTCATCGTCAATCTGGTTACATGGTGCAGCCAATGAGGTAGTAACCCTTAATATTAATGTAACTATACCGGCTCTTTTTTCGGTCAATGTTGGGGTATAAACGGCATTCAAATCATTTCGGTTGGGTGTAAATGTACCTTGCCCGCCAACCCAGGTTTGTGTGGTTGTGGTTCCGGTTACCGCGCCATTTAAAGTAAAACTCGGATCGTTAAAGCAGATACTTTGATCGGGACCTGCGTTAACCACAGGGGAAGTACTGAAAGTAATTACCTGTGTATCTTCTGCTGTACCACAATTATTTTGATGAACAACTTTTATGGTATAAGTATCGTAGCTATCAAATTTTATAGAGGGATATTTAGCATTTGCCGTTGTGCCGTTAGTAAAGCTGTAAGTTCCTGTTCCCGACGGAACAACAGTCCACGTATAAGTGTCTGGTAAATCTTTTATGGTACCTGATATTAATGTTTTGGTCGGTCCTGTTGTGATGTTATTAAAATCGTAAACTGCAAGGTTACACAAGGTAATATCAGGTGAAAGTGTAGCTTGCGGGTTTTCATTTACCACAACAGTTTGTGGCTGGCTGGTAATTAGACCACATGATGGTGTGCTAATGCTTAAAGTGATGGTATAGGTTCCTGCAGTGGGGAAACTAAATACGGGCTCTTTACTTGTTGCATTGGTGCCTCCTACAAAACTAACTGCAGGACTGACTGTCCATGAATAGTTATTCCCTGCACCGCAGATATTATCTAAAACAGAAAGGTCAGTTGCTTTTAGTGTGGTTCCGGCACAGATTGTACTGGATGGTAAACTGAAATCTGGCTTCGGTGGGTCCTGTATGCAGATTTTCATTTCTACCGGATCGCCGTTACATGCGCCGGAAGTGTTTGATTCTAGTCGGATAACATGCTCGCCACGTGTCGTAAATTTATGTACAAGATTATATGACCTGGGTTGATTTGCTTTTACTGGTACACCATCTACATACCAGTTATAAGTTACTTCATTTGGCGCACAGCCTATGGTATTGGTGTTTGGATTTTCGCCACGTGTAGAAGTGTTTGCAAAAGTAATGTCGGCATTGGTACAGCCAGGGCTATTAAAAGCAAAAGAATTTTCCGGTTTAACCACTACTTTGGCCGAAGAAGAAACCGGTGTGCCAACGATGCCACAAAACGTGTTCGATACATTAATGGATACATCAAATGCATTAAAAATAGTGCCTGCACTGGAGGTTGAAACGCTTCCACAGGATGATTTCATGTAGGAGTGGGTTACAGTGCCACCATTATTGATAATATCGCAGAGGGTATAGGTAGTTGTAGATTGGTCGCCCCAATTAATGGTGTAAATATTGCCTGGGAAGTTGTTTTGAATCCCGGAAGCTGAAGTAACATCAACACTAAATGTTAATGCTCCTAATGGCAAACATACCACGGTATTACCTGTATTGGCAAAGGCGGTAATGGTTTTATTATTAATCAACAGATAGGCTTTGGTGGCAACCGAGCCATCAGGCATTACTGCCCTGGCATAAATTGTGTAATGCGATTGTTGGGCCGTAAAACTTTGTATCGGAGTAGGAAAAGACAATGTGGTGGTGGTACCGCCACTGCCCTGATCGGTTACTGTTGCCGTAACATTGCTATTTGCTGTAGATTCATTGGTGATCAGAAAAGAATTGTTTGGCTTGCTAATACAGGTTCCAAAAGTTTCTCTATTGTTATTGTTTAAATAGGTTGAGGTGAGCTTGGCTTCAACAGAAGCACCAGCTTTAACCTCGAAAGGAGCAGAGGCAGCACTTACCGAGGTTGGCAAGGTTGTTTTAACCCGAACGCGATAGCCTGTTCCTGGCGTAAGGCCTGTAGGGAGCAATCCGTTTACGTAAGTGCTATAAAAGCCAGCATAAGAGCCAATAAGTGATTCTGCCGCAAAATTACCGTTTTGATCTGATAAATAGAGTTGAAATTGATTTCCCTGAGCGGTACAACTTGCCGGTACTTGAAAAGGAACAGCAATGGTACTGCCAGGAGTATATGGTCCGGGATCTATTCCACCAACGTTTACCTGTGCGTAAACATTTGACGCAAGTAGAAATGCCCCAAAAAATAGCACAAAAGAAAACCTTAAGCTTTTACAACAAATCTCCATAAAACACTAATAGCAGGGAATGATTTTATTGTGTTCCAGAAGCTTTGTCAGTTTAACTCGCTTAGTTAAATATCAAAAATGAATATTCGACTTGAGACACATCAATAAATATACAATATAAATAACGTATTTTTTATGTTAAGCTTGCAAAATTTTACACCAAAGCTAAATAAATGAGTAGGTTATAAGCGTGGTAAAGTTTCTTTAAGTATGATAAAGGCATAAAAAAACCCTCAAGGTATTATACCTTGAGGGTTTTTTTTTACACGAAATCGGTTTCGTTATGGGGTGAATGTTACATCATACCGCCCATACCGCCGCCGCCCATTGGAGGCATTGGAGCACCACCTTCTTCAGGCTCGTCTGCTAAAACAACTTCTGTAGTTAATAACATCGCTGCAATAGATGCTGCGTTTTCTAAGGCTACACGGCTCACTTTAGTTGGATCAATAACACCTGCTCCAATTAAGTTTTCGTAAACATCAGTACGTGCATTATAACCGAAATCGGCTGTACCTTCTTTAACTTTCTGAACTACGATAGAACCTTCAATACCTGCGTTTTCGCAAATTTGACGTAATGGCTCTTCAATCGCGCGACGGATGATCTGGATACCTGTGTTTTCATCCTCATTAGCACCTTTTAGGTTTGCTAAAGCTTCAACAGCACGGATAAAAGCTACACCGCCACCTGCAACAATACCTTCTTCTACAGCCGCACGGGTTGCATGTAAAGCATCATCAACACGGTCTTTTTTCTCTTTCATTTCAACCTCACTTGCTGCACCAACATAAAGTACTGCAACACCGCCAGCCAATTTAGCTAAACGCTCTTGTAATTTTTCTTTATCGTAGTCAGAAGTAGTCGTTTCGATTTGTGCTTTAATCTGGTTAACGCGTGCTTTGATATCATCTGTATTACCCGCTCCGTTAATTACAGTTGTATTGTCTTTATCAACAACAACTTTCTCTGCAGAACCTAAATAAGTTAAATCAGCATTTTCTAATTTGTAACCTCTTTCTTCAGAAATAACAGTACCTCCGGTTAAGATTGCGATGTCTTCTAACATTGCTTTTCTTCTGTCACCAAATCCTGGTGCTTTAACAGCAACAACTTTCAGTGAACCACGGATTTTGTTAACCACCAAAGTAGCTAAAGCTTCGCCATCTAAATCTTCAGCAATGATTACCAATGGTTTACCAGTCTGAACTGTTTTTTCTAAAACAGGCAACAATTCTTTCATGTTGCTGATTTTTTTGTCGTAGATTAAAATGTAAGGACTGTCTAATTCAGCTTCCATTTTATCTGCATTGGTTACAAAATATGGAGATAAGTAACCTCTGTCGAACTGCATACCTTCAACTGTTTTAACTTCAGTTTCAGTACCTTTTGCTTCTTCAACAGTAATTACACCATCTTTACCAACTTTACCCATTGCCTCAGCAATTAAAGCGCCGATTACTTCATCGTTGTTAGCAGAGATAGACGCAACTTGCTTAATTTTATTATTGTCTTCACCTACAGTTTGCGATTGTGTTTTTAAGTTTTCTACAACAGCAGCAACTGCTTTATCGATACCGCGTTTTAAATCCATTGGATTTGCACCGGCAGCAACGTTTTTAATACCGGTAGTGATAATTGCCTGGGCCAATACAGTGGCAGTAGTAGTACCGTCACCAGCAATATCAGCTGTTTTTGAAGCTACTTCTTTAACCATTTGAGCACCCATGTTCTCTACCGCATCTTTCAATTCGATTTCTTTTGCTACCGTAACACCATCTTTGGTAATGGCCGGTGATCCGAATTTTTTATCGATAATTACGTTACGTCCTTTTGGACCTAATGTTACTTTTACTGCATTTGCAAGAATATCAACACCTCTTTTCAGGGCGTCGCGTGCTTCTACGTTATATTTTACTTGTTTAGACATTTCTTTTTGAATTTTGAATGATTGTATGTTAGAATGATTGAATTTGTATTCTTTTCATTCTAACATGATTATTTTACTTGTTGATTAATGCCGAATTCACACATTCGAAATTCAGTCATTCAATCCTTATTTATTACCCAACAACAGCGTAGATATCAGTTTCACGCATAATCAGGTAATCTTTACCTTCATAAGGGAACTCAGTACCGCCGTATTTACCATAAATTACAACATCGCCAACTTTTACGCTCGCTTTTTTACCTTCAGAATCTTCTTCAGAAACAGAAACTACAGTCCCTTTAGATGGTTTTTCTTTTGCAGTATCAGGGATATACAAACCTGATGCAGTTTTTTCTTCAGCTGCAGCCGGTTCAACGATTACTCTGTTCGAACTGCCAGCAATTGGTTTAAGGTTTAACGCCATAACTTTTATTATTTTTTTATTTTGATTTGAGTTTTTTACTACGCTTACAATTAACACTTTTTATGCCAAGTGATTTAGAGGGACAAATTTTCACCAAACTGTCAATCTTTTCATGCTAATGATTTATAGGTGTGTCAGCATGGCAGTATGTTTTGGTTTTTAACCTGGATTATGTTTAACTTTTGAGCATTCACTGCGCGGCCGTCATGCTGAATTTATTTTACAATTGGAAGTAATATTTTCAACTGCCTTGTAGCTACTATGTGGTTAGTATCTTTCCGGCCGGATAGTTCCTGAAATAAATTACCTTCGGTAGGCTTGCTTAAGATTCGGTTTACCTTATAACTTTCCGCTTCGCTACGGGTTGGTGATGACTTGAAAGTTTAAAGTATTTCCTTTTCTGTTAAATATTTCCAATACCGCTTTGGAACATGTTGTACATGTAATTTAGTGTTTTTACGGGCTACAATGTTTGCGCTTTTAAAATAATCTTTCCAGAGCGTCGCATATAAAGCTTCGCTTTCATCCATTAAAATTGATGCGGGGTTTTGTTTATTTATACCATTGGTAAAACTGATCGTAATTTCTTCAACCGAGGTTAAATTATAGTGTAAGCCATACTTACGTTTTAAATCATAAATGACCCATTGTTGGTCGGCATATCGGTTTTTAAAATGATTGGATATTAAAGGCAGCACATTAAAATCAGGATCAATACCAGCATAAAATATTCCATCGCCGGTTTTCTGAAAGCGGATAAATGCTTCCATCCGGTGTTTTTCGCGTTCTACACTTTTGGCATATTTAGAAAGGGCAATTACATGCTCATTGCCATAGTTGCTTTCTGCACCGGCAGCATGTTTAAAAATGTAAATCGAAAATTGAAAAAGATGATTGTAAGCTTCTGAAACCTCAGATAAATAACTGCAATAAAATTTGCGGAGCCATTCTTTTTTCAGCTTTTTCTGAAGCCCGGCCCAAACGCGGTCGGCCTTTGTTGCATCGGTAATCACCGTAAAACTTTCTGCAAAAGCTTGTGGCTGAAACATTTCGGTTGATTTGAGCATAGTTTCACCAGGTTTGCGCTCAAAATATTCGAAAACAGCTGTTAAAAGCCCTTGTAGCGAACCATCGAAAATGTAGGTCATAATTATATATACAGGTTTTATATCGGCTGAGGTAATATTATAATTATTAATTGTCATTCTAAGCTTGTCGAAGGACCTCTTTCAATTTCTTAAAAGCGATTCGACAGGCTCAACGTGACAGATCAATGTGATATACAGCTTATGACACAATTTTGCATTCCACAGTAAAAGGCGTTAAAACAAAATCATCTGGTTGTTATCCGTTTTTAAATATTTGCTCTTGCTTTCAGCAAGAATAAAAGCTTTAATCTGGGTGCCCTGATAATCTTTCAGTTGATATGGACTGTCCAGGCAAATAATAAAATGTTTGGCCCGATTGTAAGCCACGCCTATTTTTTTTAACTGATCAATCCTGAGTTTTCCAAATTTACGGGCCTGCACAATTTTCTTTGCCGACATGACGCCTATCCCAGGGATCCTAAGGATCATTTTATAATCAGCAGTATTAATATCAACCGGGAAATGCTGCATATTTCTAATGGCCCAGCTTAATTTTGGATCGATATCAATATCCAGGTTCGGGTTGGCATCGTTTAAAATTTCCTGAACCTTAAAGCCATAAAACCGCATCAACCAATCGGTTTGGTATAAACGGTTTTCTCTTAACAAAGGCGGTTGTGTGCCCAGTATAGGCATCCTGGTATCGTTGCTAATGGGTACATAACCAGAATAGTAAACTCTTTTTAAGGAGAAGTTGTTATAAAAGGCATTGGCGGTATACATAATATCTTTATCGCTCTCGGGCGTGGCGCCAATAACCATTTGAGTGCTTTGCCCTGCCGGTACAAATTTTGGGATGTGTTTGATTAATTTTTTATCTGCCGAGAACTGGGTAATCTGTTTTTGCACAAAATCAAGCGGCTTAATTACGTCAGCATGGCTTTTTTCGGGCGCTAAAAGTTTTAGTCCGGCCTCGGTAGGCATTTCGAGATTGATGCTCATCCGATCGGCATACAAACCAGCTTCTTTTATCAATTCATCACTGGCACCAGGAATGGTTTTTAAATGAATGTAACCATTGTAATTTTGCTCTAAGCGCAATTTTTTTACCACCAGTAACAACCTTTCCATGGTAAAATCGGCATTTTTAAAAATCCCTGAACTTAAAAACAAACCCTCTATATAGTTTCGGCGATAAAAATTCATGGTCAGTTCTACTACCTCATCAACTGTAAAGGCTGCACGCTTTATATCGTTACTTTTGCGCGAAACGCAAAATAAACAATCATAAATGCAATGATTGGTTAGCAGGATCTTTAATAAAGAAACACATCGGCCATCTTCTGTGTAGGTATGGCAAATGCCTGAGGTATGGCTGTTACCAAGTCCTTTATTATCATTCTTTCTTGTGCCGCCGCTTGATGAACAGGAAACATCATATTTAGCAGCGTCAGCAAGAATATTTAATTTTTCACGGATACGATCAAACATAGGGATTTTTTTACTAACAAAGATAGCTTAATAACTAAAAATATTAGCAAATAAGTCGATTTAATCTATTCGAATTTGGAATAATCGTATTAGGTTGAAGTTTACTGTCCTTCCCATTCTTTATAAAAGTGTTCCAGGTAAAGCAGCATAAAATTGTGCCTTTCTGTTGCCATTGCTTTTCCTGCTTTTGTATTCATCATATCTTTTAGCAACAACAGTTTTTCGTAAAAATGGTTAATAGTTGGTGCAGTAGTATTTTTATAACTTTCTTTGTTGAGGTGTTCTTGTGGTAAAATTGCAGGATCGTAAAGTACCCTGTTTTTGAATCCTCCATAGGTAAACGCCCTGGCAATGCCAATAGCGCCTATGGCATCTAAACGGTCTGCATCCTGTACAATCTGCATTTCTTTTGAAGTAAAACCTGCACCATCAAAGCTATTTTTGAAAGACATGTTCTGGATAATCAGTTTAACATGATCAATTACCTCGGCATCAACAGCAATTGATGAGAGGAAAGAGGCAGCCATATTTGGTCCAAGTTCTTCATCACCATTATTAAACTTAGGATCAGCAATATCATGTAACAATGCGGCGAAAGCCACTACAAGTTCATCGCCATTTTCTTGTTTGTTAATGGTTTGCGCGGTTTTAAAAACACGTTCTATATGAAACCAATCGTGTCCGGCTTCGGCATTAGCTAGTGTTTTTTGAACAAAATCGATGGTTTTTTGAATGGAAGCCTGCATAATTTTAAATTTATCCCAAAGGTATCGGAATTATCTGCAGGGCACAAGAAATGATATCAACAGCAACGGTTAGCTTGCCGTCGCTGTTCTTTTTTCGTCATCAGCAATGATTTTGATCAAATCGCTGTGATTTAAAGTTAATAAATGAGGAACTTCAACCTCTAAAATTGCCGCAATCTGAAACAAGCGGTCGATAGTTAATTTGCTATAACCGAGCTCAATTTTGCTGTACGCATTTTGGGATATTTTCAATTTCGCGGCCAGATAATCCTGAGTATAATCTCTGTATTCTCTAATTTTTCTAATATTCCCGGCGACATTCTTCGTCTTTAAAGCTAATACATCTTCCATAAAACGGATAATTTTTTAATATAGTTTTTATTATGTACGAAACTTTTACTCCTACAGATTTTAAGGGTGTAAATTTTAACACATCTAGAATTACACGAACGGGATAAGAAACTGTCAATTATAACAGGCGATAACCTAAAATGTTTAGGTCTTTTATTTTAACCTATCATTAAGCTTTTCTTTAGATAGCGCAGGGATGGTTGGAAGTGATATATTTAGAAAATATCAGGTATGCAGTAAAAAGCAGGAAAGGAGAGGCGGGTAAAACTATTAATTACTTATTAATATAGGCCCCAGTCATCTTCAAATTCATCTTTTTCGAAGTGTTTAACCCATTCAATAAAGAGCAGGCGAAATTTTTCGATTTCGCCTAAAACAATATCTTTGTATTCTGGGGCACATATTTCGAACATATCCGCTGCCCTTACCTGGGTTTCCAGTTCGCGGCAATTAGTTCTGATAATAGAAGCGTTTTCCATTCTTAAAATATACATATCTGCGCCTTCTGCACCAACTATTTTAGGGCATAACATGAGCGCATTCTGCATAATTAAGTTAGCAGTCATTTCGGCCATTTCTCCTTCCAGCGTTTCGCAGAACAGTGCAGCGTATTTGTACACGGCTCTTGCCTGGTTGTAAAGGCTTTTGGCTCTGGTCACTTTCAGCCTAACCTTTTCGGCATCAACGTTTGAGAGGTTTTCTTCAGCCTCATCATCCCGGCCAAATCGGCTAAAATGTTCCCATTCGGGCATATGATCCATGTCGTCAAATTCCATACTTTTCAATTTTCTACGTTATGGTACGTAATAGAGCGTAATATATTAATTTCCAGTGAAAAAGACTATGCGTCAACTAATGGTGCACGGCGAGAACCCTCATATAATTCATATTCTAATAAGCGACAATCTAATTTACCATTATAAAATTCAACTTTTTTGGCCGCTTTTAAACCAATTTTCTTTGCAAGATCAGGATTTCCGGTAAAAATATAACCAGCATAACCTTTACACTTCGTTTTCATAAAATCACCCATGCGTTTATACGTCAATTCCAGCTTGCTGTGCACACCTAAACGTTCTCCATACTCGGGGTTAAAAACCACTACGCCCTTGCCCTCTTCAGGCACTGTTGTTAATTCAAAATCGCATGCTTCAAATTCGATTAAAGTATCAACACCTGCCGTTTTAGCATTTCTACGGGTTACTTCAATTGCATCTTCCGACAGATCGGAAGCCACAATTTTAAAATCAATATTTTTAATTACCTGATCTTTTAAAATTCTGCGCTCAGCGAAAAAAACTTCTTCGTTATAACCCAGTATGTGCATAAAACCATAATTCATACGATATAAACCAGGCGCGCGGTTGGTGGCCATCAGGGCAGCTTCGATAGCTAAGGTTCCCGATCCGCACATGGGATTGATAAATGCAGATTTCTTATCCCACTTGGTTGCTAATATAACCCCTGTAGCCAAAGCCTCTAACATAGGGGCTTTTCCTGGGATTTTACGATAACCATGTTTGGCAAGGGTTTCGCCAGAAGTATCCATAAAAACATCGGCGTCAGCATCTTTCCAATATAAATGGACTACCGTTTTATTTGCATCCGATCCAGAATTAGGGCGGATGCCTTTTTTTTCTTTCATGCGGTCTACAATCGCATCCTTCACCTTTAAGTTTGCAAAAAGTGGTGTGGTAATATTCGGGTTATCAACATTTGAAGTTACAGAGAAATAACCCGAAAAATCAATCAGTTCTTCCCACTCAATGGCTGCAATTTCATTATACAGATCATCTGGTGTAACGGCTTTGAAACTTTTGATGGCATATAGAATCTGACTGGCACAGCGCAGGTTCAGATTTAACTTAATACATTCTGTAAGGGTAATATTAAGTTCAACGCCCGTAGCAAAAGACCGCTCGATAGTATAGCCTAAAGCGGTAACTTCTTCTTGTAAATAAGGCGAAAGGCGCTTATTGCAGGTAATAATTACCTTGCTTTTATTGTGGAAAACTTGCATCATAATATATGCGAAGTTATCAATAAAATTATAGAGATTTGATGTTTATAGTACATTAAGTAGTATTAGTTATGGAAATTAAAGGAAAAGTACACGAAGTAGGTGCCACGCAACAAGTAAGTGAAACGTTTAAAAAACGTGATTTAATAGTAGAATACGCAGAAAATCCAACATACCCAGAATATATCCGTTTTGAGGCTTTACAAGATAAAACTGCATTATTAGATACATTTAAAGCAGGCGATGAGGTTGAGGTTTTCTTTAATTTACGTGGTCGTCCATGGACAGATAAAACGGGTAAAACATCATATTTTAACAGCTTGGTTATTTGGCGTATTAATGCCGTTGCAGCAGGTGCTCCAGCAGCTACGCCAGCTTATGCAGCCCCGGTTGATGTAAGCAATGCACCAGGTGAAGATGATGATTTGCCTTTCTAAATAAAGAATCTTTTTTAAGCAAACAATTTTGAACCATGCCGAGGCTTAGCCTCGGCATTTTTTTTGCCATGCCAGATCTCCGAAGTTTGTTGTGGCTTAAGGCTGGGTAAATTTCGGAAGTCTTTTATGTGCTGTTAAAATATGTTAAAAACAACTACTTCACTTAGCGAATCAGTATTTTTGATATCTGTTTAGCTTTAAGAAGATTATGCCCGGTTTTTTTAGTTTTAAAAACCAATCTAATTCATGAAGAAAAGAAGTTTTTGGTTAATTACGGTTTTAATGACGGTGGCGCTACTGGGCGTATTTGTAATGCAATTGTATTACATAAGGGAATCGTATAAACTAAAATCTCAGCTTTTTGATGAACAGGTAAATCAAACCCTAACATCGGTAGTAAATAAGCTACAACGTAGAAATGTTGCCGATCACTTAAACCGGAAAGATGCTGAAAATAAGTTAAAGCAGTTACAAGACTCCAGGCAACGTGCGTTGGATATTAAGGATTTAAGGCAACAATATGCACAGGAAGCAGAGCTGCGGCAGGCTGAACGCGAAAATCAGATTGAGCGCTACCTGAACCAACAGGATAGTATTATCCGCGTATCTTACCGGGCACCGAATGTAATTACAGAACGGGAATATACTTCGCTTAGTTCGGAAAATGGTGATAAACTAGATTTGCAGATGGATGCAATTATCGATGTTAAAAGCCTTATTTTAAAAGGTTACAGCATGCGTACAAAACCTTTTACCGCACCACCAAAAACATTCGAATTTAAAAGTCTGCAGAGTTTGCCAGATACATTGAGATATCTGGTTTTTGATCCACGGGATGGCAGTCCGGGTTTTGCAAATGTGCCTAAGATTCCGAACGATTTACAGAAAAAATTTCAACGGGAGGATGAAATTGAGCGGAAAAAACTGGCCCTTAAAATTGCTGCACTGGGTAAAGATACTTTTTCATATACCCGGTCAAGTGTGGTTGAGGACGTATCTAAAGAGTTGCAGGAAACCAATATACCCATTTATAAACGCATTAATTTTAGCGCTTTGGGGCGCTTATTGGAACAAGAGCTCCTGGCCAATAATATTTCATTAGTGCCCGCTTACCGGATTTCGTTAGCCCGGAAAGATTCGACCATTTTTATGATGGCATCTCATGTTAAAGGAGCTTTTTTGCCGGAAAATACCTATAAAACACCTTTATTCGGAAATGATATTTTTCGCGATCCTGGTATGCTCTTCGTCAGCTTTCCAAATAAAAATTCAGCTATCATAGCTAATTTAAGTGCTACACTTGTATCTTCAATAGGTTTATTACTGGTGCTTGTTTTCATCTTCTCTTACACCCTTTATGCTATTTTAAAGCAAAAAAAACTGTCGGAAATGAAAACGGATTTTATCAATAACATGACGCACGAGTTTAAAACGCCTGTGGCAACGATCATGATTGCCAGTGAAGCTTTGAGAGATCCGGAGGTAACAGCAGATAAAGCCCGGTTAAAACGTTTGGCCGGAATCATTTATGATGAAAATGTTCGCCTGGGTAGCCATATCGAGCGTGTTTTAAGTATTGCCCGCTTAGAGAAGGGAGAACTTAAAATGGAGAATACAGAGGTAGATGTGAACGATCTGATTGTGATTGTGTTAGACAGTATGGAATTGCAGCTGCAAAAAAGGAATGCCATCATCAATGTGCATACCGATGCAGAAAATGCTGTTGTATACGGCGACGAGCTTCACCTCTCTAATGTAATTTATAACCTGATTGATAATGCGAATAAATACAGTAGTGATACGCCTGAGATTACCATTACTACCCGAAATGCCGGCAAGAATTTAATTATCGAAATAGCAGATAAGGGCATTGGAATGACCAAAGAACAGTCTAAAAGGATTTTCGACCAGTTTTATAGGGTGCCCACTGGTAATTTACACGATGTTAAAGGCTTTGGTCTGGGATTAAATTACGTTCAGGATATTATTAAAAAACTCAACGGAAGGATTAAGGTAAGTAGCGAAAAGGATAAAGGAACGACTTTCGAAATATCTTTACCTTTATAAAGCTCAACATGGGTACGAAAGCTTGCGGTATCGATGTAGTAAAATTAAAGCGACCTGATGTAGCTTATTAATTTATTTAAATTAAACAGTTACTCATATTCATCATCAAAAGCTAATGTGGCTAAGCCGCGTATTGAATAAAAACAAGAAAATGAAAAAAATACTCCTGGTAGAAGACGACCCAAATTTAGGTTTATTGTTACAAGACTATCTGCAGCTGAAAGGCAAGTTTGATGTAGTACTTTGTACTGATGGGGAGGATGGTTTGAAAGCATTTAATAAGCAAAACTTCGATTTATGTATTTTAGATGTAATGATGCCCAAAAAAGATGGCTTTACCCTGGGTAAAGATATTAGGAAGGTTAACACCCAGGTGCCCATTATTTTTGCAACGGCTAAAACCATGTTAGAAGATAAATCTGCTGCCTATGACTTAGGTGGTGATGATTATATCACCAAACCATTTCGTATAGAAGAGCTTTTACTTCGTATTAATGCCATGTTTAAGCGGATAGCAAATAAAACAGATAAGAACGAAGAGGTTGCCGAAACGCAGTTTTCTATTGGTCGGTATCATTTCGATTATACTACGCAGATTATTACCGATAATGATCATCAGCAAAAACTATCTACCAAAGAAGCTGAGCTTTTAAGGTTATTATGTTTGAAAAAAAATACCGTTTTAACCCGTGAGGAAGCATTGTTAAGTATCTGGCATGATGATAATTACTTTAACGGAAGAAGTATGGATGTGTTTTTAAGCAAACTACGTAAGTATCTAAAGGCCGATCCTGCAGTTGAAATTATTAATGTGCACGGAAAAGGTTATAAGTTGTTGGTAGGCTAAATTAAATAGACCCAATCGCCCTCCTGAACTTGTTTCAGGAGCTTTATTGAATGCATTACATTGGATCCCGAAACAAGTTCAGGATTGACGTACGGTGTTTAAGTATCGTTAAATATATAAATTCTCCTGAATAGCAGGAATAATACCGCGTTCCTGGGCCAGTTTAAATAAAGTATCAACGGCTTTACGGCCTTCTTCGCCAAGGTTGATACTGTATTTATTTACATATAACTCAATGTGTTTGTACATCACGCTTTCTTCCATAGCTTGCGCATGCTGGCGGATAAAATCGATACCCGATTTTGGATGGGCAAAAGCAAATTCGACAGATTTCCGGATCAGGCGGTTTACTTTTAACTGTATTTCGCGGTCTAAATTGCGGTTAATTACAATACCGCCTAATGGAATCGCACATCCGGTAAGTTTTTCCCAATAATCGCCTAAATCAACAATTTTGGTTAAACCTTTATCCTGATAGGTAAACCGGTTTTCGTGAATAATCAGGCCTAAATCAATCTCTTCATTAAGTAAAGCCGATTCAATTGCCGAGAACACAAGTTCTTGTTTGTTTTGTAAGTGGGGATAAGCGATTCCCAATAAGAAATTTGCAGTAGTGTATTTTCCGGGTATTCCAATTTTGAGCGTATTGTTTGGCGCTTGAAGTTGAGGGTCAGCTGCACCTTCAAAATGATTTTTGCTGATCAATAACGGGCCAACGCCAAAGCCCAGGGCACTCCCGGCATCCAATAAAGCATACTGGTTGGCTACATAGGCAAATGCATGAAAACTTAACTTGGTAATATCTAATTCGCCCCTAAGTGCCTTCTGGTTTAAGGTTTCAACATCATCATAAGAAACTTCAAACGTTAATCCTTCCGTATCAATTTTATGGTGAATGAGTGCATCGAAAATAAATGTATCGTTAGGGCAGGGAGAAAATCCAAGGGTAAGTTTCATCTATTTGTTTTTTTGTTTTCAGTTGTTAGATGGAGCCTTTGACAGTTAAAATAATTATTTTAATTGTGTCGGGTTCATCAATCAAAATTAAGTACTGCGGTAAACTAATCGGTCATAATCAGTTCATTTCTCCAATAAAGTTAATGGCCCAATCGTTTAAGTTTTTAATGGCCAGGCCAATTTTCCAATTGTCTTTATTTCTCGGTTCTACATAATTAGATATACTTCTAATCTGCAAACTCGCTATATTTAATTGTTTACAGGCATAAAAAACAGCAGCGCCTTCCATGCTTTCGGTGGTTGGATTTAACCTGCTGATTAAATTTTTGATGCTTTTCTCGCTTCCAGTTACGCAGTTTACGGTAATGCCTTTTGCTATGGGTAGGTCAACGTTTTTTGGTGTTGTTGAGGTATAGTGGTTCTCCCCAAAACCTAAATCATTTATGCTTAAAAATTCGGTTCCATTTTCGGCGCCCATTTCGGCAAAAGTATCCTCAGTAATATTTAATATGGTGCCTAAGGCCATATCCCGACTGAAGCTGCCGGCAATACCTAAATTTAACACTAGGTTATATTTAGATGAAAGGTGTTTGCCCAGAGCAAAGGCTGTTGCTACCATTCCAACTCCGGTAATCAGCAGGTCGAAATTTTTACTTTCTACAAAATCACTGTCTGGTAAATTAAAGTGCTGGTAAAAAAAGGTAAGCTCGGCTTTTGTAGCCGCAACAACTAAAGTTTTCATAACGTAAAGTTAGTGGATTGTTTTCATTTAAGTTTTATGTAAGCTTTGGTCTTTAGTCTTTAAGCTTGAACCTTTATCCGTATATTTGCATTTTATTTTATAGTAATGATTTACATAACGAGAAAAGCATCATTTAATGCGGCGCACAAATTGGCGCGTACTGATTGGGATGATGATAAAAACAATGAAGTTTATGGTAAATGTGCCAACCCCAACTGGCATGGCCATAACTATTGGTTATACGTTACCGTTAAAGGCGAAGTAAATCCGGAAACAGGTTTTCTGGTTGATTTGAAATGGCTTAAAGACGTAATGAATGACTATGTGGTGGATAAGGTTGATCATAAAAATTTAAATCTTGATGTAGATTTTATGAAAGGCAAACTGGCTTCTACCGAAAACCTGGCCATTGAAATCTGGAAACAACTTTGGGCTCCGATTGCAGAGAGCGGTGCAATTTTACACTGTGTAAAAATCTACGAAACCGAAAATAATTTTGTTGAATACTTTGGTTAAAAATCTAAATTAATGAGCAATAAAGACGTATTAAAAGGCGAATCGAGAGATGGCTATGTAAAAATAGACCGTTACAACGAAGATAAAATTGAAGCTGTAGCGGCACATTATAAAGATATTCTTGGTCAGTTGGGTGAAAATCCAGCGCGCGAAGGTTTACTAAAAACGCCTGAGCGTGTGGCTAAAGCATTGCAATATTTAACACATGGCTACGATTTAAAACCTGATGAAATCCTTAAGTCGGCCATGTTTGAAGAGGATTACAGCCAAATGGTGGTAGTTAAAGATATTGAAGTATATTCAATGTGTGAGCACCACATGTTGCCATTTTTTGGCAAAGCACATATTGCTTATATTCCTAACGGGCATATTGTAGGTTTAAGTAAAATTCCCCGTGTGGTTGATGCTTTTGCGCGCCGTTTACAGGTACAGGAACGTTTAACAAACGAAATTAGGGATTGTATCCAAAATACCCTTAGCCCAATGGGCGTTGCAGTAGTGATGGAGTGCAGGCACTTATGTATGTCTATGCGTGGTGTACAAAAACAAAACTCGGTAACTACAACATCAGCCTTTACAGGAACTTTTTTAAGTAACGATAAAACAAGATCTGAGTTTTTAAGGTTAATTACCGCAAGTTTAGATTAGCCCCCCGCCCCCTTGGGAGGGTGTGGATTTAACAATAACATTTAACTAAATATTTAATTTCCCCTTTAGGGGATTAAGGGTATGAAAGCATATATTTTTCCCGGACAGGGAGCACAGTTTGTAGGTATGGGTAAGGATCTTTACGAAAACCCAAAAGCCGCAGCATTATTTGAACAAGCTAATGAAATTATCGGTTTCCGCATTAGCGATATTATGTTTAGCGGAACAGATGAAGAACTGAAACAAACCAATGTAACCCAACCAGCCATCTTTTTGCATTCCGTTATATTAGCAAAAGTTTTGGGTGATGATTTTAAACCCGATATGGTTGCAGGCCATTCTTTAGGTGAGTTTTCGGCTTTAGTAGCGGCAAACGCACTAAGTTTTGAAGATGGTTTAAGGCTGGTTATTGCGCGTGCAAATGCCATGCAAAAGGCATGTGAAGCACAACCATCAACCATGGCGGCCATTTTAGGACTAGCTGATGAGGTGGTTGAAAAAATCTGTGCAGAAATTGATGCCGTAGTGGTACCTGCAAATTACAACTGCCCGGGGCAACTGGTTATTTCCGGAAGTATAGAAGGGATTGATCTGGCTTGTGCCAAATTAACAGAGGCTGGCGCAAAAAGAGCATTAAAATTAAACGTAGGTGGTGCATTTCACTCCCCTTTAATGGAACCGGCAAAAATCGAATTGCAGGCCGCTATTGAAGCCACTAATATTGCATCGCCAATTTGTCCTGTTTACCAAAATGTTGATGCTAAGCCGTATACCGATCCCGCTGAAATAAAAGCCAATTTAATTAAACAATTAACCGGTGCTGTGCGTTGGACACAGACGGTAGGTAATATGCTTGCCGATGGCGCAACTGAATTTGTAGAGGTTGGTCCGGGCAATGTGTTACAGGGATTGGTTAAAAAAGTAAGTCGCGAGGTACAGACAAGCAGTGCTGCTATAGTGTAATTACTCAAATAGAATATTAGTGCCAACGCCATAGACCGGAAGTTTATGGCGTTGTTTTTTATCAATATTTAATATCTTTATCCGTAGATGAAAATGAGCTTTGGTATAAAAATTAGATTTCTATTGCTTGTTTTGGGCTGCTGCCTTATTGCAACTTCTATTTCGTTAAGCAGGTTTACCACTAAAAGTGAACTGTTAGAACACGATGCAGCAGAAATCCAACAGAATGTTTTGCTCAAAGAAAAAGCCGTTCAAACATTTTTGAACAATAAGCAGGAAGTGGCCAAAGCCAAACAGTTTCATCTCAATCCTAAAGATGCCATTGATTTTATTACCACCTATCGGGAGAGTAATGGGATAAACCTATTAACGTTTCAAAATAATCAGCTAAAGTTTTGGAGTACTTATAAGGTTTCTGAAATAGATCCGGGTACCATAAAGGAAGGTAGTTCAGTGCTGTTTTTTTCTAATGGCTGGTATGAAGTTATTAAAAGTACCCAGGGCAATTTCAGTCTTGTTTTCCTGATCTCCATTCAGTCCCAATATCCTTTTAAAGAAACGAAGTACTTTAAGAATGATATTGACCCTATTTTATCCAAAACAAAAATACTAACCTTTGCCTCTTTTACAGATAAAGACGTTTATGTTATAAAAAACCTCGAAAATAAGTTTTTATTTGGGCTAAAAGTAAAACCAGGTTATGCAGAAACCCATTATTCGGGTACGCAGTTGTGGTTGTTTGTGGCCGGGATGTTGTGCATCTGCATGTTTTTTAACTCTTTAAGTTCGTTTATTGCCAGACGCGGACACATTGCCTGGGGTACTTTTTTGCTGTTGTTTTTCTTTTTAGCGTTTAGGTTAACAGATTTGTATTATGGTTGGTATAACCATAGGTTTAATTTAGACCTGTTTGATCCGAAGATATATGCAGATAATTTCCTGATGCCATCTTTAGGAGATTTTCTGTTGAACGTAATCGCACTTACCTGGTTGCTCCTCTTCATGTATAACCATAAGGAACAATACAAATTTCCGGAATTTATTAAACGGAGTAAAATAATAGGTATTGTTATTCAGGCTGGGTTATTGGTGTTAATAGGGCGGATTGTTTGGGATACAGATGATATCTTCTTCGGGTTGATCTTTAACTCGAAAATTAATTTCGATATCATTAATATTCTTAAGCTTAGCGGAACCAGTTGGGTGGGGATTGTAATTTTATGTTTAGCC
The DNA here is from genome assembly GCF_900100705.1 of Pedobacter terrae. GTDB lineage: Bacteria > Bacteroidota > Bacteroidia > Sphingobacteriales > Sphingobacteriaceae > Pedobacter > Pedobacter terrae. Next base: position 142,712 of record NZ_FNCH01000012.1, read on the forward strand.
TGGTTCCAGATTTACCTGATCACTGTCATCTCTGCAACAGTAAGCAGTCAATTAAATGTAAGCAATAAAGAACGGGTAATTATTTTCTTAATCGGCTTTGCAGGTGTTTTAGCCTACAAGTTAATGGTCGATTTTAATGCATTTTTTATTGTTTTTGCATTGGTATTATTTATAGTAGGGAAGGCTGTTTATTTAAAAGAGAAGAATTTTTCAATCGGCATGTTTGCCATCGTATTTTTCTGTCTGGCTTTTAATACTTCTATTAAGTACACCAAGTATAAAGATATAAAAGAAAGAGGTTTGCGCGAGCCTTTAGCCAGAAAAGTGCAATCATCAGAAGATCCGAATGCAATTGTTGCTTTGGGTGCTTTAGGCGACGAAATTGCAAAAGATAGATTCCTGACAAGTTATTTCAACCAAAACCGGAAAGGTAGTTATGCAGTGCTCAAAAACCATATCAAAGATTATCTGGATGGCTATTTAAGCCGATACGATTATCAGATTTATCCTTATGATAAAATGGGCTTAGCGATCGAGAATGCCGATACACCACCGATTAGTAAATATAAAAACCTGGTAGAAGCAGGCTCGGTTAAAATAGATGGCTCTAACTTTTTTTATCAGGTAAACAATACATTCGGTTATCAGGATTACTTTGGGATCATTTCGGTGGTAGGCAAGGGCAGTATACTCGGCACATTGGTGCTCGAACTCCGTTCTAAACCATACAATTATAACAATCGGCTACCCGATCTTCTGGGTGATCAGAAATTGATTAAAGATGAAGATTTTAAGGGGTATTCTATCGCGTTTTATAATAATAACGAACTGCTTAATCAGTCTGGAAATTATACCTATCCTTTAGATGGAAGCATGTTTAAAGGTAAAAAAGATGATTTTATAACCAGTAATGATGATGAACTTCATTACAGCCATTTAATTTACAAGCCATCTAATAGCAAAATGGTTGTGATTAGTAAGGAAAAAGTAGGTTATGTAGAGCGCCTGGCTGCGCTATCCTTTTTCTTTTTAATATTTATCATTTTCTCCCTGTTGCTTTATGGTTTGATATGGTTGATCAAAAACCTTGATGATGATAAGGTGGGCTGGTTCAGTATCAATAGGTCTTTAATGATCAATGCCAATAAGATTTTATATAAAACAAGGATCCAGGTATCTATTGTATTAGTGGTGGTGGCCACGCTGGTTATTGTAGGTTGGGGAACTTATTATTATATGAACTATGAATACCGCGGACAGCAAGATGCGATATTAAAAGATAAAATAAGAAAAGTACAGCAGAATTTTGAAAAGCAGGTTTTCAGGAATGGCATTATTGAAAATGATGAGAATGCGGTAGCAGATTTTAATAATTTTGCCGATATCAATAACGCCGATTTAAATTTGTATGATCTGAGTGGCAACCTGATTATGACGACCTACCCTAAGCTCTACAATTACAAAATTATAGGTAAAAAAATGGGGCCTAAGGCTTTCTTTTCATTAAATGGTTTACACCGGTCAGAATATATTAACCTTAAAGAGAACATTGGGAGTTTAATTTATGCTGCTGCTTATGCCCCTATCAGAAATGCGCAGAACAAAACAATTGCTTATATTGGTTTGCCTAACTATTCTAATGAAGAGGAGTATAGCGATAAACTTGCACTTTTTGTAAGTAACCTGATCAATCTTTACGCACTGGTATTTGTAGCTGTTGGGGTATTGGCTGTGTTTTTGGCCAATCAGATTACAAACCCCTTAACTTTTATTCAGGAAAGTATTAGTAAAACCAAAATTGGGCAAAAGAATGAGCCTATTGTATGGCGTAGACATGATGAAATCGGCTCTCTGATTAAGGAATACAACCATATGATTGCTGCCTTGGAAGAGAGTGCAATAAAGCTGGCCAGATCTGAACGTGAAAGCGCCTGGCGCGAAATGGCCAAACAAGTGGCGCATGAAATCAAGAATCCGTTAACGCCTTTAAAGTTAGGTGTTCAGTTGTTAGAAAAATCCTGGAAAGAGAAAGATCCTAATTTTGAACTGAAGTTTAACAAGTTCAGCAAATCATTTATAGAACAGATTGATAGCCTTTCCAAAATTGCTTCCGAATTTTCGAATTTCGCTAAAATGCCTGATACCAACCTGGAACGACTTTCTTTGCTTCCAATCATTGAGCAGGCTAGAGAAGTGTTTAAAAGCAGTGAAAATGTGACCATTGATGTACTGAACAAAAGCGAAAAGGACATCACCATCCTTGCAGACCACGATCAGCTGTTGAGAACATTTAATAACCTGCTTAAAAATGCAATAGAGGCTATAGACGAGGAATCGTTATGTTGCATTACCATTATTTTGTATGCAGATGTGAAGAGTGCGTATATAGAAATAAAAGATAATGGAAAAGGTATACCGCCGGCCCTGCAAGACAAAATATTCGTACCTAATTTCACTACAAAAACATCAGGTACAGGTTTAGGGTTAGCTTTTGTTAAGCAAGCTGTAGAGAATGCCGGGGGTTCAGTTAAATTTACCTCAATAAGCGGTTTGGGAACAACGTTCTACCTGAACTTTCCGCTTGCTTAAAATTAAAAATAAGGATTGGATGGTTTAATCAGATAACGGTTATTACCTCAATTCCACTTGTGCCTTACCCATGGTATTGCCATTAGCATATAAAATTACGGTATATATGCCCTTTATAAATGGCTTAGGGTTTACCCAATCGATAACATAGGTGCTGTCATCATTATTGTAATCAATAAATATAGAATGGCTGAACTGCATATCCTGTCCGTCAGCCTCGAAATGGTTTTCCTCGTCAGCAAGCAGGTTTCCCGCCGGATCGAATACCCGAAGGTAAATGTTGTGATGTCCTTTTTCTGCTAACTGATTTGGCACAATGTTAAACCGTACGCTTAACTTTTCGGCAGTAGATGATTTGGTTACTTCGACTTTTTTGCCGCTTGATTTTGTTCTGAAAGCAATAATTTCTGCTGATTGTAACTTTAATGCTGCAGCCGTTTTTACTTTCGCATTTAAACTGGAGTTTTCGCTCTCCAAATCCGAGGCCTTATTACTTATATTTCTGAGTGTATTCTGTAAACTATCGCGGCTATTCTTTAGAAAAATATTGTCTTTCTGTAGCTGAATAATCTGATCATTGTATTTTTTTACAAATGTTTTCAGTTCATTGATCTTTGCATTGGCTTTATCAATTTCGAGTTGGGTAATCTGGTTTTTTTCTAAAGCCTGCTTTAGCTCTTCGATTTTCGTGCGGGCAACCTTTTGTTCTTCAACAAGTTTCTCGTTTAAATCCAGGTTTAGTGCATTTACCTTATCCAGTTCAACCTCAATCTTTTCTACTTCAAGCCGTAGTTTATCTTTCTCCGCACTAACGGTAACAAATCTATCGCTTTGCTTTCGATCTTTAAAAAACAAATAGGCATTTGTGCCAATTAAAGCGGCAATAACGATAACCAGGAAGTAAATTTTGTTTCTATCACCCTTATTAATCTTTTGTGGTTCCATTTAATAACAATGTATCTTCTATAAATTAATATACTTTTGTTCTCCATAGGTAAATGGGGTACACAATTAATTTTAGCAGGGCGTAAATTAAATTTTTTAATAAACTTATAAGAGTTTTTAAAAAAAATCGTTTACTTGCTGATGTTCAATTTGTATCCAAATCTACACAAACACACAACCTGAATAAAAAATAAGACAAGAAATAATGCTTAAAAACTTCCTATACGCACTTTTATTGCTAACTGTAGTACCTTATATATTAAATGCACAACCTTTATCAAAAATTGCACCAAAAAGGGAGTTTAGAGGTGTTTGGGTAGCTACTGTTACCAATATAGACTGGCCTTCGAGGCCGGGTTTAAGCATCGATCAGCAAAAGCAAGAGTTGATTGGCATTTTAGAAAGGCATAAAAGCCAGGGTATGAATGCCATTATTTTGCAGGTTAGGCCCGCAGCCGATGCATTTTACGCGAAATCCAGAGAACCATGGAGTCAGTGGTTAATGGGCAGACAGGGTTTGGCGCCAGCACCTGGTTACGATCCTCTGGCCTTTGCTATTAAAGAAGCCCATTTCAGGGGAATGGAATTACATGCCTGGTTTAACCCATACAGAGCCAGTATGAGCAGTTCGACCGTATTAAGCGAAAACCATGCTTACCGTAAACATCCTGATTGGTTTTTTACTTATGGTGGTAAAAAGCAGTTTGATCCAGGTATTCCGGAGGTGAGGGAATATATTGTTCAGGTCATTTTAGATGTAGTAAAAGGCTATGATGTTGATGGAATCCACTTCGACGATTATTTTTACCCTTATAAATTAGAAGGGCAAACCATTAATGATAGTAATACTTTTAGTAAATACCCTAATAATTTTTCAGACATCAGAGATTGGAGGCGCAATAATGTCGATTTGCTCATCAAACAGCTTGACGATAGCATTCACCACTATAAAAAATGGGTAAAATTTGGCATCAGTCCTTTTGGTATCTGGAAAAATAAAAATGAAGATCCTGAAGGTTCTGCAACCAGCGGGCTGTCTAATTATGCAGAACTTTTTGCTGATAGCCGTAAATGGGTTAGAGAAGGCTGGGTAGATTACATTAATCCTCAGATATATTTTACGTTTACCAGAAGAGTAGCGCCCTATGGTGTTTTGGTTGATTGGTGGAGCAATAATAACTTTGGCAGACATGTTTACATTGGACAGGGTGCTTACCTCGTAAATTCAAGGGCTGAAGCCGCCTGGAAAAACCTGAGTGAGATACCCAAACAGATTAGATACCTCAGAGATAACAACAGGATTCAGGGCAGTGTGTTTTTTAGTTCCAAATCATTAAGTACGGTAGCTAAAGCAGTTGGCGATTCGCTAAAGAACGATCTTTACAAATACCCTGCTTTGCCACCACAGATGCCATGGCTGGATGAAGTACCGCCGAATGAACCCCAGGCATTAACAGCTGATGCATTAAAAGATGGCGTGCATCTAAAATGGCAGCTTCCATTGAAGGCTAAGGATGGAGAAACAGCTTCAGGATTTGTAGTTTACCGATTTAATGAAGGAGATAAAATTTCGATAGTTGACCCAAAAAACATTGTTAAAATAAGCTTTGATGATTATCTTTCATTCATTGATACCAGTGTAGAAAGTGGAAAACGGTACAGCTATCTTGTAACGGCATTAGATCGGTTAAAAAATGAAAGTGAGCCTAGCGGTCCTGTTGGTGTAGAAGTTCCTTTAGCAAAGGAATAATTGTTCTGAACTTGCCGTCATTTCGGGCAGCATGCAACGAAGTCGAGAACCCGGAGGCTCAGCGAAGCTAAATCTATCTAAGCAGATCGCTCCGTTTCGCTATGCTTCAGTCTTGATGGCGACTTTCTTATTAGTCGAATCTCTTTCTACAACCCCTGGATCAAGCACAATGTGTTCCATGTTGGCGTATGGGCTTTCCTGATTAATCATTTTCAAAAACATTTTAGCGCACTCTTGCCCCATTTGTGAGGCATGCTGATCAATTGTAGATAGGTTGGGCGTAATGTAAGCGGAGAAGGCCTCATTCGCAAAACCAATTACACCTATTTTAGGCGGTGTTTCGTCTATTTCTTTTAGCTTTTTAATTACGCCTAGTGCCGTAAAATCATCACCGGCAATTATTGCATCAGGTTTATTGCTGCTGCGCATTAATTTCCCTGCACCAAATCGGCCATCTTTAATGGATAAACCGCCAAAAATAATATGGTCTTCCACAACCGGAAAGCCGTGATCTGTCAAAGCTGCCTTGTATCCTTCTAAACGATCGTTAAATATTTTAATCTGGTGAACCGTGGTTACAAATGCAATTTTTTGGTAGCCCTGGTCAATTAAGTGTTTTGTAGCAATATACCCGGCCTTAAAATCATCGAGCGTAATAGTCGGGACTTTTAAATCGGTATTTACACGGTCAAATAATATCAGGGGCTTGTTTTGCTTAATAATTTCTGAAAAATGCGAAATGTTTTTTGTTTCTAAAGACATTGAAGCCATAATGCCATCTACCTGTGCCTCTAATAAGGTTCTTACACCATTAATTTCATTCTCAACTGATTCATTGGATTGATAAATAATCACGCGGTAACCGCTATCTTTCAGACCATCCTCTATACAATGGATAATAGATGCAAAAAAATGGGCCTGTACGCTTGGCACAATTACGCCAATGATATGGGTTTTTCCAGACTTTAATGCTGACGCAAGTTTATTTGGGCTATAATTTAATTTTTTAGCCATTTCAACAACAGCCTTTCTGGTCGTATCGCTTATTGCCGGAAAGCCACTAAGTGCCCTGGAAACAGTTGATACTGTAATGTTGAGCGCCTTGGCAATGTCGTATATGGTCGTTTTCTTTTTCAATTGGATTGGAGAGAGACAATCAATTATAGCGTTTTTTTACTAAACCTTAATGATAATATTTTTTTTGTACATAAAATATAATAATACATAAAAACCAAGTACATAGGTTATGGCCCAAACCAGTGACGCATTTATTGGACTAAAAAAGGGCGTATAGCAGGTTTCATAGAAAAGAACCAGAAGTCCTGTTTTGGTGCCGTCTGCTTTGGTAACCTGAATGAGGTTTAACACTCTTGGCATTAATCCTGCCAGAAAGAAAACTGTAATGGCATTTACGCCATATACAACAAATGGAGTGGTAAATTTCTTGTAGCCTTGCACATCAATGATCCAGTAGCAGAGCGCCAATGCGACAGCCGCCAGGCCGCCTGCATATAACACATAAGAACTGGTCCATAAAGATTTGTTAATCGGGAACTGCAGGTCCCAGAGTAGGCCTAATATAACGGCCGTAATGCCTGTGGTAAATAACCAGGCTACTTTGGTTGGGTTGTCTACATCTTTTCTGCGCATCCAAACGCCCACCAGAATGCCAAATAAACAGGTCCCTATTGCAGGTAGTGTGCTTAAAACGCCTTCGGGGTCCCAGGTTTTTGATGAAGCCCAGGTATGCGCTTCTGTTAAAATTCCACGATCTATCCAGGCCGCTAAATTGGTCTCCTTTTCCATATTGGGATACCCAACTCCAGGAACCGGAACAAAGGTCATGAGTGCCCAGTAAACGGCGAGTATTACAATTAATGTTTTAAATATGGTTTTGTTAGAAAACTTGATGAAAATAACGCTGCTAATGATGAAAACGATCCCTATTCTTTGTAAAACGCCTAATAACCTTACTGTTTGAAAAGCTTCCAGGATGGTGCTTTCAGTTGTTAATGCACTGATAATTTTCCCAAAAATAGCCAGGAAGAAACCCAGTAAATAAAGTATAATACCGCGTTTAGCGGCTTTAATGATTGTTTTTTGATGTGTAGAGGGGTCTGCTTTATTGCTGCTCATGGCAAAAGCTATAGAAACGCCAACAATCCATAAAAAAAACGGGAAAATCAAGTCAGTAGGTGTGCAGCCATTCCATTCTGCATGTTCCAAAGGGGCATAAATATGTCCCCAACTGCCCGGATTATTCACCAAGATCATCGCGGCTACGGTTAATCCTCTAAAAAAATCCAGAGATAGCAGACGTTGTTTAGGTTCGGTCATGATTAGCTGGTTTGGGTTTAGCAAACTAATTTAGACTATTGTTTTTAGAATGAGAAATTACTTACGAAGTTTAAGGGTAACGTGTCATCTTGAACAACATGGACATCTTTAGCAGATGTAGTTTTATAATTGTTATCTAACGATGCTCCAATAGAATACAAGATGGTAAGTCCTTAGAAAGGCTCAAGATTGACATTTTATGCATTCGTATAAAATTCCTGAAAGTTCGGACAGACGTTGCAATTTTTTAAAAAATCCTTCGCTGCGTTCAGCATGACAGGTGGTAGTATATCCGATTATCTCAATCTACAGAAGGCGTGATGCTGAAGAATAATGAATTATATAAAATACAGATATGCAAAGAAGTTTGAACGGTCTCAGAGTATCGTCATTTCGACCGTAGTGCCTGCCCGTACAGGCGTGGAGAAATCTTTAAACTAGATTCAAAGATCTCTCCATTTCGCTGCGCTAAAGTCGAGATGACGAATTTTTTGAGGAGTTTGTCAATGGTAACGCAGCGAAGGCACTTTTGAAGGTGTGTTTTTTATCGTTATCCAAGCTGCTTTTCTGTGATCATGACCATTTGAACTTCGCAGATTGGCAAAAAAAATCCTGCTTTGTACTAACAAAGCAGGATTTGGTATATTTTAAGCTAGTCTTCAAATTTCCAGCGAACAAAAGCTTCCATCGCTTCGTATTCTGCCAGTCCAAGCTCGTCATAAGCTTTCGCTGTATCACGGTTACGGTCTTCAGCGCGTTGCCAAAACTCTCTTGAGTCATCGCCAGGGAAAACTGCCCTGTCTTTCTGACTTTGGTGTTTAAAGATGGCATTTCTCTTGCGTTCCAGTTCTTGCGGAGAAATTGGCACCGCCATTTCAATTTCATACGTTTCAAATTCGTGCCATGCACCGCGGTACATCCATAACCAACAATCTTGTGCCCAGGCTTCAGTTTTACGTAAGCGTTTTAACGCTTCCAGGATAATTTTGAAACAAACAATATGTGTTCCGTGAGGATCTTCAAAATCGCCGGCGGCATAAACCTGTTGAGGTTTTACTTGCTGCAATAGGGCAACTGTAAGTTCTATATCGGCATCAGTTACCGGGTTTTTCTGAACCTTACCACTTTCATAGAAAGGAAGTGCCTGGAAATGGATGTGATCATCCTCTAAACCGCAATATCTTGCGCCGGCAATCGCTTCGCCTTTTCTGATCAGCCCTTTAACGGTTTGGATCTCAGGAGTGTCGATCTGGTTTGGTTTTTTCTGCTCCATAAAGGCTCTCATTTTATCATAAAGTTCCTTTAGGTGCGTATTATCCATACCCATTTTCTCTGTAAAATCTACGTTAAATTCCACAAAACGAAGGGCATCATCATCCCATACCGCCGTATTGCCCGAGGTTTGATAAGCTACATGTACATTATGTCCCTGATCAACCAACCGTAAAAAAGTACCGCCCATCGAAATTACATCATCATCTGGGTGAGGAGAGAAGATAATAACATTTTTCTGAGCTGGTTCTGCCCTTTCCGGACGCTGTGAATCATCAGCATTGGGTTTGCCACCCGGCCAGCCGGTTATGGTGTGTTGCAACTTATTAAAGATATGGATGTTGATGTTGTAAACCGGTCCTTTTTCAGTAGCCAGTTGCGCCATACCGTTATTGTTGTAATCGTCTTCTGTTAATTTTAAGATCGGTTTTTTTAATGTATTGGCCAACCAGATCACTGCCTTGCGGATCAGGGCATCTGTCCAAATACAATCTTTAACCAGCCATGGTGTGTCAAAACGGGTAAGTTCTGAAGCCGCAGGTGCATCAAGAATAAATTCTACATGATCTGAAAGCTGAAGGTATGTTGCCGGAACCTCGCCTGAAATTTCGCCTTCAACAGCTTTTTTAATAATGGAAGCTTTTTTACGGCTCCAGGCCATTAATATAATTTCTCTTGCTTTGAAAATTGTACCGATACCCATGGTAATGGCTTTTGTTGGCACAAAAGTTTTTCCACCGAAATCGCGTGCCGCATCACGGCGTGTCAAATCATCTAAAGTAACTAAACGGGTACCTGAATTTGGTGCAGAGCCAGGTTCGTTAAACCCGATGTGACCGGTACGGCCAATTCCTAAAATCTGGATGTCAAGACCACCTAGATCACCTATTTTCTTTTCATACTCCACGCAGAAAGCCGGAATATCTTCCAGTGCAAGCGTACCATCAGGGATGTGGACATTTTTTTTGTCAATATCGATATGATTGAAAAGGTTTTCGTTCATAAACGTAACATAACTCTGTGCCGCAGTTGGCGCCATAGGATAATACTCATCCAGGTTAAAAGTAATTACGTTTTTAAAACTTAAGCCCTCTTCTTTGTGCAGCCTAACCAGTTCGGCATAAACTGCAATCGGGGTAACACCTGTTGCTAAGCCCAGTACTGCAGGTGCGTTGTTTGCTTGTTTTGATTTAATGAGCTCGGCAATGCGATGTGCCACATTAATTGAAGCAATTTTTGGATTTTCGAACACGCTTACGGGTAATTTCTCGAAACGTGTCTCCTCCAGTAGATTTAATCTAGCCATTTTTTTTATATGGATTTTAATGTACGGAGCAGTAAATATAGAGAGTTATGCCCAATTTCTAACAAAGGTTATTTACATTTATTGCAAGTATTTACATAAAATTCACTCAAAAGGGGCAAAAAACGTTTGATTTTTTTAAGATAAACTCATATGAACAGGCAAATTCAAAACTTATATTCCAAAGCAGGCAAATCAGAACGGTTGATTATTGGATTGATGAGTGGAACTTCTATGGATGGACTTGATATTGCCCTCTGCGCGGTTAAGAAAAGTGGTGCCGAAACTGATATCAGGGTCTTAGAATTTAAAACCGGCGGTTATACGGCTGAGTTCAGGGCTAAAGTAAAAGCCATATTCTCCAAAAAGGAAGTTGATTTACAATTGGTTTGCCTGATGAACGAGCATATCGCAAACATCCATGCTCAATTAATTAATGAAGCTTTAGAAGAGTGGGGTTATAAAAACGAGGATATAGATTTTATTGCCAGCCACGGACAAACTATTTTTCATGCACCAAAATCTTTGCACCAACTGGCCGGTTATCCTAATGGCACGCTACAGATTGGCGATGGCGACCATATAGCCACTAAGACCGGGATTATTACCCTTTCTGATTTTAGGCAGAAACATTTGGCTGCGGGAGGTGAGGGTGCTCCCCTGGCCGTTTATGGAGATTATCTGATGTTTTCTAAATCGGGAGAAGATCGGGTAATGTTAAATATTGGCGGTATAGCAAATTTCACTTACTTGCCAGGCAGTACAGATGCCAGCGAAATTTTTTCAACGGATGTTGGGCCTGGTAATACCTTGATGGACCAGTACATGCAACAACATTTTAATCAATTCTATGATAAAAACGCAACAGTTGGGCTAAGTGGTCATTTAAATTCCAAACTATTGGCGGCATTGCTTAACTGTGATTTCCTCACACTGGATTTTCCTAAAACCACAGGGCCAGAATTATTTAACCTGGAATATTTATTGATTGCACAGGAACAATCTTCAACAACTAATCTAAGCAAAGAGGACGTAATGGCCACCTTGTGCCATTTTTCTGCAGAGACCATTACTAACGCGATAAAACGATGTTTTGGGCAGGAAGCCAAAGTGCAGGTATTTATGAGTGGTGGTGGAATGCACAACCCGCTGCTCGTTCAGCTTCTACAGGCCAGGCTGCCTTTGTGCAAGTTCCTAAGCACAGCAGATTTAAATATTAATCCCGATGCAAAAGAAGCTGTTTTATTTGCTGTTTTAGCCAATGAAACGTTGTGTGGTGAGCCAATTAATTTTGGCAACCGGCAAGGCGTTCCATCGGTTTGCATGGGTAAAATCAGTTTGCCAGCCTAGGTAAGCGCTATTTTGTAAATAGGCTTACAGCGGTTAAAAATTTGCTTTGTGTGGTATTTTGTTAAATTTGCTTTTAACACTAACTTCTAACAAACCAAATTTTATGGAAAAAAGTTACCTAAAATGGTCACCGGGATTCTTCGCAATTTTGTTGATCCCATTTCTGCTGCTGTTTAAAGAGGCGGCCCAGGCACAAAACAAGCGATATACCATAAGTGGTAAGGTTACTGATGCCGGAAATAACGGAGCCATCCCAGGCGTTGTAGTTAAAGTCCTCAGTACAAATTTAGTAACCAGTACCAACACTAACGGCGGTTATACTTTTGCAGTAGATTTAGCCCCCGGCAAATACCAGATCCAGTTTTCCTACGTAGGTTACAAGAGTAAAATCCAGGCGGTTGATCTTGGCGGCAACGATCAGGTTCAGTTGAGTGCTTCCTTAAGTGCCGATGCTGTAGGGCTTGATGAAGTAATTGTTACGGGAACATCGCAGGGAACCACCAGAAAAGAACTGGGAAGTTATGTAAGTACCGTTAAGGGCGATGACCTTAACAAAGCACCCAGCGGAAATGTACTTTCATCCTTACAAGGCAAAACTGCAGGTGCGCAGATCAGTCAGAATTCGGGCGATCCTGCAGGTGGATTATCTGTCCGTTTAAGAGGAATCAGTTCTGTTAACTCGTCATCAGAACCGCTTTACATTATCGATGGTGTAATTGTAAATAATTCTACCACACGCGTTACCAATACCTCTTCTAATTACGATGGTGGAAACTTTGTGGGAAGTATTGGTCAGAACAGGATGGTTGATATTAACCCCGCTGATATTGAACGTATCGAAGTGTTGAATGGAGCAGCTGCAGCGGCCATTTATGGTTCGAGGGCAAACTCGGGTGTGATCCAGATTTTTACCAAAAAAGGAGTAAGTGGTGCGGCTCAGGTTAATTTTAGCACCAGTTTAACGTTAAGCCATTTACGTAAACAGATTGAGGTAAACCAATCTCCGCTCAAGTTTGGTGGTTCGGTTAACACTTTTACCCAGGATGTTATACAAACCGCAGGCGATCCGGCAATGCTGCTCACCAATACCACGCCTGTTACCCGATATAATTATCAAGACTATATTTTCCAGTCGGCCACGGGTACTGATAATACCATATCGGTATCAGGTGGTAATGAAAATACAAAGTATTATACCTCTGCAGCGTATTTCAGTAATCAGGGGATTATTAAAAATACCGATTTTACCCGTTATAATTTCAGGGCAAACGTCGATCAGAAAATTACGGAGTGGGCAAAATTGAGCGCAGGTTTAAACTACATCCGAAGTTCCGCAAACGAAAAGCCAGATGGAAACTCTTTTTTCTCACCCATGAATTCTGTCACCATTATTGGTAATTTTCACGATATTTTTGCGAGAGATGCGAATGGAAATTTACTTGCAGTTGGCGAACGTGGCCGGGTAAATCCGGTTTCGGTAATCGAAGATATCAAACAGCGACAGGAAACCAACCGCATTATTGCCAATGCCAATTTAAAGTTGTACCCGGTTAAAAATCTGACTTTAGATTTTACACTAGGTGTCGATAATTCGGGCCAGAGCGGCTCAACTTATATTCCACCTTTTGCATATAATGTAAATCCTGATTTTTATGGCGGAGGTGCGGCACTGGATGGTACTTTGAATGGCTACGCCAGTGCAGCAACCAATAATGCTTTTCAGTTTAACAATGAATTTAATGCAACCTATCAGGCTAAATTGTCTGATCTGATTTCGTCAACCACACAGATAGGTTATTCATTCCAATATGAAAAAACAAGGTATCAGTTGGTAAACGGAAGAGGTTTGGCTCCTCTGATTGAAACGGTAAATGCTGCTGCAACCCAATTGCCCAGTATTGATGGGCGTACCGAGCTTTCAGTAAGTGGCGGTTATGTTCAGCAAAACTTTAAATACAAAGATCATTTCTTTGTTACTGGTGCGCTAAGGGTAGATCAGTCATCAGTTTTTGGATCAGCTAACCGCACACAGGAATATTTAAAAGGGAGTTTAAGTTATGTGCTTTCTTCTGCCGATTATTGGAAAAATTTAGGTGTTTCCGGTTGGTGGGATGCCTTCAAAATCAGGGCGGCGTATGGTGAATCGGGTAATTTAACCGGTATTGGCGCTTACGACAGGATTAATGCTTATGCTACCCAATCTTTTTTAGGAAGAGCATCTTTATTCTCTAGTGCAACCCTTGCTAACGAAAATGTGAAACCAGAGCGCCAGCGCGAACTGGAATTGGGAACCGATCTGTCTTTCTTTAAAAACCGCTTGGGCCTGCAGTTTAACTGGTATAATAAAAAAGTGAGTGATTTGTTGATTGCCAGCGTACAGGCACCCTCAACCGGGTTTTCAAGCTTATTGGATAATATAGGTTCATTAAGGAATAAAGGGATAGAACTGGTGCTGAACGGAACACCTGTTTCGGCCAAAGACTTTAAATGGAATACCTCGGTTATATTTAACAGAAACAGGAATACGGCGCTTGATGTAGGTGGTTTAAGGTTGTTCAGTACCAATCCGGGTGCTCCTGTGGCGATTATAAATGGCGAAGCGATCGGTGTTTTTTATGGGACCTTTTTTGCACGTAATCCAGATGGTAGTCTGTTAACTAATGCTAACGGTATTCCCCAGATAGAAAAAGGAATTCAAAACTCCGCTACCACATTTACCCCTCAACGTGATGCAAACGGTATGCCAACCGGAACGACTTTGCGTAAAGTAATCGGTAATCCTAATCCAGATTATAATATGTCGTTTGTAAACGATTTTACTTATAAAAGGTTGAATTTACATGTGCAGTTGGATGCTGTACAGGGAGGAGATGTATGGAATGCAGACTGGAGAACCCGCCAGGGTGTTGGAAGTGGCAAAATAGCCGAGCAAGAACAAATGGGATTATTGCCGAGGGGATATGTTGCCGGTGTTTATGCCATTGAAGAGTGGAGGATTGATGATGGCTCTTTTGTTAAGTTAAGGGAAATTTCGTTGAGCTATAATGTGGGTAAACTGAAATTTTTAAGAGACCTTACGGTAACCCTGAGCGGAAGAAATCTGATTTCGTGGGACAACTACAAAGGTTATGATCCAGAGTTAAATTCTGGCGGACAATCGACTATTCTAAGAAATATCGATTTCGGTTCGGTGCCTATTCCGCGTACTTTTAGTTTAGGTCTGTCAGTTAAATTATAATCGTTAAAGAAATTTTTATGAAAATTTTAAAAAATAATATTTCCACAAATATAACCTGTTTAACTCTTTCGTTAATGTTGTGCTTAGCTTCTTGCACGAAAGAATATCAGGATCCTTCAAGAGCAAAAACCGACGTAGCCTTAGGTTCGCAGCAAGGCTTAACCGCTGTAGCGATCGGTTTGCAACGGGTTTATACTTTAAGTAGAACGGGTGTAATGTTTAGTTCTATAGCTGCAAATGGCTTTGTAACCAATGAGTTCAGGTTGCTTAATTCAGGTAATATTCCTGAATTGCAGTTGAGTACGGGAGGCAGTGCTGTAGATGGAACAAATACCATTTTGTTTAATCTTTGGGCCAGTGCCAATAAAATTGTTTACGATGCAGATCTGGTAATCAGCAATGCTAATAATTTGGGGGATAAGAGCTACGCTGCCGGATTGATCGCTTATTCGAGCATATTTAAAGCGCTGGCCATTGGTAATATGGCGCAATATTGGGAGAAAATTCCAGATGGTACCGGGAAAAATGCAGCTTATATTACACGTGCAGCAGGCTTTAATAAAGCCATTGCAGTATTGGATAATGCTTTAACTGTTATTGCTGCAAATCCTATTTCTGCCAGTTTCTTAAGTAACGTACCCGCAGATGTAAATATTATAAATACTATACACGCTTTAAAAGCGAGGTATGCGCTGTTTTCGGGTAATTATACACTTGCCTTAACAGAAGCCAATGCGGTGGATCTAACAAAAGCCTCTTTTTTTAAATTTGACGCTACTTCGCCGAATATTCTGTTCAGTATTATTTCTTCCAATAATGTTTTTCAGCCTTTAAACGCGAATTTAGGCCTTTCCGGAGCAAATGTTCCTGATGTGGCAGATAAAAGGATCCCATTTTATACCCTCACGGCAGGATCGCCGGCAACCTTACGGATGAATGGTTTTGCTGCGGCAACTGCCAGCCCTTTTCCGATTTACTTACCTGGTGAGATCATTTTAATCAAAGCAGAAGCACTTGCAAGACAGCCGGACCTGACCAATTCATTAATTGAGTTGAACAAGGTAGTGACCAAAACTTCAGACCTTTTCGGAGTGGCCGCAGCATTGCCGCCATTAGTTGGCCCTTATACGCAACAACAATTATTGGATCTGATTTACAAACACCGTTCAATTGAATTGTATGCTTCAGGCTTAAAAATTGAAGATATGAGGAGGTTTAATCAGCCATTAACCGATCGTAAACGAAATTTTTTCCCTTATCCTTTTCAGGAAAGAGATAATAATACGAATACCCCTGCTGATCCAACTTTTTAGCAGATATAGAGAGTCCTGTTTTTATCGGGGCTCTCTATAAAATATTAAGTTCCTTAGCGCGGTAACTGGTTAAAGACTCATGTCCAATTTCCAGCTCCGTTATCAAATAACTAATACTTTCTATTGGACAAACCCTTAGTCTTAAGGCAATATCCAATTTCTCGGAGATGCAAAGCACGGCTGTTTTTTTTGCACAGGCTAACATGGCCTTTTTAAGTTGGTTAATTTCCCAATAAGTATCTGTCAAACCTTCATCAGGGTGGATGGCGCTGGTGCCCATCAAACATAAATCGGCCTTAATTTCTGATAGCTGAGTAATGACTTGTCCGCCGTAAGTAACTTGCGAGTTTTTAGAAAAAAGGCCGCCAATCAAAATCACTTCAATATTATTGTATTTGGCCAATTCTACCGCCACTAGCGGACTAATGGTAAAAAAAGTTGCTGATAAGCCCTGGGGCAGCAGCTTTACAAACTCCAAAATCGTAGTTCCGCCACCTGTTAAAATCACCATTCCATCCTTTATGAGCCGAACAGCTTTTTTGCCAATGGCAATTTTACTGTCGCGGGCATATACTGTACTATCATCAAAAGAACTATGATATGATTTGGATAAAGCACCTCCATGAACCTTATAGAGCAGGTTTTCGTCAACAAGTTCCTGTAAATCTCTTCTAATAGTATCTTCCGAGACATTGAGCAACTGCACCAGATCCGATGTCAATACACGGTTGTGCAAATTAATCTGTCGCATGATGAAGTCGTGGCGTTCTTTTTTCAGCATAGTGATGTTTGGTTTAAACGAAAGTATAAAAGATTTTTAGATTTTCTACATGTTGCGCGTTTTTGCGTGTTGGTGCGGTTTAATGTTGTTAGTTGACAAGAAAATCTTCGATATTATTTTTTTATCAGAAAAAATCGTCATATTTACTTAACTATGATTAAAAATGCGTGAATTTGCGTTTTTACTAAACTGGAAACAACTATCTCAGTAACCAAACTTTCTTGCTAACAAATGATGATGAAAAAACTACTTTTTAGTTTTATCGGTATTTTCATGCTGTCTGCTCAAATTTTTGCACAGCAAATTATTACCGGTAAAGTCAGCGCTGCTGACGGACCCATTCCTGGCGTGTCCATACGGGTAAAAGGGGGTACCACCGTATCCCAAACCAACAACACCGGTAATTATTCCATTAGAGCAGCCAAAACCGATGTTTTGGTATTCTCTTATATTGGATATAAGACTGTTGAGCGAGCTGTGGGTAATAATACAGCCGTTAATGTTACGCTTGTTGCCGACGCCAGTAACCTTAATGAAGTGGTGGTTACGGCTTACGGAATTGATCGTGATGCTAAATCGCTAGGTTACTCTACTCCAAAGGTTTCAGGAGCAGAAGTGGCAGAAACCCAGCGAAACGATTTTTTTGGCGGTCTACAGGGCCGGGTGCCAGGTTTATCGATCAACAGCACCAATGGAAATCCCGGAGCCTCCGCACAGATTGTATTGCGTGGCTTTGTATCCATTAGCGGAGATAATAATGCCCTAATTGTGGTTGATGGTGTGCCAATCAATAACAGCACACTTAATCAGACCAGAGAGCTTGTATCGGGTGCAGCAAATAAGGATCAGGATTATTCTAACAGGGGGATGGATATAAACCCCAACGATATTGAAAGTTATGTAATCATGAAAGGTCCAGAGGCCACTGCTTTATACGGAAGCGCTGGTGCCAGTGGTGCCATTTTGATTACCACAAAAAAGGGTAAAGCAGGGCGTGGAACCATCAATTACAATAATTCTTTTAGGATAGAGCAGCTGAATAAATTTCCGGAAATACAAACCAGGTATAATACAGGGATTTCTAATGGTGTTTATGATGGAGGTTCATCTAACTTTTTCGGTCCTGCATTTTTACCTAATACACCGCTATACGATAACATCCACAATTTTTTCGAAACAGGTTTCACTCAAAAACACAATTTATCATTTGAAGGAGGAACCGATAAATTCTCTTACCGCTGGTCTAATGAATATACCGATTCAAAAGGAACGATTCCTACAACAAGTTACACCAGAATTTCCTCAAGGGTAACCGCAGTTGGGACCATTTCACCGATTTTAAAACTCACCACTACCTTCAATTACATCAATTCCAACAATGATAAGGCTAATAAAGGTACTAACGGCTCTCTGTTACAATTGATGCGATTTAGTTCTGCCTATGATGTTCAGAACTATCAGGATGCCAACGGAAACCGGATTTTACACTTGGCGAGCATTTATTCAGAGTTTGATAACCCGCTTTGGGATGTGACTAAAAACGTAAATAATGATAAAGTTAACCGCTTAATTGCCAATACCAATATAGAGTTGACTCCTTTAAAATGGTTGCGTATTAATGGTATAATCGGGGCCGATATTGCAAATACCAAAGGACTGTCTGTATATCATGCCCAATCTTATCGCGGTTCCGGTTCTGCTGCTGCCCCAACAGGCGGTACGGTAATGACTTACAGCCAATTGGCGAAAATATTTAATGGATCATTAACGGCTTCAGCCAAACATAAATTTGGCGATTTTAACAATACTTATGTAATCGGTGCTACATTTAATGATTATAATTCTACCACAGATTCTCAGCGTGGAACGAATATGTACGATCCTAATTTTTACAGTATCAACAATACCCTGCCTTCCACACAGCGTGCACTAACGTATGTAAACCGTTACCGTACTGTGGGTGCTTTTGCGCAGGCCATTTTGGGATATAAAACCTTGCTTTACTTAACATTATCGGGCAGGATGGATGGTGCTTCACGATTAATGCCGAACAATCCATATTTTGCTTATCCATCTGCTAGTTTGGCCTTTAATTTCACTGATCTTGCTAGTGTTAAAACCGCTTTGCCCTGGTTGGATAATGGTAAGCTAAGGGCTTCTTATGCTTTAACCGGGAAAGAACCCTGGAGAGAATACTCTACAGGTACAAACTACGAAGCCAAAAGATTTACTGGTGGTGGTTATGCTTATTCAAACTACGGAGGTAACCCTAACTTAAAACCAGAGGTATCAGAAAATTTTGAAATTGGTACGGAAATGCAATTTCTGAAAAACCGCATCGGGCTGGATTTTAACTATTACAATCTATTAAGTAAAGATCAGATCATTAATCCGCGTTTGAGTTATGGTACGGGCTTCGTTTTAGAAATGATGAATGGTGGTACCGTACGCAACAGAGGTATTGAAGTGCAGTTAACAGGAACTCCGATCAGGGGAAAAGATTTTAACTGGAATACTACTTTGAATTTTACCCGAAACCGTGGGGTGGTATTATCACTGGCGAATGAACTTCCTGAGCTTTACGAATCTGATACATGGGTAGTTGGTGATATTAGAAGTGCGGTACATCCCGGGTATAGTACAGGTGCAATTAGTGGTACCAGGTTTGCCCGTAACGATAGGGGCGATATTCTGATCAATCCATCTTCAGGTTTGCCATCAGTTACTGATACCCAGTTTTATCCGATTGGCGACAGAAATCCAAAATTTACTTTAGGTTTTGTAAACAGGTTTAGTTACAAAGGCTTTAACCTCTCTTTCTTATGGGATTTCAGGTATGGCGGAGATGTAGTTAATGGTACTGAATATGAATCCTATAAAAAAGGAATTAGCTTGAAAACACTGGATAGGGAAGTACCCAGGATTATTACCGGTGTGCTGAACGATGGTTTGCAGAATACCGCAAACCCAACAGTTAATACCATTGCTGTAACACCATATTATGCTTCTAACTATTACTCTTTAAACGTTGCACCAGAGATGTTCGTGGAGAAGAATATCAATACAATCCGTTTGAGGGATATTACTTTGGCTTACGATTTTCCGCCGTCATTGGTTAAACGTATCGGATTTATCCAAAATTTTGGTGCTTTTTTCACCGTAACCGATTCGATTCTAATCACCAATTATTCTGGTGGCGATCCAGAAAGTAACTCCAACTCGCCGGGCGTAGGGGGCATAGGTGGTTATGGTATCGATTATGGTAATGTGGGCAAACCAATCGGTTTTAACATCGGATTTAGAGTTAAATTATAGTGAATAACATGAAAAAATTATATAAATTATATATTGCTGCAGCAATATTATTAATGGCAGGGGGTTGTAAAAAATACCTCGATATCAATACCAATCCTGCCGTGCCGCAAACCACTAAAGCAGAATTGCTACTTCCACCAATTTTATTCCAAATGACAAATGGAACGGCACAGGATTACCGTTTGCTTTGGAAGTTTACACAGAATATGATCGGTGCGTCAACAGATATTGCATCACTTTATCCCGAAAAGCACTCTTTTGTGGCCAATAGTGATAATGGAGGTGTGATCTGGAGGATGACTTATGTAGATCTTGGCTTGAATCTCGAGAATTTGATTAATGATGCAGTGGCCAACCAAAAATATGAATACGCTGCAATTGGTTACGCCATTAAAGCTTGGGCATATCAACAAACTACCGATCTGCATGGGCCAATTATTTTGGATGAAGCCTTTACGCCAGGGATGTTAAAATTTCCTTACCACGATCAGCCTGAGGTGTATGCAAAAGTTCGTTTCTATTGCGAACAATCGTTAAAATATTCTTTGCTGAAAAGTCCGTTAAATTATGCTACACAATTGGCCAGTGTTACCGGTGATGGGATTTATAAAGGAGACATGGCCAAATGGCGCAAATTCGTTTATGCCATTTATGCATTGCAGTATAGTCATTTAATCAATAAACCTGAATTTAAAACCATGTATGCCGATAGTGTGGTTAAATACACCAATTTATCATTTGCCAATGAGGCCGAATCTGCAACGGTTTACTTTTCAGCCGCCAGTCAGGATGATACCAATCCTTTTGGTCCAACTTTGGGTTACATCAATACTGCCGGAACAACTTCTACCTACTATGGAAGAATTTCTACAACCATCCTAAATTATCTAGCCGGTGGAGTGAAGGGAACACCTACGGTCAATCCAACAAGTTCGCTCGATCCGCGTTTGAGCAGAATGTTGCCTGCAAGTACAGCTACCGCTACTCTGGGCAGATATATTGCCGGTATTCCAACGCAGGGCAGCAGTACATCTGGCCTTCCCATTGTTTTTGGATCAATCCCTGCAGGTGCTACTGTTTATAATGGAAAATATATTTTTGCCGATGCGGCCAGGTATCCAATCATGACTTATTCGCAGTTGCGGTTTGCAAAGGCAGAAGCCTTATTTCTGCAGGGAAAAACTGCAGATGCCTATACTGCTTACAGAGAAGGTATTTCAGGGCATATGGTTTTTTGCAATACTTATGGACGTTCTTCCAAAACACCCGATCCATTAATTACCGATGCAGAAATCAACACCTATTTAAGTTCTACGGAGGTAGCGCAAAGTGCAGCTACATTAAGCCTGGCCGACATTATGGGTCAAAAATACATTGCGCAATGGGGCTGGGCAGGTTTAGAGCAGTGGACCGATATTAGGAAATACCATTACGATGCCAATGTTTTCAGGCAGTTTTATCAGATTCCTACAGCCGATCTTTTACTGGGAGGTAAATATGCCTATCGTTTTAGACCCCGTTATAACTCCGAGTATGTATGGAATGCTGAAGAACTCAGGAAGTGGG
The DNA here is from genome assembly GCF_900100705.1 of Pedobacter terrae. GTDB lineage: Bacteria > Bacteroidota > Bacteroidia > Sphingobacteriales > Sphingobacteriaceae > Pedobacter > Pedobacter terrae. The sequence goes on from NZ_FNCH01000012.1 coordinate 164,471, forward strand.
GTGGCTTAGAACCTGATTACATGACCAAAGAAACCTGGTTCAGCCAACCATAATTATTAATTTAGAAAGACATCAAGATGAAAATATTTTCTTACTTATTTGCAGGCCTGTTTATTACTGTAGCTTTAGCAGGTTGTACCAAAAATGTACTTGATTATGGTGAAACCGAAAAGTTGACCAGTGATCAGGCTTTGTTAAAGGTAAATTATGCCTCTTATTATTATAATAATAGAGCGATAGCTATTAAAATTAACGATAAAAGGGTAAGTAGTGTAATTACAGCACGCACACCTTTTCCTGGCGGCGGTTACAATACAGGGGGTAGTTCTACCGCCGATTTTCTGGCTGTAACTCCCGGGGATTTAAAATTATCTATCATCCTTCCTAAAAAGAAAGATGATGGTACAGACTCGCTGGTATTGTATAGTACAACTTTTCAGATCCAGGCTGGTAAAAATTATGTTGCCCACATTACAGATACTGCAGCCTTCACTAAAAATGTATTAACCGAAGAAAGTTTTATTAGGCCTGATACAGCATATTGTAAATACCGTTTTATTAACCTGATGCCTAATGTCCCTTCTGTAGATTTGTATTATGGAACCAGTGCTGCTGATAATACAAAAGACTCGCTGATTGCTGGCAATGTAAATTATTTAAGCATCAGCAATGAGATTAAATTAAGATCGGCACAATCAAAAACCTGGAAAATCAGGCCCGCCGGGGCGGCTATAACCACAGCAACGGTTTTAGCCAATTACACCAGCGCAAGCACATTTTTAAATCAAAGGGTATACACCATTTTTGCCAGTGGTTATAGTGGTATTGCTACTGCGCCACGGAGACCATACGTATCCTTTTTCCTGATAAGATAATTTTTAGGAAGGCTATCTCAAAATGGAGATGGCCTTTTTTGCTCTGGGAAGTTAAAAGTGCACTGATCGACAGTTTATCCTGAGTCATTTTGTTTGAATATGTTCACATATCCGGGTAATGGCCAAGCTTTTCTGTAAAAAGGCTGAGATGCTTTCTTTTACCAGGAAATTATTAGTGATATTTAGAGTAATGCAGCATTAACTGCGATTTTTCATATTTATTCAACCGTTTCTAATTTTTAATTAATCATTTTATGAAAAAAAAGCTACTATTCTTGTTTCTGGGAGTGTGTTTTTTTGCGGGGCAGGTATTTGCCCAACAAATAACCATTTCTGGTAAGGTAACATCAGCAGATGATGGTACACCCTTGCCTGGTGTTTCCGTAAAAGTTAAAGGGTCAGCCGCAGGGATCAGTACCGACACCGACGGTCGCTATACCATTAAAGCCACCAGCGATCAGATTTTGGTTTTTAGCTACATCGGTTCCATAACCGAAGAGCGGCCAATTGGAGATAACAAGGTTATTAATGTTCAATTGAAACAGGACGCAAAAACACTAAATGAGGTAGCCGTAACCGCATTTGGGGTTAAGCAGGAGGTAAGAAGTTTAGGTTTCTCTACACAAAATGTTAAAGCGAAAGAAATTGTCGATTCGCAACAGCCCAATCTGGTAAATGCCATGCAGGGAAAGGTGGCGGGCGTACAGATCACCAATTCGAGTGGTGCACCGGGTTCTTCCGCCAATATTATGATCAGGGGAGGAAGCTCACTAAGTGGAAACAATCAACCCTTATTTGTGGTTGATGGCATCCCTGTTGATAATACCACGCCGGTAAGTCAGGCTGGGCTAGCCGCTAGTACTGCCCCGGCATCTAACCGCGCCATTGATATTAATCCTGAAGATATTGAGTCATTAACCGTGCTAAAAGGGCCTGCTGCAGCAGCTCTTTATGGAATCAGGGCTGCTTCGGGTGCCATCGTTATTACCACTAAAAAAGGCTCAGGCGGTGCGGCAAAGGTTACTTATCAGAATACTTTTTCTTTAGATAATGTAAATCGGTTACCAGAGCTGCAGGGTAAATATAAACAGGGAGAGGCTGGTAATTTTAGTGCAACTGCGCCAAACTCCTGGGGGCCAGAATTTGCAGCCAATGAAACCGTTTATGATAACCTGAACAATTTCTTCAAAACGGCTTTTGCCCAAAGCCATGACCTGTCGGTAAGTGGAAGCTCCGAGAGAAGCACTTTTTACACTTCTGCTTCACTTCTAGATCAGGGCTCTATTGTAGACAATGCTGATTTCAGAAGAAAATCATTTAGGGTAAATGCCGATACCAAAATTGGCGAAAAGCTTACCGTTGGTGGTTCGGCTAATTATGTGCGCACCGATCGTACTTCAGTGCCACAAGGAAGTGCGAACGGCACCATGGGGGCATTGTATTGGCCACGTAATGATGATATGACCAATTACCTCAACCCAAATGGTTCACAAAGGGTTTTTCCTAGCGGGAACGACAATCCCTATTGGACTATCCAGAACAAACCCATTACCAGTGGGATCAACCGGTTTATAGGTATAGCCAATATTAATTACAACCCCTTTAGCTTTCTAAATTTAACCTATCGCCTCGGTACTGATTTGTATACTGAAAATTTTAAGGCGGTACGCATGCCTGGTACTTTAGAAACCGATGCACTTAAGGGGGCAGTTGCGCAAAATACCAATACCAATCAGATTACCACATCCACTTTTATTGCTACAGCAAAGAAAACTTTTTGGGATGATTACAATTTTAGCCTGGCTATCGGTAACAATATCGAAAATACAAGGATACAAACCTTAACGGCTAACGCCATCAATTTTATTGATCCCACTTTTCCAAGTATAAACAACACCGTAGCTACCGATCGGTCCGTTTCTGAAAATTTAAACCGCAGAAGAATTGTAGGTGTATTTGGTGATTTTAATTTCGATTGGAAAAATATGATCTATGTGAACCTCAGGGCGCGCAACGATTGGACTTCTACTATCCCAGTGGGTGATAATGCTTTCTTTTATCCTGCCATTAGTACCTCTGTTGTACTAACAGATTTATTAAAGGAACTTAAGCTAAAATCTGACGATCAGATTTTTTCTTATGGAAAAATAAGGGCGGCTTATTCCAATGTAGGTAAAGATGCACCACCCCATGTAATCACTACTTCGCTTGCTGCGGTTACCAATACTTTTACCATCAACCCACGTGGTTTTATTACCAATGCCAATAACCCATTTGGTAACCCGACATTGGTGCCTGAATTTACCCGTGCGTTTGAGGTAGGTGCAGATTTGAGGTTTATTAAAAACCGATTTGGAATCGATTTTACTTATTATAGAAGTAAATCAGATAATCAGATTTTGGCAACCAGGGTTCCGCCATCGGCAGGAGCTTTTATTACCTATCTCAATGGTGGCGCTATTCAGAATAAAGGAATTGAATTCGTGCTGAATGCACAGGCCATCGTAAAAAAAGATTTCAGATGGACAATAGATATCAACTTTGCTCATAACAAATCCATAGTAAAAGCACTTCCAGGTGCTTTAGACCGGGTAGAGCTTTCTGATGCATGGGTAGCTGCCAATGCTGCCCAGGGTGCAGCCTTCCTTAACGGAAGCTTATTCGGTATTAATGGTAATGTTTGGAAACGTAATGCTCAAGGACAATTGCTGCTGAGCAATACCGGTTATCCACAGGTACAAACGGCCTTAGCAAATATCGGAGATCGTAATCCTGATTTTACATCAGGGATCACCAATACCTTTAACTATAAAAACTTTGCGCTATCATTTATGGTCGACGTGCGCGTAGGTGGAGATGTATTTAATGCGACTGAAAATTCATTGGTACGTTCTGGTCTGAGTACAAAAACATTAGATCGGGGCTCGAAAGTTTTTGATGGCATTATAGAATCCACAGGATTACCAAATACCTTATCAGTACCATTAAGTCAGAATTATTACCAGACCATTTATGCCAATCAAGGATATGATTTTGTGGAAGATGGAAGCTGGTACAGACTGAGGTATGCCACATTAACTTACAACATGCCGAATAGCTTTTTGGCTAAAACGAAGTTAAAAGGCCTGGCATTTACGGTAACAGGTAGAAACCTGATCTTGATTACCAAATATTCAGGGGTAGATCCTGAAGTTTCGGGGAGTGGTGCAGGTGTGGGTGGATCGGGCTCTTTTGGGTTCGATAACCTGGGTATTCCGGCTACACGTGGAGTAGATATGGGTTTAAGATTAACTTTTTAATTGCGTTTGTCATGAAAAATAAAATAATTATAGCATCATTAATCAGTGGGATGTTTCTAAGTACATCGTGTAAGAAGTATCTCGATGTAAATAAAGATCCAAATAACCCAACCAAAATTTCAGCAGCAAGCCGTTTGGTTGGTGCCATTACCACATCAAATGGAGCTGCATTATGGAGGGGCATCAGAGAGGTCTCGGGGCTTGTACAGTACGGAACCACTAAATTGCTTACAGGTACTAACCGTAATGCAGAACAATGGCGTTTTACAGCCAGCTATTTTCTTTGGCAAAATGCCTATGTATACACCATGCCCAATTGTGTTGATGTGATTAATCTTGGTGAAGAAGAGGGGAGCCCTTATTTTGTAGGTGCCGGAAAAACATTGCTGGCCATGAATTTTGGCTTGCTTACCGATCAATATGGATCAATTGTGGTTGATGATTATTACAATGGTAAAACCCAGCTTAACCTGTTGCCCAAAATGCAGACACAACAGGAAGTTTACCAACGTATAGATAAATTACTGGATGAGGCTATTGTTGCTTTTAGCAGTACAACCAACGCTACCGGACTTAATGCCAATGGTGGCGATATTATGTTCCAGGGCGATGTATCTAAATGGAAAAGGTTTGCATGGGCATTAAAAGCCAGGTATCTGAATCATTTGTCTAAAAAGGGTGCATTGTATAATTCTGCAAAAATTATCGAAGCCTGTAACAATGCCTTTAATGCAGACGGAATGGATGCGCAGTTTCCTTATCTATCGGGCGGTATCCAGACTGATGAAAATCCTTGGTATAGCTGGGGCGGTTTCGTACTGACTACAACCGATCCGAATAATTCACTTTACGATCCACGTTATTTTGCCTGGAGCCAGTTCTTTGTTAACATGTTATCCTCATTCCCGGTTACCAACACCACTTTTCAGGACCCGAGGATAAGTCGGATTATGCAGCCTGCAGCTTCAGACGGGCAGTACCGGGGCTTAAGGGCCGGGGCTGGTTTAGCGGGTGGTCAGGGTTTGTTACCTAACGGACAGCCAGGTGATGCTACTAAAACGGACGGAAATGATTATGGCCGGTTTAGTAATAGTGGATTTTACACCAAACAAACCTCGCCTATCCCTTTTATCACTTACTCTGAAGTGAAATTGATTGAAGCCGAAGCCAGACTACGTGCCAATGATGTTGCAGGCGCACTCGCTGCTTACGAAGAAGGCATTAAAGCTAACATGCGTAAATTGGGCGTTACCACTGCCGAAATTAATACTTATTGGACAGCACAGTTGGCTGATGGACTTGTGGCACACTTTGGAAATCTTACCCAGGGGTTAAGCCACATAATGCGGCAAAAATATATTACATTATGCTTAAATCCTGAAACCTGGGTTGATATGCGCAGATCTGATTTTAGTCAGGCAATTTATGGCCCGTCTTTAGTACGTCCTGTAAACCTAAATACGGTTGTTTTCGATGCCAACAATGCCAGTCAATGGATAAGGGGAATGGTTTATGAAAGCAATGAGCAAACCCGAAATCCTCAGGCAGTTGGCGATAATTCGGAAAAATACCGTTTGTTAACCCCACTTTGGTGGGACACCAACTAAATTTCGATATAGAAAGGTCTTTAATCAGAAATAAGTTAGAAAGCCTGATCAATTAAGAGGCTGTATCATAAGTAAAATTGTCATCCCGAGCTTGTCGAAGCGCCATGTTTTAAATTCTTAAAGGCATTTCGACAGGCTCAACGTGACAAATTAGAAAATTACAATACAGCCTATTATCTTACAAAATCTTAAATCCTAAACTCAATTGAAACAAGTTGGGTTTTTGGCTGTATTTTTCGCTTTTGCTGATGTTCGATAAACCAGCTTCATAACGTAAATCAACTGAAATGTTACCTACATCTACACCTGCGCCAGCTTGTAATCCCAATGCCTGGTTTTTGTAGTTATCGAAATCGGTAGCTTGCTGATAAGCAGAACTAAACGAAGAATTTTCATCCAGAATAAATGAAATAACCGGACCGGCCATTAAGCGGAAGTTTAAATTTTTGGCGCCAAATTTTGTTCCCACTAAAACAGGAACATCCAAAGTGGTGAATCTTACTTTTCCTTCAGCAGATACTTCATTGCCATTATCCTGTTGAATGCTGATAAATTTATTGCCTTTGCTGCCAATGTAAGCTTCGGGCTGTACATATAAACTGGCGCCGCCGATACGTGCCCATGCACCAATCTGATAGCCTAAACGGTTTTCTTCACTTGCAAAATCTGCATTTAATTTAGACAAGTTTACACCTGCTTTAACACCCAGGTTAAAAGTTTGTGCCTTTGATGTTGCCCAACCCAAGGTTAGGAAAACAATGGAGAAAATGATTTTTTTCATGTTGTTTAATTTGTTTTTTTAGTTACGGTACCAAAACAGCGCTTAGGAGATTTTATACATGTTTTTGCTCTCGTAGTTTCTTTTTCAATACCTCGCGCGGTTTTCTGTTCCGGAATCCGGTTTATAACGCGCATTTAACACAATTATCGTGCAAAATTTTTTGCGAATATCTACTTTTTTTATTCCATCACATAAAAAGCATCAACCTGAACAAATATTTTTTACTTTTGCATCAAATAAAATATGCCATGGCTAATTTTCAACTTACTTCTGAAACCGCATTTAAAGTTAAAACCAAGTTTTTAAGGAAATACCGCGATCTGGCGAATGAGCCTTTAGAATTTACGCCTGGCAAAGAAGATCAATTGGTTGAAGATTTAATGCGTTTGGTAAAACGCGACCGCACCTACATCGAATTTACGATCCAAAAAGCACTTGCTGATACCAAAGGAAACAGACTTTAAGATTGCCATTTTTTTCAGCACAAAATTTTTGTTTAAACCTTTCTTTAGGCAATTTAAATACATAAATCGCTCCATGTATTTTACTCCTGCTATGCAACATAATTCTTTTATATTAGCATCCCTGCTTTGGTTAGTTGCGTTTACAGCAACAGCACAAAAACAGGTGTTTAATGATGCTTTCACCGATAGTTTAACTTCAGCGCAGACAAGAAAAGAATTAAATGATTTATCTGCCAGTGACTACCTTAAGCAAACTTTCAGTAAAGGAAACCATTCGATTAATTATAGATTGCTATTGCCGGCGAAGAACAGAAATCAGAAGAAGTATCCTTTGATTATTACGTTTCACAACTCAACACGGATAGGGACAGATAATGAAAAGCAATTAGAACCCTTAGCCAGGATCTGGCTACGGCCAGACATGCGCCGGAAATACCAGGCATTCGTTATTGCACCACAGTTTCAAACACGTTCGTCAAATTATTATCCCGATTCGGTACAACATTGCTTAATCTCGAAACCATCTGAAGATGTACATTTATTATTGGATTTGGTCCGTGAGGTAAAAAATAAGTATCCGCAGATAGATACTGATCGCATTTATCTGGTCGGTTATTCTATGGGTGCATCTACGGCACAAAACCTGATGAATATTGCGCCGGAAACCTTTGCTGCTATGGTTTCAATTGCTGCAGTTCCGGATTTTGGCAATACAGAAGGGATCAGTCAGAAACCTATTTGGTTAATTCATGGCAGGCAGGATTATGAAAATCCTTATGAGGGGAGCGAGCATTTATATCGCGCTTTAAAAGGCAGTCATAATCTATTGTTTACGACCTATAATAAGTTAGATCATAACCTGATTACAATTCCATTATTGCTTACACCTCAAATACCGGCCTGGTTGTTTTCCCAGCATCAATAAATACTGCTTTGGCCTTGAAGCTGGTATTTAAATGGCCTGTTGAGTAACGCTCAATTTACGCGTGGCCCCCGAGAGGTCGTTTTTTATATTTATCGCTTTTTGTACATTTACATGGTATACAAATTGTAAATAATCTTTCAAAAAAGGTGATAATCTATTCATCTACAACATTGAAATTAAAACAAAAGGGGAATGAAGAAACTAAAATATGGTCTTTTAGCAGCAGGTTTTGGGTTGGCTGTTTTATCTTTTTCGTTTAAAGAAGATTTATTCCTGGTGTCTAAAAACCTCGATATTTTTGCTTCGCTCTATAAAGAAATCAACATCAACTATGTTGATGATACCAATGCGCCCCAATTGATGAAAACCGGTATCGATGCCATGTTGGATAGTTTAGATCCTTATACCGAATATGTTCCCGAATCTGAAATTGAAGATTATAAACTAAAATATGTAAGTACACAATACGGCGGTATTGGTGCCAGCACTGTTTTTATTGATGGAAAACTGTTTATAAACGATGTAAGCGAAGGTTATCCGGCAAACAAAAGCGAGCTTAAAGCAGGAGATCAGGTAGTGAGCATTAACGGAATTGCGGTAAAAGGAAAAAACCGTCAGGAAATTAGCCAATTGCTGCGAGGGCCTAAAGGCACAGTGGTAGATTTAGTGATGGCTAGGGATGGTAAGGAAATGACCAAAAAACTCGTGCGGGAAGAAATAAAACAGCCTAATGTTTCTTATTCAGGAATGGTTGGCGATGGGATCGGTTATATCAAACTCGATAAATTTCTGGAAAATTCCGGCCAGGAGGTTAAAGACGCGCTGTTGGCTATTCAAAAAGAAAATCCAAAAGGTGTAGTTTTAGATTTAAGGAACAATGGCGGAGGTATTTTGCAGGAAGCAGTTAAAATTGTGAACCTTTTTGTAGATAAAGATCAGCTTATTGTAACTCAAAAAGGCAAAAATGCTGAGAAAACCATTGCTTATAAAACACTTTTAACCCCAGTTTCTACTTCAGTGCCACTGGTGGTACTTGTAAACGGTAATTCGGCTTCAGCCTCAGAAATTGTGGCTGGTTCTCTGCAGGATTTAGATCGTGCAATCGTGATCGGACAACGGAGCTACGGTAAAGGCCTGGTGCAGCAAACCTTCAACCTGCCTTATAACAGTCTCGTTAAAGTAACTGTTGCTAAATATTATACACCTTCGGGCAGGTGCATCCAAAAATTGGATTATGCACATAAAAATGCCGATGGTGTGGCCGAGCGTTTTGCCGATTCTACCATGGTGATGTATCCAACCAAAGCAGGCCGAAATGTATACAGCGGAAACGGCGTTTATCCGGATATTGTGGTAGATGCAGCCAAGTTAAGCCCGATTACCATTTCGATGATCAATAAGAGCCTTTTCTTTAATTATGCAAATCAGTACAGAAAAGAAAAAGCAACATTAGCTTCGGCCAAAACCTTTCAGTTATCTGATGCAGATTATGCTGCATTTTCTGGCAGCCTTGCCGATAAAGACCTGTCCTATCAAAGCCGTACCGAAAGGTTACTTTCTGATCTGCGTGCAGAGGCTGAAAAAGAAAATAAATCAGCAGAAGTAAAAACCGATCTCGAAAACCTTAAATATAAACTTACTTCGTCTAAAAAAACCGACCTGGTGAGCCATAAAGCAGAAATTAAAAGAGTTTTAGAAACACAGATCGTGAGCCGTTATTTTTACGAAAAAGGAAGGATTGAGCAGAGTTTTCAATACGATAAAGAATTGGCAGCGGCGAAAAATCTTTTTGCCAATCAATCACAAATGCTCGCCATTTTAAAAGGAGATGGAAATTATAAGGTAATTGGGAAACCAACCAAAGCCACTGCATCGATAGATTAAACCTAACCAACATATACCCATTCTTATGAAGAAATTGACCTTAATAGGCCTTGTACTATTAATTGCTTTACAGTTAACGGCGCAGGATTACATCCCTACAGCCACTAATTTAAAACAAAGGGCATGGTTTAATGATGCCCGGTTTGGGTTATTTATCCACTGGGGACCTTTTAGCATACCCGGAAGTGGGGAATGGGTAATGAACGAGCGAAAGCTGACGGTTCATAATTATACCAACCTTAAAGATTTTTTTAACCCTGTGGAGTTCAATGCCGAACAATGGGTAAGTATGGCGAAAAATGCCGGAATGAAGTATATTACCCTAATTACCAGGCACCATGATGGCTTCAGCATGTGGGATACGAAATATTCTGATTTCAACATCATGAATACCCCTTACAAAAAAGATATTGTAAAAATGATGGCAGATGAATGCCATAAACAGGGTATACAGTTATACCTATATTACTCATTACTAGATTGGCGCCGGGAAGATTACCCACATGAAACCGGTCGTACGGGGCAGCATTCAGGTCGGACAGGTAAAGGCGATTATGCCAGTTATTTGCAGTTTATGAAAAACCAGTTAACCGAGCTGTTGACTAATTACGGTGAAATAGGCGGAATCTGGTTCGATGGGCATTGGGATCAGACCGAACCCGAAGGATCGAAAGACAGGACCTCGCGGATAGATTGGAAATACAATGAGATTTATGGTTTGATCCACAAATTGCAGCCACAGTGTATGATTGGTAATAACCACCACTTAACACCATTTCAAGGTGAAGATTTTCAGATGTTTGAACGTGATCTTCCGGGAGAAAATAAATCAGGTTTAAGTTTTCAGAAAGCATCAGATAAACTCCCATTAGAAACCTGCGAAACCATTTCAAATTCGTGGGGATATAATTTGAGTGATACCTATTACAAATCGGATAAAGAATTGGTTCATATGTTGGTTAAAGCAGCAAGCTTAGGTTCCAATCTTTTATTGAACATTGGTCCGATGCCAAGTGGTAAAATTCAGCCGGAATTTCAAGATCGTTTGGCGGGTTTGGGTAATTGGCTTAAAGTTTATGGCGAAAGCATTTACGGTACAAAGGCAGGGTTTATTAAACCACAGACTTGGGGAAGCATGACGCAAAACGGTAACAAAATTTATATTCATATTGTTGACGGGAAAACGGCATCTCTCGAGCTGGAAAACGTTCCCGTAAAAAAAATTAAAAAGGCATATTTACTAAAAGATAAAAGCCCGGTAAATTTTACCTTTAAAAAAGCGAAATTATCAATTGGGACTGTGCCAAATGCTACAAAACCAGATCAGGTAATTGTTTTGGAAATTGGTTAAGAGAATATTTATATATGCTGTCCTCCTGGGAATAATTTATTTTAATTTTATAAGTCATTCAAGGTTACTCAAGCTTAAATGCTTTATTTTCTTTATAGGTAAATTACGACTATTTCATTTCGAATTGATCATATTTTCCCATTAAGTCGCCTGTAACTTAAAGCCAATCACTTTAATAAATGCCTAAATTCAACGGTTTTACTTAATTTCAACATATTCTTTAACCCTTTTAAGAGAAAATATACATAAAACGTTTTACTTTTAGATTTTCAAATCTATTGTAGGAAATTATAAGCACACATGCAGCTCAAGAAAACCTTTACCATTCTATTTTTAACGGCTTCTCTTTTTATTAATAATACCTTTGCACAACAAAAAGCAAATTTAACCCAATACGTAGATCCATTAATCGGATCGGCAAAACACGGTCATGTTTTTGTAGGTGCTAATGTTCCCTTTGGGGCTGTTCAGCTAGGACCGAACAATATTTTTGAAGGCTGGGACTGGTGCAGTGGTTACAATTACGCAAGTAATACCATTACCGGTTTCGCGCATACCCATTTAAGTGGTACGGGTATCGGCGACTTAGGCGATATTTCCATTATGCCCGCAACTGGTAAACTGCTTTTAGAAAAAGGCAAAAAGGCCGATGATCAAGATGGTTATCTTTCTAACTTTTCTCATCAAAATGAAACTGCAAAAGCCGGTTATTACAGCGTATGGTTAGATAAGTATAGTATTAAAGCCGAGTTAACTGCTACTGAAAGGGTAGGTTTTCATCAATATACTTTTAAAAAAGGAGCGGAAAATCCACATCTTGTGATCGATTTAATTGAAGGCATCGGTTGGGATGCACCAGTATCTGCTTCCATTAAGCAGTTAGATGCCACTACCCTGGTGGGGCATCGTCATTCGACAGGCTGGGCCAACGATCAAAGGTTATATTTTGTAATTAAACTTTCGCAACCGCTTAAAAGCATTGCACTTTACGATAGCACCGTGGTTAAAAGCGGTACAACCTTATCCGGTAAAAAACTGAAAGCCGCAGTTAGCTTTAATGCAATTAATAATAACAAGCTGCAGATTAAAGTGGCGCTATCTCCTGTGAGTATCGAAAATGCCATTTTAAACCTTAAAACAGAATTGCCAGGCTGGGATTTTGCATCAACCGTTAAAAGTGCTGATGCAAAATGGGAGCAAGAACTATCGAAGGTTAAAATTGAAGCATCAAATACAACTAAAAAAGTATTTTATACGGCCTTGTTTCATACCATGGTAGCGCCATCACTATTTAACGATGTAAATAAAGATTACCTCGGTACAGATAAAAAGGTATACAAAAAAGCTGTTTTTAACAATTTAACAACCTTTTCCCTTTGGGATACCTATCGTGCAGCAAACCCATTATTCACCATTCTGCATCCGGATAAAGTAAGTGATGTAGTGAATACCATGTTGGCTATTTACAAACAACAGGGTAAATTACCCGTATGGCATTTAATGGGTAATGAAACCAATACCATGGTGGGCTACCACGCGGTTCCGGTTATTGTGGATGCCTATTTAAAAGGATACCGGGGCTTTGATGTAAAGCTGGCCTATGAAGCGATTAAACAATCGGCCATGCAGAAAACAGATGGTATTGATTATATCCAGCAATTAAAATATATTCCTGCTGATAAGGTTAATGAATCAGTAGGGAAAGCCTTGGAGTATGCCATTGATGATTATTGCATTGCGCAAATGGCCAAGGCGCTGAACAAAACAGCCGATTATAATTACTTTAGCAAAAGATCCAAACTCTACAGTTTATACTTCGATCCGAGTGTTCAGTTTATGCGGGGTAAATTAACCAATGGAAACTGGAGAAGTCCTTTCGATCCTTTTTCATCTAAACACCGTGAAGATGACTATGTAGAGGGGAATGCCTGGCAATATACCTGGTTGGTACCTCAGGATGTAGAAGGATTAATTAAACTTTTCGGCGGCGATAAACCTTTCACCAATAAGCTCGATTCGCTGTTTACCCTGCCATTAGATTTGGGAACCAATGGTTCGCCGGATATTAGTGGGTTGATAGGCAATTATGCACAGGGAAATGAACCCAACCACCACATTACTTATTTATATACTTATGCTGGTCAACCCTGGAAAACTGCTGATCTGATCCGTAAAATCGACAAAGATTTTTACTCATCTAAGCCTGATGGTTTGTGCGGCAATGAAGATGTAGGGCAAATGAGCGCCTGGTATATTTTTACGGCTATGGGTTTTTATCCGGTAAATCCGGCAAATGGCGCTTATGTTTTTGGTACGCCTTTAATTAACAGCGCTAGCATTTCGCTGGCGGGGAACAAAAAATTTAATATTAAGGCTGTAAATAATAGTGCGGATAATAAATACATCCAGAAAGTTGTATTAAATGGCAAACCGTATACCAAATCATATATTTTACATAAAACCATCACCGCTGGTGGAAGTATGCAAATATATATGGGCAATAAACCATCGGCAAGCTGGGGTGTAAAACCTGAGGACAGGCCTATATCTACTAAATAACGAGAGAATGATTGAATGAGAGCGTGATGGACTTTATGCTAAAGAACGATATTCATTCTCTCATTCAATAAGTCATTCATTCAATAATTCTAAAAAAAATGAAGAAAATACTTCTACTTCTATTATGCTGTTCAGCCTTCTTTGTAAATGCGCAGCAACGATACGAACTAAACTCAGGCTGGGTATGTACAAATATCAAAAACACACCAGCAAACGGTTCGGAAATTTCTAAAACTGGTTTTTCGCTTAACAGCTGGATGCCCGCAACAGTGCCTGGAACGGTTTTAACCACTTTGCTGAACAATAAAAAAGTTCCCGATCCATTTTATGGGATGAATAATGAAAAGATTCCTGATGTATATAAAACGGGTAATGATTACTATACCTTTTGGTTTGTAAAAGATTTTCAGGAGCAGGCGAAGGGTAACGAACAGGTTTGGCTACAGTTTAGGGGAATAAATTATAAAGCCGAAATTTATTTAAACGGGAAAAAGGTAAACCCACAAACGCAGGTGGGCATGCATCTTCGGGCACAGTATAACATTACGAAATTGTTATCGCCCAATGGGAAAAACCGGCTTGCGGTAATCGTTTATCCGCCAGATTTTCCGGGTAACCCGAATGGCGGCCAGGGTGGCGATGGAACGATAGCCAAGGGGTTGACTACCCAATATACCGCGGGCTGGGACTGGATTCAACCTACACGAGACCGTAATACGGGTATCTGGGATAAAGTAACCATCGAAAAAACCAAAAGTATTAATATCCAAAATCCACAGGTAATTACTTTGGTGCCGGGTAAACGTTTGCCAGAAGGCAAGCAGAACCCCGCTACGGTTAAAGTTTCGGTTGAAGTAGAAAACCCAACCAATCAGCCTGTTTCAGGTACTTTGCAATATCAGATTGCCGGAAAGTTAATTAAACAATCAACCACCATTGCAGCCAATAAAATCACTACTGTTAAATTTGCTGATTTACAGCTTGAAAACCCTAAATTATGGTGGCCAAGCGGATATGGTGCACAAAATTTATATGATGTAAAAATCGAGTTTGTAGCGGCCAATCAGGTACTGGATCAGGAGCAGCTTAAAGTGGGGGTCCGCCAGATTGACAATATCTGGAATGAACATACCAAGAGTATGGGCGCTTTAGTGAATGGACAAAAGATTTTTATTAAAGGCGGGAACTGGATTATTTCTGATGCCATGTTGCGTTTTAGCGACGCCCGTTACGATGCAGAAATCCGTTACCACAAAGATATGAACCTCAACCTGATCAGGATCTGGGGTGGCGCAATTTTGGAACGTCCTGAGTTTTATAATGCCTGCGATAAATATGGTTTGCTGGTTTTTCAGGATTTCTGGTTTAGTGGCGATTGTAATGGCCGTTGGGTAGACCCGATGAAGAAGGAAGACCAATGGACACGAAGAAATTATCCAGATGACCATAACCTTGCTTTAACAGCAATTGAAGATCAGATCAAAATGATCCGAAATCATGCCTCACTTGCTTTTTGGTGCGGAGGGAATGAAATTACCCCGCCAAAAGATATTTTAGAACCATTGAAAAATGATATCCTGCCGCGCTTAGATGGTACCAGGAAATTTTTCGATTTTTCTAACAGTGATGAAATGTCGTACAATTCTATTGGCGGGAACGGTGATGGTCCGTATGGCATTCAAGACATTAAAACTTTTTGGGGTACCAAAACATTTCCTTATAACTCGGAAGTGGGATCAGTAGGGGTAGGTGATTACGCTTCTTTGCTCCGTTTTATTCCAAAAGAAAACCTGATTGCACCGCAATATAATGCCAAACCTGATTCGGTATGGGATTACCATAAATATATCTCTTACGAGCAATACCTGAATCCTTATGGTAAACCAAAAAATGCAGAAGATTTTGCGATGAAAGCTCAACTGGCCAATTACGATCAATACAGGGCTTTGATGGAAGGTTTCTCTAACAAAATGTGGGATTGGTACACGGGGTCCATTATCTGGAAAACGCAAAATCCCTGGACAGCCATGCGCGGACAGATGTATGATTATTACCTTGACCCAAATGCCTGTTTATATGGCTTAAGAAAAGGAAGCGAGCCTTTGCATGTGATGATGAATCCTTTGGATAGCATGGTTACGATTGTAAATAACGGATTTACGACCAAAAACAACCTGATGGTACAGGCTAAAGCTTACGATATGGATGGAAAAGATTATTTCTATTCGCAGGCATTCAATTCCGTTGGTCCATCTTCGGTGAGAAGACTTTTTCCTATGAACGAG
Organism: Pedobacter terrae; assembly: GCF_900100705.1. Classification (GTDB taxonomy): domain Bacteria; phylum Bacteroidota; class Bacteroidia; order Sphingobacteriales; family Sphingobacteriaceae; genus Pedobacter; species Pedobacter terrae. The sequence continues at coordinate 180,501 of NZ_FNCH01000012.1, forward strand.
TTTTTAACCAAATTGGATAAAAAAGAAGGTGTTTTTATTTCGTTAAGGATTTTAGATCAAAAACAAAACATTTTAAGTGAAAACCTTTATTGGCTTGCCGGAAAAGACGGTGAATATTCGGGTTTGAAAAATATCAAAAAGACGCCATTAAAAATAGCTGCTGTTGATCAGAAAAACGGAAAAGTAGCTGTGACTTTAAGTAACGCAGCTGGAAATCCTGTCGCGTTTTTTAACCGTATTGCTTTAATCAATGCGAATAGCAATGAGCGGGTATTACCAAGCTTTTATGATGATAATTATGTAAGCATTTTACCTAGCGAGAGTAAAACGGTTACGGTAGAATATACAGGTAAACAAAGTAACCTGGCGGTAGAGGTTTATGGCTGGAATGTAGAAAAGCAGAAAGTAAATATTCAATAAACTAGTCGGGGTTTGTAATTCTTAAAGGTCGATCGTGTAATTTTTTTTTGGAAATGATCGGTTCTGTTGTCGTGGCGGATTGTAGTCCTGCTATCGCTGCAAGTCCTCGCTGCGCTCCGGGCTTTTCGCTTTATCAGGTTTAGCAACAAAGGCCGATGCTCCGAATCGTGATGGGTTTGCGTTAGGGATTGTAAGGGGGCAGTACCGGTTTTTCATCTGTACCGCAGCGCAGCGCAGCCCTGAAAAGCCCGGACCCTTTCCCGATTTTTTTCATCGGGATTAGGGTAACGCCCAAATCAGTTAGCAGTTTCCAGTCTTCAGTTTGCAATTCACGGTCTATGAAATGAAAAAAGGCGATACTTTTGATATCGCCTTTTTGTTTATGTTCTTTACGACTTAGCTTACGCCGTGTAATTTTACTTTTAATCCGTCCATATTGTTGTTTAACTGCAGTTGGCAGGCCAAACGTGAGTTTGGCAGCAGATCAGGTAAAGTATCCAACATGGCATACTCATCGTCTGTCATTTCGTTAAGTTTTTCTTCGCCTTCCAATACATCAACACAGCAGGTGGCACATAAAGCCATTCCGCCACAAGTAGCCAGAATATCGTACTCTGATGCTTTTAAAAACTCCATCAGGCTTAAACCCATATCGGTTGGTGCTACGTGTTCCGTAACCGAGCCATCCGGCTCCTGCATATATATATTAATGTTGTTTTCCATTTTGCTCTCTTTCTTATCGCAAATATAACAGAAAGCTTAAAATTCTGAAACTCCGTTTACAGTTGTATATTTCATGGTATATTTCACACCTGGGTTCATGTACGAATAAGCGCTGTGGCTCATTAATGCAGCCTCGTGGAAACCACAAAGAATTAATTTAAGCTTGTTGGTGTAAGTATTGATATCGCCAATAGCATAAATACCTGGGATATTGGTCGAATAATCATCAACATTTACTTCAATTGCGCTTTTATTGATATTTAAGTTCCAATCTTCAATCGGACCTAATTTAGGACTCAAACCAAACAAAGGAATTAAATGATCAGCTTCAACAACTGTTTTTTCCATGGTACGGTTCTGTACAATTTGAACTTTTTCCAATTTATCAGTTCCGTGTACGGCCTGTAGGTTGCTGTTTAAAATCAAATTGATTTTTCCACTTTCTGCCAATGCCATTACTTTTGCAACTGAGTCAGGAGCACCACGGAAACTTTCGCTTCTGTGTACTAAAGTCAGTTCAGAACAAACCTCTGCCAAATAAATGGTCCAGTCTAAAGCAGAGTCACCGCCACCTGCAATTACCATTTTCTGGTCGCGGTATTTCTCCGGATCAAGGATCATGTAGTTTACACCCTTGCCATTTTCAAAATTTTCTAAGTTTTCTACAGCTGGTTTACGCGGCTCAAAACAGCCTAAACCACCGGCAATAACGACAACTTTAGCTTCAATAACGGTACCCATATTGGTGGTTAAAACGAAATCGGCTTCACCGCGTTTTTCTAAACCTTCTATACGCTCGCCTAAGGTAAAGGTAGGATGGAAAGGTTTAGCCTGTTCCATTAAATTATCGATAAGTTCCTGGGCCAGCACAGAAGGATAACCAGGTATATCGTATATCGGTTTTTTAGGGTAAATTTCAGACAGCTGACCACCAACCTGAGGAAGGTAATCAATTAAATGACAACGCATTTTTAATAAACCGGCTTCAAAAATGGCAAATAAACCAACCGGACCAGCGCCTATTACGGCTATATCAGTAGTGATCATTAAAGAAAAATTTGACGCAAAGTTACAAAATAAAGTCTTATCAATTCTGCTATTTAGAAATATTCTAGATAATTTTGCAATCTTATTATATTCAGTATTTTATATGCTTTGAGCTAATTGAAAACAAAAGTTAAAGGTTTTTAGTGTTTTAAAGCAAATTATAATTGGTCTATGGATTTACTAGGAAATTGTTCTCTTTCTTTATCCGAGTCATAAAAAGCTAATATTTTAGCTTTGCCAATAACCCGTTCTCCTTCATGGATATGCCATACCTGACCAAGATTTAAATAGGGGTGGAGTAAAGGAAAATCAAGAAACCTAACTTTCACATTTTTTTTCTCCCCTGGTTCTATTGTAGGCCACTCGCTAAAATTAATATCCCCAATAAAGGTTTGTAACATTTGGTTTTGTTTGTATTCGAATACATGATTGGGTCTGAAGCCTGATATAATACCCGATTTTCTTCCTCCATCATTTGTTGGCTTCAATTCCAGTTCTGCCTGCACTAAAATTAATGAATTTGAATTTTCATACTCTATTTCGTTGAAACTTACTAATGTGTATTTATTGTATGCCATTAAATCAAAAACTTTTGATTCGCCTGTTGCCAACCATTTTTTATAAATAAGTATTCCATTTTGATATAGATACAGTTCATTATTTTTGATCACTTTATGAATGTTCATCATAATTTACAACTTTACCAACTCATCCCTAAATTCTGAAATGCAAAGCTCCAAACATCGGTTGCTTCTTCAATTACTTTCGTAGTGGGTTTGCCGGCACCATGCCCTGCATTGGTTTCTATTCGGATTAAAACCGGGTTTTCGCCTTTGTATTTCTCCTGTAGTGTTGCTGCAAATTTGAAAGAGTGCGCAGGTACCACGCGGTCATCATGATCTGCTGTCGTAATTAAAGTTGCGGGATAATTAACACCGCTTTTGATGTTATGGAGCGGCGAATACTTGATCAGGTAATCAAAGTCTTCTTTTTTATCGCTGGTGCCATATTCAACTGCCCAGCCCCAGCCAACAGTAAATTTGTGGTAGCGGAGCATATCTAAAACGCCTACAGCAGGTAAAGCTACTTTAAATAAATCGGGACGTTGAGTCATGCAGGCCCCAACCAATAAACCGCCGTTTGAGCCGCCCGAAATCGCGATTTTAGCAGGATTGGTATATTTTTCTTTAACCAGGTACTCAGCTGCGGCGATAAAATCATCGAAAACATTTTGTTTTTTGGCTAACATACCGCCTTTATGCCAGGCTTCGCCATACTCGCTTCCTCCGCGTAAGCTCGGCTGAACGTAAATACCCCCGCGCTCCAAAAACAACATGCGCGAAAGACTGAACCCGGGCGTTAAACTAATCTGGAAGCCGCCATATGCGTAAAGGTAAACCGGATTGTTGCCATCCAGTTTGATGCCTTTTTTGTGTACAATAAACATGGGTACTTTTGTGCCGTCTTTTGATGGATAAAATACCTGTTTAGTCTCATAATCGTCTGTATTGAACTTCAGTTCTGACTTTTTATACAAAATAGATTCGGCCTTGTTCACATCGTATCGGTAAATATTGCCCGGAGTGGTGAAATTCGAAAAAGTATAAAAAAATTCTTTATCTTCTTTGTAGCCTCCAAAGCCTCCAACGGTTCCAATTGCAGGTAGTTTTACTTCACCAATTTTCTTTCCGGTTAAATCAAACTGAATAATACTGGTGCTTGCATCTTTTAAATAGGTAGCCCAGAGAAATCCCCCTCCGGTTCCGATACCTTCCAAAGCCAATTTCGATTCAGGAATAATTTTCTGCCAGTTTTTCGGATCTTCATTTTTGGGATCCACCAAAACCACCTGTTTGTTCTCGGCTCCGAGATCGGTATTGACCAATAATTTATCGCCAACATTATCAATCACACTGTGGTTGTGTTCATAGCCTTTAATTAATAAGTTGATTTTGCTACCGGGTGCTTTTAAATTCTGGTAATATAGCGCATTGCCCGAAGTGCCAGCGCTGGCATAAACCACCAAAAAGCGTTCATCTTCTGTAACAGTGGCACCTAAATATAAATTCGGATTGCTTTTATCTTCAAAAACCAACTGATCATTTTGTTGCTGATCGCCCAATTTGTGAAAATAAATCTTTTGCGATTTATTGGCTGCAGAAAGATCGGTTCCTTTCGCAGGCTCATCAAATTTGCTGTAGTAAAAACCATCGCCTTTCCAGGCTGCGCCAGAGAATTTGGTCCATTTTAGCTCATCAGCTAATTTGGTTTTGTTGGCAATATCCATTACGTAAATGTTGCTCCAGTCTGATCCGGCCTGTGCAACGGAATAGGCCAGGTATTTTTTATCATGTGAGAAACCGAGCAGGGAAATGGCCGCTGTTCCATCTTTGGTGAGTGTGTTGGGGTCGAGAAAAACTTCTTCTTTGCCATCTAAACCTTTTTTAATAAACCAGATACTTTGATTTTGAAGACCATCGTTTTTGGTAAAAAAATAATATTCGCCTACTTTAAAAGGGGCACTTTCTTTTGGATAATTCCATAGTTCAGTTAGGCGTTTTTTAATATCAGCACGATAGGGAATTTGCTCAAGATAATTCTGGGTGACTTTGTTTTCGGCGCTAACCCAGGCTTTTGTCTCTGCCGAGGTATCATTCTCTAGCCACCTGTATGGGTCGGCAATAGTGGTTCCGAAATAATTATCTTTTGTGCTGTCTTTTTTCGTTTCAGGGTATTTCATCAATGTTATTTTTTCTGCTGGTTTTTTGCCCTGGTTACAGGCAAAAAGGCTTAGTGCAAATAAGGATAATAGAATTTGTTTTTTCATGGTTTAATTTTCTTTTTTTTAATGTCAAACTGTTATTTCCTAATGCACTGCTAAATTGTCTGAAAAGTATTGCTTGTTTTTATGAGTTTAGATGTGTTAATGTATTATTTTTATACAGTTTTTTTAGAAAAATAATTTTTTCCTTTGATCCAAACCTAAATCTTTTATTTTTGCAGCCAGATACCCCCCGGCAAACTAGCTTATTCATGAATATTATCCCCAACAAGACCTAAACCAAGTCTTTTACTTCTTTTTCTTAAAAAACTAATTTTTAACCTAAACAAATAAGTATGAAACAAAACTTACTAATTTTTATTGCCCTTTTTTGTTCTCTTATAGCTTTTGATGGCTATGGACAGAGCAGAAAAATTACGGGTAAAGTTCTGGATAGCAAAAATATGGCTATCCCAAATGTGAGCATCGTCATTCAAGATGCTAATATGTCGAGTCAGACCGATTTATATGGAAACTTTAGCCTTTCTGTAAATAAAGGTGTTACCGTTGTATTTAAATCACTTGGCTTTCAGGACCAAAGCATTGTTATTGGCGACCAAACCAACTATACAATTAAGTTAGAGGATGCTGTGCGCAACCTGGATGAGGTAGTGGTTGTGGGTTATGGTACGCTAAAAAAAGAGGCCATTACCGGTTCTGTTTCTTCTATAAACGCTGACGATATTGCAAATAGGCCTGTTGCAAATGCATTGGTAGCTTTGGAAGGTTCTGCACCAGGTTTGCAGATTAATAACTCTTATGGTGAACCGGGATCTGCACCAAGTATCCGTATCCGTGGATTTGGATCGATCAATGGGAACTCAGCACCTTTAGTTGTTTTGGATAACGTTGTTTACAGTGGAAGTGTTAATGATATTAATCCAAATGATATTGAATCGATTTCTGTTTTAAAAGATGCAACTTCAGCGAGTTTATACGGAAGTAAAGGTTCGAATGGTGTAATTGTAATCACAACCAAAAAAGGGAAAAATGGGATTTCAAATTTAAATTTGTCTGTAAATCAAGGTTTATATACAAGGGGTATTCCTGAATATGATAAGGTAACACCTCAAGAATATATGGGAGTTGCATTTTTGGGATACCGAAATCAATTAATGACAGCTAATCCTGCGCTGACAATAGCACAGGCAAACGCAACGGTAAATGCGAATTTAGTGCCAACTATCCTGAAAACCAATATTTTTAACTTACCTGATAATCAATTGTTCGATGCAAATGGCAACTTAATGCCTGATGCACAGATTAAGGGGACTTATGCTGAAGATTTAGATTGGTTTAAGCCAATTAGTAGAGATGGTTACCGTCAAGATTACAACCTGAGTGGTCAGTCTGGATCGGAAAAATCTAATTTATTTTATTCGTTGGGTTATTTAGATGAGCAGGGTTATATTAAAACATCAGATTTTGAGCGTTTTACCGGTCGTGTAAGCGGGAGCATTAGCCCAAGATCATGGATTAAAGCTGGATTAAGTTTAAATGGAAACTATCAGGTTAACAATAATACTACTGGTAGCGGCTCTGGTTTTACCACACCATGGAACTTCGCAAGAAATATTGCACCCATATATCCAGTTTATGCGCATAATCTTTCTACGGGTGAATATACTTTAGATGCTTCTGGAAATAAAATTTATGATAATGGAGTAAATTCAAGAACTCAGTATCTAAACCGTCACGTAATTTGGGAAAACGAATTGAATATGGATAGGACATATCAAAATTCGTTAATTTCTCAGGCCTATGTAGATATCAATTTCTTAAAAGATTTTAAATTCTCTACCATAGCAAGTAATTCACTAAGAAATTCTGAGCAACGTACCTACAATAACGCCACTATTGGCGATGGAGCAGGAAACAAAGGAAGAGGTTCCAGAACGGTTTATAGAAGAAATGAATTAACCCTGCAACAACAATTAACTTATAAAAAGAGTATTAACGACCATAATTTCGATTTCTTAGCGGGTCATGAAAGCTACTATTATAGGTATAACTATCTGTATGGTTATAAGACCACCGAAACTTTTGCGGGTCAGGTAGATTTGGTAAACTTTACCCAGATTACAAATTTAACCGATTATGAGCAAAATGATAGAACAGAAAGTTTGTTAAGCAGATTGCGTTATAACTATAAGGAAAAATACTTTGTAGAAGGTTCATTCAGGAGAGATGGAACATCGAGATTACATCCCGATAATAAATGGGGTAATTTCTGGTCGGTTGGTGGAACCTGGTTGGTTTCTAAAGAAGATTTCTTTAGTTCAATATCACATTATGTAAATGATTTAAAACTCCGTGGCTCTTACGGTAAAGTAGGGAATATTAGTAGTGTAGATCTTTATGGTTATATGCCATTATATACCATCGGACAGAATAATAATATTGCTGCGCTATATAAAACCCAAAATGAGAATCCTGATTTAAAATGGGAAGGACAAAGAGCAATTTCTGCAGCTTTAGAAGGACGTTTTTTTAATAGATTGAATTTAACAGTTGAATATTTTGATAAAGGATCGGATGGTTTGATCTTTGATGTTAATCTTCCACTTTCTGCAGGTGCAACCAGCACAACAAGTGGCGTATCAATCATCACTAAAAATATTGGTAAGGTTAGGAATAGCGGTTTTGAACTTTCTGCAGACGTCGATATCATTAAAAATCCAAATTTTACCTGGAACTTTGGTGCCAATGCAACATTCTTAAAGAACAAAATTGTAGCGTTGCCTCCAGAAAATAAAGCCAATGGTATTATAACAGCTCCATTTAAATACATGGAGGGGCATTCGATTTACGATTATTTCTTATATCAATATGCGGGTGTGGATATGATGACCGGCCAGGCGCTTTATTATGCGGACGATGCGGCATTTAGCCCAACCAATACTACAGGTGCACACTATCAATTCTTGGTAAATGTTAACGGCGTAAATTATACCCGTAATGCAACCTATGCTAAACGCGATTGGAGTGGTAACGCTATTCCTGATGTAATGGGAAGTTTTAATACTAGCTTTAGCTATAAAAACTTCACTCTATCCACATTGTTCAATTATTCAATCGGAGGAAAAGGATTCGATTATTCTTATATCGGCTTGATGAGTGTAACCTCTACACCAAGTGCAGTTCATAAAGATATCTTAAATTCGTGGAATGGTGTGCCGGAAGGAATGACATTAACTTCTCCAGATAGAATAAACCCAACAGCTACACCTCAGATTAACTTTACCAATAGCCAATACAATAACAATAGTATAAGCAACAGGTTCTTGTATGATAATTCTTATTTCGTAATTAAAAACATTGCTCTTGGTTATAATGTACCAAAAAATGTTATCAGAAAATTAGATTTGAGCAAATTGTCATTTACTTTCCTCGTTGATAACTTGTCAACATTTACCAGGATGAAAGGTCTAAGTCCACAGCAAACTTTTGGCGGTTATAGCGAAAGCCAGTTTGTTCCTTCGCGTACTTTCTCTTTAGGTGTTAATATTGGTTTATAGTATTTAGAAATAAAATATATGAAAATTTTAAATAAATATATAAGTGCAATTGTCATTATTTCGATGTTTGCATCATGTAAAAAGGAGTATTTAAATACCGCTCCAACAAATTCAACCGCTCCAAGTACTGTTTTTGCTACTACTGCCAGCGCGGCATTAGCGGTTAACGGGTTGGCGAAGTTAATGACCCAGCAAAAAATCTCAAGCCAGGGTTTTAATGGCGAAGGAACCATAAAAATGTATTATGGAAACTATGCGGGTAATCACTTCGGCGTTAATTTACCAGGTTTTTCTATTCCAATCAATATGGAGTTTTATGCCAATCCAACCAGCACCTATGGATATTATCCTTGGTATTACTACTACTCCATTATAGGTAACGCAAATACCATTATCAATAGAATAGATGCCGCTAGTGGTACTGAAAGCGAAAGACAATATATTAAAGCCCAGGCTTTAACATTTAGGGCTTACGCTTATACCATGTTGGCGCAGTTATATGGTAACAGATGGTCTGACTCAAACAATGGTGCTACGTTGGCTGTGGTATTAAGGGTTGATGAATCTACAGGCGATATACCACTTTCAACATTAAAACAAACTTATGACTTGATTTACAATGATTTAAATACAGCCATCAGTTTATTTACAGCATCTGGTAAAACCCGAGTAGCAACGCAATTCTATCTAACTGATATTAACGTGGCTTATGCAACTTATGCAAGGGCTGCCCTTAACAGACAGGATTATGCTGCTGCTGAGAATTATGCCAATAAAGCGAGACAAAACTTTCCTTTAATGACGAATGCGCAGTATAAAACAGGTTTTAACACTTCAAACAGCGAATGGATATGGGGTTCTTATGGAGCAACTGACGAGACCTTATTTTTCTATTCTTTCTTTGCTTATATCGCTTACAATTCAACGGCGTCAACAATTACATCAACGCCAAGATATATGAGTAAGGATTTATATGCCAAAATACCTACAACCGATATCAGAAAGGCACTGTTTTTAGATCCAAAGAATTTGGCATATAACACTACAACAGGCGAAGGAAGCGCTGCTTTAACTGCAGCTGCGAAAGCGCAATATCCTGCTATGCAATCAGCAGCCAGATCTTATCCTTATATGCAATTCAAATTTTCTGCAATCGATATGCCCGGTGTTGGAAATCTAAACCACTTCAGAAGTTCTGAAATGATTTTGATTGAAGCTGAAGCAAAATATTTCCAGAATAAGCCAGCTGCAGATATTCAGGCGTTAATGAATGCTTTAACTAAAACCAGTTTGAGAGACCCTAATTACAATTGTACTTCAACTGGCGCAGCACTTTTGGACGAAATCAAGTTATATAGAGCCATTGAGCTTTGGGGCGAAGGGTTCGACTTTTTCGATTTAAAAAGATGGGGGGATAAGATCGAAAGAAAAAGTTTTGCCAATGGTGGCAACTTTGTTAATATTTTGGCAACAACTATTCTGCCAAACCAGGCAAACAATTGGAAAATTGTGATTCCTAGTAGAGAAACAGATTATAACGGAGCTTTTAATCCATAGTAAATTTCAATGCAAAAATATGCGGCAATCTCTAATAGGGTTGCCGCTTTTTTTTATCTAAATAATGGGTTTTAATCTTTTTCTCTTCGGGGTTTTCACCATTGAGAAATTAAGAGCATTAAGTTTTTTGCCACGGAAACACAGATTTACACGGAGTTTGGCTGTTTGTTTTAGTCTTTAGGTTTTTACCTTCGGTTGATTGTACTGGTTTTAGGATCACAGATTATGGAGCTTTGGTCTTTCTTCTTTAGTCTTTAAGCTTTTTGCCTTACCTTTGAAAATTCCATGGCAAAAAATATTTACTTCGCTTCCGATTTTCATTTAGGTACGCCCAATTATACCGAAAGCCGTGCCCGTGAGGCGCGTATTGTAGATTGGTTGAATTTTATAGAACCAAATTGTAGGGAATTGTTTTTGATGGGCGATATTTTCGATTTCTGGTTTGAATATGCGAAGGTTATCCCCAAGGGGTTTATCCGTTTACAGGGTAAATTGGCTGCCATGGCCGATGCGGGAATAAAAATCTACTTTTTTAAAGGTAACCATGATATGTGGGTGCGCAATTATTTCACCCAGGAAATTGGCATGGAAATCATTAGCGATGAACTGGTGATTGAGCGGGGTGAAAAGAAATTTTACCTTCACCATGGCGATGGCTTAGGTCCGGGGGATCATAAGTATAAATTTTTAAGAAAGATTTTTAGGAGTAAAGTTTGCCAGTGGTTATTTGCGCGTTTGCACCCTAATCTGGGTATTGGTATTGCAACTGGATGGAGTCAGGGTAGCAGGGCAGCACAAACCGAGAAAGAAGTGTTTTTGGGGGAGGAAAAAGAATGGCTGGCCATTTATGCCAAAGAGCAACTACAGAAAACGCATTTCGATTATTTTATTTTCGGACACAGGCATCTGCCACTTGATATCGATTTAGGTAATGGAAGCCGTTACGTAAATATTGGCGAATGGCTTAATTATAATTCTTACGGGGTGTTTGATGGGGTAGATTTAAAACTGGAATACTATAAGCCAAAACCATAACTTCTATTTTTTCGGAAAGCAGTGTCTGTAGCATTGAATGTTCGCCGGGCTTTCCGTTATAGTCCCGATGAAAAATCGGGAGCTGCCACTGTAATCCCGTTTATTAAGGCAGGCCGGTACTACTATTTGAGGTTGTATTAAGCCTAAAATCTACCATAATTTGTTCCTAAACCCCCGCCTGCAGCGGGCAGGTGATAGAACGTAAAGCCCGGAGCGCAGCGAGGACTTGGAGTGATAGCGGGGCTGCCGGCTGCCATAAGTGAGGAACTGCTCATTTTCAAAACCTTTTAATAATGTCCTTTACGTTTAGAACTATTTTAAAAAAAAATGATGTCTGTTTTTGGAAAGCAGTGTCTGTAGCTTTTTTTAATGTTCGTCGGGCTTTTCGTTATAGTCCCGATTAGAAAAAAATCGGGAGCTGTCACTACAATCCCGTTTAGGTACATCGGTTTCTGCTGCTATTTCGGGTTGCATTGTGTATAGACGTACAGTCTGCCAAAGCAGGAATCTTTCATTTTCTAATTTTAATAAACCATCCATTAGGCTCAATGCCCGTGCAATTAACCAATTTGAACAGTTAACCAATTAACCATGCTCCAAACAAACTTTTTTCCTTATTTTTGCATTTCCTGAATTTTTGGGCCTATACCAACCGTCAGGAAATTTCAACAAGAATAAATATGTTAGATAAATTAGAAGCTATAAAGCTGCGTTGGGAAGATGTGGAAGAATCGTTGAGCAATCCGGATGTAATTCAGGATATGAAACGTTTTGCGGCTTTAAATAAAGAATATAAAGACTTGGGCAAGATTGTAGATGAATACAAAATCTACAAAAATGTGATGAGTAACATTGATGCCAATAAAGAGATATTAGCGACTGAAAAGGATCCTGAAATGCGTGAAATGGCGAAGGAGGAATTGGATCTGCTGTTGAAACAACAGGAAGAAATGGAAAGCAATATTCGTTTGATGCTAATCCCTAAAGATCCCGAAGATGCCAAAAATGCGGTTTTTGAAATCCGCGGCGGTACGGGTGGCGACGAAGCGGCTTTATTTGCAGGCGATTTGTACCGCATGTATACCCGTTATTTCGAAACAAAAGGCTGGAAGGTTGAAACGGTTGATGTAACCGAAGGTACCGCTGGGGGGTATAAAGAGGTAATTTTGAAAGTGAGCGGAGATGATGTTTATGGACAGTTGAAATATGAAAGTGGTGTACACCGCGTACAACGGGTACCAGATACCGAAACGCAGGGCCGTGTTCATACGTCTGCTGCATCTGTAGCGGTTTTACCAGAAGCAGAAGAAATTGATCTTTATATTAACCCTGCTGATATTGAGTTGCAAACATCGCGCTCGGGTGGTGCTGGTGGACAGAACGTAAACAAAGTAGAAACCAAAGTGCAGTTAACGCATAAGCCATCGGGTATTGTAGTAGTATGTCAGCAGGAACGTTCTCAGCTGGGTAACCGTGTAATTGCGATGGAGATGTTGCGTAGTAAGCTTTACGATATCGAATTGCAGAAGAAAAACGGAGATATTGCTGCAAAGCGTAAAACGATGGTATCAACAGGGGATCGTTCGGCAAAGATCAGAACTTATAATTATCCTCAGGGCCGCGTTACCGAACACCGGATCGGCTTAACGATGTATAACCTGCCATCTATTATGGATGGCGACATTCAGGAGATTATTGATGCACTTCAGTTTGCAGAAAATGCAGAGAAGATGCAGGAAGGTGCTGTAGGTTAAGGAGTTAAATATTTTTTGAAAAAAATTTTGCGAATTAAGATATAGTCTCTATATTTGCAACCTCGAAAGAGACAAGAGGTTCGAACTTTAAAGAGAACAAAAGGAGTGGTAGTTCAGCTGGTTAGAATGCCTGCCTGTCACGCAGGAGGTCGCGGGTTCGAGTCCCGTCCATTCCGCTAAAAAAAGCATCAATTTATTGATGCTTTTTTTTGTTAATATCACCTTGATAATCAGTTCGTATTCTTTTCTTGCCAAGTCCGTATCTCCAGAATTCATTAGATACGAAAAGATTCTAGCCTAAATTTATAGTGCTGATTAGTCATTCCAAACTGTTCATCCCTACTTTACCATCTGTTCTATATGGGGTTATAGAGTCCTTTAGCGCATTTGTTGGTAAACGTTACGAATATCTATCGAAACCCAACAAATATCAAATGTGCCTTGTACTGCCAAATGTTTATATTCAACTTTAAAATAACTTATTGTGGTAGTGCTAGCAAATTAAATTTATACCGCAGTAGTTAGCTATTTATATAATATTTTTTGTAGACGTGCAACTGATGTTTTATAAATAGCACCCAAACCTAAACGCCAGGGTAAGTTGGCGCTTATCAATCAAATATTAAACTTTAAAAGAAAATGATAAAGTTAAAAGAGATGCAAAAAAGCTTGTCATCATTGGAAAACAAGAAACTGGGTTTCGAAAGTTATAAAGCTGTATTAGGTGGTTTAGCTGGTGGACCTAAGTATATCGTTTCTAACCTTAAAGATGAAAACGGATGTCCATTGGTGGATTACTATTATGATGGCAAATGGTGTGCTAGATTTAGCGATTGTAAAAACCAATATTGATAATAATCAATTCAAGAAATAAAAAATTAAGTCTGCGAGTTTTTTGTTTTTTAAAATGAAAAACTTGCAGACTTAATCTTATCAGCGGTGAAGAATCGGTACGATCTATATTAGCTACTGAACATACTGTTTCGACAGGTCTTGAAGGGGCCAATATATCTTTGATATTAAAATTGCAGTAATAGATCATGTGTAAAGGTTGAGTTCGAGTCCTGTACATTCTGCAACAAAAGTCTAATTTGCAAAGTTAAGGCTTTTTGGTTGAAGACTGTTCTGATGAAAATATTTAGAATGAGGCTCAGCCTGTTACGCAATTATTGATTAAAAAGTGGAGTACTATAGTGATAAACTGAATATAGTGCCTATATTTGCAGTCCTGAAAAGGGAAAGAGGTTCGAACTTTAAAGGGAACAAAAGGAGTGGTAGTTCAGCTGGTTAGAATGCCTGCCTGTCACGCAGGAGGTCGCGGGTTCGAGTCCCGTCCATTCCGCCAAGTGACATACAAAATGTATCAAAAGCCTCTAGAATGTATTTCTAGAGGCTTTTTTGCTTCTACAGCATCCAATAAATTCAAACTTTCTTAAAATATAGGTGGACAAATCGAGCGCACTTTACGGATCAATACCAAAAGTTGTGTGATAAACGTATTAAGCATATAATTGCGTTAGTCTATAGAGGAAAAACTTAACGCATTTAACACCACGGAACTGAGCCCTGAAAGCTTTGATTTTTGCATCGAAAGATTCTGCCGCTGCATTTGTTGATCTGTTATCAAAATAGTTCAATATTGTTGTGTAATGGTTCTGGATGGACCTTGCAATTGTATTGAACG
>NZ_FNCH01000047.1 GCF_900100705.1 Pedobacter terrae
TATCTCGGTCAACTCGATAACGTACTGAAAAACCAGGGAACAATAAAAACAGCAGATGAAAATACCGGACAAACAGTAGAACCTCAGAATGCAGGAACCAGAAAAATCATAATTACCGCAATGGTGATCAAAGGAAAACTCAAAATGAACTGGAAATATCGATGCGACCTGTTTGACGGGCAGACCATTGAAAAAATCTCCGACGACTACATACAAAAAATCGAAAGCATAATACTACACTGTTCAACAAGGCAGCAAACAAAAAGATCCGTATCCGACATTGGAATGTCAGGCATCGCATCCAATCAGGAACTCGACGAGTTTCTTGAAGAAAAAGCATTCTCAAAGATTAGTGCCATCTACCCGCTTAGTCCGGTACAGGAAGGTATGCTCTTCCATAGCCTTTATGACGAGCACTCTACCTCCTACCTTAACCAGTTCCAATGTAACATCCATGGTGATCTCAACCTGGAACTGTTTAAAATGAGCTGGGAACTGGTCATACAAAAACATACAATCCTCCGCTCAGGATTTCATAATCACGGGTTCAGTCTCCCTGTTCAATCCGTACACAATCAGGTGGAGCTCCCATTCAAAATCCTAGACTTTACGGAGCAAAACCATCAACACCTCCTTCAGGAATTCCTTCTGCAGGATAGGAGTCAAAGGTTTGATATGGAAAAACCGCCACTGATGAGGGTTACAATCATACGGATGCACTCTCAAGAACATATACTGGTATGGACCTGCCACCACATAGTGAAGGACGGATGGTCATCGGGAATCATCTGTAACGAAGTACTCGATTTTTATCAGGAACTTCTCAAAGGCAATACCCCGGAGATTAAAGTCGATCACTTTCAGCATTATATCGAATTTTTAAAGGAAAGGGACCAGCATCTAGAGGAAGTTTTCTGGAAAAAGTACCTGAACGGATGCAGTCCCGCAACCCTTCTTCCTTTCGCTGATACGAAGTCATCAAGAAATAATGGAATTGGAGAATACAGGGAAATAACCTGTCCATTGGATGGCAACCTCAAAATGGCCGTTGAGAAATATATCCAGAAAAACAGACTAACCACAAGTACACTTTTTCAAGGAATATGGGCTTACCTATGCCATGTCTACACGGGACAGCAGGATCTTGTCTTCGGGGTGACAGTATCAGGAAGGCCCGCAGAACTCGAAAATGCTGAAAAAAGAGTTGGTCTATTTATCAATACCATACCGTTCAGGGCAAGGATAGAACAAGATCAAAAGATCTCAGAATGGCTTGCAGACATACAAATTGAAAATAGTAAATGCAGGGAATTCCAATATACATCCATTAGCAATATCAAAAACTGGAACCTTATATCAAATGACTTATTCGACTCCATATTCGTATTCGAAAATTACCCAGATCAAGTTAATACAAGTCGTGATATTCGCATTGAGGCGATAAACAACCATGAACAAACTAACTACCTATTGACAATTATCGCAAGTGGTGGCCTTAATCCTACTGTAAATTTTAATTATAATTCAAGTGTCGTGGATGGTGCGGATATCCAACGTATATCTGATCACTTTTTTAAAATCTTAAATCAGATTGTTCTTGAAGATTTTATTTCCATTAAAGACCTGTCTCCAATTACAGCAGCTGAACAGAATATACTACTACAAGACTTCCAAGGTCCATCAGTCATATATAAAGAAGATGAAACAATCTGTAGTATGTTCAACAGGCAGGTCCAAAAGGAACCGGCATCAATAGCTTTGATATTCGAAAATCAAAAACTCACTTACAAAGAGTTGGATATCCGTAGCGACCAAGTAGCACACTTAATCCATTCAAGAGGTGTAAAAGGTGAATTAGTGCCTATTATGCTTGAGCGGTCCATAGAAATGATCGTTGGTCTGCTTGGAATATTAAAATCGGGAAATGCTTACGTACCAATCGACCCGAACTATCCCTCATTCAGGATCAACTATATCCTTAAAGACACAACCGCAAAAATACTACTGACAGATGGGAAACAACACAATAAAGTGTCGAAAGAGCTTCTAGGTAAACTGGAAATATGTGCTATCACAAACGATAACAAAGAACTAAAAGCACAACCATTTTCAGAAACCCACAGCTACCCAACTGCCAATGATCTAGCTTATGTCATATATACTTCAGGATCAACGGGTCAACCCAAAGGAGTAATGATTGAACACAAAAATGTAATGAATCGTTTAAATTGGGGACAAGAATATTTCAATTTCCAGAAAGAAGATCGGTTTTTACAAAAAACCACATTCTGCTTTGACGTTTCGGTATGGGAAATATTCGCCCCGTTGATCGTGGGTGCCAGTCTTTATCTGGCAACTTCCCAAGGAAATAAGGACACCAATTATCTTCACTCATTTATCGACGAAAATAAACTGACAACGGTCCACTTTGTGCCATCATTGCTGGATGTATTTTTATTACACATTAAAAAGGGACAATGCAACAGTCTGAAACGTGTGATCTGTAGTGGAGAGGCATTAAGACAAAGCCATATTAGACTCTTCAGTGAAAAATTCGAGAATACGCCATTGTTCAATCTTTATGGTCCAACAGAAACTTCTATCGAAGTTACCAGTTACAAGGTTCAATATTTCGAAAAGGTTTTTATAGGAAAACCTATTATTAATGTCAAAGCATATGTTTTAAATGTATCTGGAAAGATTGTACCAATAGGTGTCCCAGGAGAATTATACATTGGAGGAATTCAATTAGCTCGTGGTTATTTAAACAGGCCAGATCTTACAGCCGCCTGTTTTTCAGAGATTAATGACTCTCTCGGCCGTCTTTATCGAACAGGAGATCTGGTCCGGTGGAATAATCAGGGACAGTTGGAATATTTGGACAGGCTTGACAATCAAGTTAAAATCAGAGGTTACAGAATCGAAATGAATGAGATCAGCCAAATCCTTACCAATCTCAAATATGTAACACAAGCAACGGTAGTCCACAACGAAGATCATTTTGGCAATAAATTCCTGATCAGTTACGTAGTTAGTGAAAATTTTGATGAGAATAATTTGCGGAAAGCACTGCGTGAAAAGCTTCCCGATTATATGGTACCGACTTTCATTATATCTGCAGACCAAATCCCATTGAAGGAAAATGGCAAAGTAGACAAAGAAAAACTTCCTTTTCCCAACGTCTTAAGCACTGCCGAGGCCGAGCAATCCTATCCACGAAACGAAACCGAACAAGGCTTATTGGAAATCTGGCAAGAACTTCTTGGACGGCAAATGCTGGACATTTATCAAGATTTTTTCGATATCGGAGGGGATTCTTTAACGGTTTTGCGGCTTTCATCAGCGATCAATAGCAAATTTGGAATATTAATACCAGTAAGGCTCTTGTTTAAAATCACCACAATATCTGGCATCGCAGATTATATCGAAACTACCAAACAACATGAATCAATCGATGACCAGACACAGTACGAGGTATTGGACATCTAATATATAACTAAAGTTCAAAACATGCTCAAAAGTCACTCAGAACATCTTCTAGATCTGCTCAAAAAAGCATCTGCTAACGGCTTATCGATTTCTATCGATAAGCATAAAGAACTAAAGGTTCAAAAAGTAAAAGGTTTATCATTTGACACAGCTTTAATTGAAGAAATTAAGTTATACAAAAATGAGCTAATAGATTTTCTGGATACTGGTATAAGCGAGGAAAGAATGATAACCCCCGGCATCAGGACCGGGCGCATCCCTCTATCCTATTCGCAGGAGAGCCTTTGGGTGATAGACAAGGTCTGGGGAAGCCTTCAGTACC
>NZ_FNCH01000022.1 GCF_900100705.1 Pedobacter terrae
CTGATAAAGATCGTTCAGGTACAGCTCAAAAAGAAGTGGGCATTCTCAAACTTGAGGTCGATCATCAGGCTGCATATCATGAGTTACATCAGTCTGTATCAGTTTCTCAACAACCCTGAAAAGCTAAATATTGGACGGAGAGATAACAGCAGTCTAAAAAGAGGGGCCTTGGAAATTGATTTTAAAACATAACCTAACCCAATTAGCCTAAAAACAAAGTATTTTCTTCTTTGTAAATTTTAACCGGACAACAGTGAAATAAATTCAGCATGACGAATTGGTCTAGTTCGGGACATTTGTAAAGCAGTTTTTCATAAATAATTATCGAGCTTAGGTTATCAGGTTTCTGAAACATGATAGGTTTATAAAGCACAAAAAAATCCCGTTTAGCATTGCCAAACAGGATTCAAGTTTATTTTAGTTAATGATTATTCGTTTACTACGCCCATTTCACAGAATTTCTCAATCCTCTGCTCAATCATCTTATCTGTTTTTAATTTACCCAAAGCGCCTAAATCTTTCACGATATATTCTTTTAATGTTCTACCCATTAACTCCGGATCCTGATGTGCGCCCCCAAGCGGTTCAGGGATAATACCATCGATTAGTTTGTTGCCAAACATATCATCAGAAGTCAACTTTAAGCACTCAGCAGCCTTCTCTTTAAAATCCCAGCTTCTCCATAAAATAGAGGAACAGGATTCAGGAGAGATTACCGAATACCAGGTGTGCTCTAACATATATACTTTATCACCGATACCGATACCCAAAGCACCTCCGGAAGCACCTTCACCTACTACAATACAGATAATCGGCACGCGAAGAACAGACATTTCCAGTAAGTTTCTGGCAATTGCCTCACCTTGGCCACGCTCTTCCGCCTCTAAACCTGGGTAAGCACCCATTGTATCAATAAAAGAAACGACAGGCTTATTAAACTTTTCTGCCAAACGCATTAAACGTAAAGCTTTGCGGTAACCCTCCGGATTGGCCATACCAAAATTGCGAAACTGGCGCTCTTTGGTGTTTTTACCTTTTTGATGACCGATAACCATTACCGTTTGACCATTTATGGTAGCAAAACCACCGATAATCGCCTTATCATCCTTAACCGTTCTATCACCATGCATCTCGATAAAATCATCGCAGATCATATTGATATAATCAAGGGTTTGCGGACGATCTGGGTGACGGCTCATCTGAACCTTGTTCCAACCGGTTAAATTTTTATATAAGTTATTGGTAGTTTCATCTAATTTACCATCAAGCTCGTCTAAAGTGGCAGACATATCTACCTTAGTTTTTTCGGCAACTTGCTTAACCTTTTCTATCTGCTGAACTAAATCGGCAATAGGTTTTTCAAAATCGAATGATGTTTTTATTTGCTGCATAATTGAACCACAAAAATAAGTAATTATTTTTGGTTTGTAACCAACAGTTTTTTGTTTACGTTTTTGAGGAGATAAATCGTTTCAAAGAGTTGACAAATTTATCGGCATAGTGGTAATAAAGTTGTCAACTCTAGAATCTCAAATTTGAATTTATTGCTGTTCTATTTTCATTCTTTTTAGTTTAGAAAGCAATTGCAGTAGTTCTTTGGTTTGGTTCCGTCCTGCTCTCCCTCCTGCCGCGAAGGGCGGCATCCGTATGATCAGGTTTATTTTACGCTGGTTTCTGCAACTATGCCTGGTTTCCGTGCCACTGCCCTATTAACACCAAACGTTCCTACGGAACGTAACGCCAATTATAAATTGGCTACCTAGGAATCGTCCCGATGGGACGCACCGGCGATATTAGCAACCACGTAGGATCTCCGTGTCGCATGCCAACACATTTAGCCCTGATTGCAATGGAAAGCACGCAAGCGAGGCACGAGTGCGGACTTGTAATGCAAAGCAGGACGAACGATAATTATTGCACTACAACTGCGCTCCAATAACTTAAAAGAATTAACAATTAATAGCTATAGAAGGTTGTCAACGCTAAAGTTAAAATGATTGATTTGGAAAGCAATACCTGTAGCCCGTTGGTTAAAGCAATCCAGCCCCTGTTTCTGCCGATTGGAAAAAATTGGCATCTCACTCCGGCCAGGTTTAGATTACTCCTGTTCGCGCAACTATGCCTGGTTTCCGTGCCACTGCCCTATTAACACCAAACGTTCCTACGGAACGTAAACGCCAATTATAAATTGGCTACCCAGGAATCGTCCCGATGGGACGCACCGGCGATATTAGCAACCATGTAGGATCTCCGTGTCGCAGGCCAACCCATCTAGCCCTGATTGCAATGGAAAGCACGCAAGCGAGGCACGAGTGCGGACTTGTAATGCAAAGCAGGACGAACGATAATTATTGCAATGCTTGTGCGCTCCTATAAACCCAAAAGCATTGACAAATAATAGTGCTTAAGAAGGTTGTAAATACTAAATTTAGAACTTAGCGGCCTCACCTGCTTTTGGCAAAGCTTTTTTAATAAACTCGCGGATATGATTATTCGCCATTTTCAGATCTTCTTTCCGCAGGTACATCATATGCCCGCTGCGGTAACCTTCCCAACTCATACGGTCTTGCAGTTTACCAGCAGCATCTAACTGCCACATGCTATATTTGGCATTAAAATAATCGCAGGCACCATCATAATAACCCGATTGCACCAATAAATGCAGGTAAGGATTCTGCGCCATGGCCTGCCGGAGGTTATCACCCGTCTGATCTCCGGATTTATCCCATGGATACACGGAACCGAACATATTGTACTTCAAATCGGTTTTGTAATTCAGCTCGTTGCGAATGTACATATTGATGGCTGGCGTAAAGGAATGCAACCAGGAAGTTAGTTCGGCATTATAATCGGGTCCTTCACCTGCACTCATTTTATCAATGCCCCTATAACGTGAATCTAACCGGCCAACAGTAAAACCTTTATCTCTCAGTAGTTCTTTCCAGAAGAAATCTGTTGGTACATTAAGGTTATAATCTAAAATTACCTTTTCTGAAAGTCCTGAATAACGGGCCACTTTTCCCGCAATGGCTTTCTTTTTTTCCTCACTTAACATTCCGCCCTGCGAAATGGCCGGGATGAGCTCATTAATGGTAAAACTTTCGACTTCAGGAAGCATAGCCGTTAAATCTTTGCCCTGTAAATCGGCTGCTAAAGCTTTATGGTACCAAGCGGTAGCGGCGAAATATGGTAAACGCAAAGCGGCATCAACAGAACCGCTACGTTCAATGCCCAATTCGGTTGGCGAAACCAATACCACACCGTTCAGATACATCCATTGGCTGTTCTGTAATTCTAAAGCTAAGCCAGAAACGCGCGTAGTGCCATAACTTTCGCCAATTAAAAATTTAGGTGAGGCCCATCGGTTATTACGGGTGACGAAGGTGTTGATCCACTCGGCCAGATATTTAATATCGGCACGTACACCGAAGAATTTATTGGTTGGAATATCTTTGCTCACTGCTCTCGAATAGCCTGTGTTAACCGGATCGATGTATACAATATCTGCCACATCTAAAATAGAATATGGATTTTCTTTATAACCATAAGGCTGTACGGGATAACCTTCTTCATCAATATTTAAAACCACCGGACCGGTATAAGCAATATGCATCCATACAGAAGCCGACCCTGGACCACCGTTAAAAGAGATTAATAAAGGTCTTCTATCCCGGTTTTGTACATCGCTGCGTTCGTAATAAGTATAAAATAAACCAGCAATCGGTTTGCCATCCTCATCCCAAACAGGTAAGGTACCGGTAGTGGCTTTATACGGAACGGCTTTGCCATCAATGTTTACGGAGTGATTGGTAACCACCGAACTCTCCACTTTAATGTTCCTTTCATCAGCCGAAGATTTAGGTTCGTCTTTAACGGTTACCTGTGTAGTGGTTACGGTTTCTTTAGACTGTTTTTTTTTTGGTCCTTGCTGTGCATATGCAAAAATGCCCATGCATAAAAATGTAGCGAATATAAATCTGAATTTCATTACGTTTGGTTTGGTTGCTAAATATCAAACTATTGTAGCGTTAATCAAACAGCACATTAGAAATGTTACCATAAAAAAGCCGATACTGCATCCAGCAATAACGGCCCTCAACGTCTTAAAGATATAACACGATCAACCAAGATGGACAAATAATTGAAACCATGCAGATTTTCAAAACCTACAAGGTATGAAAGCAAATTAAATTACTTTAAAGCTGTTCTACTAAAGATGTGGTATTCTCCAGGCGCTAAAGTTTGCGTGTAATTGTCGGTGCTTAAATTAATACCAGCACCAACTGCATCAAGCCAGCTTCCAGCTGTACCGAAATCAATGTTGGCCGTTTGGCTCACTACATCAAAATTACCCACCACCACCACGGTATTATTTCCATCCGTTAACTTGATATATTTGATGCCGCCAGTAAGGTTATATGTTGAATTAGAGGAATTAAAGATGCTGTTATTCTTTTTCAACCTGATGAATTTGGCATAAGCATCGTATAAAGCCTTACGGTTAGGGTCGCTGTAATAATCCCATTTAATTGGTTTTTCGCCTGTCCTACCATTAAAATCTATGCTAATATCATAACCCAGCTCCCCGAATTGCCAAACCATTTTAGGTCCGGGAATGCTGAACAAAAAGGCGGCTACAAGTTCTTCTCTTTTTAACGAAGTGGCCAGGCTCCCTTTAATTACATCATTTCCGGAAGCATTGCCGAAGGTAATATTCTTAAAATTTAATCGCTCCTCATCATGACTTTCGCCATAACCCACTAAATTTTCTGACTTAGCAAAGCCATGGTTGGCATAAAAGCCCCATTGAAAATTAGAATTATCTAACCAGCCCATCGTAGCCTCATTCATGTTATAATTCATATTGTTCCAAAGCATCATACCGTCATCAGCCAATACCTTTTCTTCAGATTCTTCTGCAAAGTGCTCCAAAATCACATAGAAATTAGGATCTAAACTCTTAATGTAGCCATTGTAATCTTTCCAGATGGCAATCCGGCCGGCATCGTATAACCTAAACTGTGCATCATCAGTTGATTGCTTTTGCGTAAAACCCTTTGAAAGATCGAAACGGAAACCATCAATTTTGTATTGCTGCATCCAGAATTTCATCACATCTTTCGAGAAGTTCCTGGTGGCCAAACTTTCATGGTTAAAATCGTAACCTACATTAAATGGATGTTTGGCATCCACATTAAACCACGGACTATTTGCGGTAGGTTTTGAGCCATCGAAATACAATTGCACCATGGGCGATTGACCGAAAGAGTGATTTAATACCATATCCATAATCACAGCAATACCGCGTCCATGGCATTCATCTATAAAATTCTGTAATGCAGTTTTGGTACCGTAGTATTTATCGGGGGCAAAATAAAAGGATGGGTTATAACCCCAGCTTAAATTCCCTTCAAATTCATTTATTGGCATTAATTCTATTGCATTGATTCCCAAACCAGTTAAATAATCGAGTTTGGCCAAAGTTGATGCATAGTTATGATCAGTAGTAAAATCACGTACCAATAATTCATAAATCACCAGGTTATCTTTTGCAGGACGGTTGAAACTGGTGTTTTTCCAGGTATAAACGGGCTGGTTAGCCTGCATTACACTTACTATTCCCGTTGTTTTACCTGTTGGGTAAGCTTTTAAATTGGGGTAAGTTGCCGCACTAATGTATTTATCGTTATCAGGATCAAGTATTTTCTCGCAGTAGGGATCGGCAACTTTTAGGTTTCCATCTACATAAAACTGGTAGGCATATTCTGTAGATGGATTTAAATGATCAAGCTGAATCCACCAGTAATTTCCATCGGTTGTGTTTTTCATTGGCGTTGCACTGGTAGACCAATCATTAAATTCACCAATCAAGGAGACTGATTTTTTTCCGGGTGCATAAAGTGTTACAATAGCTGATGTTCCGTTATTCGTAAATACCACACCGTCTTTTGCCCCTGCCGGCAGATCAGCTTTCTGATCAATTGGTGCAGGCTCTAGACCAGTATCTGATGTTTTTTTACAGGCGGTATTAAACGCTGTTAACAAAAGCAATAGGTAAATTATTCTTTTGCGTTTTTTTGTTTCGTGCAGACACGAACCAAGGTGGTTAATATTTTTTTTCATTTGGTTAGGTATTTTTGGTTTTTACCACAGAGATCACCGAGTTTTTCACAGAGTGCACTCCTAATACATATTTTATGTACCTCGGTCTGTGTCCTCACAGACCATGGATATCTTTATACAGATCTATTTCTCCACTCTAAGCCATGGTTCGTGTCTACACGAACCATACTGATGAATTTCTTCTATCTGTCTGTGTCTCACAGACAGATATTATATTGGCGATCTGCGAGGACACAGATTATGTATAGTGTTTTAAACTGACCTATTTTCCTCTACTCCAAGCTTTGAAGCTAAAACTTCGTCTGTTTTCTTAGGTTCCCGTATAAATACATAACAGATTACTGCTGCCAAAATCATCAATCCACCGCCTAGTTGCACGGCTAAAAGCCTGTCGTTATTTAACACATTACGCATTAACCAACCGAAACCCAGCGAAGCAATAATTTCGGGCAATACAATAAAGAAGTTGAAAATGCCCATGTAAATCCCGATTTTATCTTTTGGTAGCGAGCCGCTCAGCATGGCGTATGGCATAGAAAGAATACTGGCCCAGGCAATGCCTACCCCTGTCATACATAAATACAGCATATTTTTATCGTGTACCCAGGCTACGCTGATTAAGCCTATGGCTCCACAGATTAAACAAAGGGCATGTGTGGTTTTACGGCCCAGTGCATCAGCAATTTTGGGTAGCACCAAAGCAAAAAGAAAAGTTATTACGCTATAATAGGCAAGTGTTAAACTGCCAAAATCGGCACCATGTGCATAAACCGGATCAGCTGCATCTTTACCGCCAAAAACATTCACCGCAACAGCTGTAGTATAATAAAACCACATTAAAAACAGGCCTGGCCAGGTAAAAAACTGCACCAAAGAAACAATCTGCATCCTTTTTGGCATATTTCTTAGCGCATGAAAAATTTCTCTTGCCCCACCACCAAAACCTTTATTGCTTTCCTGCACTTTTTCTTTAAAATCAAGATCCTGGGGTGGGTATTCCTTTGTGGTAAGCACCGTCCATAATACAGCGGCGAAAAAGAAAAAGGCACCGATATAAAAAGAAAACTTTACATTTTCCGGGATATTGCCTTTTTCTGCCGTATTGGTTAAATGGAATACATTGTTCATGATCCATGGTAGCGCCGAAGCCACACTACCACCCAAACCAATCATCATACTCTGCATGATAAAGCCACGGTTAACCTGACTATCCGGTAATTTATCGGTAACAAAAGCGCGGAACGGTTCCATTGCAATGTTTCCGAACACATCTAAAATCCAAAGTAAACCGGCTGCCATCCACAGCACACTACTATGTGGCATAAAAATTAATGCAATACTACTTACAATGGCCCCAACCATAAAATAAGGCCTTCTCCTGCCCCATTTTGGATGCCAGGTACGATCGCTCAGGTAACCTATTATTGGCTGTACCAATAAACCGGTTAAAGGGGCTGCCAAAAACAATAATGGAACCTGATCTGGATTGGCACCAAGGTTTTCGTAAATGCGGCCCATGTTAGCCCTTTGCAAATCCCAACCGAACTGGATCCCGAAAAACCCCACGCTCATATTGATAATCTGCACAAGTGTTAATTTGGGATTCTCGAATACTGTTTTTAAGCTCATTATAATTGGTTTATTTTTTAACCGCAAAGGTCACAGAGCAAAAAGGCAAAGAGACGCAAAGTGGAAATTTAACCTGTTCTCTGCTTGCTTTGCGTTGCACTTAGCGTTCTTTGCGGTTAATTCATTTTTTTTAAAACTCTATCACCTGTGCACTCACCGGCGCCAGGTTTACTGGTATGCTTGTTCCTGCAGGGATATTCAATTTTCTATCTGTTAACAGTTCGGTAACGGGCGATGAACTTTTAACCTTTAAAACTTCTTCCGGAATTTCGATTTTGGCAGTTAAAGTTTGGTCTCGATCGAAATTGGCGACTACCAATAAACGCTGTTTGCCAGAATAACGGATAAAAGCATACATCCGTTTGTTCATATTTCCGGTAACAGGCACTTCATAAATTTTGCCATTAATTACAGCATCACTTGTTGATGTTACTTTTAATAACTCCTTATAATACGCCCTTAAATTTTGTTGTGCAGCATTTAATTTATGGCCATCAAACAAGCCGCCGTTCATCCATTTCTGGTGGTTCGGAACACCCCAATAATCGAAAATAGTGGTCCGGTTATCGTCTCCGCCATAACCCTCTTGTCCTTTTCCTGGTTCACCTACATCCTGACCAAAATAAAGCATCACAGGGCCTCCGCCTAAAGTTGCTGAAATAACCATTGCTGGCAAAGCCAGCTCGGCCTTGCCGGCAAATCCGGCAGAAGCAATTCGTTCTTCATCGTGGTTTTCTAAAAAACGCAGCATCCGATGGCCAAAACCAGCACTTTCCTGCTGCCAAATGAAACGGATATCTTTTACATCTGCATTTGGTTCATTTCTGATCAACCTTTTTAAACCATCATACAAACCTACTTTATCGTAGAGATAATCAAATTTGCCTTCATCTAAATATTGTTTATAAACTTTTGGATTATAGGCTTCTCCGATAAAAATTAAATCCGGATTCGATTTTTTAACCTGTGGAATTACCCAGTTCCAAAATGCAATGGGTACCATTTCGGCCATATCACACCTGAAACCATCAACTCCTTTATTGGTCCAAAAGATTAAAATATCGCGCATTTTCAACCATACCGGCGGAATAGGATCAAAATATTCTTTTTCGCCATTCTGATAATCTACGCCATAATTCAACTTAATTGTTTCGTACCAATCGTCGTATCTAGGTTGTGCTGAAAAAACATTGTTACCAGTGGCTTTTGCCGGATTTTCATCGAATTTACCATCCTGAAGTACTGAAAGTGGCGTTTTTTGTCCATTTGTTGGAACCACTAAAGCCTGACGGGGAATATAATAAAAATCGTTCTTAGTGCTAAAAGCTTTGCTTACATCATCATCTGCACCAAAATCGATTACATCTTTTGGTTTCGCACCAGAATGATAGCTTCTGGCCACATGATTAGGTACAAAATCGATCAGCACTTTTAAGTTTTTAGCATGTGTTCTTTTCACCAGTGCTTCAAACTCTTTCATCCTGTTTTTGATATCAACAGCCAGATCGGGATCTACGTCGTAGTAATCGCGGATGGCATAAGGCGAGCCCGCCCTACCCTTCACTACATCAGCGTCATCAGGTTTAATGCCATAGGTAGCATAATCGGTTAAACTCGCATGGGCAAGTACACCGGTATACCAAATATAGTTTACATGGAGTTCTTTTATACCATCCAATGCTTTATCCGTAATATCGTTAAACTTACCGGAACCGTTTTGTTCAATAGTTCCGTAAGAGATATTAGTGGTATTTTTATTCCCAAATAAGCGGGGTAATAACTGGTAGATAACGATCTGTTTATCATTCATTTTCAGGCGCTGTTTTTGTGCAAAGGATGATATAGGAAGTATGATGACAATAAAAAAAAGTATAAATAGCCACTTTTTATTGCTTCCAGATAAGCATAAGCTTTGAGCAGAATAACATCTTCTATTTGATAAAGTTTTAGATTTTAAACCGCTACCTTCTGCCTTTATACCCTTTATCTTTCTCATACTAACGCAGCGTTATTCACGTTAATTTCGGCATTTCCAGCCAGGTTAAAAAACTGATTTCGGACGCCGATTTCTAAATCAACACCTGCATTGTTTTTGATATTAATGCTGTTTTCGGTAATATTTATCTTTAAGGTAGCTCCTCTGAAACCGATGGTAAATGAGAAAGATTTCCATTTATCCGGCAAGAAAGGATTAAAATGCAGTTTGCCATCGCGCACACGCATGCCAGCAAAACCTTCTACCACACTCATCCAGGTACCCGCCATCGAGGTGATATGTAAACCATCTTCTGTATCGTTGTTATAATCATCCAGATCTAAACGTGCAGTACGTAAGTAGAACTCGTAGGCACGTGCTTCGTCATTTAATTTTGCCGCTAAAATGCTATGCACGCAAGGCGATAATGAACTTTCATGTACGGTACGTGGCTCATAAAAATCGAAGTTGCGTTTTAATGTATCCAGATCGTAATCTTCTTCAAAGAAATATAAGCCCTGTAAAACATCGGCCTGTTTAATAAAACAGGAACGTAAAATCCTGTCCCAGCTCCATTTTTGATTAATAGGACGTTCGCTTGCCGGAAGATCTTTCACTAAAATCTGCTCTTTATCTAAATATCCATCCTGTTGTAAGAAAATTCCCAATTTTTCATCTTGTGGATAATACATTTTCTCGATGATATCGGCCCAATCAGTAAATTCCTGTTGATCGAAATTCAAACTTTTTAATAGGTGGTTGTATTTTTCAGGTTGTTGTGTCTTTACAATTTCAGCAGCTTCGGTTGCATATTTTAAACACCATGTTGCCAAAATATTGGTGTACCAATTATTATTTACATTGTTTTCATACTCATTTGGTCCGGTTACACCAAGCATTACATATTGTTGTTTATCGTTGCTCCAGTTAACACGCTGTTTCCAGAAACGCGCAATACCAATTAACACTTCCAGGCCAAAATCAGAAAGATAACTTTCATCTCCTGTATAGCGGATATAATTGAAAATGGCAAAAGCGATGGCACCATTACGGTGGATTTCTTCGAAAGTAATTTCCCACTCGTTATGGCACTCCTCACCATTCATGGTTACCATTGGGTATAATGCTGCACCATGTTTAAAACCTAATTTCTCGGCATTTTCTATGGCTTTACCCAATTGTTTATGGCGATAAACCAACAGGTTTTTACTTACTTCCTGAGGAGCAGTTGCCAGGTAAAAAGGCACACAATAGGCTTCGGTATCCCAATAAGTAGAGCCACCGTATTTTTCTCCTGTAAAACCTTTCGGACCAATATTTAAGCGATCATCTTTACCTGTATAGGTTTGAAAAAGCTGAAAAATATTAAAACGGATGGCCTGCTGTGCAGAAACATCACCTTCAATAATGATATCACTTTCTTCCCACTTCGCTGCCCAGGCATCGCTTTGTTCTTTTAATAAAGTATCAAAACCCTTAGCGGATGCTTTGGCAATTACCGATTTGGTATCTTTTAAAAGTGCTTCTTTAGGATAATTTTCTGAAGATAAATTAGCCGCAATTTTAACCAGCGTAATCTCCTCGTTTGCTTTAACATCCACAGAAAAAGTTTGTCCGACGAATTTTTCTTTACGGACAGCTTCCGGATTGAAATCTAATTTCTCCCCATTTTTATAAAGTTCAATATTACTTCCTGTACAAACTTCAAATTCGGTTTTCTTTGTTCTTAATTTGATATAAGCCTCTGTACCCGAGATTTCATCAGTAACTTTATCCCAGAATTTTTCATCGTAATTACTGTCTTGGTTTTTTACATCCCCATCAATAAAAGGCATTAATGTTAACTTACCCTCGAAATTTAAAGGGGTAATGCTATAGCAGATGGCTCCAACTTCATCATCAGCAATGCTGCAAAAACGGGTCGATTTAACTTTTAGGGTTTTACCACTTTTTAATCTGGCGCTGAAGGTACGTTCCAAGTATCCGGCTTGCATGTTCAACACCCGCTTAAAATCACTTACCTCAGCTGTTGCCAGATCAAGGATTTCGTCATCGATTTTTACTTCGATGCCTACCCAGTTTGCAGCATTTAGTACTTTGGCAAAATATTCGGGATAGCCGTTTTTCCACCATCCTACCCGGGTTTTATCTGGATAATACACGCCTGCAACATAATTCCCCAGCAGGGTTTCTCCGGTATAGGTTTCTTCAAAATTTGCGCGCTGGCCCATACGTCCGTTGCCCAAACTGAAAATACTTTCCGAAATTTTATTTAGATGTGGATCAAAGCCTTCTTCGATAATATTCCACTCATCCGCTTTAATGTAGTTTTTCATATTCTAGTATTGAGAAGTGAGATTTGAGATATGAGACATATTGCCTTAAACCCTAAACCCTACACCATAAACCTATAAATTCTCTAAATCTTTAACCGTTAATTTATCTAATCCACTTACTACAAGATCAGCCTGGCTAAGCACACTTTTTTCGCCGATACCGATGGCTTTCATGCCACCTCTTTTTGCGGCTTCTACCCCTGCAACAGCATCTTCAAAAACCACGCATTGATCTGGTGCGAAACCTAAAAGTTGGGCTCCTTTTAAAAACACTTCAGGATCAGGCTTTGATTTGGTCACCATATTGCCATCTACAATTTCATCGAAGAAATGAGCAAGGTTTGTTCTTTCTAAAATAATTCCTGAGTTTTTACTTGCCGAGCCTAAAGCCAGTTTATAACCAGCTTTGTGAATTGCAGTTAGGAAATCAACCGTTCCGGGCAAAACTTCTGCAGGTGTCATTTTGGTAATCATATCTACATACCAACCGTTTTTCAAAGTAGCCAATTCTTCTTTTTCTGCATCGGTTTTTTCTACATCACCCCAGGCCAAGATCTTGTTCAAACTTTCTACCCTACTCACACCTTTTAACTGTTCGTTCTGCTCTTCTGTAAAATCGAAGCCCATGGTATTGGCCAAACGTTTCCAGGCTTTATAATGGTAAACCGCAGTATCTACCAGCACGCCGTCTAAATCAAATAAACAAGCTTTGATTTGAGATTTGAGATCTGAGATTTGAGATTTGAGATTTTCTTGCATCTTTGTTATATTTTTTTGTATCAGGTAATCAGTATCAAGATGTAAGTCTGACACCTTTTACCTTTCTACCTTAATTCAAGAACCAACGTGGTCTTAGCGGGTATTTTAATGTTTTTAAATTCGATGTTCTCGCCGGTAATTACATTTTTTGCTGCTGTAATCCCCGCTGTTCTTTCGGCAAAACGATCTGTGCTTATTGTTTTTTCTTTTTCTGTATTGTTTACAATAACCATTACCGTGCCTTTTGGTTCTGCATTGTAGCGGAAATAAACATAAACATCATCCTGCGGAACAAACTGCATTAATTTTCCTGTTTGTAAAGCCGGACTACTTTTACGAAAACTAGCCAGTGTTTTAACAAAATCAAAAGCTTCGTTTTCTTTCTTGGTACGTCCGTCAGCCACAAATTTATCTTTTTTATCGCCCTCCCAGCCACCAGGAAAATCAGAACGAATCAATCCATCCGGATTGGAGAAATTTTTCATCAGGATTTCGGTTCCATAATACATCTGCGGAATGCCGCGCATGGTTAACAAGATGCTCATGCCCATTTTGTATTTATCGAAATCTTCGCCAACCATAGAATAGAAGCGGCTCATATCGTGGTTATCTAAAAAGATGCAGTTGGTATTTGGGTTTTTATACAGAAAATCGTGCGCTAAGGTGGCATATAAACGATTAATTCCGTCTACCCAACCATTTTTGCCATTTATTCCTTCGTAAATTGCATCTTTTAAAGTAGCATCAGTAATGCCTTGTAAATGGGTATCAAAACCACGGTTAACGGTGTTACCACCTGTAAAAAAGGCCTGGTTCGCTACTGCAGTTACGAGTGTTTCGCCAAAAACAGATAAGTGCGGAAATTCTGCCTGAACTTTTAAAGCCCAATCGGCCATATAAACCGGATCGTTATATCCATAAGTATCCAAACGTAAACCATCAATACCTGCATATTCGATCCACCAGATGTGATTTTGGGTCAGGTAATTTTGCACATAAGGGTTTCGTTGATTTAAATCGGGCATGGTGGGTACAAACCAACCATCGAGCATCTGTTTACGATCCGCTGCTGAGGCATGTATATCCATCAAAGTTTGATCGCGGTAGCTGGTTTGAGTGTATTTTGGCCATTGGTTTAACCAGTTTTTCATGGGTAAATCTTTATAAAACCAATGGTGGGTGCCAATGTGGTTGTGTACAATATCTTTAATCACCTTTAATCCTTTGGCATGGGCAATCTCTACATATTTTCTGTAAAGTTCATTAGTACCATAGCGGGGATCTATTTTGTAATGATCGGTTACCGCATAGCCATGATATGAAGCCTGTGGCATATCATTTTCTACTTCTGGTGTCATCCATACTGTAGTTACACCTAAATCTTTCAGGTAATCAAGGTGGTTAATTACCCCCTGGATATCGCCGCCGTGGCGGTAATACATGCTGTCGCGATTTAATGCCGTTTCAGTTAAACCCTGAACCACATCATTGCTTTTATCACCGTTCGAAAAACGATCGGGCATCAGCAGATAAATAAAATCTTTGTTGGTTACCCCCTGAATTCTGCCCGCACTTTTATCGCGGTTTTTTAATTCGTAGATGTAAGTAAATATCTTTTTGCCGTTAGCTGTAAAATTAATCGGGAATTTCCCGGCTTTAGCAGCAGGCATAATGGTTAAATCGAGAAATAAATAGTTCGGATTTTCTACTTTGTTAACCTTAACCAGTTTAACTTCCGGATAAATTAAGGTTACAGTTGTATTGGCGATCTGATCGCCATGTACCAATAATTGCAGTTTAGGATTGTGCATACCGGTAAACCAAAACATCGGTTCGATACGCTCGAGTGTTTGGGCGAAAAGGCTATTGAAAGAAAGGATAAACAAAAGCGCAACGGTACTGCTTATCTTTTTAAAAAAAGTATTAGTATGAGTATTAAATAGCAACTGAAATTTTTTAAGGGTATGACGTCTGATCATGCTAAAACTTAAAAATGCCCTACAGCAAAAAATGCTGCAGGGCGGTATGTATAAACAATTAGTTTTTAACCATGGTGGCTTTTTTAGCGGCCACATCTAAAGTGATGGTATAGTTTCCGGCAGTGGTAACGGCAATATTATCACCTCCATTTGTAAGCGTACCTAAGCTACCACCAAGGTTTGTACCCCAATCATGCGCAAACCTAAATTTGAAAGCGCCGGTAGTTAAAGTGGTTTTAATGGTATAAAAATTAGCTTTACCATCATTGGTTACTTTCATATCGGTATCATTGCTCCAGCCACCTATGGTAGCGTCGCCAATAATCGACCATTCTTTAGGAACGCCGATGGTATAAGTACCTGCGTTCAGATCAACAGTTACCTGTTTCACTACTGCATCAGGCGATTTAAGATTATCGCCTGCACCCGTGCCGATTTTACCACCTCCGGCATCGCCATAAGCTACATCCCATTTTTTTGCCGGGGTAATTTTAAATTCGAGGTTACCGGGGGTAAATTCTATCATCCCGGTATAAATGCCATTGCTTGAAACAGAGATCAAACTATCAGCAGTGGATGGATTCCAGCCCTGATATGCCCCAGGAACATATACCCATGCCGAGGCAAGATAAGGTGTAGCGGTTAATGTAATTACGTTTGAATAAGTTAGATCGTTTACTGCTGCACCCGATTTTAACCTCACCTCAATCTGTGCCGCAGTTCCTACCTTTCCTCCCAGTGCCAAAATCATATTGTTTACTTCAGTAACGGTTGGCGCATAGGTCTTAGCAGTCACGGCCACTTCTCTTACCGGAGAAAAATTAGTGCCTTTTAAACCAAACTGTAAGCTGGTGTTTACCGGCACCACGTATCCGGTTGAAGTAGCAATTGGGTAACTTAGGGTAAATGCTGCCTGTGAGGCATTGGATTGTACCAGATTAAGTGTAGTTGTTGATGTTGTTAATGTTCCTGCAGGGCTAACATTTGAAACGGTTTGGGTTTCGTCTTTTTTACAAGACCATAGCGAAACCGCCATAAGGCCAACTGCCAGGGTTTTGAGAAATATCGATTTCATCTCTTTTAAGATTAATATTAATAACCAGTATTTTGAACCAAATTTGGGTTTGCAATCAGATCTGCTAAAGGAAGCGGATATAAATTACGGTAAGCAGGCAAAGAAGCACCAGCTTGGACACCACCTTTGAAAGGCCACAAATAAGTTGAACCTGTAAATTTACCATAACGGACCAAGTCGGTACGGCGATGACCTTCCCAATATAATTCGCGGGCACGCTCATCAAGATAAAAATCGACCGTTAATGCTGCTGCCGACACGTTTCCACCGGCATTGCCGTAGGCACGTTGGCGCACTAGGTTTACATAAGTTAATGCTTGTGCAGCACTACCACCAGAACCACCACGGGCTACAGCTTCGCCGTAAATCAAATATTGTTCGGCCAAACGGAACAGGGGAAAATCAACCGAGCTGAAAGTTCCGTTCAGTGAGCGACCCATGACATTATTGGAAGTTATGTTTTTGAACTTAGTTACGCGCAAACCATCTGTAAACTCGCCTACAGCATCAACATTTCTTTTTGTACCAAAAAACACACCACGTTTATCCTGGCTTCCATTGGCATCAGGGAAGAGTGCGGGTAAGTTTTGCCTGGTCCTGTTACCGCTCCAGCCACCATTTGGCACACCATAAGCCGTCGGGTTCATATCACCGTTAATGGCCGCATTGATGATAAAGGTAGTACCGCCATAATTAGTACCATTGATACCATCATAGTTAATGGTTAAAATATTTTCGGTGTTGTTAAGATCATTATCAGCTTTGAACAGATCCATATAATTTGCTCTTAAGCTATAACCCGCATTAATTACCTTACTCGAGTAGGTAATGGCCTCGGTATATTTAGCTGTTCCGGTATACACCTGGGCGTTTAGGTATAACCTGGCCAATAAAGCCCAATCTGCCCCCTTATCGGCACGTCCGTATTCGTTGGTACGCGCATCGGCCAAATCGCCTTCAATGGCTTTTAATTCCGATTCTACATAGGTAAACAAAGCAGCCCGTTGGATCTGTTTTGGATTTACCTTACCAATGGCATCATCCTCTGTAATAAACGGTGGATTTCCGAAAGCATCCATTAGTACCCAATACTGATAGGCACGCAGGAAACGGGCCTCCGCACGGTAGCGGTTAATTGCAGTGGCATCGGCCCCGGTGATATTTCTGCTGGCTAATTTCTCAGGAGTGCTTTCACGGAGAAACTCATTGCAGAAAGTAATCTGTAGAATGCTTCTGGAATACAGACCACGCAAAAACTGGTTATCAGGGGTCGGGGTACCGTAATCCAGTTCAGGAATACCCACATCGCCCCAGGCACAGATGGCCTCATCGGTCACCAATTCCTGTGATGACCAGAATAACCTTAAAAAATCAGCAAAACCTGCATTTAAACCGCCCACGTCACTGTTATCTGATCCCGACGGACTGGTAAGTGCATATGTTGCATATAGCTTAACTAAGCTGTTTTTGTAACCTGCCGGTGTTGCATAAACATTCTCGGCGGTTACATCATTGGTTGGTGTCAGGTTTAAATCTTCTTTTTTACAAGCATTTAAACTGATTGCCAGGAAACCCAATGCTAATATTGTTTTAAATGAATTTTTCATTTCTCTATTTCTTTATTCAGTATTAGAATCCAACATTTAAGCCTAAAGTATAGGTACGTGGACGAGGGTAAAGGTTATAATCAATACCCGAAACCAGTTCCGGATCTATGCCCTTATACTTGGAAACTACGAACACGTTTTGGCAGTTTGCTGATATACGCATGTTTGCATTTCCCGTTTTCGACAGCTTACCAACATTATAAGATAAACCAAGGTTATCCATTTTCAGGAAAGAAGCATTTTTGATAAAATAATCGCTCAGGTATTGTACACCAGAACTTCCTGAGAAATTGGTTACATATAAATCTGAAGTAGAATTATTAAGAATTCCCTGGGTACTTAATACGTTGTTCCTGATACCAAAGTTTGATGAAATATTGTCGTAAACGTAGTTACCGATATTGGCTCTTAACACAGTACTTGCCGTCCATTTTTTATAGGTAAACGAGGTATTGAAACCTAAGATTACTTTAGGATCGGGTGATTTATAGAAATACTGGTCTGCTGCAGAAATGCTACCATCGCCGTTCAGATCCTGATAAACACCTTCAAGCGGTTTGCCATCGCCATTGTATACCTGTTTATACACATAGAATGAACCAGGCAACTGATTAACCGCATTGTATTTTAGGTGGATACCGGTACCGCCGGTGATATCGCCTGCATCAATTTTGAAACCTGAATTTGGGTTCAACGTTAGGTTGGTAACCTCTCTTTTATTGTATGCGGCATTGATGCCCAGTTCCCAACTGGTATTCGCTGTTTTTATGGCGACATAATTTAAGCTTACCTCAGCACCCCTTACATCCATATTGCCCACATTGGTGGTTAATACGTTGGTAAAGTTCGTTCCTACAGGAATGGTTACGGTACTTAACAGGTCCTTGGTTTTTTTATAGTAAACATCAATGCTTCCGTATAACCTACCCTTTATGAAACCATAATCTAAACCAGCATTGTAAGTGGTTGTGGTTTCCCATTTCAAGTCGGGATCGTAACCTGCCGGACTATAATAGTTGTAGAAATTATTGCCTACCTGATACTGACCATTGTTAGTACTGGCGTAGTATTTAGATAGGTAATCGTAATTGCCGATACCATCTTTGTTACCGGTTTCGCCATAGCTTAAGCGCAGTTTCAGATCTGACAGGGTTTCGCTATTTTTCAAGAAATTCTCACCGATAATTCTCCATGTAAAACCTACCGATGGAAAATAACCCCAACGGTTGTTCTGGGCAAATTTAGACGATGCATCAGCTCTCATGGTACCCGATAAGATGTATTTATCGTTTAACGTATAATTGAAACGGCCATAGTAAGAAAGCAGTTTATTCTGCTCAACTGAAAAAGGAAAAACGGGTGTAGTTAACAGCTCTCCGGTACCTTTATAGGTGGCGAAGTTGTAATTGGTAACGGCATCGTCGTAATAACCATAACCAGCTGTTACATCAAATTTACTTTTGATACTTTCTACTGTTTTGGCATAACTTAAATAGGCTTCAGAAAATTTGTTCATCTCGGTATTTAACCGGCTTGAATATGATCCGCTGGTTGATGCGCTCTGTGCCGCATAGATGGGTACAATGGTACGTCCACGACCTTTAGAATAATCATAACCTACGTTTACCACGGCATGTAATTCGGGTAAGAAATGGAAAGAATAATCCAATTTTAAGTTACCAAAGCTTCTCGCGGCATTTCCACCATTATCCTGTTGCCTGATTAAGGCTACCGGATTACGCGGTGCATTAGGATTAGGCACACCGTTAGAACTTAACCATTCGAAATAACCGCCATAGTTATTGTTGGCATAAACGGGTTGTGTAGGATCGAACTGAATAGCTGCACCAATAGCACCATCGTTTGGATATTGGGATTGGCTTAAAGAACCTTTTAAGTTCAGTTCGGCTTTCAGGTGATCGGTAAAGAACCGGGGTGCAACAGATATGGCGCCAGTAGCTCTTTTTAGTTTACTGGTAATCACCACGCCGTCCTGATCAAGATATCCTGCCGATACCCGGTACGGAACACCCTTGAGAGAACCTGCAATACTTAAATTGTTATCTGTAGAGAAGGCATTTTGGTAAATTTCATTCTGCCAATCGGTATTGGCTGTACCAAGCAATGCTTTTTGAGCAGCATTACCATTTGCGTTTACAAAGGCACGCACCTGATCGGCTGTAAGCACATTTACTTTTTTGGCCACGCTGGCAATGGAGTTGTTGGTACTGAAGTTAATAACCGGAGCGCCTGAAGTACCTTTTTTTGTAGTGATTAAAATTACCCCGTTAGATGCCCTTGAACCATAAATGGCTGTAGCGTTTGCATCTTTTAAAACCGTAAAGGTTTCAATATCGTTAGGGTTGATCAATGAAAGCGGACTTGGTGCGTTACCAATGCTGTTACCGCTAAAAGGCACACCATCAACTACGATCAAAGGATCATTACTGGCATTAAGCGATGCACCTCCACGGATGCGGATAGTACTACCGCCACCTGGTGCCCCACCGCCTGAAACGATGTTTACACCAGCTACCTTACCCTGGATTAATTGCTCGGGCGTGGTAATGGTACCTTTTTGAAAGTCTTTCGAATTTACAGTGGTAATAGAACCTGTCAGGTTTTTCTTTTCAGCGGTACCATAACCGATCACCACCACCTCATTCAGTTTCTGTGCATCGGGTACCAATTGAAAACTAACAGTCGCATTTGCCGAAATGCTTACCGCTTTATCCAGGGTTTGATAACCGATGAAACTTGCGGATAAAGTTATCTGACCATTGGATAAACCGGCCAGTTTAAAATTACCATCGGCATCAGTTGCGGTACTTCTTGTTGTTCCTTTAACAACTACAGAAGCGCCAGGTAATGGTAGGCCTGTCTCATCAAGCACCCTTCCAGACACCGATCCGGTTTGTGCTTTTACCATTAATGCTGAAAAAACCAACAGCACCAAAAGCCCCTGTTTTAACAGGTAAAATACTCTCATATTCGAAGCTCGTTTAAGTATAAAAATTTGGTTAAATATTATAGTGATTTACACATAGGCCTAATTTACAGCTGTTCATGAGATTTCAAAATTTATTTAAAAAATATATTTCAGGCTGAAATTGCCGTAAAAAAATCAAGCTAAAATTAGTTTTTTCACACAGATAAAAAAACCATATTAAATAATTTTTAATTTTTAATTACATGAATATCAATTACTTAAAAATTACAAATTTAAATTTAGAGTGTAATTATTACACTAAGCCATTTTTGCTGCTTTTTTCGGGAACGTTCCCGAAAAAAATAGATCAAAATTCTGTCATCTTTCGGGAACGTTCCCGAAAATCATCCAAAATTCTGCTTATTTTACACTAAGTGAAGAAAATTTTTGAAAATTTAAGACCAAAAAAAAGACCCGTTTTTTAGTCTGTTTTTTAGCTATTTACCGGTCGAATTTCGCTTGATGATTTTGGATGTTAAAACCACCTCATTTGGTCGGTTCTTATTGGCTTGATCATCCAATACGGTAAACAGCAACTTAGCGGCTTCTTCACCTATTTCAATAGCGGGTTGAGTAATGGTGGTAAGTGAAGGGTTTAACAAAGGGGCAATTTCCAAACTGGAGAAACTGATCACCTTTAAATCCTTTGGTATATTAATATTAAGATCGTAGCAGGCATAATAAGTGGCAAACGCCAAACGTTCCACCGAGGTAAAAATACCATCGGGTTTTAATTGCGTTAAAGCCTCCTTAATGATCAGGCTATTTTCTTCATAACTGTTGCTGCAATCAACAATAAGACTTTCTTCAAATGGAATCCGGTATTTCGCCAGTGCATCAATATAACCCTGCATACGGGTTTTACCTATCGATAAACTTTTATTCACCACCAGGTAAGCAATCCGCTTGCAACCCTGCTCTATCAGGTGCTCTGTGGCCAGAAAACTACTGTCATAATCATTGGTAATAACCCTTGGGGTATCAATGTCTTCGTAAATCCGGTCGAAAAATACCAATGGCAATCTTTTACTTCCAAATTTATTAAGATAATTATGATCATTGGCTTCTCCGGAAACCGACATAATTATGCCATCTGCCCTACCATTGTGTAAATGGCGGATGAAAGTAACCTCCTTTTGGTAATCATCATCAGTTACATAAATTAAGATATGGTAACCATTTTCTCTGGCTACGCGTTCAATACCATGGATGGCCTGTGAGAAGTAATTATTGGCCAATTCGGGTACAATAACGGCTATCGTTTTACTTTTTTGCTCCCTTAAATTACTGGCGTAATGATTGGGCTGGTAGTTTAATTCCTTCGCCTTAGCCAATATACGTTCTTTGGTATCCCCATTAATATCGCTATTGTCCCTAAAAGCCCTCGAAATTGTAGAAGTAGATAAATTTAATGCTTTTGCTAACTTCTTAATATTAATACTATCCATTTGGTTATTAAACCCAATTAATTTGAATAAACGCTGTAAATATAAACTATAAATGTCCGAAATACTTTGTTCGCTTTAAAGAAATACTTCCTAAGCTTTAATTTATGCATTTGGCGATCAATTATTAAACGCACATTCGGTCATCAAACTCAGTAACAGAAGTAGTTCATCAGTCCATTGATAAATTCTTTAAATAAATATTCATTTTTTTTAAAACAAAAAGCATCTTTGCCGTATTAGTAACTTAAACGCTATTAACCATCTTCTCATTTACCAATTGGAAAACAAGACTATTTGAAATAAAATTACAAAATGGGAAACAAAAAAATACTCATTGCAGATGATGATGAAGGAATTGTTGATGCTATAACAATGATTTTGGAAGTGATGGGTTATGATGTTGAATTTACATATGACGGTGGAGCAGTTATCGACGCCGTAAAAAACAAACCCGATCTGATTATGCTGGATATCTGGATGAGTGGATATGATGGCAGAGATATCTGTAAACAGCTTAAGGATGACCCTGAATTTAGGAAAATCCCTATTTTAATGATCTCGGCTAGTAGAGACATCAGGCAATCTGCGATGGATGCAGGTGCAAACGATTTTATGGAAAAACCGTTTGAGATGGATTCTTTACTGAATAGAGTGGAAATTTTATTGAATTAGAAGGATTGGGGTGTAATGCTCGCCGGATAATCATCTCCACCGAGACGCAGTGAAGGGAGAGATTTATCCCGAAACAGATTTAGCTATAGTGATCAATCGTGGCTCTCGACTACGTTCGAAATGAAGATCTCGGATAGAAGTCACACAACTTCTTTAAAATAAATCTTTTCAGGCAATTGTTTAAAAACAAACTCCGTAACGCCACAAAGCCAAATTTTGTGGTTCTTAAATTCGCCGCGAAACTTTTCTAACAGGTAGTCTCCACCGCCGCCTAAATTCTCTTCCCGTGTATAAATAAGGTCTAAAATTTCGGCATTTTGTATTTGCTCATCAGCCATTAATAATTTACATTCATTTTCTGAAGCAGCTACCCAGTTTAATAGTTCATCAGCGCCTTCTACCATTTGTAAATCTTCTACTGCCCCACCCCATTCGGGTATATCGGCATACCATTCGTGTTTTGCATTCTTATAAAAGCGAATTGTTCTCTCCATATTTTGTAAAGAAAAAAAATCTAGCCCAATAATCCTGATAAAAATCACGAAATTTAGATCATTGCATGTCAGATTTAACTCCACCGGTTTTAAGAAAAATAATTCATATCGACATGGATGCTTTTTATGCATCTGTAGAGCAACGTGATTTTCCTGAATATCGTGGGAAGCCTGTAGTGGTTGGCGGTAAGCCAGACAGTCGTGGTGTGGTTTCTACAGCCAGTTACGAAGCCAGGCAATATGGAATCCGCTCCGCAATGCCATCAAGTAAAGCTTACCAGCTTTGCCCGACAGCCATTTTCGTATATCCGCGTTTTGATGCCTATACTGCGGTTTCTAAGGCACTTAGAGAAATTTTTAGCCGGTATACCGATCTAATAGAACCGCTTTCGTTGGATGAGGCTTACTTAGATGTAACGGAAGACAAACTCGGCATCGGATCGGCACTTGATATCGCGCAATCAATTAAAGATGCGATTAAAAATGAGTTAAATTTAACGGCCTCGGCAGGTGTATCGATCAATAAATTTGTGGCCAAAGTAGCTTCAGACATGAATAAACCTGACGGTTTAACTTTTATTGGTCCATCCAGGATTGAAGCTTTTATGGAAAAACTCCCGGTCGAAAAATTCTTTGGAGTAGGCAAAGTTACCAGCGCCAAAATGAAGGCCATGCAGATTAATACTGGTGCTGATTTAAAAAAACTAACGGAAGCCCAGCTTATTGCCCAATTCGGGAAATCGGGAAGATTTTATTATAAAATTGTTCGTGGGATAGACGACCGGCCTGTCCGGGCAAACCGCGAAGCAAAATCGGTAGGTGCAGAAGATACTTTTTCAGAAGACACCAATGAAGATGCCGTGATGCATGATCTGCTGAAACAGATCAGTGAAACCGTGGCCAAACGCCTGGAAAAACATCAACTGAGCGGAAAAACGGTAACCCTGAAAATCAAGTTTGCCGATTTTAAACTGATTACGCGCAGCCGTTCATTCGCCACACCGATTAACAAAGCAACGATCATTTATGATGAAGCGATTAAACTTTTAGAGGAAGCAGCAATCGGCACAACCCAGGTGAGGTTGCTGGGCATTACCTTATCGCGGTTTTATGATGATGTGGAGATGGAAAAACCAGAAAGCAATCAATTAGAGTTTGAGTTTTGAAAAATAAATAGTCATTTCAAGAATTTACTTTTAATTTAAAAACATAATTTCCGTTTGGAGCGCAGGGCCTGTAACAAAACACCAGGATTCTTCCCGTTTTCCGCATATACACTTCGCTGCCTCGTACCTCGTGCTGCGGGGTATCGCTTCAACCGCCCGCCTGCAACGGGCAGGGGCTATTTGGCGAAAAAAGTGTCTCATTTGTAGGGCTGTAAGGTGTACAAACCACTGTGCCTAAACCCGACAGCAGCGGCAGCCTCCGATTTTTCATCGGAGCTATAGCGAATGGCGGGGCTGCAGACCGCCAAGAATCACAAGCCAATCATTTCCTAAATAGAATATCTTTATTTCGGCCGGTGAGACACCAAACGATAGGATAAATGATGCTCTTCGCCTTCATATTTAAAGTGTATACCCTGGTCTGTGAGTCACAGATCAGGGATGAGGCTCATTCAACATTAAGTCTGCACAGTTTTCATTTGTGCCGTCACCCTGACCTGTAGCAAAGCGGAAAGGTACGCAGTAAATTCATTTCAGGGTCTTTAAAAAACTGCTCTCCCGAACATTCGGGACAGCTTGACGATGTTCTTATCAAACATAAAAAAGGCTCTACAAATTAATGCAGAACCTTCTATCGCTAATTTAATGGAGGGGTGAGTTATTATTTATTATTTAATTTATCGGCAAGCATTTTCATGTAAAACCCGCCAACTACACTACGCGCTTTAAAGTTATCGCGGATACCGGTATTGGAATCATAAAAATCATTTAAAGGCACTCTCGATTCGGTTTCGATAGCATGTTTGTAAACAGGGTGCACCAGCGCTTCGAATTCTTTTTGTGTTGGCGCAAAAGCAGCCGTCCACAAAATCCAGTCGTTTTTGGTATAGGCTTTTCTGCTATCCAAAGGGATACCATATTTATTTTGTTTCGTCAGATAATATTTGGTCTCGGTATCATATATTTTTTGA
Source organism: Pedobacter terrae (assembly GCF_900100705.1). Classification (GTDB taxonomy): domain Bacteria; phylum Bacteroidota; class Bacteroidia; order Sphingobacteriales; family Sphingobacteriaceae; genus Pedobacter; species Pedobacter terrae. Next base: position 25,224 of record NZ_FNCH01000022.1, read on the forward strand.
GGGAATAAGTTTAAGTTTAAAACCTTATCCCAAACCAGGTTATATTTCTGGCTCCAGGTATTCTTATTATCGAAAGTTAGGGCATAGTGATCGCCGGCATCGGCCATTTCCATCCATTTTGGCACCATGCTTTCCGCGATAGCCCTATATTTTTTAGCGATATCATCATATCCCAATGTTTGGGCCATTTGGGCATAACAGGCTATCCCCACAATTGCTTTCACCGATAAATTGGCATTACGGGCCAGGTGACCGGCAAAATCATCGGTACACAATTGCGTTTTAGGGTCTAAGCCCTCTTTTGTCAAATAATCAACCCAGGTAGTTAAGGTTTTCCAGTGCGCTTTGGCATAATTGGCATTTCCCTGCGCTTTGGCAATAGCAGCAGTTAGGATGATCATATTACCAGATTCTTCCACAGGCATCGGTTCACCGTAAGTCTGTCCGTTGGCCAATGGGTAAGTTCCGAGATCGTGTGCCGCCCAAGGATGAGGATATTTTCCGCTTTCGCTGAAATAGAAAATACCATTCAGCATGCCCGCTAATAATTCAGGGTTATAAATCAGATATAATGGTGCTGATGGATAAGTTACATCAACGGTATTGATAAAACCACCACTGTTATTTTCTTTAGATAACCATAAAATTTCACCTTGTGGACTCTTTACCAAAGTATGTGCAGCAATGCTCTGTCGATAACCTAATACACATAAATCTGCATACTCTTTACCGCCCGATTTTAAGGCATCGGCATACAAAGTCTGGTTAAAAGCTTCACACTTCTCCATTACTTTTTTATATTCGTCTGCCGCAGCCGTTAATTGTGCTTCGATAGTTTCTTTACCTGAAGTATTCCACCATGGCCTTAAATTTTTATTAAAATATTGAATGCTGTAAATTTCATCATAGCCCAATTCAACATATTTCTCTACCGCAGCTTTACCTACAGTGCCGAAAGGGATCATGGTATTTAAAGCAAGCATTTTACCTTGTTTGGCGGTGGAAGCGGAATTGCCTTTTCTAAAAGCATCAGCAGCTTCTTTTTCGCTTGTTACAAACTGGATGGCATTACTGGTTTTTGGGGCAGCTACATATAAATAACCCCAATCAATACGCATATCATCACTCGCTTTTTGAAGAATCGGCTGTTCTACCGTACCTGTTTTTAGTACCGATAATTTGGCCGTGCTGTATTTACTGGCGGTAACCTCTTGCGTAGGGCGATAAACAGCAATGTTTGATGAGGCGCTCAGGTATACTTTTACCTGGTGTGTTTTCCCATCATTTGCCTTTACCTGGTAAGAAACGTAAGAAACCGGACGTGCAAATAAACCCAAATCATTCATCAACAATGGTGAAGTGAAAGTTAATTTAAGATCTATTTTACCACAGGTAAAGTTATAGATCGTTTGTGTAGCATTAATATCGACACTTTTTTGCTTGGCGATCTGTACTTTTTCGGCATTATCTTTTAACTTATCAACTAAACCAAAATCGAGGAAACGACCTCCCGCAGTATTAATCAGGTGGATGGCTATTACATTTGATCCGGCTTTTAAAGCACTTTTATCGCTTTTGCTTAAAGCAATATATTTAAAATCATTGGTCCAGCCTTCTTTTGTGTAGATTTTCTTTCCATTCAGGTAAACCTCAATGTTATCATCGTGATTGAGTTTTAAAAACAGTTCGTTTATTGATGCCGGGTTAGCGACGTTAAAGGTTCTCCTCACCCATATATCATGCGATTTCCATAATGTTTTTACGTTTTTGGCATCGTCTCCTATAGGTGCATTACCTGTTTGCCAGTTGCTGGCCGGGTAGTTTGTAGCTTTCCAATCGCCCTGAGGTTCAGTTTCTGTATACTTTACATCGTAAGCTTTCTCATCTGAAGCAGGTACAACCGTTTTGTAGGTGGTGCTTTCTTTACCTAAAAAACGATAAATACCACCATCAACATTAATCATCCCTAAAAGAGAATGATCGGCGCCTGTCCAATGCTCGGTAGAAGATTCATTTAGTTTATCCGTGGTAGACCAAATACTGAAATAAGTATTGTGTGTAATTAAGGGATAAGCCGGGGCTTTCCGCTCCTGCGCCTTAAGCAAACTGCCTGCAAACATACAGCCTAGCATGACTGAGACTTTTAAAATGTTGGTTCTGTTCATAATTTGTGTGTTGAAATTCGATCGTATATTTTGGTTAGATTTAACGTTAGTTAAACGTTTTACTAAAGTATAAAATATAATTTACTTTTCGAAAGAGAAGCTAAACTTTAATTGTCTTTTTGACATTTAAAAAGATACGGGTTTAATTTCATTAATATCAGAGCGACTTGACTTCTTTGGAGGCCAGCTGCTTTTCTCTTAATATACCCTGAAATAAATTACCTCTAGCGGGCTTGCTAAGGCTCGGTTCAGGATAATGTTACCCCATTAAAAAAAAATCAGTATGAGGACCTGGCAAAACTTGAATTCCCTAAACAAAAAAATACATGAAGTTTTTAAGCTTCATGTATTCATCAAATGTGTAGAGCGCTATTTATTAAGGTTGTTTTTTATTGATAGTCCATTCAGATAGCTGAAATATACGGCTTCCCCTGTTGGCTTTGATATAAAGACGGTAAAATTTATAAGCCACAAAGTTATCGAAATAGTACCTTTTGGTCACACGTCTTTCATTTGAGTTTGCCCAGGGGCAAGTGGTTACGGTATGCAGGTCGGTATACTGAATCCCATCTATTGATCCTTGTAAAATCCAGTACCTTGGATCTCTGTCTTCCCAATCATTTCCTGAAGTTAGGGTATAGGCACCCACAACCTGTGGCGTTGCAAGTTCGAAAGTACATCTTTGCGTGCCATCGAAACCTGCCTGCAAAAATTTAGTAGTGATGTCGCCATCCACCAGTTTTTTAGAACCCTCAGCAGAATTGGCGCCAGCTCCAGCTTCTAAGTTTACCGAGAATGTACCTCCAACTGTCTGCATATAATTCTCTCCAATTTTGGTTGGGTCGAAATTCGGATCAACAATATTTAAAAGCACTTCTTTTGAGGCAGAATAACCCTGGCCATTTCTGGCGGTTAAGGTAACTTTATATTTCCCTGGGAACCGATAAACATGTTTCGGATTAACCAAAACCGACGTACTATCATCTCCAAATTGCCACAACAAAGTTTTGTAATTTGTAGCGCTACCTGTAAACTGGTATTCTAAAAACTTGGTCGGACTGGCAACTGTAAAGTCAAAACCTGCTGTTGGTTTAGGTTCATCCACTACGGGCACAATCTCTTCTGCATCTTTCTTACACTTTACTGTGGTTATTACCACAAGTATTAAAAGAGATAGAATACTGCATAATCTTTTCATGTTATTTTTCATATCTGATTAATATTTAAGGCGTTGGAAATAACTGAGATTTTGGGATTACCCGTTTTGACAAAATATTCGGCACTTCAATTTCCAGATAAGCCTGCTGCCCGCCTACATTTTCGCGGTGATGTGCTTCAATGGTGTAACGTTTTCCACGTTCTAAAAAGATAGTGCCCTTACGTGTGTCTTTATCCCACTGAGTGGTATAATCATCTACCAAAGCAACACCATTTACGTATAATCTTGAGCCATCATCCCAGCGGGTTTGATAAAAAGTATAGGTACCGCGTACTGGCGCCAGGAACTCACCTTTCCATCTGCTTGCAAAATTATCCCGGCTCAACTGCGTTCCAGCTTCATTTTTTACATTATCCGGCCATCCATCGCCACTAAAGTTAATGGTTTCATCAACTCTGGTCAAAAATGGCGCACGTCCGTCATCAGGGTCTAACTGGGTGTTGGTATAATATTTCGCAGTTAAACCAGTCCCGTTTCCAGTGATGTACGAGTTATTATCCAAATTTACATTAGGGTCTACCACTACAATTAATTTATTTTTAGTAGGATGAATTACATGGTTGGTTGCTTCACTAATACTGAAGGCAAATGCAAATTTTTTATTGGCAACAATGTTCGCATCAAAAACCGGCCATGGAATCTGAAGTCTGACAACGGCACTCGAAGCGCCTGTGGCAAACCGAACCAACGTATCAATGGTATAATCTTTAGCAGTCAAATGTATGGCATCAGCCGGCAAAGTTCCGTTACCCACCAAAGTAGCAATGGTATCAATATTCTCTTTAATTTTAATATTGAAAGCTGTTGATGGTTGATTTTCTAAATTTACAATCAGTGGAATAGTTATTCCTGCAGGCCCCACAATGTAATCGCCCTGGTACACCACGTTATAAGTACCGGCATTTTTTAACGTTAAGTAGTGTAAATCGGTAGTTTTCAGCAGGTCAGCAGTATTGATAATCACCATGATGGTAGATTTGCCGGCAGCAATTTTATTTCCTTTGCCCGGAGCTGAAAGTTTTAATGCAAAAACAACTTTTTTACCATAATTACGCTCCAGCACAGACCGGCGCACAATGGCAATACCTTCACTGTTATCGGTTCCATAAGCTACATTAATTACATTGGGATACTCAACGCCTGTAGATGGCATAAGCACTGCATTTGTAATGGTTCCATTATTAATTAACTGCGCAACAGTATCGTTATTTAAAGTTAAACCTACCTGAAAGGCCTCTTCTGCAACGCCGGTTAAAGAAATTTTAAAAGGCACCTTAATGTATTCATTATCTATGGAAATTTTTCCGGCAACAATACCTTCTCCTGTTATACTTCTGGTATTAGGATCGGGCAATGTTAAATCTTCTATTTTTGATTTGCGACAAGAATAAATGTCAATGATGGCTAAACTTATCAATGCGATGTATATAATTTTTTTCATTTTATGCTATTTTAAATGATCAGCAAATCTGTTATTGATCTAACCAAACGCGGCCATCAAGCCCCCAGGTTTGTTTATTGGCAATTTTTAACCAGTTTATAATCTGTGCCGGAATATCTGATGTTTGCGGAACAAATATGGCCAGTGTTTCTGGTGCAGGAGGGCAGATCAGATCGTTAAAACTCTCCCAGTTATAAGTTCCCTGAAGATTGAAATCATGTGCCTGAGAACTTATATCAGCCATGATATTGCCATTACCATCCGTTGCGGGCCAGTATCCTACCAGAAAATTAAAGTATGGGTGGCTTTGATCTATTGAAGTTTGACAGGCATAATTACCAATCATACCATCTGGAACAGAAAACTTAAAAAAGCGGATATCACTTACATATACATCTGGTACACCATGGCCATTTCCGTTTAAAAATCCCAGTTTTAGCGGATTAGAATTTACCAACGAGCCTGAACCGGTAATTTCGAGCTCATTATTAAAGGTACCATTGGTATAGGTACGCACAAACCGCTGGCCATTACGTACCTCTATCTTTGCTGTTAAGTTTGTCCATTTCCCTTTGGCAAAACTTCCGCCCCTGCATTGGTGATAATCATCATCTTTAGTACCGCGCCATTCAAAATACCAGTAATCTTCTTCTAAATAAATTACCCAACCTACACTTGGGTGGCCTCCGGACCATTCGTTACGTTTACCTAAAATACTTGGCCAGAAAAATTTGTCTTCGTTCTTTTTAACCTTTAACTCAATGGTTACCTTTGTCGTGTCGTCTATGTTGTAAACATTGGCATCTGCTGCATCAACCTGCGCCCTCACATCTTCACCCTTAAAGCGGATGGTTTTACCTAAGTACCTGTTACCGGTAAATGGCTTTGTTAAAATTCGTTTGTTGTAGGTTGGCGCATAATAAATTACAAATGAATTTGCTTTGGGCTGGCTAAAAATAGTCTGATCATCAGCATTTGCCGGTAAGGTATATTGTCCACCTGCACTTGATGCAATAACAACCAGCCATTGCTCATTGTTATAATTAGGCCTTTTCTTTAGTGCAGCAAGGAGTTCACCCACACTGGTATCAAATTTTTCTATTGCTGCTTTGTATGCTGGAAAAGAAACATCATATCCGGATGCTGCTCCTGCTGCATTAACCCCTGTAAAGTGGCCGACTATAACTGAGGCCGTATCGCTGCTGATGTTGCTGATTAGACCAGCTTTAACAGCATCATCATCTGCCACCAAATTACTCGCATCAGCCCCTGTATTTAACGATTTAAAAACTGCTGAAGGGGTATAGGTAACAATTTTCGATTTTGCGCTTGCCTCTTTAATCCGGTTAAAGATAATGGGGTAATTCTGCAGATCGTTATTCGTTAATGCATCATTGGTAACCTTATGTTTTTCCTTTTTAACCCCGGTTAACATATTTGCCCAATTGCTTGCGTTTGAGTTTGCATCAGGATCACTTAAACCAACCCAAGTGTAGATGGCGTGCGGTAAAATTGCATCGATATTTGGTGTATTGGCATCTAAAACGGATTGCCCCCTGGCGCCATCAACCACTAAATAAAGTACCTTACGGTTTCCGTATTTAACGGTTGTGGTATCATTTGCATTCTTATCCCCGATTGTTCTTTCGAATTCTTTATTACAGGAAAATATGGCTGTAGTAGTGATTGTTGCGATTAAGCCAATCAATAATTTATATTTTTTCATCATACTCATCTTAATTTATATTGTGGTTAGCTTAATCTATTATTCGATGGTTACCCTAATGATGTGATATAATGGTAAATTATCAAAACGATAAAATTCTCCAATTAACAATAATGCTTTTTTACCATCTGCCGATTTGGTTTCGATCACATCAGATAAGCCACCAGTAAAAGGACCGGTAGAATTGTATCCTTTTGCCAGTGTTCCTGTTGGTGTTAATACCATAAAACCATTTCTGGTAACGTTATTATATTTTATAAAGTTCCCGCTCGTTACAATTAATCCATTGTTAAGCTGCTTGGCAAAGCCAGGAAAACCACCCTCAAATGATTTGGGCGCAAATGTCTCATCTAAAGTTCCATTATCATTTAAAACCGCTATACCAAATGCTGGTTTACCATTGTATTGGCTAAAGGTCCCAGTAATTACATATTTTTTTGTAGTGGCATTATACGTACACGAACTTATGGTATTATCCGCGCCTGAGCCGGGGGTAAAAGAAGGATCGATGTTTCCATCAGGGTTTAAACGAACGATACGATTGGCTGGTTGACCATCAAACGTATTAAAGCTACCAAATACCACCAGTTTTTCCATTTTCTCTGCATCGGTATGCATATAACTGTCGATATTTCCATTTCCACTTTCTTTCCCTTTATTGGTTGTAGTGTTAAAACGAAATGTTTTATCCAGGCTACCATCTAAATTAAAGCGCAGAACCTGGCGAATATCTGTACTATCCAATATTACCGTATCTCTTGATAAATCATAATTAAACTTATCGTAAGTTCTTTTTACGTAAAACCTAAAATTACCTGTTGCTAAAATTTTTCCCTGATGGGCATATAAACGGTTGATATAACCATTTGTACCACCGTTAAACCTTGGAAACCATTTCTGCGTAACCGTATCGGTAACCGTTGGCTTTCTTTTCGTTTGGATTTTTACCGTATCTATTGCTCCGGTGGTGAATAAACTGGTAATGTTGCTGATATTTTCGGTACGCTGGTTAAATCCGCTAAAACTACCCGCAATAATAAAGCGACCACCAATTTCCAAAACCCTATATAATGGACCATTAGCGCCCTTTCCAGTACGGAAAGTACGATCGTATTCTCCATCAATGGATGTTCTGGCAATCCGGTTGATTGGAACCACTCCACCTTTATTATCAAAGTTGGTAAAGTTACCTACAACGATCGCTCTTCCATCAGGCATTTCGTAAAACTGACTTACATAACCATTGGTACCCGCTGTAGCTTTAAAAGTAGGATCGATCTGAATGAGTCCCTTTACGGTAAAAGTTGGACCAATAAATAACTGATCGCCAATAGCGATGGAAGTTACGCCCGTACTTCCGCTTTCTGGAACCTTAACTGTAATTTCTGTAGCCGTTACACCTACTACCTCGGCCTTTTCTCCGTTAAACATAAAGGTTAACTGATCTTTATATTTATCAAAGCCGGAAGCTTTGATGACTACAGAGGTACCTACAGTTCCAACCGCAGGAACGGGGACATCGGTTTGTGAAATGGCCACCCCTAAAGGCGATTTGGCATCAGCATAGGGGTCAGGAATCACATCTTCCGCTTTTTTACATCCTTGAAAGCTTAAAGCAATCAAAGTAATTATTGTGAGTATAAATTTAATTTTTTTCATCATTTAATTTATTGAGGTAAAACCAGTTACGACTTATTTTGAGGAATTAGAAGACGCTAAACCACTAAAATATACGTCACTAAAAAAATCACTCTCGTTAAAGCCAAAATAAGCACCACCTCTTGTATCATTATAGGCTAAAGTGTGTACCACGCCATTGGTAGGTTTTATATCAGATGATGCTACCTTATTAATATACCAATTATCATTAGGCTTTGAAGGATCAGGAATATAGGTCAGATTTAATTGGCGGTACCCGATGTATTTGATATTGTTTGCAGTAGCATAGGTTACCCCGATATTTGAGATATTGCCTCCAAAAGAATAATACAAACCACCCGGATATACACTCTTCACATCAAAATCGATCTGCTGATAATCCTTCAACCGGTTTACGCCTTTAAACATGTAGCGCTGCAGATATCTCTTCCAGATTAGCGGACTAATCTGATCCAGCGTTTTAACCGTGTCCTTTCCGGCGTAAAAAAGAAAATTATTTAATCCATCGGTTCTGATTGTTCCAATTGTTTTTTTAATTACCTCATCATCAGGTGCAAAAAAAGTAAAGTCTTCATTAGAAAAGGTGCTTTCCATACCCGCCAGTTTTACAATTTGGGCTATGGTATCAAACGGCACTTTTTTAGCCTGTAAATATTGAAGCATGTTCCCATTAAAATTAGGATTGGCCAGGCCTCCATCGCGATAATATTCATCTCGTTTACAAGCATTTAACAACAGCAGTAAAGCAGCACAAGCAAAAATTAGCTTTTTCATATCTCTTTTATTATAATTAATTACCCCCATTAACCCAGTAATCATTCAGTTTCATAAATGGGTTATTGTTTAGCGCATTTTGGTTAATGGGCCAGGTCCAGGCACCACGACTAAATTTATCGGATGTGAGCACGTTGTAAGAATACTGGCTGTTCAAGATTCTCTTCGTTCTAACTAAATCGAAGTAATGATGACCTTCGCCGATCAGCTCTCTTGAACGTTCGTAAAAGATAAATTCTTTAAGATCTCCGTTTGAGGAGGTATACGGAGAAGCACCAGCGCGCGCTCTTACCAGATTAACCAACCTTATGGCCTCAGCATCTTCATCTATATTGGCAAGCGCTTCTGCTGCCAGCAGGAGTTCTCCTCCATACCTAAAAATCATAAAGGTGTTATCTGGGTTGGCATCTTCCTCTCCTACTATAAAAGAGTTTTTGGCATATTTTAATAACATAAACTTACCATTGTCAGCAAAAATGTCTTCGTTAAACCAGGTAGTGATCCTTTTATCACTTCCATCCTGAAAAAGTTTTTGCATATACTCTCCCCTGTAATAAGCAAAACTTACGCGGTGGGTATACTCTGGTCTTTTGTACGGGTAATGCAAAAACATATCGGCAATAGGTGCAACGTTAAGTACAGCATCTCCATAATTTATACTCTGATAAAATTCGAACAAACTTTCATCTGAACGCCCTTTAATCACTGTTGACCAATCTGAAATAGGCAATAACCGATAGGCGTTACTGGCAACCAATTCTTTTCCTAAATCTGCAGTAGCCTGATAATATTTTTTGGCATTAGCACCATCAAAACCTGCATTCCACATATTCATCTCCATCATTAAGGCAATGATACTGCCCCTACTTGCGCGAACACCTTTCAAAGCGGGATCACTATAAGTAAATGGAATTTGATTTTTATAACTGTTTAAATCGGCAATACACTTATTTAATACGGATACAAAATTTTCGCGGGGTAAGGATGTAGAATGAAAAGCATCAGTATAATAAACTACATCGCCAAATAACCGCACCATGGTAAAGTAACAAAGTGAGCGAATAAATGCAGCTTCAGCTTTAAATTGTCCTTTTTCTGTATCAGTGATGCCCGGAACACCCTCATCTAATTTTGCAATCAGGATATTGGCGCCCTGAATGGCCCTATAGTAACCGGTCCAATCTGTTATTCTGTCAAAATTGTAATAGTCCCAGGGTTGTCCTCTTCTGATCAGGTTTAACAGATCGTTTCTACCCAAAAACTCCACATATTCGCGGGACGGGGCATTATCAGACTGGCTTTCGTGCAATACCTCGCCCGATCTGTATTCTCCAACTGCACCAACATAATGTGTTTCGTTTATTTTGCTGAAAACAATCCTCGACAGATCATAAATATTGGCAACAACATCCTCTTTAGTCTGGAAATAATTGTTTCCGGTTAATTTATCTAAAGGCTGTACGTTTAAAAACTTTTTACATGAAGGCAGGCAAAAACATGCTGCAATAACCAAAGTGTAAATAATAACTTTTTTCATAATAAATATTTTTAGTTGCCTGTATTAAGTTCTAAGTTTAAACCAATGTTGTAGGTACGTGGTACAGGGTAACCGTTAGAAATGTCGCGACCTAATGCGGTTACGTTTTCTGGATTTGGACCACTATACTTAGAAAATGTGATTAAGTTATTGGTAGAACCAAAGATCCTTAAATTGGCTAATCCGTACCTGCGGATCAGCTTCTTATCGAACATGTAAGACAGCGTTAAATTATTAATTTTCAGGTAGCTACCGCTTTCCTGCCATAAGGTTTGATCGGCTCTTAGCGGTTGAATATTCCCATACCGGGCAAAATCATAAGGGTATGGGTATTTAGCCACATCACCAGGACGCTGCCAGATATTTAAATCGCCTAACGGCACTACGGCATTTAATGCATAAGGATCTCTCATGATGGCAATACGATCAGCAAGTGCATTATTTAAGATTGTTCTATCGGCTGTGTAACTGGCATACACGTTTAAGCCCCACTTTTTATACCTCATGGTGAGGGATAAACCGCCTGTAAACAAGGGTTGCGAGTTTCCGGTAATTTCATAATCTCTGCCATCCAGAATATAGTCGCCATTTACATCTTTCAAAATCGGGTCTCCACCGTAAAAGAAAGTATTGTTGGTTTGATACCTCTTTCCGGTAACCGGATCTACCGGTACATCTGCATCTGTTCTGTAAACGCCCTGGTTAATCCGTAAATAGTTTGACAGGGTATTTCTGCCTACACGGAAAACATTATGCTGCAGATAACCAGAACCATCAAAGCGGATATACTGTCCGTTATACTCTTCAGGCAATTTTAACAGCACATCGCGGTTATACGCACCGTTTATGGAAAAAGATAAATCGAAATCCTTACTGGTAACGGCTTTTACAATTAAGTTTACCTCGGTACCATAGTTGGCGATACCCAAATCGTTACTTGCCAGTTTATTAAAACCTGTAGTATTTGATAAAACACGATCGAACAATAAATTATCTACCTTTTTGAAATAACTATCTACAACGATCGAGAATCTATTCAGGAAACCAATATCAAAACCAATGTTGTATTGACTTGTGGTGGTTGGCTTTAAAGCCGGGTTTGGAATTAAATCGTAATCGATACCAATGGTTTGCGTGTTGTTGTAATTTCCATTCAGGTTATAAATACCATAAATACTCTGAAGATTACCTGTAGGTACAATATTTTGACCCCACGTTAACCTTAAACTACCATAGTCCAGCCATTTTTGATCAATTAACCAGTTTTCTTTATTAAAATTCCACCTTAAACCTACTGAAGAGTTTTTAGAATATGGATTTTCTAAACCACTTGATGAAGTACCATCTAAACGGTAAGAGAACTCGGCTACATATTTTTTATCGTAATCGTACGATAGTGATCCTGCAAAAGAGGCAATTGTAGCATTTTTATAACTACTTAACACCCCGCCTCCTCTTGAGTAATAACCATCGTAACCGAGCGGCCCCTGAAGCTGATCATTTGGAATTCTTTCCTGCCTGCTTATGGATGATTGGGCACCGATTTTATAAATTTCGTTAAATGTATTGATAAAGAAATTATGCTTATCGCCCAATGTTTTAGCGTAGGTAATTGCATTCCTATTATACAACTGGAAATTTCTGCCGTTATAATCATAAAGCTTGGCAAATGATCCATTGGCCGCAGCTGGTGTAAATGTGGTTTCGGTATCTGAAGTATAATCGTAACTCAAGGTGGAAGATGCTGCCAAACCTGGTATAAATTCGTAACGGGCATCGATATTTGCCCTTAAATTTCTGGAGTTATTATCATTCAGCGTTTGCAGAGCAGATAATACCCCACCAGAAGCCTGGTAAAAAGACGGAGGCGGTAAAAGTGTTGATGCCTGACCGTTTGCAGCTACCCCTGATTGAAGTAAGCCGGCACCGTTACCTTTATTCTGTTTTCCTACAGAGCCATTAACGAAACCGAAAAATCTAAATTTATCATTCGGTTTAAACTCCATGTTCATATTTAAATTGTAGCGATTATAGCCCGTGTTTTTAATTACTCCTTTTTCGGCATAATAGCCCATATTGGCCTTGTAATTAAATTTCTGGTCGCCACCATCTAAAGCCAGGTTATGACTCTGGTTAAACGTAGTTTGATAAAATACATCCTGCCAGTCGGTAGAATTATTCCAGTACGCATTTAAACTATCTGCAAGAAAAGGTGTATTGCTAATTCCCCTGATCTGATTGATATTTTCTGCGTTTAATATAATTTGCTGAATTTTTAACTGACGTTCAGAATTACCTCCTAATGTTTCGCGTAATTTAGGCGGAGCATTAACGAAGAAGTTCGATACATATTTAATACGCGGCACTTTAGAGTTACCTCTTTTAGTGGTGATGATGATTACCCCATAAGCACCTCTGGATCCATACATGGACGTTGCCTGTGCATCTTTCAGGATCTGGATGTTTTCAACATCTTCCTGAGGGATCAGCGAAAGTGGACTCACACCAGGACCTTGTGTTTGAAAACCAAACTCTGCTGCTCTATCTGCATCTAAAGGCACACCATCTATAATATACAATGGCGATGTAGGTTGTAAAAATGAATCGTTACCACTACCTGAAATGCTTAAACTGGATAAACCCCGAAGCTGTACCGATCCCCTAAAACCTGGTGCACCGGTATTATTCTGGATATTTAACCCCGGCACTTTACCCTGTAAAAGGGTTTCAATGTTTGATACCGGAACATCCGAAACATCTTTACCGCTAAGCACCGTTACCGATCCAGCAGCTGTTTCTTTTGGCCTGTTTTGGTAAGCTACAATAATCACATCATTCAAATCTTTACGGTTCTCGCTAATGGTAACCGTAATATTGGTTTGACCGGTAATTTTGGCCGATGCGGTATTGTAACCTAAAAATTTAAACAATAGTGTTCCGCCAACAGGTACGTTAACCGAAAATTTTCCATCGCCATTGGTCTGCGTTAAGCCTTTATTAGTGCTTTGCAAAACAACTGAGACGCCTGGCACCCCCTGTTTGGTATCTTTATCGAGTACCGTGCCATTTACAATAATATTTTTTTCTTGTGAATAGGCATTCGTACAACATATTATACATACAATAAGTAATGTATATAAAAGTATATTTCTTTTCATAATATTAACTTTATTGATCAACTATTCGTTAGCAAATTTTGGGTTCTCATTTTTGAAATGAAAGACGATTTCCCAGTCGCCGGCCTTGTAAATAGCGAAATCGACACCGAAACTGCCCACGGTACGTGTACCCCCAAAACCAAGCCTGGAGTAACTCAGCTCTGCTTTTGCCCTCGATCCGCCCCTGGCGTAAGAGGTAGGGATTTCTACCAATGGAATAGGATAAGCAACATCATATTGAACATACTTGTCGGTTTTTTGGATATTGAAACCATGGATCATTTTATCCCAAACTGTTTCATTGAAAAACTTCGGATCAATCGGTAAAGAATCTGTGCCCAAAACTACAATGCGTAACGAATGTCCATTACCGCCTGAAGTTAGCGGACGGATATATACAACTGCATCCTTTTTTTCATTGTTGCTCACTAGGTTTAAACTTGAAGTTGCACCAATTACATTATTTAGATAAGGGCGGATGTAATCTCTGCGTTTTTGATCGAACGGAAAGTTAGGATCAGGAGCAGGCAAACCGGTATAGGCATTAAAATCATTCGATGGCTCGTACGGGCGCTCTCTGAAAGGCCTGATCTGAAAATCTCTGATCAGACGCTCGCCACCCGTATTTTTAACTTTTACATCAAAAAAGCGGGTATCCTGAGAAAAGTTGGTACTATCAGTAGGGCGCGGTTTTAATATCTGGTTAGTTGCAGATGGCCATAAGATGAACTCACCTGATGAACGTATTTCGAATATGGGATGCGTTTCGATTTTTCTTTTAGCCTCAATTTCAGCCAGACTTTTTTCCAAGCCGGTATAAGGTGCTGTCCATACATAAGTTGGTGCTGTGGTAAAAAGATCGCTCACTGGCTTTCCATCACCAAACCTCACGTTTACAATTTCGAACGTGATCGGATTGGTTGAATTATCACTGTTAAAGCCACCAATAAGGTTAGTTCTACCGATTATAGGCTCCAGAATTTTATTACTAAAATTCACGTTGTTGCTCATATAATCTTTCTCATCAGGTAAATCGAAAATCTTTTTACAGCTGCTAAAAAGGGTTACAGTAAGTAAAAGGAGCGCAAAATATTTATATATGATCAATTTCATCGGGCTATTTATTTTAATGTTTTTATTTCCCATCACTTATTTCGATTTGTTTATGGTAAACTCAGCCAGCTGGAAGGTGCCGCTATTTCTAAGCTCGGTAATCACAATGCGGTAAAATTTGTAGGCAACCGTATTTGTACACCTAAATACCTTTTGCTGATATCTTTCCTCAAAGAAGAAGTTAGACCTTCTATCCAGTTCTACCCAGTTAGTGCCATCCATTGAACCTTCGTAAGTCCACGCCTTTGGATCTCTCTCGTTGGCATCATTAGCAGATGTTAGGGTATATACCGATGAAACAGCAGGTGTTTTAAGTTCAAACCTCATCCATAGTTCGCCCTGGAGGTCGGCCAGGAATTTAGTATGATCATCACCATCGATTACTTTTCTCGAATTTTCCCCACTGGTTATCCCTCCACCGTTTTCGCGGTTTGACGAAAATATACCGCCGATTTCGAGGTAAAGGTTTGGTGGTGGTGGTACAAATGTTAACCGCGTAACGAATTCATTAAAGCCAAATATGTGATCGGCGCTGATTACATGCACAATACCATTCTTTGTTCTAATGTTATTTGATGATGTGGTACTGGTTGCCCAGTTGCGAATAAATTTGCTTTTTTTGGTATTATCGAAATTAATAACCTCCGGTCCGGCACCAACTTGCCCAGAAGCCGATATTTTGGTTACACTTGCATGCATGGGATAACCCACACGTACACTTTTTAAGTCTAAACCATCCTGAAGTTTTAATGAATCGGTTGTATTTTTACCTCTTATAATGTAGTACGAGGTCATGGTATCTAACTGAACAGCATCAATGTTGGCCAAAAAAAGTGGATCCTTATCAGATAGTTTCCTCAAGGTATTTAAGTTCCGCAAAGCCAGTTGAAAGCTTGGATTACTTACTGCAAACAGGGTAACATTACTATCGGTTAATGTTTTTTTCAAACCCATTCTGTCAATCGCTACAATAAGCGAATCGAAAACACCCGGTTTGCTTTTCAGGTACTCGTAAGTATTGCCAGAAAAAGTTACATTCTGATCTGGTGCATCATAAAACCCTCCATTTTTTTTGCAGGCCAGGTTAATGAGTGTTAGCAGCGATAAGATTGCCAATGCACCTATATATTTTATTGAATTTTTCATATCCGTGATCATTAGCGCCAGTAAGCATTTTGGGTTAATAAACTGTTTTGGGAAAGGAGTTTTCTGGATATCGGCCAGTAAATTCCGCCAGAATTAATGAGATTCATAAATTTGGCGTCGTTCTGTTTGATCTTATTATAGCGGATCAAATCATACCATCTGGAACCTTCGCCTAAGAGTTCGCGATGGCGCTCCTCAAAGATTAGTTTTATAATATCGTCCTGAGTCAGATTGAAAGAGAACGTGGTACCTTCTTCAAACCTTCTTGCCTGAACACTTACCAATTCACTTAGCGCCCCATTTTGATCACCTAATACGGATAGTGCTTCAGCACGCAGCAAAACGATATCTTCTAAGCGGGTAAAAACCAGTGCACTGGTAAAATACCTGAAGTTAGGATCTGTTCCGCCACCCTGAATTACTTTGATTTTGCTAAAAATCGGATACTTACCATTAATGTTGGTAAAATATCTTCCATCGTATTTGGCCTGCCCTAAGGTATCAACCGCAAACCTTTGATCTTTTGGAAGATTAAAATATTTCAGGATCGAATCTTTTGGCAGGTAAATATCCGGAACCGACTTGGTCATCACCGGCTCGGCCAAAGTCAACTCTTCAATATGTCCGGTTGATGAACCATCCACATGGCCATAATCGGAATTGAAACCGAACATTTGTCTGGTATTTTTATTATAGAAAAACCCATTTGAGTTTGATAAATCAGCACTTCCCGTAAAACCGCCGGCGCTTCTGCCATAATTATCTTCAACAAATTTGGCATATTTAGAAACATTGGTATAATCGCCATTCCAGGCTGCCAAGTGAGCCAAGACTGCGTATACCGTAACTTTTGTGGCTAAAGCACCGCCCCATCTTCCTGAAGTTTCATTATAATAATCAGTTGGCTGCTGCACATCGCCACCGCTGTAGATAAATGGAAGATCAGCTGCTGCCTTTAGCATTTCCTGTTCGGCCCAAGCTAAAATCCTTCCCTGGCTTTCGCGGGCTTTATTGGTAAATTTACCTTCATCTGATGAGGTAATGAACGGTACATCGCCCCAGATTCTCACCATGTAGAAATAAGCAAAAGCCCTTAAAAATCTGGCTTGAGCAATATCTACCGTCATGTTATTGCTTGTGTACCGCTTATCTGTTTCTTTTACATGCCCAACATTTTCCAGGAAAACATTGGCACCATTTACAATGGCGTAAAACCTTGTCCAATCAGATAGGGCCTCCATTACAGGATATGCGGCATTTAAATTATTGCCGATTACCGCCTTTAAATCCTGTCTTTTCGGACTTAAAAACTCTCCCGTTCTTACATCACCATAAATCCAGTGACCATTGTTATCTGATAATGCAGCCCGGGTTAAAGCATATACACCCAAAATTCCAGATCGGGCATCCTCCACAGTATTCCAGGCATTTTTTTCCCCTACAACCCTGGTAGAATCGGTTTCTAACGCTTTATTACAGCCTGAAAAGGCTATTACAGCAACCAGTAGTGTGTAAAATATATTTTTCATCTCACTTGATGTTTTGTTCGTTCTTGTTTTCATCTTATAGCTCCATTTTAACACCCAGGGTATACGTTCTCGGAATAGGTTGGCCATAACCGGTATCAACGCCATCGTAGCTAACCAGTTCGGGATCCTGACCAGTATAAGGCGTAATGGTAAAAATGTTGCTCACGGCACCGTACACGAAGAATTTGTTGATTTTGATATTTTTCTTATTGAGTAAATTGCCGAGTTCATAACCCAATGAAACCTGTCTTAATTTTAAGAATGAAGCATTCTCCAGGAAGAGGTCCTGATCTGCACGATATGGGATTACGGTGCTCCAAGGATTATAAAGCGGATATTTTGAGTAATCACCACGTTTCTCCCAGAAAGTAATTTCTTTCACAGAATTGATATCAGTGTTACCTTCGCGGTTAACAAAATCAAAACGGTTAGCCATCTCCTGGTTGATGAGCTTTCTTCCTAAATTAAAGTAGAAACTTGTACCTAAACTCCAATTGCCATATTTAAAGTTGTTATCAAAACCACCTGAAAGGGTTGGTAAAGAGTGACCTTTTAATACTTTATCATTATCATCGATGGTGTTATCTCCGTTTTGGTCTTTCCAGCGTGGGTCGCCAGCCTTTAAAACAATTCCTTTATATTTTAACTTTTGTCCATTAACGGTTGGTACATCTGCATCCGAAGTATAAATACCATTATTCTCCAGTAACCAATATTGATCTACCGGTTGCCCAACTTTCAAAAACCTGTTGCTTACCACCAACTGATCCAATCCTCTAGGCAATGCTTTTAGTTCGTTAGCGTTGTGATTAAAGTTTACGGCCGAATTCCAGGAGAATTTACTCTTTGCGATAACCTGGGCACTCACAGTAAAATCAATTCCCATGTTGTTTACAGACATGCCACTTTCTATGGCTTGTTTATAACCATATTCTGCATAAGCAGGGATTCCAATTAATTGGTTTTTATCGGTTTTACTGTAAAGATCAACTGAAACGTGAAGACGGTTTTTTAACATGGCCACATCAGCACCAATATTGAATTGATCTGAGTAAGACCACGGCACACCGTAACCTACCCAACCAAACTGGTAAGGACGGGTTAATACCCCGAAGGCGTTGTATCCTGGCACGGTTAAGTTACCTGTATAGCCAACTGACGCGGTATATTGTGGGCCTTGGGTATAATTATCGTAACTAAAGGTACGCCCCATTCTACCCACACTTGCACGCAATACCAAATCATCAACCAAGCTGTTACTTTTCAAAAATTCGTTTTTGAGATTCCAGGCGGCAGAAATGGTTGGCGAATAAAACCAACGGCTTGTGGGTTGTGCGTTTGAAGAACCATCTAAACGTAATATGGCTGATAAGAAGTATTTATCGCTAAACGAATAATCGGCTTTTCCATAAAAAGACAATAAGTTATCTTCTGTTTTATCTAAAAACCGGTAAGTTAATTCTCTAGGAAAGGCTACTGGTGTTAAATAACCACCGTTATCCGTACCATCGTCATTTTTAGGTTTAGAATCAAGCAAATTGATTTTAATATAATCGTTAACACCTTTATAAGCGTAGGCGTTACTGTATTTATAAATATCCCACTGCATGGATTGCCCTAAAGCAAAATGAAAATCGTGAACCTTATTCAGGTTTAAATCGTAAGTTACCTTGTTATCCATCATTAATCTTTGGCTAAAGCCATAATAGTTGGATGCATAACTATTCCCTTGCAAAAGCGTTCTGGCGTAGAATACATCTCTATAGCCTTCGCTGTAATCGGCATTAAAAGATGACACCACCTTAAACTGGCCAAAAATCCCTTCTAATTTGGCATACCCCTGAATGGAGTTTGTTTTGTTATCATCAAAACCTTTTTTGTACTGTTGCAGGTACGAACCATAGAAATCTTTATTAGGAGGGAGCGGCGCACTTAAATCAGGAAAATAATTAAGCTGTGCAAATCGGTCGCGCAGGGTCTTATTCCTATCGCGGTTTAATCGGTTCGCATTAATCATAGTTGAAAACAGCAACCATTTGGTGGGCTTCATATTGATATTAAAAGTGGCGCTATAACGGTCGATACCCGTTTCATCAGCTACACCCTCACTTTTGGTATTACCCAAAGCAAACCTAAAGTTTGCCCTATCGGTACCGCCAGCAAGTGAAAAATTAATGCCATATACCAGCGCATTTTTATAGTATAAATCAGTCCAGTCTGATTTTCCGCTATATACATTATTAAGCGAATCGCTTAAATATACCGGATACTCTTCATCATCAGAATACCTGCCATTTGTAGTATACACATCATAAAAGCGCTGTCTGAAACTATTTTCATACTTACCATTGATGGTATTTACGAATGGTTTTTGCACCATACCGATATACGAATTGAAAGATATAGCGCGATATCTGCCAACTGCTGTTTTTGAGGTTAAAACAATTACCCCGTTTACACCTCTTGGCCCGTAAACTGACGTGGAAGCTAAATCTTTAAGCACCTCTACCGACGCAATATTATTCATATCGATACCGGCGAGTAAATTAGTAGCCGGACCAATCCTATTAAAATCGAATTGCTGTATATCAAAAGCAAAAGGATGCTCCCGTACCAAAGGAATCCCATCTAGAACCACCAGCGGCTGAGCATCGTACAAATCTTTTTTAGATAATAGTGGCATGGCAGCCCCTCTGATAAACATGTTCTGCATAGAACCGGGTTCGCCTGAAGGCTCCTGAACATACAGGCCAGCAAAATTACCCTTTAAATTTTGCTGCAATGAAATGGCCGGAAAGAGTGCCAGATCCCTGGTGTCTTTTTGTATACCTCCAGATAACTTGTTGTAAAGTGTTTTTTTCCTGATCTGTTCAAGACTATCTTTTTGTAAGGAGTCTTTTAACGATACGATCTTTATTCTCGTTGTATCCTGAAAGATCAAATAATTAATTGTAAGGCCTTTATGATTTTTTTTGCCCGCAGCATAATTCGGTAAAACGTTTAACGTAAACGCCGCAAAAAAAGCAAGGCACGCCCATAAGTATCGCATAGTTAATGGATCTTTTAATTGGTAAAAAAATGATTGCTAAAACTTAGTTTTTCGGAAACGGCAAGACATGTCTTAGGTTAAAAGGACAGGTACTTTGGCAGTAGTAGTTAGGGATTCTCATAAAATTTAGTTATTTGGTTAATTCAAATATATAATATGCTAAAACGTTTTAATAACGAATTGTCATTTTTATGAAATTTTTATTAAATGGCGCAATAATATTTAATTCTAATAAAATAATTGTCAGATAGACAGGTAAAAAAATAAATATTGTCAGGATACTTTATAAAAGTAACATCTTATAAAACAGGCAGTAAGGATATTTTTAGCCAATAGACACAATAAATGAAACATTTTTTTGTTGCCAATTCTCAAAACACTGAAACGTTTTAGTATAAACGGGCAATTTGAAGAAAACAATGAAGCCCAGACGTAAATTAACGTTCAGGCATTAACCAAGCCTATTATTGGAAGCTAAAATCGGCAGGATCCTAAAGGTAGCTTATGATATAAAACGAAAAGTTAAATCAGTTACTTTTCCGTAGCCACCTGGTAAGTAGGATCTTCGATAATGTTTACGTCTATAATCTGATCGGCATTTTTCAGTAAGCGTTTACAGTCGCTACTTAAATGTTTTAATTGAAGTTTTTTATCCAACAAACGGTAGCGTTCGGTTAGTTTATTTAGCGCATCAATACCCGACATATCAAAAACACGGCTATGCTTAAAATCAATGATAATATGCTGCGGATCGTGTGCCACAGCAAACAGCTCATTAAAATGAGCAACTGATCCAAAAAACAAGGGACCAAATATTTCATAAGTTTTTACACCACTGGCATCCGTATATTCATCGGCACGTATCCGTTTAGCACTTTCCCAGGCAAACACAAGTGCCGAAATAATTACTCCTATTAATACAGCCAATGCCAGATTATGCAGCCAAACGGTAATTACAGCCACCAGGATACCAATGAAAATATCCTGCCTTGGCATTTTATTAATCACTTTAAAGCTCATCCATTCAAAAGTGCCAATCGCTACCATCATCATTACACCAACCAAAGCAGCCATCGGTACACGGTCGATTACCGGAGCACCAACCAATATGATAACCAGTATGGTTAAGGCTGCAATAATGCCCGATAACCTTGCCCTCGCACCTGCTGAGAGATTAACGAGTGTTTGCGCAATCATCGGACAACCACCCATGCCCGTAAAAAAACCGTTTGTAATGTTGGCAATACCTTGTGCAATACTTTCTCGGTTCCCATTGCCTTTAGTTGCCGTCATTTCATCAACCAGATTCAAAGTAAGCAGGCCTTCTGTTAAGCCCACACCAGCCATAATGAGCGAATAAGGGAAAATGATCTTGAGCATATCCAGATTTAACGGAACCTTTGGAATGTGAAAGGGTGGAAAACCACCATTTACCGAAGCAATATCCTTAACCAGTTTGGTATCAATCCCAAAACCTAAAACGACAAGGAAAACTAAAATAATAGCCACCAGTGAGGACGGAATAGCTTTGGTAATTTTTGGGAGAATAATTACTATGGCAATGGTGAGCAATACCAAAGCCAGCATAATATATAAAGGCATACCACTTAACCATTCTACCCTGCCGTTAACAAGGGTTTGGAACTGTGTTAACTGCGACATAAAAATAATAACTGCTAAACCGTTAACAAAACCAAACATTACGGGCTGCGGAACCAGCCTTACAAATTTACCAAGTTTAAACAACCCAACCATAATTTGAATTAGCCCTGCCAAAGCCACAGCAGCAAAAACATATTCTATGCCCTGGCTTTTCATTAATGCAATTAGCACTATTACGGTTGCACCTGCCCCACCAGATACCAAGCCTGGCCTACCGCCTAAAACAGCAGTAACCAAGCCCATAATAAAGGCAGCGTACAAACCTGTTAACGGAGGAAAACCTGCAAGAATAGCAAACGAAAGTGATTCGGGGATCATGGTCATGGCTACCGTTAAGCCTGCCAGAATTTCGGTTCGGTAATTGATCTTCTTTGAAAAATCGAAAAGTTGCAGGTAGGGCTTCATTAGTTATGTTATTGGAAGCTGCAAATATCTAAATTATTGGCATATTAATTCTTTATAAAAACAGATGCTGAATTAATTCCGACAACAGCCTAACACATAATACCAATAAACGTACTGCTATTATTTACCACTGCCACATGTTTTTTCAAAAGGATACTAAAATACGAAAGAAAAATGCATCCGTTCCGGTAGCAAAAGATATAGATGAATTAGTTTGGAATAACCCTTTTGCTTTTAAGTTCATCAAACAGATCAAAAAACATTTTCTCAGTATCGATATACTCATGAAAGCCCATTTGCCTGGCTTTAGTACCATCTGAAAAGAAATCGTAGTCCCATGAAAAAACAAAGTCGCCAAAGGCCCACGAAGATACTTCTTCGTAACTGTGTTTAACAAGGTTATGTTTTTCCTGCAATTGTGTCCATATAGCCGATGTATCGGCCATAATGGTTTGCAAAGGCATTTGAAGCGGAGGGGCAATATCCATTTTAAAATAAGCTGCAATTTTAGGCCATAGGTCGTTCCAGCGGATCAGATCTCCATTGGTTATATTAAAGGCCTGATTGGCACCTGCGGGGTTAGTGGCGGCCCACACCGTAGCTTTAGCCAATAATCCGGCATCTGTAATATCTAAAAGTTTATCATAAGCACCCAATTTACCAGGAAAACGCAAAGGCAAACCCAGTTCTTTAGATATAGTGGCATAAACCGCAATTACGGAAATCAAATTCATTGGATTACCCAATGCCGTACCTGCAACTACCGATGGGCGAAGCGCAGACCAATTCCATTTTTTACCTTTCTGCTGTTTCTCCAGAAACTGTTGCTGATCTATATTAAATTCCGGGGGCATATGTCCACCGTCCGTTTCTTTTGCCGGCGTTTTAAAAGGACCGTAATGCGCACCGTACACTTTATAACCTTGCATTAAACTGATGTGCTGTAAGTCTTTTGCAATAGGTTCAATAGTGTTAACCACGTTTACAAGCATTGCCAAATTAGGCGGTACAAGTTCTGCCCACGTTGGTTTATCCTGATACGCGGCAAAAAAAACGTGTGTTACGCTGGTTAAAGGGCTTAATTGTATTTTACTGTCGTCTGCATTGAGCAGATCAACAGAAATGTACCTGGTTTTGTCCGTATTCTCCCCACCCCTACGCGATAAGCCGATAATATTCCAATCACTAAGGCTTTCTAAGTGGCGGATTAAATTGCTGCCAATTACACCATTTGCCCCTACAACCAATGCTATTTTACTTTTATTCATGTCTTTAATCTAAATTGATTTATGTAAAGATCCTGACAAACCGGAGATATGTTTTTGTAAAATAGTATGATACATTTGTATAAATCTATGATAAAGCGGTATGTCCAATTTCAGCCTATTGTTATTTCAGCATTTGAAATGAGCAAATGGCGCCACCCTGTACACCGGCATAACCATTATGAACTAATTTATATTGAAAGCGGATCTGGCCAGCACATCATAAATGAAATTCCAATCGATTATAAAGAAGGAAATCTTTTCTTAATTGGTCCGGAGGAGGAGCATCATTTTAAAATTGACCAGAAAACACAGTTCATTTACATCAAATTTACCGATATATACCTCCATCAAAAGGAAAATAGCCCCACTGGTTTACAACACCTGGAATACCTGATCAAAAGCCGTGAAACACATTTTCTAGGTTTCAACTTTACTGCCGATGATCAGTTGATTGTAGAGCATATCATTGCACTCATCCTAGCACTCAGCAAAAACACAATGCAAAATGAGGCTTTGATCTGGTCGCAGATCTTAATGCTTTCCGTTATTATGCAGCGTAATATGCCTGAAATTAAAAGCAGTGCAGAACGTTCAAAAAACATTCAAGCCATGTTCTGTTACCTGCACAAAAACATTTACCAGCCTAAAAATTTAAAAGCAAGTATAATGGCAGCACATTTTAAGCTTTCAGAAGATTATATTGGTCCTTACTTTAAAAGAAATACAGGCATAACCTTGCGCCGGTATATCCATGATTACCGTAAAAATTTAATCAGACAAAGGATAGAAAGCGGAAGATCTGGATTAAAACAAATTGCTGCAGAATTTGGCCTTGTTGATGAAAGCCATGTAAGTAAGCTTATGCGAATGGCCTGAGGCCTAACATGGTAAGCCTATTCTAAAATCAATGGAGAACAAATGTTTCAGTAAACTTTGGTGAATGAACATTTTTCCATTGGGCAAGTGAAAAAAGAGATCACGCAGAAAGATTGACAAAAAATGGTCAGTATAGTGTAGCGTCTACCATTATCATATCGTTTTACAGAAACAATTCATCTAAATCACAAAACCGCTATGAAAAACCTACTATTGCTATTAGTTACTGTTTTTACAATTGTTTCTTGTAAAAAATCAGAAAGATACGGTCCGCTAAACTTAAAAAACGGACAGGAAGTTGAACTGCTGGTCAGCCATCGTTATGGTGCAGATAATGATCTGCTATTAAAGCTACCTGGTAATGTAGATGCTGGCGCTTCGCTATCTGGTTTTGATGAGCGTGAACCTGGCTACACTTACCGTGTTAAAGCGAGGTTTAATCGCGATGAAGTGCCTTTACAGGATGGACCTGAATATTATTTTGTTTTCGAAAAGGTAATTAGCAAAGAGCAGTATAAAGGAAGTGAATCTTTTATTGTGCAGCTCATCACCAATTACGTTGTTGGCGGGCCAAATATCAGGCTCAGCAAAACAGGAAACGATTATTATATGATTCCAGATAAGTTACAGCTCACTTATGCCAACAGTACCGTTCAGAACGAGTTGGAGGAAATCTGGCTGAACGCACAGGAAATCCGTGCAAACTGGCAAAATGGACAACGTCCTAAATGGAAAGCCATTAAAGCTACGGTAGTACACGATCCGCAGAAATTTGGAAAGGCCTATCTGGTGCAGCAAATACAGTTTATTGATTAATGAGAGTATGGGGCTGAGGTAAAAGGGATCATTTAGGATGGACATAAAGCCTGCATCCATCCCCTTCACCCAATGCAATTTAACCACAGATAAAAAAGGGTGCACACAGATATAATAATCCGTGTAAATCTGTGGTCAAAACCTTAACTTCAGTCGAGAGGACGACCCTAACTCTACGTGCTTTGCATCTTCCCTTAGCGGTCTTTCCGGTAAAACAAATGAGATTAGCTCTTTTGATCTGCATAGGCAACATCGTAAAGATGATTGGGCTTCAAATAGATCACATTATTTTGAAAATCAAAAACGGTATTAAATCTTTTCAATATATCGGTTCCAAGGTAATGAACGTTAATACCTGGCATGGGTTTATTTTGTTCCATCACCTGAGCCGGTACATTTTTGAGTTCAAAACCGCCGATTTTTAAACTTTGAAGTTTTACCGTAGTTACCGGCACTTCATTACCTTTTACCCCATGCATCATTACCTTATTGATCACTTCCATTTTTTCAGTTGGAAACTTCATTTCACGCAGCAAATCTTTATCCAGCATAGCCGTACGCTGGTAGCCTAAATCGAACATAAACAGGCTTTTATTTTTGGTTCCGCTTTGCGACATTTCACTTTCTATAAAAGGTTTATTTTTAATATAAGTGAGCTTAAACCTGGTATATTGTTTACCCTGTAAAATCTCTTTTGGCATGACAGAATGCACCATCATTTTATTTTGATCATAATCCAGCACTACAATCATACCATCAAATATATCCCAGCCTAACAAACCATCTGTTTCATTCCCTGCCAATTCTATATCATAAATTTTGCTTTTGTAAGTATGGTTTCCAATTTTGACATCATAATCGGTATCGTAAAGCCTGGGCTTCGATTTCACTTTTGTGGCCAGTGCAGCGTTAGTAAAGTCTATGTCATTTGCACCTGAATCAAAATTCATCAACAGCGAATCTGTGCCATTGAAAACGATAGGTAAGAAATTCGTATTGTATTTGTTCACAAAAAAAGGTATCGTGTCATGAATTTCGGGCGATACTTTACTGAAGTTTTTGAGCATCGGGGCAACGATTTGGGTAAGGCAAGAATCTTTCCCGTTTAATAAAACTATAAATTCCTTTTTTTGCCCCGGGCTGATGTTGAAAACAATTGAATCAATATCTGTTTTGAATTTTACCGTTTTAGACTTCGTAAACTTACCAGTAGTAAAAACGTCAAGTTTCACTTTAGGATTAATATACCAGCGTGATATTGCATGATGCTCTTCATAAATTTTTGCCTGACCAGCGCTTGCCTTTACCACTGGCAGTTTGTTCTGAGCGAAGACAGAAATGTTAAGCAGGAGGGTTAAAACAGGCAATATTCGTTTCATGAGCGATAAATGAATTTAGATTTTAGACTTACAGTGAATTATTGATGGCTGCCATCGATACTAAATATAAAAAGAATTGCTAAACTTTGTAATTTTCCATGCATTTAAGTTTGGAGCAACGATAAACCATCTTGAGTTGTTTAAATGATTAGCATCCTACATTTCAGTCGCGTTTAACCCCTTAACTTGTCGTTTTTGCACACGAACATCTTTAAGCAACGGTAGTATCTTTGGATAACTAAATAAGAAAACAATTATGGCAACTCAAATTTTTGTAAACCTGGCTGTTAACGATCTTGACCGATCTATAGCATTTTTCACCAAACTCGGTTATACTTTTAACGCGCAATTTACCAACGAAAAAGCAACCTGTATGATCATCAGCGATACGATTTACGTGATGCTGCTCACCAGAACTTTTTTCCAAACCTTTACCGAAAAAGAAATTATAGATGCCCACAAAGCCATAGAAACCTCTCTTGCCATATCAGCCGATAGTAAAGAGGCGGTTAACGAAATGGTAGATAAAGCGGTAGCTGCCGGTGCCACTATACCTAATCCGGCTACTGATTACGGATTTATGTACCAGCACAGTTTTGATGACCTTGATGGCCACCATTGGGAATATGTATGGATGGACCCGAACGGCATGCCTCAACAGCAAGAGTAATTTAGATGTGACTTTAAGAGCCTATTTAATTTTTATTACAAAATAGCCTTTGCTGTCACACCGAGGGTTAATTAATTGTTTAAAATCAATATGAGGGACATATAATTGTCTTCTCTTGTCCCAGGGACGCGGTCCTGCCTCGGCTCGCCGCCGCCCAAGGGCTCTTTCTTTTTGGCATCAAAAAGACCAGCGAAGCTAGCCTGGATTTCGATTTCTTGTGATGGATATTCGCGCTATTTTTGCGTTTTTGGAAGAATCGTATTATCGATTCGACGTTATTCTCTTCCAATAATTAACAGTCCAAATGCTGCAAGGTATCGACTAGCCTTTGTTTACCACCTTAACTTAAGTGGTGAGCATGCCGTTAGACAGGCAAAAAGTGGAAATAGGAATTAGCAAGTTTGGCAAGCTGCATTTCCACTATTCGCACCTCATCTTTCCCTTCTCGAAGCAAATTGTAGCCTTATTATCGAAATTAGCTTCTTTTGGTAAGAAACAAGATTGAATTAAAATTCATGTTGAAGCTTTTTCAGTATATCAATTATTTCCACAAAGTACATTATTATTGCACGATTTAATTTTTTGCTTGATATTTGAGTTTAGGTTTTGTACTGTCTTTTCAGAATGTCATTGATAATCCTACCCCATATGCCCCTTGATTATAAAAAGGCATGATGGTTCCGTTTATTTTATCATTGAAAATCGTTTTCTTAATTAATGGGTGAATCCAATAAGCAATTTTGGTACTTAAAATTCCGATTCCCGCGCCTGCTGCAACATCCGTAAGCCAATGCTTTTCGTTGGACATCCTAAAAAGTCCTGTGCCGGCTGCGACCAGGTAGCCGGTAACACCATACCAATCCGATACATCTTTATATTCCTGATATAGAAATTCGGCACCCATAAAAGCCGTAGCGGTATGTCCAGATGGAAATGACCTTATGTCTGCGCCATCCGGCCTGGTAACTTTTGAAGTTTTTTTTATGATGTTTACAGAACCACCCATTAGGAGATATGCCGTTGCTAAAACGATAGTCCTATCTTTAAAATTGTTTTTTCCTTGTATGCCTAACGCATTTAGTGCATAAACAGATAAAAGCGGGCTATATTGAGCATAATCGTCCCAGTTTACTTTCTTATCATCATGGTCCCTGAATTCATTTTTTGTACTCCTGTTGATGTCCTTTAAAGCAGGGCTTACAAGACCAACAACTCCGTATCCGATTAAAGCAGTTGGAATGATAAGCGATTTGTATTTGAACTGAATATTTTTATTGTTTATCGTTGAGTCAATTGAAACGCTTTGTCCGTTAACCTGTAAAACAGATAAAAATAGAAAAAGCACAATTATTATTTTATTCATTTAGTTTATTACAATTACAAAGAAAAATTTGTGTCTATTTGAACTATGGTATTGCTGAACTTCCTCCAAATATGATGTGAACGGAATTCTGGTCTGGCGAATAACACGTGATCTTTATTCCGCCCACAAAACTTGGTTACTTTATCTTATAGCTTTTAGTGTCTACTTCGGCCAGTCTGAAATAGCCTAAAGCGTAATGATTGCTATTGGTCTGATTGATAATATTACCGCGGACTGTACCTGGTGTTGTAGGAAAAGGATTGCCATCATTGCCAGTAGCTAATATTAATTTGAATAGGTAATTGTAATAGCTTTCTGAAATTCCGTACAGTTTAAAGTCTACCTGGTCCCCGGCTTTTAACTTTTCATGCGAAAAGGACTCCTGCATTAAATTGCCATTAGTGTGTTCATCATCTTCAACTTCAAGCTCGGGGAACGGCGAATACGGCTGACTAATACTGTTTAGATAAAAATTTGCCTGACTTGCATTATCCTTATAGGAAAAGGTTACTTCAATTTCATCGCCCATTTCACCTCCTTTGTTGTTCTGATCAATATTGTCTTCAATTTTTGGAACAGGGGTAAATGTTTCTGATGCAGTATAGGTTTCGCCGTTTAATACAATTTTTAAATTATAAGCCTGGCCGACAACGGGAAGGAAATTGTGACAAACATATTGCCCCGTTCCGGGAGTTTCTACAAAATTAAAGACCGTATTTGATGCATTTGTCACAGTAACTACTGCTCCCGAAACGCTCGGGAATTCGGAACTGTAATAACCTGTTGTTGTCGACAATATAATTTTTTGTTCATTTCCCGTTGTATTTTTAACCCAATCTATAGATGCATCTATAACCAATCTTGGCGATGCTGTTGTAAGAGGCACATTAATGGCTTTTTCGCATCCTGTCACAAACAGTGCAACGGATAGAATTATAATTTTTTGTAGTAGTTTCATTTTTATCTTTTTATAAATAGGTGAGTTGCACTTAAAATTTTACGTTGTAGGTTACACTAGGGACAATACCAAAAATGGATACTCTTCGTGTTTCACTTGTTCCAGTATCTTCATTCTGTCTGAAAGAATACGATGCTGCATTGTTTCTGTTGTAAAGATTATAGATGCTGAAATTCCATTCACCCTGCCATCCTCTTTTCTTGTCGGGTTTAGGCGTATAAGTTGCAGATACATCTATGCGGTGGTATGCAGCTAAAGAATTTTCATTTCTTACTCCGTAACTCACAACATTTACGCCCTGATACAGGTATTTTCCATCAGGAAATGTCGCTGCTTTTCCGCTCTGAAAGGTTAAAATAGCTCCAAATGACCATTTCGGACTTACGGCATAAGCGCCCGTAACAGATAAATTATGCCGTTTGTCATAATTTGCCCTGTACCATTCTCCGTTGTTTATACCCGATTCTTCTGCATTTCTACCCGGTGTCCTTTGTTGTGCCTTAGAAAGCGTATAGGAAACCCAGCCCGTCAGCTTTCCTGTATTCTTTTTCAACATCATTTCCAGACCATACGCTCTTCCTTCGCCGTTTAAAAGCACACTTTCTACAGCATCGATTCCCAATAAATCTGCTCCGTCAATGTAATCTGACTTGTTTTTCACTTTTTTATAGAATGTTTCAGTTTCCAAAGAATATTTACCGTCTTTAAAATTGTGAAAGTACCCCAGTGCTACCTGATCTAAAATTTCCGGTTTAAGGTATTGGTCAGAAGGCGCCCATATATCGAGCGGGCTTGCAGAAGCAGTATTGGAAATTAAATGAACATATTGGCTCATTCTGTTGTAACTAGCCTTAATGGACTGGTCATTGTTTAGCGAATAAGCTATTGCAAGTCTTGGTTCCAGGTTGTTAAAACTGGCTATCTTTTTATTTTTCGCATAGTTAATTGTTCCTGTTGGCCTAGCCTCTTCATACATATGAAGTTCCTTATTGTAAACAACCGGTTGATTGTTAGCATAGGTGTACACTTGCTGCGCACCTAATCTTTGAAAATTACTGTAGCGAAGTCCGTAATTCAGTGATAATTTTTCGGAAAGGTTTTGTTCGGCACTGATATAGGCGGCATTTTCAAAGGCATATTTTTTGGCCAACTGATCCGGATTGACAGCTGAACTCGCATTAAAAGGTCTGATTGTTCCAGGATTAAAATTGTAGTAAATTGAATTTATACCATAATTTAAAGTCAGGTTATTTGAAACATAATGTTTAAAATCATATTTAAAATTGTAATTTTTAACCTCTGCTTTCCAGTCAAGACCAGCAGATTTTACTTTAATCCTGTAGTCATAATCACTATAAATGGCAGATGCGTTGGAGAAAATCTTGTCTGAGAATATATGGTTCCACCTGAGGTTAAAAAGTTTGTTACCGTAGGTGTTTATGAAACTGTTATTAAAATTCAGATTGTCGTTGCCAAAGTACCCCGATACAAAAACATTGTTTTTATCGTTGAATTTGTAATTGAACTTAGTGTTCAAGTCATAGAAATAGGCTGAATTTGGTTCATTTGCCATTTTCAAAAAAAGATGCGCGTAAGAACCTCTACCCGCAACCACGAAAGAACTTTTATCTTTAACGATAGGACCTTCAACCAACAGCCGGCTTGAGACTAATCCGATCCCCGCATTAACATGATACTCTTTGTTGTTTCCTTCTTTTTGATAAATATCAAGTACTGAAGATATACGGCCTCCAAAATTTGCGGGGATTCCTCCTTTGTAAAGTTTTAAATCTTTGATTACATCTGAATTGAAAACAGAAAAGAATCCGAATAAATGCGAAGTATTATAAACAACGGCCTCATCAAGCAACACCAGATTTCCATCAACAGAGCCTCCCCTGACATTGAAGCCCGATGCGCCTTCCTGGGCATTGGTAACACCTGGAAGCTGTAAGATCGATTTTAAGACGTCTACTTCGCCCAGAACGGCCGGCATCTTTTTTATCGTTGCAATTGACAGTCTATTGGTACTCATTTCAGGTTTTCGGATATTTTCTTTTGCTGAATTGCTTTTAACTACGACTTCACCCAATGTTCTACTGTTTTCAGTCATACTAAAGTTCCTTTTTGTGTTTTCGGTCAGTGTAATCTTCTCTTCTATATGATCAAAACCAAGGTGGCTTATGATAATCGTATAAGTTCCTTTTGGTAATGTGGTCGTAAAAAATCCATAAGAATTGGTCGTAATGCTTATTTTCGATTCCGGAATGTAAATAGTCACGCCAATGAGTGTCTCGGTATTGGACTTGTTTGATATAGTCCCGCTGAGGGTAACTTTTTCCTGCGAATACGCATGGCCTGCAAGGGCAAAAAAGAGTGCTAGAAAGGATAGGATTCTACTTTTCATTTATTAATCTTTAGAGTTAAATGTTAAATACTTTTGGCTAAAGTATATTTTTGCTGAACCCGTATATTTTATATATACTAAATGCCTTACATTATATATTAAAGCTGCTTTTACATCTAGTAAAATAAATGCACACAAAGATTTTAGCTGCGAAGCGGGTTTTTAACTCATAGAAAAGGCTTACCACGTTAAATCTTATTTTGGTATATAATTCATGTGCTTTTGTATAGTAAAAATTTATATTTCTTGGGTATTGTTAATTTTGCCTGAAATCTAATAGGCTTATGAATAAAACTTTACACAGAAAAACTATGGATGCCAATTGGATGCTTCAGTTGATCATTTCAAAAAAATGCCGATTTAAACGCCATTTGTTACTAATCGCATTTTGTATTGTTGTTTTGTATTACAGTCCGCCAGACTATATAGAGCCTTTTGAAACCTATAACCGACTCGTTATTTTTTTTCAGATCACTTTATTGGCCTACAGTAATATGTATTTTTTTGTTCCTAAATTTTTGTTTAGAAAAAAATACCTGAGTTATGGTCTTTTCATGCTGTCAAGCATGGTTCTTTCATTTTACATTCATGAAATTTTTTCATGGTTTTTTAAACCTGATTTACTGCCTTATCAGGATGACAGTATTAACTTTTTTACCTTTTCGTTTATGATTATGATGCTAATTATTGCATCAGCAGCAGTTAAATTATTCCAGCAGTGGATAGCTGATGCTCAACTCATTCATGATCTGGACCTGGCGAAAACTAATGCAGAACTGGAACAGCTAAAAAATCAGATCAATCCGCATTTCCTTTTTAATATGCTCAACAACGCTAATGTTTTAATTGAGGATGATCCTAAAAAAGCTTCGCAAGTTTTGATGAAACTAAGTGATCTGCTTCGTTATCAGCTTTATGACAGCTCTAGAGACCAAGTATTATTAACTTCAGAAATCCATTTTTTAGAAGACTTTTTAAACCTGGAAAAAGTTAGACGGGATAATTTTAATTTTTTAATATCCAAAGAAGGTGAATTGAGCGGCGTGCAGGTTCCGCCCTTATTATTTATCTCATTTGTCGAAAATGCTGTAAAACATAATAATGATTCAGCGAAATTATCTTATGTAAATTTGTTTTTCGATGTCCGCCATACTGAGCTTTATTTCAAATGCATAAACTCAAAACCCGCTGTAAAAGCAGTTAATAAATCCGGGGGATTAGGTCTGACCAATATTAAAAGAAGATTAGAACTTCTGTTCCCTTCTTCACATGATTTGAAAATTGAAGACAATTCGGAAACATACTGCGTTACCTTAACTCTAAAATTATAAGAATGAACTGTATAATAGTAGATGATGAGCCACTAGCAAGAAAAGCAATCCAAAAACTGGTTAATGAGACAGACAATCTTGAATCTATAGCTTCATTTAACGGAGCAGATACGACAAGAGAATTTCTGGCAAAAAATGCTGTTGATTTAGTATTTCTTGATATTCAAATGCCAGGAGTGAATGGAATTGAATTTGCCAAAACTATCCCTAAAAAAACTCTAGTGGTGTTTACTACCGCTTTTCATGAATTTGCTTCTGAGAGTTATGAAGTCGACGCTATTGACTATTTGATTAAACCTGTAAAATTAGAGCGCTTTCAAAAAGCGGTTGAAAAAGCGCAGACATATTGTAAATTATTTCATACTAATCAAACAAACAGTAATATAGAAAACATAACCGACGATTATATTTTTGTAAGGGCAGATCGCAGAATGTTCAAAGTATATTTTAGTGATATACTCTATATTGAAGGGTTAAAAGATTATGTTATCATCTATATAGAAAATCAAAAAGTGATTACACTGATGAACATTAAAACTATCCATGATTTGCTTCCGAAAAGTTTCTTTGTCAGAGTCAGCAAATCATACATCATCAATGTAAACAAAATAGATTCTGTAGATAACAATACTGTATATATTGGAAAAACTGAAATACCGATTGGCAATATCTACAGGGATTTCTTTTTTAATGAATTTGTAACCAAAAAGATTTTGAATAAGTAACAAAAAGGGCTCTTCCGCATCTGTCAGAATAAACGTTACAATTCGGAAATCGAAGTCAAAATTTTCTCTGATAATTCTTCCTCTTTCTGAGCATGTCTAAGCATTATGTTTGCCACGGAAGCACGAAAAACACGGAAAACTTTAATCTTCTCCGTGATTTCTGTGTTTCCGTGGCTAATTAATTTTTCCACATGTTTTAAAAGCAATTTCCCTGTAATTAAGATTTGCGCGCCATCTCGACCATTTGTACTATTTCTTCTGCGGCTGCCTCATTTTTCCCCTCAAAGCCAGATACCTCAAACCGCACTTTACCATTGCCATCGATGATAAATTTCGCAGGTATACCGTCTATTTTAAAGGCATCAGCAGCAGCACTATGCTTAGTAACCGGATCTCTCGGATCCATATAGAGGTCAAACTTGTAATTGCGTTTATTCAGGAAGTTCTTTGCATCAGCAAGGGGATTTGGATCATTGTCCCAGGTGTGTATGAATAGGAATTTAACATTAGGGTCATTGGCATATCTATTTACTGCCATTTGCATCGCAGGAAAGGAGGCCACACAAGGACCACACCAAGTAGCCCAGAAATCAAGAACAATTGTTTTGCCTTTGAAATCTGCCAGGGAGACTACTTTTCCGTTCACATCTGTTACTGTAAAATTGGGTGCAGCCTTGCTGATCATCAATTTTGAAACCTGCATCTTGATCTTGTCAATAAAAACGTTCTTTAAGGCCGTAATATAAGCCTCAATATCCTTACCCGGATATAATGCCGAATATCCTTTTCTAACCTGTTCAATATATCTTTGATCGAATTTACCTTCTCTTACTGACTTAGCTAAAATTGGTAAAGCCTCTTCGTACTTGCCGTTCAGACTGGATAGGAAAGCATAATTTTCGATCAGTTCCCCATCTTTATTTTTAATACTGTTATAGGCTTCCGTAGTGTATTGATAGGCCTCATCATTTTTACCCGCATTGAAAAGTAACTTACCGTAAAGGTTGATGTAATCTTCATAGGCTGCTTTCGGATCTATCTTTAGAGGTTCGCTTAAAGCCGTCTTACCTTTCATTTTCTTTGCTTCTTCTAATTCTCCAGTCGCAAGTTCTAATGCTTTAGTGTTGTTAACTGCGGCCATAAGTTCAATTGCCATTACCAAGGCCCTCACCTTAAATACAGGATCTTTCATCGAATTGATGTGTTGAAGAACTTTCTTTGCATCTGGAACTTCCGCATATGTGCTGGACAACAAACTCTTCTCCATGTCAAGATTGAGGTTTGGATATTCCTTTATCAAAGACTGAAGATGTAGTTCCATTTCTGGAATTCCCTTTAATTTCAAAAATGACGCTATCCTCATCATTCTTGCATTCTCACTTTGCGGGTATTTTTTTTGCAGCGTTTTAGTCAAGGCTTCTTTTTTAGCTGCATTCTTATCATAGTACTGGATTAGTAACATCAAATCTTTATCTGTACCATTTTCTAAGGCCTTTATCTTTTGCTGGCGAACCTTCACATTTTTTTCACTTCGTAGTGCCTTTAACTTTGAATCAACCGCCGCTTCTTCTCGTTGTTGTGCCATCATGCTTAAGGAACTAAGCATCAAAATAGCTAGGATTATTTTTTTCATTTTATGGTCTGTTATTAAATATTCTCCTTCATTTCAATTCTAGCCAGTCAGCACTACTTACCTGATGAACGTGCTTTAGTAAGCTCTACCATCGCTTTCAATTTATAAAACTCCTTATCGTCTGACCCTGCGTAACCTATCCCTGTTTGATTGATATTTCCTTTGGCATCAATGATAAATTTCTGAGGCGTACCTAGAGCCCCCAAAGCTTTGAAAATGGCTTCATCATTATCAAATAATACATTGAGTTTATAGCCCTTCTTTTCCAGATATGGCTTTGCCACATCCGGGCTCTCTCCCTCATTAATCACAAACAGCTGGAAGGGTTCACCTTTGTAAAAATCATTAGCCCGTTCGAATGCAGGAAATGCCGCAATACAAGGTTTACAAACGGTACTCCAAAAATCAATTACAACTATTTTTCCCTTGTAATCAGACAACTTAACGGCCTTACCGTTCATATCTGTCAACGTAACATCGGGTGCAGGTTTAGTGTCTGCAATCCATGCTTTCTCTACCTCCTTTGCAATTTTCTGGTAAGCTTCAGCCTGCAGTGCGGAGATATACTTTTCCACACCAGAATCATTACCCTTGGCTTTTTGATAAACAGCTTTCAAGGTAACTAGTGTTTTAGGTGTGGAGTTAGCAGTACGCACCGCATTAGATAAGGTATCTAATGCACGTTGATGATCACCAGCTGCAGATAAGATTGCACCGAGACGATTCAGGTAATTGGCCTTAGTATTTCTGAAATAAGCAAAATTTCTGAACGTTGCATCTACGCCAGACTTTTTAATGTTTGCCATGGCGACATCAATATTTCCGAGAATGGCATTAGCCATCGCGTTGACTTCAAGCAAAACGCTGGTTCGTCCAAACGTATCATCGTGCATTTTCTTTTGTATCTCCCCTAAGATTTGTTTTGAAATTTGCTCCACTACAGCAACATTTTTATTGTCATCCACCCAATACTCCAGCAGATTGCTCAAGTCAAATAACTGGAGTGCGGTAAACTTAGGATTGGTACTTTTATAGAATTTATATTTATCAATATTTCCTTTAATCAGCCAGTCTACCGCAAGTTGCGCACGATATTCATTGTATTGATTAGGCTTGGCAGGATCAGCTGGACGCTTTGCAATTAAATCGTTATAAAACCGTTCCTCATCCTCTACTTTTACAATATCATAAAATTCTTTAGCAAGCTGCTGTTGTGTCCGCTGGGCGTAAGCTGAACCCGAAACGAGCAGTAATAATAAAATTAGCTTTTTCATTCTGTTTGTATTAACTGTTTGCTTTGATGATTTCAACCATAGCTTTTAATTTGTAATATTCCCGGTCTGTAGAACCGGCATAACTGACACTATAGAATCTGATGTTGCCCATCGGGTCAAAAACAATCTTGGTAGGGGTCGCCTGAATGTCGTATGTTTTGTTGGGCTCGTCACGTAAAACGTCTAATGTAATTCCCCTTTTTGCTATAAAGCTTTTAATTGCTGGCTGTTCTTCATAAAGGTTGACCACAAACAGCTGGAATTCTTCCTTCTTATAATCCGCTACTACCTTTTCAAATCCGGCAAAAGCTGAAACACAAGGCGTACACCCTGTGGTCCAGAAATCGATTACCATGATCTTACCCTTATAATCAGAGAAGTTTACAGTCTTGCCGTCCAGGTCGATCAGTGATATGTCTTTAGCATGCTGTTTAGCAGTTAAAATGGGAATCTTTTTTGTATTATCATTTGGATCCAACATTGTTCCCTGAAATGGTATTTTGCTATCTGCGATGTACAATTTTTCAACTTCCTTATAATACTTTTGGTAGGCCACATCCTGCAGAGACTTGATCAGTTCCTGTAGTCCGTCCTCATTTCCATTTACTTTTTTGTAAACTTCTCTCAAAGTAGCTACTAGTTTAGGATTTGAATCAGCATTTCTCACTGCCTCAATAAGTAGATCTAAAGCCTTTTGTTGCTGACCTGCTGCAGCCAAAACAATAGCATAACGGTTCAGGTAATTGGATTTTGAGTCTTTGAAATACTTTGCGTCTCTCATGCTTTTAATTGTTGAAGATCGCGTTATATTTTTCATCGCGGTTGTTACATTACCCAATTTCGCATTGGCCATGGCGTTTACTTCCAGCAGAACACGCATCCTGTCTAAAGTTAATTCATCATTGGTCTTAACTTTATCCAACCTATCCAAATACTCCCGGGAAACTTGTTCGACAAGATTTAAATTCTTACTATCTTCTACCAAATACTCCAGGGCATAGGTAAAATCCAGGAGTTCTATGAAAGAAAATTCCGGATGGCTTTTAGTATAATACCGGTATTTTTCTAAATTTCCTTTAGCCAGCCAGCCTACAGCCAATGAACTCCGGTAGTCATTATATCGCGCAACTTTGGTCTTGTCCTCAGGTTTTTCCCGAAGCATTTCCTGATAGTATTTCTCTTTGTCTTCTACTTTAACAAGCAGGTTAAAATCGTCGTAATTGTACTTGTTTTTTTTCGGTTGTTGCGCCCAGGCCGAGCTGGAAATCAACAGGAACAATAGTATTTTTTTCATGATATGTGTTTTATTTATCTCTATTTAATCAATTCTGCAAGCGTGTTAAGCAAAGCCTTACCTCTTAAATCTTTGCCAACGATTTTACCCTTAGGATCAACCAATACATTTGCGGGAATAGAGGAAATGTTATACAGTTGTGTCACTTCGCTTTTGGAGGCTTTGAAGTCACATACCTGCTTCCAGGGAAGTTTGTCCTCGGCGATCGCTTTTAGCCAGAGGTCTTTTTTCTCATCTAACGACACGCCCAATACCTGGAAATTTTTGCCCTTATATTTTTCATAGGCAGCCAGTACATTCGGGTTTTCCGCACGGCAAGGCACACACCAGCTGGCCCAGAAGTCTACCAGCACATAACCACCCCTGTAAGAGGCCAGCGATATCGCTTTGCCTTCGGCATCATTTAAAGTAAAATCAGGAGCATTCTGGTTGCCGGAAAGGGCAAGTTTCACCTCATCCAATTTTGGTTTCCAGGCCAATACCTTTTCTGTATTTTGCATTCTTTTGCTCAGTGCATAATACATGGGCTCCACAAGTTTAGGATTTATTGAACTTTGTGTAAACAAGTCCATCAGATCTACACTGACGTAATTATCTGGAAAACGTTTCACAATGTCTGAAATCAGTCTTTCGTAAAATTCCATACCGACATCAACTCCTTTTAGCGCTTTACTTCTGGTGATGGACTCATTGCGATAAAATTCCCAGACTTTCTGCTCTGTACCGCCGCCGGTATAGGTAGCTATCCCAGCAGTGCCAAACGTGACATTAATATTGCCGTCTAAATAAAATAGCGCCACATTTTTCATTCCTCCATCTTCGCCCGACCCGGATCTACGTGCCCTTTCACCCGCCTTACGTGGGATAATTAAATTCAATTCCGCCAATTGTGGTCTTCCGATAGTACCGCTGAATTCAAATTTTCCATTTTTAATGTTTGCGGTATCCGCACGGTATTCGCCACCTTTATCATCTGGCGGATATGACATTACCGCACGGGTAGCCTTGTGCATTGAGGGAATCCTCCCTGTTATCTTATAACTTGTTTGTGCGTAAGCGCCTGTACATAACAGGATGAACGCAACCAACATTTTTAATTTTTTCATGATTTTTTAAAACTATTAGCTTCTATTGTTCTGAGTTAATGAACACTGGAAAGCAAGATTTTTTCCTATTAATGACTTCCGCGGCTGGGTTAAGTTGAGCAAGGGCCTTCTTCAAATAGTAATGGAACAGACCAAAACTCCGTCTGGTAGCTAAATAAATTTCCCTGCCAGACGAAGTGCTTCTCAAAGTAATTGTTAGTCGTTTTCTACTAATTGCGGATGCTGGGCCAGCAATTTTTTTCCGAATTTTAACACCAGATTTTTAGGAGCAAAAGTTAAGGTCTCAACGGTATTGCCCTCTGCGTCATAAATTTTATGGGAATAGGAAACTGAATTCCGGTAGGCCTCTACCGGATCAGTAGATAACCTCCGCATATCATACCAGCGCATCCCTTTCAGCGCGAATTCCCTGATGCGCTCCTGCAAAATAAATATTACAAGATTTTGCTGAGAAGCAGCAATAACTGATGGGACTTCAACTTCATCCTCCGGCATGCGTTTTCCACGTAGTAATTCAAGATCTGATTTTGCTCCCGCAAGATCATTCATCCGTGCTCTGAGTTCCGCCCTCATGAGGTACATGTCGGGTAGACTTACGCCCACCTCTGCTTCAAATCTTGGATATCGTCTCATTCCATCGGGGAACACTACTTCACCAAACAATTCGCGGCTCGAGTATATTTGCAATCTAAAGTCATTTACACCATAAAGTGCTCCGGTATGAGGAGTAGTCACAAATGTATTGGCAGAATTAATATTAAAGGAGTTGATACTCACATTGTATATGCTCTCCATATCTTCATTAATACTTGCCAATGGCATTAGTTGCGGACCGAAAGCATCAGGTGCTGCTGGCAACCATGTTCCATCAGGACCCAGTGTTTCATTATAGTCATACAGAGCTGGTGTTCTCGTTGCATCGCTCAATGCAGCAAAAGAATTATCAAGATGCACTTTCGCCTGTTCGTACTTGTGCATGTAGAAATATGTCCGTGCCAGAATAGCTTCCGCAGCGGCTTTTGACATTTTTCCAGTGTGCGCAAACGGCTTGGTCAAATTCGGTATGGCTTCATTAAGATTCTTAATGATAAAGTCATAAACTTCCTGAACTGTTGCCCTCTTGTATGAATTTTTTGTCACATCGGCAGCAATAATGATCGGGACGCCCAAATCAGTCTTGGCGGTGGCTTCGTTATAGGGTTTTCCAAATTCATTCACAAAAAGCAGATGACAAAGGGCTCTGCCAGCTTTTGCCTCAGCCATAATCTGGAGCTTTTGTCCTTCTGTTCCGCCTTTAGACTGCGTGACCTCTTCAATGATTTTGTTGAAAACATAATTTTGTGTCAGGTAACCTAACTCGGGCAATTGATCAGGCAGTAATGCAGAGTTGCTATATTCGAATAAACGTTGCCTGTAAACATCGGCTCCACTAAAATAATCATTTTGTGCGGCAACTTCGTCGCCGAGAAATGAGATGGCACTTGAAGCGCTGATCCTGGCCGTGTTAAGCAAAGATTCATAGTCTTTCGTATCCTGCGCAACGATCGCACCTTTGGGCTCCACTTCTAAAAATTCCTTCTTACAGGCGGTTAATATTACCGATATCGCAGCAAGAAAAAAGAAAACGTATTGTCTACTAAAATTATACATAGTTAAACTTCTTTAAAATCTAAAATGAAACATGTGCACCCAAAGTAATTGTACCCTGACCTGTGCGTACCGTTCTGCTGGATCCATAAATACTGGCGTTCTGGAATTCCGGATCTATTCCAAATTTATTTGCTTTCCAGAGCATTAAATTCGACAGCTGCGCACGAAATGTAATTCCCCGCAACTTCAAACTATTAGCTATCTGTTGAGAAAGACGATAGGCAAGTGTGATGTCTCTGACTTTTACAAATGAAGCATCAAAAACGTTGGTATTGGCAGCTGTATAGTATTGAAGATTTCTTTCGCTATTATCCCCACTATCAGCAATATAACGTGGTATATCTGTTGTCTTTTCATCGCCAGGGACTTTCCATCTGTTGGCAAAATCACTGTGCACATTGTTGTATATCGGCTCGCTCCAAAATCCATTTACATCTTTCATCATGACATGGCCGAGGTTGTAAACCAGATTGATATCGAGGGACAAACCTTTAAAGTTGAAAGCATTAGAAAGACCCCCAGCCCAAACCGGCTGAGTGGTACCCATATATTTTACGTCTGCTACGGTATTGATCTCCGGATCGGTTGTGATCGTGCCATCGGCAAGTCTTATCTGTGGGTTACCTTGGTTATTAAGCCCAACATAATCAAACGCAAATTGCGCAAAAGCAGGGTAACCTTCTACATAACGCTGACTGATCATCTCTGTGCCGGTTGTGATATTTCCTAACAGAGAAAGACGTTTCACTTTGCTTTTGTTATATCCAAGGGTAAAGCCCGTATTCCAAGAAAAATCCTTAGACACCACATTTACAGATGTCAAACTGACTTCAAATCCTTTATTATCAATGGCTCCAAGATTCCCGATTACGGTATTGTAGCCGGAAAATGGACTTACCGGCAAATTGCCTAGTAAATCTGTTGTATTTTTTATATATCCCTCAACCGAGCCGATTAATCTTCCTTGAAACAATGCAAAATCAACGCCCGCATTCTTGATTACTGTACTTTCCCAGCTTAGCTTGTCATTGCCAGGCGTACCGATAAGTAAACCTCTACCGGTAACATAATATGGGCCGGAGGCAGGGTTTAAGATGTCGTAGGAAGCAGCGGTTCCTGGCTGAGGAGCATTTCCTGCGATACCATATGTAGCTCTCAAGTCTAAACGTGACAACCAAGTAATGCGCTTCATAAAGGTTTCCTCACCAAGCAGCCATTTACCCCCAATACTCCAAACAGGCCTGTTCTGTGCAGACTTGTCCGTACCGAAGAGGTTACTTTGGTCATTTCTCCAGCTTCCGTTCAGGGTGTAGCGGCCGAGAAAACTGTAACTAAGGTTTGCGTAATATGAACTCGTTCTGATCACCGGGGATTGCCCTCCGGTAAAATTTTCAGCTAAAAAAGTCGAGGCATTGGTGATCGTATTTTCTTCAAGTCCCTCGTTCAACATTTTGTAATCGATCGGCTGGCCCGTTTGCAATTTATCGTCCCAGCCCCTTACTATATTTCGGGTTGATCGCCCAAACTGTGAGGTTGCCTCCTGACCTCCAAGAACTGTAACTTGGTGTTTGCCCCAGTTTTGATCAAAAACAAGCTGGTTACGAAGGGAGTAATTCTTTTGGTACAGGTTAGTTTCTGTTAGCCTGCCACCAGAGGAAGGGAGGTAATAAACCGGTGCTTCGCCTGGCAATGCAACGGTAAAGTTCAGCAATTCTCTGCGCACCGCATAGGATCCCGCATCCAGAAAATTAGTGCTGTTACCAGATAAGATATTATAGCCATAATTACCTTCAAATCTTAGGTTCTTAAGTATCTTTACGGTTCCTCCGCCAACAATCCTGCTATATACCTGCTCACTTTTGTTGTATCCCATTTTGCGTTCGTTCAGGGGACTGTACTCCAGGTTGATCCCACTCCGGTTTTGATAATTTAGGCGTCTGACATCGCTGTATCCGAGACCTTCGTATTGCCCCATATGATTAACTGTAAGCGGATTACCATTTGAATCTTCAAACAATTGGTAGGGTACCAGGTTAGTGCTTAAATCAATGTCGTTCAGTGAAGAATTAAGGTTATTACTGATGTCAGTTATTAAAAAAATTGAAACTCTTTTATTAAGCTCAAGATCCTGGCGAAAGTTAAATTTGTACAAATCATCTTTTTGACCGGGTTGATTTGATCTTGTTCCTGTGTAGCTTGCTGATCCATAAAAGGAATATGCTTTACTGCCTCCGGATGCTGACAGGGTCTGATTGGTCAGCATGGCGTTACGGTAAAACAAATCTTTGACCTGCGAGCGGTTGTCTATTGAGGCCAGGCTGTCCAGACTTTTACTCTTTTGTGCAGGAGAAAGCAGGTTATTGTACTGAATGACCTGATGCGGCCTCAGTGCATCCATTATTGAGGCCTGACTAAAGGGATACTTGAGTTTGCTTTCCTCAAATACCTCGTTAGCCGCCTGAATAAACTGTTTGCTGTTCAAGCGCTGTAGGTAATCGAGATCAGGTTTACCCTGGAAATTGACAAAGCCGTCATATTCAAATTTCAACTGTTCTCCGGCTTTACCTTTTTTTGTAGTAATTACTATAACTCCGTTTGCTGCCCGCGTTCCCCATATAGAAGCCGCGGTAGCATCTTTTAAGACAGTTACATCCTCGACATCCTGCGTATTGATCGCTGAAACGTTATCCTGAGGTAAACCATCAACAACAATTAGAGGTCCGCGGCTCGCTCCGCCCGAAGTTGGGTTGCCAAAAGAGTCATAAAGGCCAATTGTCGCTAAGCCACGGATCAGAAATGGGTTCTGAGTTGAACTTGGGGCATTATTCACAACTAATCCGGGCACTAATCCGTCGAGCCTAGAAAGGATGCTAGCGCTTCCTGAGCGATTTTTCATGATGTCAAGATCAGGTTTAGAAAACGAACCCGTACTCCGCTCCCTTGAAATTTGCTGATATCCTGTATTAAATTTAATTTCTACTTCTTCCAAATTGCTTGTAGCAAGCTCCATCTGTATTGTCCCTAAGTTACGCGCTGCTGGACGTTCGATAGGCTGGTAGCCTACATAAGCGATAGTTATGGTTAGATTATCACTTACATCCTGCAAAAAGAACTCCCCTTTTTCGTTGGTAGTTGTCCTTTTACGGGAATCTTCAACAAATACCGAAGCCCCGAATAAGGGTTTTCTATTTTCGTCGACAACCTTTCCGCGAATATCTATTTGCTCAAAAGCCGATTTGATCCGATCAATCATGCTCGGTTGAGTTAGTTTTTTAATGGTGACAATCTTGCCTTCGATTGTGTAGGAAAGCCCAGAGCCAGCCAACACGTTTTTCATGGCCTCATTGATGTCGACATTTTTAAAGCTTACATCAACAGGCTTATTTTTAGGAATGATCTTCCCATCGTAAAAGAAATCGTAACTGCTTTGCGATCTGATTTCTTTTAAAAGAGACTCTAAAGAAGCATTTTTCCGGTTGATGGTAATTTGCTGACCGAATGAAGAAGCACTGACCTGCAAAATAGATGCTATTAATAGTACGGTGGTTAATCGCATAATGAGCACGAGTTTAGAACAGAGGGGTTTGTAAGCCCCCCTGTATCTGTTAGAAATTTTATACATTTGTTTAGT
Source organism: Pedobacter terrae (assembly GCF_900100705.1). GTDB lineage: Bacteria > Bacteroidota > Bacteroidia > Sphingobacteriales > Sphingobacteriaceae > Pedobacter > Pedobacter terrae. Next base: position 70,188 of record NZ_FNCH01000022.1, read on the forward strand.
TTGGTTGATTACAGCGCTCTAACTTTCGACGGGCAGGGTACTGTAGTTGACATTTAGTTAATTCCAAGCTGTTCCAGTTCCAACATGGTTGGGACTGGTTCTTTCTTCAAGATACTATGGTAAATTTTTCTGCATGGTTGGTTGGTTTAGGTGAAAATTCAGGTTTATTACATCATTTTTTAGTTCTTAAATAATTCAGAAAGTTTCGCTTCCAATTCTTTTCCGTGCAAATCCATCGCGATAATGTTCCCATCTTGATCAATCAACAGATTTCGTGGAATGGCTACAATATTGTACTTCTTGCTAAGCGCAGATTCAAATCCCTTCCCATCACTTAAATTTGTCCAGGTATATCCATCCGCTTCTGTGGCTTTCTTCCAGGCTTTGGCATCTGTATCTAGTGAGACTGCGATAACCTCAAAACCCTTCGCTTTATATTGCCTGTATATCGGGATTAATTCACGACCCTGAGCCCTGCATGGCGCACACCAACTGGCCCAAAAATCGATAAAAGTATATTTACTTTTTGAGGTGATGTCTTTAGAGGAAATCATTTCACCATCCATGTTCGCCATCTTAAAATCCTCATATTTAAAAGAACCAGCCTGTTTGCTCGATGAAACAGCAGATCCCTCTGTATTTGGAGCTGCAATATTCGCCCCTTGATCATCTAAGTCCAGCTTAAATTGCTTTTTAGATGGTGGAAGACACATTTGTTTGGTACAGGCCATGAATTTAATGGTGAAGCTTAATGCGGTCTTCTGTTCTGACTTCAATTTAAGGGTCTGCGTAAAAGTCACCCCTTTTGAATAGTAGGACAAGCGTTCTTCATCCTTCTGCTCTTCGCCTTTCTCCTCCATCTCACCAACGAATTCTACATTTTCGTTTGGATCGAACAAAAATTCAGTAGGCATTCCCATCCCCCCGGCGGCACCTTGAGGGTAAATGTGGTAAGGTTCCTTTACCGTAGCATGTAGCTTAATCTGATAGGTTAAAGGCGCAACTTTTTCGCTGCTAATTTCCCAGGAAACCGGGTGGCTATCCTGCGCAAAGGCAGAAAATGCCATTTGGTAAATCATAATCAATAAAATGTATCTTTTCATATCTTCCAATTTAAATTATTCTGTCACGTAAATTTTTCGACCCACTACCTTAAACTTTACCAAGCCAGAGGATTCAATCGACTTCAGCACTGATGAGAGAGGCTTGTCTCTTGAGATCCATCCGCCAGACTCCATGTTGTCAGGCACTGTATCATCATAAATGACTTCCATGTCATACCATCTTGCAATCTTCCTCATAGCTGTTTTAAATGCGATATGGTTCAGGTAAAAATCTCCATTTTTCCAATCCAATACATTGTCTACATCAACTTGCTGAACAGCAATAGACCCTTGATTATTAATCGCTTGCTGGCCAGGCTTAATGACCTTATACACCTTCCCTGCCTTAACTTTTACTGAACCTTCCAATAGGGTTGTAGCGGTCGCCGGCTCGTCATGGTAACTATTTATATTAAAGTGGGTTCCCAAGACTTCTACTTCCTGTTTAGCGGTTTGCACAATGAAAGGGTGTGTTTTGTCCTTAGAAATTTCAAAGTAGGCTTCACCTTCAAGTTTTACCTTCCGAACCCCATGCTCCCTAAAAGTGGTAGAGTAAGTGATAATAGAAGCGGCGTTAAGCCAAACTTTACTTTTATCTGGTAATGTTAATATATAGGTTTCTCCTTTTGCTGTACTTAGTGTATTTATATTCTCTGCGGCTCCTGTTTTTCCTTTGATTTCATAAACAAGTTGCCCATCTGCTGTTTTGGTTACGCTGATGCCGGCCTCTTTAGCAATTTCTCCATTTGTAGCATCAGAAAGTTTGATTTTTTTACCATTTGCTAAAGTTAAGGTCGCATCAAAAGTTCCAGGTATCCTGTTCTGTGCTGCTAAAACCTCACTGTAAGCATGCCCATTATTTCTATAGTTAAAGAAGAAAACGCCTAAAACCACTAAAGCAATTGCAGCAGCAATTCCTGTCAGAAGAGGCCAGGATTTTATAAATCGCCTGGTGACGGGTTTATCTATAGCATAGATAAAATCCAGGAAATTTTGTTGTTCCTGTTCAGTAAGTTCAACGCCATCAACCTGCTGATCAAATGCCTGACCAATCAGGTGCTTTAATTCAGCATCATAAAATGGGTTATTAACATAATCCCATAATTCCGACTGTTCTAAATCCGAAGCAGAATCATCAAGATATAGTTTAAGTAATTCGTGAATCCGTGTATTGTTCATTCATATCAATATTATCGTTGTATTAAAGGTAATTTAACCTTTTAATAACATTGACCCATAACTCTATCCCGACGGGGTATCTTAAAAAAATAAAATACACAACATCCTGTTTTACAGCCGATTATTTTTTAATAAATTTTTATGCACCTAAATGAGGTCAATAAGTGATTTTAATTGACGATGAAGAGCCTTCAGCTAAGACCTGAAAAGACTGAGAATAAAAACGGTGTATTCCATTGCATGTTTTTTGAAATGTGCCCTGATCTTTTTAAGTGCATCCTTCATATAAGCATGAACGGTCTGGGGAGAAATTCCCATTTTGATTGCAGCCTCTTCGTATTTCATACCTTGCTGATGACAAAGTATATACACCATTCTTTGTTGAGGGGATAATGTTTCAACTGCCTGATTTAATATTTGTTCAGCCTCACGATAGTCTAGCTCCTGCGCTGTAGACTCACTTGATTTACTAACTTTTAATCTAAAGACTTCATTAGATTTTACCTTTTGAGAAAGCTGACGAAGCGCATTGAAACAATGATGACGTACCATTGTATTTAGATAGGCACCAAAGGTCTCCAGTGCTTTTAGCTTTTCTCTACCCAGCCAGATTTTCAAAAAAACGTCTTGAACTATTTCTTTGGCTAAATCGTCAGAACGAGTTATTTTTCTACTGAATGCAAGAACATACTTATGGTAATTTCTAAATAAAATTTCAAAAGCAAGCTTGTCGCCTCTAGCTATTTCAGCAAGTATTTCAGCTTCATTATCAAGAGGTTTGACAAACATACAACCGTTGTTTTAATATAAATTTGCAGCTTTTTAAGCGCAATGATACTCAAATTTATCCAATACATTCTGTAAAAGAGGCAATAATAAAGTTTTGTTTTTACCTAACGAGATTATAAGTATCTATCTCCCTTGAATTTCCCCCTTATAATACAATTCTCGCTTTCTCAATTTTTATTGGTATCCCATATAAAATCGCCGCTAGCATGGACATTTCGGTAAATATTTGCCAAAGATAAAGCGTCCCCTATCTGACAAGTAATTTCAGAACATACAAGGTTAATTGATAAATTGTTATATCCGGTGCTTGATCCCTTTTAACGCTAAAATAAAAGCTTTCAGGGCACAATTTAGAGGATTGAGAAATGTAAAATTCTTCTTATTCAGATTATCGAAATTTACGCCTAGAATTAATCCCCAACTTTTACGCTTGATCCATAAATTTTTAGTCCAAAATGAACTTTAAATAAAAAAACCCACAACTTTCGTTGCGGGTTTAAGCTCCCTCTGCTGGGCTCGAACCAGCGACCCTCTGATTAACAGTCAGATGCTCTAACCAGCTGAGCTAAGAAGGAGTGCTGGTCGTTTCCTAAAACGGCGGTTATTTACACTTTGCAGCTAAATACCCTTGTTCGTTTTGGGAGTGCAATATTAGCGCTTTTAAATTATTTATGCAAAAATTTATTTAATTATTATTTAAGAAAAGGATCTTCATTTTAAAACGCTGGATCATTTTATCAATTTAACCCTGAATATCAAATCATTAAAAAAATAATGTTTAACAATTCAGAAATATCTCCTGCACACAATAGATAAACTTCGCCGCCTAATGATGAAGAATACGCGCCGCTAAACAAGAAACGGCCTGACTTTCTTTAAGTCAGGCCGTTTTTAGGTATTATTTAAAAAAGATTAGAAGCTATATCTCAATCCTAATTGCATCTGGTAGCGTGAGGCAAAGAAATCTTTTGAATAAGAGGTTACATCTTTTTGTGCAAAAGTATAAACCGGATAAGCGGTTGGTGTTCCAGCAGTCGCAACTTTGATACCCATACTGGCCATAGAGTTATAAGTATTAGGAGAGAAATACTGAACTCCCCAATTTTTATTCACCAAATTGGTCAGGTTAATGATATCATAGGTTAAAGTAAGTACATGTGGGTGTTTTCCTTTGGCCACTTGTAAATCCTGCGAGAAACGAAAATCAGCCTGAACATTCCAAGGGGTACGTGCACCGTTACGTTCTGTAAAATCGCCACGGCGGCTGCTTAGGTATTTATCACCGTTGATGTAGTTATCAAATGCGGCTGCCTGAGCAATTCCATCAGCTGTATTGGCAAAGAATTTCTGTGTTTCGCCTACTGCAGGTACATACATTAAACTTACGGTTTGTCCAGTGCCATTGATCCTGGTGTTTACTAAGCCCAATGAGTATGGGGAACCAGACTGACCGCTGAAGAATAATGATAAGTTAGATACATATTTACCGTTTTTAGCCCAATCCAATCTATAGTTAATGGTTGAAATAATCCTGTTGCGGATATCGAAGTTCGAATAAGCCAAACCCGGATTATTTGGGCTAAGTGCTTGGTTTAACTGCCAGTTAGACTCCATTGAGTTACGGATACCGTTGGCAATATCTTTCGATCTTCCATAGGTGTAGGCCACCATCATATCTAAACCGATAGGAAGTGATTTACTTACCTGAGCAGTTAAGCTATATTTATAGCCTTTATCTGTATTCGACAATAAATATGCGTTGGTATACAACGGATTGATTTTCGTCCCTGAATAAATCGGCTGTTGTTTTTGTGTATCATAAACCATGTATTTTGGATTATCTACATAGTTGATCTGCTGGAACTGCACATCTTTGATTACCTGACTGAAGATTCCCTCAACTGTAAATTTCCACTGGTCGTCGGTTTTGTAATCGAAAGCCAGGTTACTTCTCCAGGCTTTTGGCATTTTAAAGTTATTATCAACCAGATCTACCTGTGTAGCGCCGCTTGCATCTTTAACATTAACACCTTGTTTAGTCACATAACCTGCTTCACCGTTACCCGTTAAAGCATCTTTAATTGGATCTGAACCTGCTGCCGGAGTAACGATTTTGGTAGGATCTGCATTTGTATAAACATATGATTTATCAAAAGCACCATAGTTTACCCCATTGTTATAATAAGCATAACCGATCCAGGCAAAAGGAACACGGCTGGTAAATAAACCGGTACCACCACGCATCACCAAACTTTGGTTACCCAATACATCGAAATTAAAACCCACACGTGGAGAAATCTGGATTTTGTTTAAGAATTTTCCGGTAATTGATGATGGCTGTGTATAAGTATATGTTGTACCATAATTGGCATCAACAGGAGAGTTGGTGGTTTTTGAACTTAAAGATGGCATGTCGGGCAAGTTTGCCATATCAAAACGCAAACCCGGTGTTAATTTAAAACGATCGCCCAGGCGGATTTCATCCTGTCCGTAAACGCTGTACATATTTACATTAAACTCTGCTGTAGGGTTTGCAATAATGTTATCCCGACTATTGTCGTCGTAGTTATAACTTGTACGTACCCTGTTTGGCTGGTTAGCTAAGAAATCGACAACACTGCTGTAAGCTACACGGCCGTTCCATGAGTTTACAAAACCGTAGTTAATTTTGTAAAACTCGTTGTGTGTACCAACAGTAAGCGTATGGATACCTGTGTTATAAGTATAGTTATCGGTAAACTCAAAAGTATTTTGTTTCATATTGAAGATACTCGCCTCACGGTCGGTACCCAAAAACAATGTTCCACCGTTAGAAGCGATTTCGATTTGCGGTACAGCTGGATTAGAAAGCGGATCGCGGTAATCGTGAACGGTAGAATAACCTACAATTAAGTTGTTGGTAGCTGAATTTCCAAAACGGGTTTTGAGATCGGCAACCGTTGAAGTTTGGTTATTGTTCTGTTTAAAATCGATACCACCAAATCTGAAGTTAGACTGATCTCGTTCTAAGTTCGTTGCTTTTGAAATAATAGTATTATTTCTGATGGTTAACTGTGTACTTTCACTGATGTTCCAATCCAAGCGGTTAAAGAATTTGTTAGATTGTGAATAGATATTGTAATTGCCATAAGCGCCTGCATCAATTCCATAGGCATTTTTCATGCGGTCAGAAATTTGCTGTGCTTCAGTTGAGGTAAGCAATTTCATATCTGATGATCCTGCACCTAAAATTACCGGATCCTGACGGCGGGTAATCTCCTCGTTGGTAAAGAAGAATAACTTATCTTTTATAATCGGGAAACCCACACGGAAGCCGGTTTGATAATCGTGGAATGCTGAGGGCTCTTTGCTGTTATCGCCAATTTTGTTTCTACCGATTAATGAAGCATTACGGCCATAACCGTAAACCGAACCTACTACCTCATTGGTACCTCCACGCGTAACGGCATTAATACTACCACCTAAAAAGTTACCCACTTTAACATCGTAAGGCGAAAGTAGCACGGTAACATCCTGGATCGCATCAAGCGAAACCGGGTTGGTACGTGTACTGCTTCCCGGCATACCAGAACTTCCGCTTTGTCCTCCCAATGAAGGGCTGAAACCGATCGCATCGTTATTGATTGCACCATCTATGGTTACGTTGTTATACCTGAAATTGGTACCACCAAAAGTATTGTCTTTACTGCCCTGAGGTGTTACACGGGTAACATCCTGCAAACTGCGGTTCATGGTTGGCAGGGTTTTAATCTGACCTTCGCCAATACTGGTACCCGCACCAGATTTTGTACCGCCTTTTTGGCCTTTAACACTTACCTCGGCCAACTGATTACCCTGTTCCTGTAGATCGAGATCAAGTTTTACATCCGAACCAAGGGTTAAATAAATATTTTCTTTTACTACAGGGCTATAACCTACAAACGTTACGGTGATTTTATATGGCCCACCAGGATTTAAGTTGCCGATGCGGTAAAGCCCAGACTCGTTTGAAGAACCTTTGGATACTGTTCCCGTAGGAACGTGTACCATAACAATGGTTGCACCAGGGATGATACCTTTGTTATCCTTAATCTTTCCATTAATACTAGATGTTGTAACCTGCGCCTGCGCAAAAGTGATCAGGAGGACAAGAATACTTACCAGGGATAGTATACGTGATTTCATTTTTTGTTGTTTTATTTTGGCACAAAACAACAGTCTTAATGTTAACTCAATATTAACATCAAATTAAGTTTAACCTTAGGTTAACAATATGAAAATCGGAATTAAACAATAGGGAAACAATTCCTTAACAGCCATTTCAAAGCCGGAATTACATGATGAGCAATATGCTCAAATATCAGATAGAAAGATGAAGATTTAATGAAGATTGCGGTCATGAGTCCGAAGTCCACAGTCGGAAGTCCGGAGTCAATTAACCGATTTGAAGAATCGAGCGTGGAGTGGTTAGGATTTGGTGATAGCTATCGATTAACTACTTTACAGCCAGGCCTCACGCCAGCCAAACTAATAACAACTGAACTAAGAAACCCATTCCCTATCTTTGCACTTATGATATTAAGATTAGCTGTTACGAAAGATATACCATTCATGATGCAACTGGTACGCAAGGTTATCCCCTTAATGCGTGCCGCCGGAAATTTCCAGTGGGGAGATGATTATCCAAATCCCGAAGTATTTGCAAACGATATTACAATTAGCCAATTGTGGGTTGCAGAACTGGAAAATAAAATTGTTGGTTTCTCGGCAATTACAACAGATCAAGATCCCGAATATGCTGATGCTGGTTGGGATATTACCGAAAAAGCGATTGTTACGCACCGTTTAGCCGTTGATCCTGACTGCCAGGGCAAAGGCATTGCCAAAGCTTTAATGAACCAAGCCGAACAGGTTGCAAAAGACTCAGGCATCTCTATCTTACGGGTAGACACCAACAGCAAAAACATGGCCACCCAGGCACTGTTCCCAAAACTTGGTTATCAGTTTAGTGGCGAAATCGGCCTGGCCAAGCGCCCCGGGTTACGTTTCTTTTGTTATCAAAAGTTATTGTAACGTAGCTATAAGCTTAATAAACCACAAAATACCATTTTAAAAGTTACAACAGGCACCAAACTGCTATTCCTAGACCGAGAAGGCATTTTTCAGCCAAGGGAGCCATCTTTATGACAAGGACTACGGGCACGATAGATTGCTTCGTCATTCCTCCTTATCATGATTACTTTTGTTTAGAGGCTGTCAATGATAGCGTAATGGATTGCTTTTATTAATGCGTTGAAATGGTCTTCTACTGCGCTCAGACTGACATACGAAATAAATTTTTATTTAATTTTAAACAGGCTCATAAACAATGGAAATTTAATTTCCATACTGAACTATCAAATAAGACTGTTCTGGTAACGGCGGAACCAAAGCACCGGAAAAATCTTTGCCGAAAGGCTATATGTAGCCGGCCCACGGTCATCACCACTGCAAGAAACAAACTGAAGATGCCAATGAACAACTATATCCGGCAGGTTTGAGCAAGCATGACGGCTTAAAACGAATGATGGAACACATAGCGAATATTGAAGTAAATACTGGATCTGAACCAAAGCCCCCTACCTTAACAGATAGGGGGCTAAACCAGCTGAACTAATTTCCCCGGTCAATTTAAATTATTTTGCTTTAACCGATTCTGGCAGCAGTACCAATCTGATATAATTCTTGCCAGTCAGGTATTTATCTGCAATATCTTTTACCTCTTTTGCAGTCATTCCTTTGATGAGCTTGTTATAGTTACTGATCTGGTCCAGCGGTTCTCCATTGCTGAGTTGCCCGGTCAGGTAATCCAGCCAGAAATTATTCGTTTTCATTATGGTTTGCATCGTATGTAGGTCTTCGGCCTTAAACTTTTCAATGTTTTCAGGTGCCGGGCCAACTTTCCTTAACTTTTCAACCTCATCCACCGCAGAGGCAATCATCCTTTCTACATTTGCAGGTGAACAGCCGAAATAGATAGATATACCATATCTGCCATCAGGTAATTTACGGGTGCTTACTTCCGCAGCCGGAGAGTAGACCCCACTTTCTTCCTCGCGAAGTCTTTCCAGTAAACGGATTTCCAAAGTTTCTTTTAGCGCCTGCATCTTCAGGGTACTCGCGTAATCATAATCAAACTTTCCAGAAAAAACCAGGTAAACCATGGCCTTATCCTCCTTACCAGCGTACACTGTTTTGGATATCAAGCCTTCAGGCACATGGATGTCCAGATTTTTTGCTGCCTCTATGGTTCCGTTTGCAGGAAGGGAAGCGATGTATTTTTCCAGGTAAGGCTTTAGTTTCGCCTCGTCTATATTCCCTACAAGGACAAATTTCATCCCCGTTACATTGGCAAATCTCTCCTTATATATAGAATATGCGCGATCAAGGTTGATCTGTGCAATCTTCTCCAGGTTAGCAGGCGTACGGCGGATATTGTAATTCCCCAAAACTGTGGTCATTGTATCGCTAAAAACCGATTCAGGATCATCGTCTTTGTTCACCAGAGCCGCTTTTGCATTGGAAATAATTCCTTTGAAAATCTGCTCATCTTTACGGGGTTCTGTAGCGTAGGCATACAGCAGACTAAAGGCACTATCCATATCTTTGGTATTTGTATTTCCCATAAAACCCTGTGTACGCTCATCTATAAAAGGAAAAACGGACATTTGTTTACCTGAGAGATATTTTTCCAGCTGACTGGCATTGTAATTCCCCACACCTGCTGAAGAGATAATATTTGCGGCATTAGACGCACTTTCATAATCCGCATCACTGTATAAGGATGTTCCCCCATTGGTAAAAGCCTGGAAAACAATCTCGTCATTTTTGAAGTTCGTTTTCTTCAGTATCACATTTACCCCATTGCTGAGGGTAAGGAAAGTAAGTCCGGTTTTGGCATCTTTCTCCTCTTTCACAATTTTTCCGGGTACCGGCATATGGGCCAGTAAGGGCAAAGTGCTTACATCGTCTTTAAAAGCATCCATCTTTTCTGCATTAACGTCTCTTATCCAGGCTAAAACAGCAGACTCGGCCGGTAAAGTCGCCTTATCCTTTTCAGGTGCAGTTACGATGATATCCCTGTTGGTTTCCCTGATATATTCTTTGGCTAGCGCATTTACCTCCGCAAGCGTAATTGTAGGAATAAACCGGTTTATCATTTCATTTTGCTTGCTTAATCCAGGAGTGGCCCCGCCGTTAAGGAAATGGTTCAGATAAGCATTTACATAGGTATCAGACGTCATTTTATCCTTTTCCTGCATCATCGCCTCCATCTCATTCAGATACTCCCGTTTGGAACGCTCCAGCTCTGTTTTAGAAAAGCCCAGCCGCTGCAGTCTGGCCGTTTCCCTCCACACCGCTTTAAACCCACTCTCCACTTCTCCGGGCCTGCAGCTAACATAAAGTTTAAATGCTTCTAACCCTGGCATAACATCACGAATTGCAGCACCACCTTCTAAAAACGGAGGATTGGCTTGCCGGGATAATTCCATGTAACGCCTGCTCAGCATTCCGTTGAACAGACTTTTCAGTAGTGAAGCGCGGTAATCAGTCTCCGTATAAATTTTCTGCTCTTTATGCTTGCAATTAACTTCTATCACCGTATTGGTCAATTCTTTATCCGTTATTGCAAGAAACTGGTTTTTTCCTGTCAAGGAAGAACTATATTTTAGCCTTGGTTTTTCATTTGGCGGGCTTTTCAGGTCAGCAAATTTTTGCCTCACCAGTTGTTCCATTTTTGCCACGTCAATATCACCTACAATAATAAGAGCCTGCAGGTCCGGACGGTACCATTTATGGTAATAATTGCGGATCACTTCTGGTTTAAAATGGAGAATCACATCGGCTTTACCGATAGGCAAACGTGAGGCATAACGCGAGTGGTTTACCATCACCGGAAGGGTTTGTCTTAGTATCCGGTCCGCAGCACCTCTACCCAACCTTTCTTCTTCCATAATCACACCGCGCTCCTTTTCAATCTCGGCAGTCTCCAGTGTCAGTCCTTGTGCCCAATCGCGCATAATCTGCAGCCCATTTTTCATCACCGCAGGATCATCTGTGGGCAGTGGCAACTGATAAACTGTTTCATCAAAACTGGTGTAGGCATTTAAATCGGCACCAAACCTGACGCCGGCTTTCTGGAGATAATTGATCAGCTCACTTTTAGGAAAGTGCTCCGTTCCATTAAAACTCATATGTTCCAGGAAATGTGAGAGTCCCTGCTCTTCATCTGTTTCCAGGATAGATCCTACTTTATTGGCAAGATACATCACTACCCGGTGCTCAGGCTCATTGTTATGGCGGATATAATAGGTAAAACCATTCGCCAGCTTTCCGGTACGCACCGAGGGATCCAGCGGAATCAGTTTTGTACCCGGCTGAACAGTGTGGTGAACGGCAACAGTAGATTTAGCAGGCTTGTGTTGTGCTCCTGCAAAGAAAGGCAGGCAATTGCCTGCAATAAGCAGGGCTATATTAATTTTGTAGATTTTCATATTGGTAATAAAATTTATCATTCTGGTTGTTCATCAGCTATGCCGCGCTGCGATATGCCTGATTTAGTGGGGCAGCACTTCTGCCAGTTTACGCTCTAGCGCTGCTCCCCGTAGGTTTTTTGCGATAATCTTGCCGTTAGGGTCGATCAGGAAATTGGAAGGGATAGCCGAAACATCAAACAATTTACCAACTTTGGAGCCGACATCCTGTAGATTTGGCCAGGACAATTTATCCTCACGCAAGGCGGTCATCCAGGAGCCTTTATCAAAATCTGAAGAGATACCCAGTATATTAAAATTGTGGGCAGCAAATTTTTGATAGGCCGCAACTACATTAGGGTTTTCCTGCCTGCAAGGTACGCACCAGCTGGCCCAGAAATCGACAAGCACATATTTTCCCCGGTAAGAAGATAAGCTGAATATCTTTCCCGTAGAATCAGGCAGGGAAAATTCGGGTGCCATCATTCCAACGCTTACTTTCTGTGCACGTTTAAGGTCTGCAGTCAGTTTTATCCCAACTGAAGTCAGTTTCAATGGAGCTTTAATTTGTTTAAACAAGCCCATGGTTTTTTCAAAAGGCATGCCATGCCTGAAAGATTCTGATAAAAGGTAAAGACTGAAATAATTGGCGGGATGGCGGGCAATATATGAACTGTCTGTTGTGATTTTTATCTGATCCAGGGAATCTGATGTTTTTTCTATTGTCTTCATCTGCTGTTTGAGCTTTTCCTTGTTTTGTGTGCTGTCGCCCAACAGATCCTCAATGCTGAAATAAGCAGACTTTACATCACTCAAAGCCTTTGTAAGCGCAGCTGTTTTACTTTCATAAGCTGCCTTTTCCGTATTCAAAGGAGAACCTGAAAATACGGCCTGTGAAATGTTCCCCAATGGAAAGGAAATGGTAAAAACTCCTTTCTCAATAAACAATTCATAAGACGGGAGTACAGCTTCCTGCTTCTTTCCTTTCGTGGTCAGGGAATAAGAAAGGATTGCCCATACCGGATCTTTTACGTTCCCGCGAAAACTGAAGGCACCGTTTTTCACCAGGGTAGAATCCCGTTGCATATCGTCGCCTATATAACGTTCAAGATAAACAGTCATTTTATCAGCGGGTTTCATGCCGGTTATTTTTCCCGTCAATGTATAATTCGGAGCTTTCTTCTGTGCAAAGGATAAAGTACTGCCTGTGATCAGCAACAGGAAAAGTATAAATTGGATCGATCTGTAATAATATGTGTTCATTTCTATAAATTTAGTTGTAACCTGGATTTTGTGTCAATTTTGGATTATTTCGCATTTCTACCCTTGGTACCGGATACAGGGCAGCGGTAGACTTCCAGTAGGTAGGTTTATTTTCTGACATCACCTGGTCAAGGTGTCCAAGTCTGCGCAGGTTAAACCAGCGATCACTCCATTCAAAACACAACTCTACTCTTCTTTCCTGTTCTACGGCATCAAGAATCGAACTTTCGGTTTGTCCATCATCCAGATTTTGAAGCCCGGCACGATTACGGATGGTATTCACATCCTCAACTGCAGCATCAGGTTGTCCAAGTTTTGCTAAGGCTTCTGCACGGATCAGGTACTGCTCCGCAAGTCTGAACACTACAGTATTTTCCTGATATGCTGAATTTTCAAGGTCTAATCTATATTTGTAGATTCTGTAACCGTCGGTTTCCTCATTAATATAATTCCATCTGCGTTTATCGCCGTCTTCAAAAGCATTGATAAGACTATTATTACCTTCATCCGCAACGGCAACATAAGCACCATCACCCAGGGTTTGCCCCCCTAAACCATACCCAATTTCATTCCACATCTGAAAGATAGATTCTTTATTATCGCTGTGAAAAATATCCATCTCCGCATCATCTGCGCTGGTTCCTTCCATCACACCAAGGCTATACTGATTGCGATTTTCAATGAGTTCTGAAGCTTTAAGACTGGCATTTTTCCAGTCACCGGTATATAAATATACTCTGGAAAGCAATGCTTTAACCACCCATTTATTTGCCCTCACACGACCAGCGGTAGGATATTGATCACCAAGATAACTCTCGGCTTTTAGCAGGTCTTCCAGTATTTGTGTGTACACTTTAGCGACTGGTGTACGGGGAAAACTCTTGGTTTCTTTATAAGCTGTGCTGGTTACCAATGGAACATCCCCAAAAAAATTGACGAGATAGAAATAACAAAAAGAACGCATAAATAATGCCTCACCGATAGCTTTTTGTTTCCCTGAAGTAGTCATGCCTTTCGAAGTTGTGACACCTTCTATAATCGAATTTGCGGTATAGATTACACTGTAATAATCTGCCCAATAGGTTTTGGTAGAGGAGTTGACAGGATCTAAACGGTTATGGTACATATTCAGGAAATCATCGTCTAATGATGCGCCTGGCTTCAATTCATCAGAAGAAAGCCCTCCAGCAATAGGAATATCAAATAAACCACTATTGCTTGCCCATTGAGCATACATACCAACCACTACACTATCTGCAGATTTATCATTTGCATATACTTGTTCGGTAGTTCTGATGAACTCAGGCTTTACTTCTAATATTTTTTTACATGATGTGCTAACCACAGTCAGCATCAGCAGGAAAGCTATGCGGTATATCAAATTTTTCATTGTATAATTTTAAAAAGTTGTTTTTAGACCAAAAGTAAACGACCGCAGGGTAGGCATACTTATGCCTGTTTCCGGATCAAATCCAGGATAGTTGGTCAGGGTAAACAGATTATTTCCCATTGCGTATACACGCAAATTTTTCATCCCTAACTTTCCGGCTTGTTTTTCTGAGAAGCTATATCCAAAGGAAACATTTGAAAGCCTGATGTAAGAATTATTAAAGGCAGTGGCCAAACTTGAATTATAAGCGTAAATCAGGACACCATCCGTGGTATAAGCGATGCGGCTACCCGGATTTTCCGGACTTTGCCATCTGTCGAGTACTTCTATAGGTTGGTTACTCAAAGTAGCGCCGGGGCTCAAATTCAGAATACTGTTTCGTTCGTTTCTTTTAAAACTCAGGGAAATATCCAGATCAAATCGCTTATAAGAGAAATTATTAGTAAAACCGCCGTAAAATGTTGGCAAAAGGTTACTTAACGGTACAAAATCATTTGGATATTCTATATTGCCATTTCCATCCACATCCCTGAATACAGGTTTACCGGTTTGAGGATCTATTTTCTGAAAGTCGAATCCCCAGAACAATGATAAGGATTTGCCGATGGCATATTGATCCTTATATGCAGAATTTGCCAGGTCGGGGAACGATAGCAATTTATTTCTTCCAACGCTTAAATTAAAGCTTGAGGTCCAGCTAAAATCTTTGTGTTTAATCTGCGAAGTGTTCAACATAAATTCCCATCCGCTATTCTGGATCTTTGCATCCATATTCTGATTTACACCGGATACTCCAACTTGCGAAGCCAAAGGATACAGTACCAGCTGGTTACCTGAACGGTTCCGGTAATAATTCACAGTAAGCATCACCGCATCATTCAGGAAACCAAGCTCTAATGCGGCTTCGAATTTTTTATTTTCTTCCCATTGATAATCACTATTGAAAAGGTTTTTAGGGAAAAGCCCGGTCCCCTGATATTTGTTGAAGGTTTTTTCGTAGTTCACGAAATAACTGTAATCGCCAATATTATCATTACCACTAAGTCCGTAACTTGCCCTCAGTTTACCCATGCTTAAGAAAGGAAGTGCTTTTTTCATCCATGGTCGTTCTGTAAAAATCCAGGCTGCACCGAGCGACCAGAAATCACCGAACTGTTTACCAGGTGCGAAACGAGAGGAACCATCACGTCTTAATGTTGCATTTACGAACAATTCATTCTGGTATTCATATCCTATACGGGTAAAGGCAGAAAGAAACCTATACTGACTTTCCAGTTGTGTGGTATCAGACCTTTCGGCTGCAGAAACATTGCCTAATAAAGCATCATCCGTAAAGCCATAAGCATTTAAAGCATAATTTGAAGATCTGTTATCAATATAGGTACCACCAAGTAAGGCGCGGAAAGTGCTGTTTCCACGGTGAAGGACATAATCTGCCTGTGGCTCAAAGGTAAATGAGTTGTTTTTGTTATTTGCATAATAGGTATAGCCTTGAGGATTAGATGATGTAGGGTCTTGTGCAGCGATAGGTGTCAACCACATTTGCCTGATCCGCAAATCAGTATAACCTACACTGGCTTTCAGCGTCAGGTCAGGCAATACTTTGTAACTTCCCACAAAATTGGTGATGGCGCTTTTAGATTTGTTTTCCATTTTGCTTAAGGAAGTGGCAATCGGATTGGGCACTGCCCAGTTTAAAGAACCATCCTCATTATATAAGGAGTAATTGGGAGGCAGGGCGTAAAAACTAACAGGATCAAGGGCGATAGCGGTATTCTTATCACCTGAATAGCTGAGGGTCAAAGCAAGATTTAATTTATTATTCTTTGAATTGTGATCGGCATTGAACCTAATATTCCCACTTTTTAGTCCATCTCTGGTATTGTACACGGTTTTCTCATTTCTATAGCCTCCTCCAAGCAAAAAACGGGTCTGATTACTTCCACCAGTAATATTTAGCTCTGCATTTTGCGTTAACGCCGTTTTATCGAAAAACTCCTTTTGCCAATTGGTATATTTCGTCTGGCTCCACTTCGTTAAATCAGGAAATGCATCGTCGGTGATTTCTATCCCATCATTGATTGCAGCCTGTCTGCGCATGTCAAGATATTGTTCCGTATTCAGCATATCAATGTAATGTGGAATTTTAGCAACAGAAGCATAAACGTCGGCGCCGATCTGTATCTGGCCCGCTTTACCTCTTTTTGTCGTAATCAGGATCACTCCATTGGCGCCTCTCGCGCCGTAAATCGCCGTCGCATCCGCATCTTTAAGGACCTCTATATTTGCAATTGAACTGGGATCTATACTTTTAAATGGACTTTCACTCGATCCATTAGTAAATACGCCAATATTGGTTAAAGTGGCAATAGAGCTTGAAGTAAAAGGCACCCCATCTACGATATAGAGCGGCATTCTGGCTTTTCCATCCATATTCAATGTATTGATTCCTCTTATTTGCACACTAACCTGTGCGCCTGGCAAGCCACTGTTATTGGTAATCAACAGGCCTGCGGCCCTGCCCTGTAAGGCAGCAATAGGATCTGAAGTTGGTGTTTTTTCCAATACAGCCGCATCTATAGAAACTGTAGATCCGGTATTTGTTCTTTGAGAAGTTTTTTGTCCGTAAGCCAGCACCCGCACTTCATCAAGGACATTGGTACTTGGCTTGAGTTCAATGTTGATTACCCCATCAACATCTGCCACACGTATTTTCTGCTGCTGATAGCCAATGTAACTTACTACCAGTACATCTTCCTTTTCGAGCCCTTCGATCGAAAAACTGCCATCATCTTTTGTCCTGCTCACCTGACGTGTACGTTCCACCAGGATGGATACTCCCCCGAGTGGTTTTTCTTGCACTTTCACCACTCCCTTTACTGTTAACTTAGGGATGAATAAGCTGATAATTTTTTCGGCTACTGACTTTTCTTTCCTGCTGATAATCACCGAATGATCGTCTATCGCATAACTAAACGGGAGATTTTCCAGGCATTTATCCAAAACTTTTTCGAGCGGAGCGTTCCTGAAACCTGCATCTATTTTTACCGTTTGAAAAAGCTGATCTGAAGAGGCTACTACATCGTAACCTGTCTGCTTTCTGATCGCTCCGAAAATTTCTTTGAGCGTACTGTTTTTCTGCACAAAAGTAACCTTTTGGGCGAATCCGGTGGCACTCACCTGAAGCAACGTTGCTAAGAGTATAATAGTTGTTAACTTCATGATAAACAATATTTTATAAAAGCAGCGCAAAGGCCTGCATAAAATCTTATTATAATTTTTATACATTTGATATCTGTTAAAATTGAATTGATTCATTACCTGATAAGATGAGGTTTTAGCAAAACACAGCCAGGGATGTTCCACCATCCTTGGCTATTTTGTTTTTGAAAGATCAATATGCTAAAAACCCTTTTCGTCGGTTCCTTCCTAAGGATCGTGATGGTGGTTATTCATGTTGGTTGGTTTGGTTAAGTGATTAGTTGATTAATGATATTGCTGGCCTTTTAATGATCAACGAAAACCTTATTTCCGGTGATTTCGAATGATACATCTTTGGTCTTGGCCAGAAGATTTAAGGTTTTGGAGAGCTGGTCATACTTGGTTATAGTACCCAGGAACTTCTTCTTCTTAATCTCCTGGTTTTTGTAAATGATCTCCACATTGTACCATCGGGCAATTCTTGACAGAATATTTTCAAGGGGTTCATCATTAAACATAAAGTAGCCCTGCGTCCAGGCAACAGCCTCATCAGGGTTTACAGCTACGATTTGTTCTGTTGTGGCCGAGCGTATAAACTGCTGACTGGGCTTTAGTAACTGGTTATTGATTTTTACGCTTCCTTCCAGGAGTGTAGTTTTGGAAAGTTTATCCTCGGGATAGGCCGAAATATTAAAGTGGGTCCCCAATACTTCTACTGTTTGTCCTTTACTGTACACAAGAAACGGATGGGCTTTATCTTTTGATACCTCAAAATATGCTTCCCCTGTTAACTCTACTTTACGGTTGAGTGCCCCGAGGAAGGATGAAGGATATTTGATGGAAGAAGCCGCGTTTAGGATCACTTTGGTTCCATCCGGCAAACGCACTTCATAATTTTGTCCGCGTAAAGTAGACAGGGTATTGATCTGATTGTTACCGGCTGTACCCTGATCAACTACTTCGTATACAATTTGCCCATCGCTGGTTTTGCGGATAACCACCCCTTGTTCTTTTGCCAGCTCACCATTGCGGGCATCAGAAAGTATGATGACTTTTCCATCAGGGAGTGTAAGTGTGGCATTATTTTTTCCGGGACCAATATCTTTGGTATAAACTACCTGTTGCTGCTTAGGCTGCGTTTTTACTACATAAAAAATTGCAGTACCAATGGCAATACATAAAACTGCCGCAATGGATATTTTTTTCCACAGCGCAGGTCTCTGTATTTGTGGAGATGGCACCGTATTTTGCTTCTCAAAATCTTTTATGCCGTTAACAAACAGCACCCTCTTCCAGATCTCATTGCGAAACGGGCCATCCTCAATAACTTTTCCGTCTTTTTTTTGGGAATTGGCCGAAAAAATATATAAATACTCAACAATTTCCTTCTCTTCTGGGGTACAAATTCCCAGCTGATACTTTTTAAGTAAATTATCGTGCTCATTCTGATGATTTTCCATCCTTTGTTTGCGCTTACTGTGGCTAATTACAGTGATAACAACTAAAGAAGGGGTTGGTAGTAGACAGAATTAAAAAAAAGTTAAGAAAATATTAAATGAATCACCCATTTTGCTTTTCAGGATACGCAAAGCATTATTTATTTGCTTTTTTACGGTTTTATCGGAGATATTTAATTGTTCAGCAATTTCTTTATGTGTTTTATGCTGTTTCCTGCTTAATTCAAACACTTCCCGCATTTTGGGTGGCAGGCTGTTTAGTCCCTCTTCAATCACACGTTTCAGGTCCTGTTCCCGAACTTTGCTGTCTGGCATTTGTGAAGGGTGCTGAATGATATGCTCCGCCTGTGCTAAGTATTTTGCTTCTATCTTAAAATGTTTCAGGCGGTTTAAAATTCTGTTACGTGTAACTGCATAGAGGAAAGCGGCTAAATTAGTATAGGCGGAATGGCTGTCAGACCTCGACCACAGGGCGGTAAAAACTTCCTGAACCACATCTTTTGCTTCTTCCTCATCATTAAGCATGTGGTTGGCATGGCGAATGAGCAGCAGCCAGTAACGGTCATAAATGATTTCGAAGGCCTGTTTATTTCCTGAATTGAAAGCATTTAAAAGATCTTCATCACTTTCAGGAATAAATACTGTCATAAACTAAATGCTGTCATATTCAAAAGTAGCAATAAATACCATTCCAAGCAATAATGGGGATCTCGGCGAAAATGGCGGCCCGTTCCGCGTTTAAAGCTACCTGGAAAAACCACAGCAAAGTGATTCCTTTCACCAAATTAGATTGATCCCTTTGCTATTTAAAAACGCCCTTGACTATGTGAACCTGCGTTTAAAAATTTAAATTTATGATCATGGTCCTATTACATCATCGGCGTAATCTCCGAAGGATGTGAATTTGAATACTGGAAAGACAGTTATAATTTCGCCAGGCTCCACCAGAAAAAGATCAAATTTTTTATTGAAATAGGTGTCGTTTTTTTTGATGATGTCTATTAATGTTTCAAGATTTACAAAGCGGATCTGTCGAAAATTTTTCTTGCTTATCGTGTAAATTTTCTCATTCACGGGTCCGGATTCAGGATTGGTATTATGATAAAAAAGCAGGGTCCTAGGAGTACAATTACAGGGTAAGGTAAATGAGTAAGCGGTGTCAAGCCTTCGGGTCTTGATGGTAACATACCTGGTCACGTTAGTCTTTGTATATTTTCCGCTTTTCAGGCTATAATATATATTCTCTTTCTCTTGTCCATCTGCTATAAAGCGAATTGAAAATATGATTATTAGGAGGATTAAGTATTTCATGGTATATAAATTAATTACATCTGCTAACTGTTGCTTGTTGTATTAAAGCTATTTTCGAACCCTGACTGATATCAGTTTCACCAGTCATTTCCTTAAATTTTTGGTAGGCTTCGGTATCTTTAAGACCTAGCCAAGCCATGCTTTATAATTATCTAAAGTGACATAACCATCATTTTTAAAGTCAGGGTATTTTCCCCCGTTGCAGAACCGCATTTCTATTTCTCGGAACATGGTGGTGAAGAGGCGTGAATGTAATATAACACATAATTTACGCTAAATTACTTGATATAAATAAACGTTATAGATACATTTAATAATATTTCTAACCAAAATGAAAAAATTACTATACCTGTTTATCCTGATCAGTTTATCTGCCATTGTACATGCCCAAAGTGGGCGGTCGGTTTTGGATTTTGATCAAAACTGGACGTTTAACCTGGGCGACGTACCCAACGGCCAAAATATTGATTTTAATGATGCCAGCTGGCGAAAATTAAATTTACCTCATGACTGGAGCATAGAGGGAGAATTTAAAAAAGAAAACCCGGCAACTGTGGAAGGCGGCGCTTTACCAGCCGGTATAGGCTGGTACCGTAAAACCTTTACCATCCCGCAAACGGATAAAGGCAAACTGATCTATATTGCTTTTGACGGTGTTTATCAAAAAAGCGATGTGTGGATCAACGGCCATCATTTAGGTTACAGACCAAACGGTTATATCAGTTTCAGATATGAACTTACACCCTATTTAAATTATGGCGGTAAAAATGTGATAGCTGTAAAGGCTGATAATTCTTTACAACCAAATTCTCGCTGGTATTCAGGTTCTGGTATTTACCGCAATGTCTGGCTGATCAGCACTAACAAAATTGCCGTTAACCATTGGGGTACTTTTGTAACCACACCAAAGGTAAGCGCCAGCCATGCCGATGTTAACCTGAGCGTAAGCATCAAAAATGCGGCAGGCAATGCTAAACCCGCCACTATTATCAGCAGCATTTACGCCAATGGTAAAGTAGTAGCAAGCAAAACCCTTACAGATGTTAGTTTAAAGGATACGGTTACTACTGTAAGCCAAAATTTCGGTGTTGATAATCCGGTATTATGGTCAGTTAACAAACCATTCCTGTATAAAGTACAAACCAGAATTTTGGTGGATAATGTTGTTGTTGATCAGTATGAAACACCGCTGGGTATCCGTTATTTCAATTTTGATGTAGATAAAGGTTTCAGCCTGAACGGTGTATACATGAAAATAAACGGCGTTTGCCAACATCACGACCTGGGTGCCCTGGGCACCGCATTTAATGCGCACGCACTGGAAAGGCAGTTTAAAATATTAAAGGAAATGGGCGTAAATGCAATACGTACCTCGCACAACCCACCCGCACCAGCGTTTTTAGACCTTGCAGACCGCATGGGTTTTATTATTATGGACGAAGCATTTGACGTATGGCAGGTTCATAAGAGGCCTCAGTTCGACTCTCATCTTTTCTTTAATGAATGGCACAAACGCGACCTGACAGATCAGATACTGCGCGACAGGAACCACCCTTCGGTGATGATATGGAGTATTGGAAATGAAATACCGGAGCAAAGAGATACCAGCGCGACACGTATAGCCCGTGAGCTTGCTGGTATTATCCACGAACTGGATACCACGAGGCCAATCACAACAGGTAATAACGAACCCGGCCCGGGCAATAAGATTGTTGAATCGGGCGCTGTTGACCTTTTAGGTTACAATTACCATAACGATAAACTGGCCAATTTTCAGAAGGATTACCCCGGTAAAAAATTCATTGGCACGGAAACTGCTTCGGCGCTGGAAAGCCGCGGTGTCTACAATACTTCGCCCGATACCATTAAACGGTGGCCGGGAGGCGGGGTCGTGAATGGCAAAAGGGTAAGTTGGAAAATGAATGCTGATCATACCGTTAATGCTTATGATAACATTTCGGCACCCTGGGGTCATACCCACGAAGAAACCTTGAAGATATATAAAAAACATGCTTTTCTGTCGGGCCAGTTCGTATGGACCGGGTTTGATTATATAGGCGAGCCATGGCCTTACCAATGGCCATCCCGCAGTTCATACTTTGGTATAGTTGATTTGGCTGGCTTCCCTAAGGATGTTTATTATTTGTATCAGGGCGAATGGACCAATAAAACAGTGCTCCACATATTACCGCACTGGAACTGGCAGCCTGGTAAAGTAGTTGATGTTTGGGCCTATTATAGTAATGCTGATGAGGTTGAACTATTTTTAAACGGCAAATCATTAGGTACAAAATCAAAGCAGGGAGACAGTCTACACATTGCCTGGAAAGTAAATTATGAGCCGGGCACCTTAAAGGCCGTATCGCGCAAAAACGGCAAAGTGGTGAAAACTACCGAAGTTAAAACAGCGGGTGCGCCAGCCAGGATACAATTAAGCGCAGACAGGAGCACCATACGTTCAAACGATCATGATCTTTCTTTCATCACGGTTAAAATTGTAGATAAGAATGGCATAATGGTGCCTAATGCTGATAATGATGTAAAATTCAAACTATCAGGAGCCGATAGCTTCCTGGCAGGTGTTGATAATGGAAGCCAAACCAGCCACGAATCGTTCAAAGCCGATCATCGTAAAGCATTCAATGGTCTGGCCCTGGCCATTATTGGCGCTAAAAACAAACCGGGTACAGTAACGATAACAGCAACAGCCGATGGCTTACCTTCCACCTCATTGCCAATTAGGATTAAATAACCCAAATGGTGATGTAAGTACTTTCTGCCCGCCACAGCCATGACAGAGCGAGGTTCAGAAAATAACAATGGACGGTGAGAACAAATAAATCGGCTTTTTTGATATTCAAATTTAAGGTTTTCGATTACACATTAACGCCGCATGATCTGGGGCTAGACCATGTGGCGTTCAGTTTTATATAGCGTTAATTAGAACTGCCTCTTTCTTTTGCTTCGTAGCTAATTTATAGCTAACCTTGATCCCTTTACTTGATAGGGATTATAATAAATTTTTAGTCCAAAATGGACTTTAAATAAAAAAAGCCACAACTTTCGTTGCGGCTTTTGCTCCCTCTGCTGGGCTCGAACCAGCGACCCTCTGATTAATCCCGCACTTGCGGGACTCTAACCAGCTGAGCCAAAACTCCAATCAGCGTTTCTCCATGAACAATACGTTCAACTAACTTCCGGCTTTTCTGACCTTTGATAAAACGTTACAAGCGGATTGCATCAGTCTCTAAAGATCCACACGAAAATACAGCTTCCAAACTCCAAGGCCTATGCTTAGAGGTAAATGTTCCAAAAGATAAGCTATTGTGGGATCAATACCAAAAGTTGTGGAGTAGGATTAAAACAGATAGCTTTGTTTTTTTTTACTATTTTCATTTTACATGCCTTCTACCGTAGCCTCCTTACTCAATTTATTCTTACCGGATTTTATATTATCGAATTTACCATTACCGGTGTTGTAGAAGATCCTGACACCTTTCATATCCATCTTGAGGAAATCAACAATCTCCAGTCCGAGCTTACCTCTCCCAAAGTGCATTCAAAGGGTTTCTTTCCTGAAATTACCGTTCAGGATTTTCCTATACGTGGCCATAATGTTTTTTACCATATCAAACGGCGAAGGTGGATTGATACCCAGAGCAATGAGGTGATTTACCGGAACTGGACTTTGGTAGAAAAAGGAACGCGGATGACAGGGGAATTCGCAGCTTTTAAAAGAAATCAATCGATACAGCCCTGAATGATATCTATACGGTCAGTAAATTTTATGGCGTGGATGGAAGAAAACTTCTGCGGCATTACCGTGACTATTTAAGCGAATTCAAATCCTGGGAGCAGAAAGCCATGCAGATAAATGGCTGCTGTATCCAGAGAACCTCGGCCGGCACCTTTCCATTGATGAAACAAGCCTGTCTCATGGCGAGCTCTACACCATCATCACCAATAAGGCCGCCAAGGGTAAAAAAGGGTCTATTGTGGCCATTGTTGCAGGTACCAAAGCTGAAGCGGT